>CAADGG010000049.1 GCA_900696485.1 uncultured Pseudomonadota bacterium
CCACCGCAAGCCGACCACGCATCGATGTCGATCGCGAAGGCGAGCGTCAGCAGCGCGTCGCCCACGCCATTCAGCGTGTCGGTCCGCGAGCCGGAGAACTGGCGCGTCGCGGTCGAGCTGCTGGCGAGCGTGCCGCCGTTGCTCACCGCCAGGTTGAAGGGGTTGCCGTTCGCGTTGAAGCTCACGTTGGTGATGCCGGCGTCTCCGCTTCCCGTCCCGTCGTTCTTGATCGCGAGCAGGCCGAGGATGCTCTGGTCGATGTCGAGGCTCCAGGTCCAGCCGCTCGGCACGTCGATCGTGACCGGGATGCTGAAACGGATCTCGCCCCGCGTGTACTCCTTGGCTCCGATCGCGGAATCCACCGCGGCGCCGGCGAAGGTCCGGATGTCGACGTCCGCGGTGCCGCTGCCCGTCACGCTCTGCCCGATCCGGATCCCGTTGTTGTCGACCAGGGTCCCGGACTCGTTGCAGAGCTCGTGGTTCTCGTTGCCGACGTAGGCGATGCTGTTCGAGCCGGTCGCCCCGGCGTTGTTCGTGTTGTCGGTTACGCACCGGCTCATGTTATTCGCGCCGCCGACGATCAGGATCGCCGACGCGGGGGCGCTCCCGCCGAGCAGGAGGACGAGACCGAGCAACAGGCTACGAGGGAGGAATGTTTGCACGAACGGCTCCCGCCGAGACCCCGCGGGTCTGGCTGTCAACGAGCCCCTCGCCATGACACCGGCAACACGAAGGCCGCCCACGATTCCGCGGCGGCCCGTCCGGCATATGCCGAGAGCCCCTTCCCGAACGCCCCATGATGCAAACCCCGCGCCAGTGCCGGGGCGAGCCCGGCCGTGACCCGAAGCAGACCGAAAAACGCAACGAGAGCAGTACGTTGATCGCTCGGCCCGAAGCGAGGTCCGACGTCTGTCGCCGCGGCCCGAACGAGGCGAAGAGAACGCCGATTACTGGATAAGAGAAAATCTTTTCCGTCACGGTCCTGCGGTCAGCCGCGACCGGCCCCAGGCGGCCGGTTCCGACACGCTTCCGCGTATCAGAGAGTTCGCTCGTCGCTGCTGTGACGCGCGAGGGGTGTCAGCACGCCGAATCCTCCGCGCGGCCACGCGAGCGGCGGCGTTTGCAGCGCGCCGGGAGCGCAGACGCGCGACGCGCCGAGTTCGAGCAGTCTCGACGCGAGCGCTGCTTCCGCAGCGCCGAAGCCGGCGATCGCGACGGCGGCAAGGGGTGGATGCCGGCTCTGCAGCGCCGCGACGGCGCACGCCGGATCGGCCGCCGGGTGCACCCGCACGAAGCGGTGGAGCGGAGCCGGTCGCGGCTGCGCATCGGCTTCGCGAACTACCGTCCAGGACGTCCCCGGCGAGGCGAGCACGCGCACTTGGAGGCCGCCGGCCGCGCGGACCTCGGCCTGCGCGCGTTCGTCCACGATGGCGGCGGCCGCCGCCGGGGCGATCCGCCCCCGCGGCATGCTCGTCTCGAGGCGCGCCAAGGCCGCGCCGAGGGCCTCGGCCACGCGGTCCGCGGCGCCGGCGGCCGGATCGGCCACCGTAACCGACACCGGAGAGAGACAGCCGAGCTGGTCCCAGAGGGCGACGTCGAGCGCGATCGCGGCGGCATGATGCTCGCACGCCGCGCCGCGCGTGGCCTCCGGCCCGAGCAGGGTCAGCGAGACCCGATGTCCATGCGCGACGAAGCGACGCGACGGAGCCACGGCGGCCCCGATCGCGGCGACGGCGGCGTCGGATCCAGTGGCGACGACGCAGTCGGCGCGGCCCAGCGCCGCCATGGCCGCGGCATCGTCGCGACGGAAGTCGACGATCTCGACGCACGCGCCGAGCAGCGGATCGCGCTCGGCGAGCGACCGGGCGAAGAGCCGGGCTGTCGACGGGTCGTAGACGGCCGGCTTCACCAGCACCGGAGAGCGGAGCGCCAGCGGCGCGAGCAGCGCGACGAGGGCCGGCAGCGGAAGCGCGCCGCCGAGCACGGTGGCCGTGGTCTCGAACCCGTGCACACGGCGGCGGCCGGTGGCGTCGAGGGTTTCGGGTCCGCCCAGCTCGCTGCGGACCAGTGCGCGCAACGCCGTCCCGGTGTAGCCGGCGAGTCCGCGCGCCAGACCTTCCCGCAAGGTCTGTGGCGAGAAGCCGGTCGGCTCGGGAAGCTCCGCTGCCAGCGCCGACTGCCACGGCGAATCCGGTGCGGACCACGCGTCGAGCACGTCGGCCAGTGCGTCGTGCACGGCCGCGGCGGGCCGCGCGCGCAGCGCCGCGCCGGCCGGCCGCAGCCGCGCGAGGGCGTGCTCGACGGCGCCAGCGGCGCTCATGCGCCGAACAGCTCGTCGGCGGCCTGCGAGCAGCCGCGGGCCTCGGCGCCGGCCTCCCGTCCCAGCACATCGAAGCCGCCGGCGAGCGTCCGGCCGAGGTCCGCGGTCTGGATCGCGAGGATGCTGCCGGTGTTGGCGAGGTCGAAGATCTGCACGATGCCGACGGCGCCCGGGGCGGCTTCTTCGCCGCGCTCCGGATCGAGGATCCGCACGCGTGTCCACGGCGGCGCGAGCTTGCGTCGCGGCGAGCCCGGCAAACACAGAACGGAGTCGTAGAACTGGGAGGCGAGTTCGGTCATGCCGTACTGGTTGAGGATCCGGTCCGGCGCCACGCCGAGCGACGTCGCGATCGCCTCGTACAACTGCGCGCGCGGCAGCTCCCGCGCACGGCCCTTGAAGCCGCCGGTCTCCATGACGCGTGATCCAGGGGGCAGGACGAGACGCACACCGCGCGCCGCGAAGGCATCGAGCAGGTGCACGAAGGCGAAGGCCGTCCCGCACAGCGCCACCGGCACGCCGTCGTCGCAGGCGGCCACGAGCGCTGCGTGCAGCCCGCGCACGTCGAGCGCGCCGTCGCGGACGTCGAAGCCGCTGCGTTCGTCACCGAGTTCCCGCAGCACGACGCCGAACATGTGGGACAGCGAGGAATCCGGCGCGTCGTCGGGCGCCGGCGCGAGGATCCGCAGCCGGGCGCGGGCGCCGGGTCCGAGATCCGGCAACACCCCGCGCCGGAAGCTCGGCAGCAGCGAGGCTTCGTAGAGCTCGAGCGTGTCGAGAGCCAGCGCACCGCGCTGGGTCGCCGTCGTCCCGCTGGTGCGAAACACGCGGCAGATGCGCTCGCGGGAGAAGCTGCGCAGCGGCAGTTCCTTGAATGCAGCGGCGGGAATCGCCGGAATCTCGCTCCAACGCTGGAGGTTCGCCGGCGTGCGACCGCGCGCTTCGCAGAACCGGCGGTACGGGACGCAGTGTTCGAACTGGAAGCCGAAGAGCGTGCGGGCCAGTTCGTCGAAGCGTTCGTCGTCCGGCGGCGCCGCGTCCTGAGCGGAGAGAGGCTCGCGGAGCCACGCGAGCACGCGCGCATCCAGCGCCGCCCGCGCCGGATCGGGTCCCTGCGCTCCGTGGTGTTCCGTCGCTTCCGCGTTCGGAGTCACGCGTCGATGCTCTCGGCGAGCACGTCGAGCGCCGCCAGCAGCGCCTCGGCCTCGATGTTCAGCGCCGGCGTGACCGACAGCACCTCCCCGCGATCGCCGGAGGGGATCACGATGACGCCGCGGCGCAGCGCGGCCTGCGAGACGGCCAGTGCCCGGCCGCCCTCGTCGCATTCGATGCCGATCAGCAGGCCGCGTCCACGCACGTCGCGCACGCGTTTGGCGGCGCAGGCCGGTGCGAGGCGCTCGCGCAGGTGCGCGAGCGCGCGCTCGCCGAGGGCCGCCGCCCGCTCGGCGAGCTGTTCCTCCGCGAGCACGTCCAGGGCGGCGATCGCCGCCGCGCAACCGGGGGGGTGGCCGAGAAACGTCTGCGTGTGCAGCGATTCCCCGGTCGATTCCGGCCAGGCGTCCATCACGCCGGCGCGGCCGATACATGCCGACAACGGCATGCCGCCGGCCAGTCCCTTGCCGGCGCACAGCAGGTCCGGCACCACGTCCTCGTGGTCGACGGCCCAGGTGCGGCCCGTCCGACCGAGTCCGGTGTAGATCTCGTCGGCCAGCAGCAGCCAACCCTCACGATCGCAGAGCGCACGCAGCGCCCGCAGGAAGCCCGCGGGCGGGATGCGTTCGCCGCCGCGGCCCTGGATCGGTTCCACCAGCACGGCGCCGATCGCGTGCGGGGCGCGGCACGCCACGCGTTCCACGTCGGCGAGGTCGCCGAAACGCGCGAACACGGTCGTGCCGGGGAGCCGGGCGGCGAACGGGTCTCGGAACTCGGGCCGCCAGGTGGTGTCGAGCGCACCGAGCGAGAGTCCGTGGTAGGCGCCCTCGAACGCGAGGACACCGGCGTGGCCGGTCGCGAGCAGGGCGGTCTCGAGTGCGGCTTCGACGGCATCCGACCCGGAGGAGCCGAGCACGGCGCGTGCCGGGCCCGCCCCGGGGAACAGGGCCGTCAGCCGCTCGAGCAACTCCACCTTCACGACGGCTGGATGGACGTCGCCCATGGCGTGCAGCAGCGTCGCACTCTGCTCGGCGATGGCGGCGACGATCCGCGGGTGGGCGTGGCCGGCGCTCGCGACCCCGAAGCCGGCGCCGAGGTCGACGAAGCGGTTGCCGTCGGCATCCCACACGTTGGCGCCGGCGGCGCGCTCCCAGAAGATGGGCGGCTCCGGCGCGAGGCACGTGACGTTGCGCGATTCGACGCGCGCCAGCCGAGCGGCCAGCGCGCGGGAGCGCGGACCCGGCACGTCGTCGAGGAGCGCGGGCGGCAGCGTGCGATGGTGGAGCACGGCCGCAATGTAGCGACCGGCGCGAGCAGGCGACGCGCGCGGCGGCGCGCTCGCGAGGGGGCCGCCGGGGCGCCCGCTGGGCTCCGGCGGAGCGCTCCCGCGGCGGGCGGCGCAGCGACTCCGTATGTTCCGCGCCGATGGCTGCCGTCCACGCTCCCCTGGCCGAACGCCTCGAATACGCCACGCGACTGCGTGCCGGCTGGCTCGCGGTGGCCGCGGGGCTGCTGGTCCTCTCGGTGAAGATCCTGGCGTGGCGGCTCACCGGCTCGGCCGCCGTGCTCTCGGATGCGCTCGAGTCGATCGTCAACGTCGTCGCCGGCGCGCTGCTGCTGTTGAGTCTGTACATCTCGATGCAGCCTGCGGATCACAATCATCCCTACGGCCACGGGAAGGTCGAGTTCTTCTCGGTGGGCGTCGAGGGGACGCTGATCGCCGTCGCCGCGCTGTGGATCGCCGTAGAGGCGATCCGCCAACTCGTCGAAGGTCCGCAGCTGCGCAAGCTCGACGTGGGTCTCCTGCTCGTCTCCGGCGCGACGGTCATCAACGCAGCGGTGGGTGCGTATCTGATCCGTGTCGGCCGTCGCGCGCACTCGCTGGCGCTGGTCGCCGATGGCGAACACCTGCTGACGGACGTCGTGACGAGTGTCGGCGTCATCGCGGGCCTCGGGGCGGTCTGGATCTCGGGTTGGGAACTGCTCGATCCACTGGTCGCGCTCGGTGTGGCCGCGCACATCCTCAAGACGGGCTGGGGCTTGCTGCGCCAGTCCGTGAGCGGGCTGATGGACGAGGCGGATCCGGAGCTGCTGCAAGGGATGGTCGACGCGCTCGAGCAGGAGCGGGAGCCGTGGTGCATCGACGCCCACAGCCTGCGCGCCTGGCGTTCCGGCTCCACGCAGCACGTCGACCTGCACCTGGTGGTGCCGCGCTACTTCGATGCCGATCGACTGCACCGGATCAGCGAGCAGCTCGAGGTCCGACTGCTCGCACCGTCCAGTCTGCCGGGGGAGGCGATCGTCCACTTCGACCCGTGCCGGCCGCGCCACTGCTCCGGCTGCGCAGTCGATCCGTGTCCGGTGCGCGCCGCGGCATTCCGCGCGCGCTCTCCGTTCACGCTCGAGCGCGCCACCCGAGGCGACGAGACGCTCGACACCGGCACACCGATCGAGATCGGCATGGCGGCCGAGTGAACCCGGGCGAGCGCGTCTTCGTGTCGCTCGGCAGCAATCTCGGCGATCGCGAGGCCCATTTCCGGCTGGCGCTGCAGCGGCTCGCGGCGCTGCCGGAGACCCGGATCGAAGCGCTCTCGCCGGTCTTCGAAACCGATCCGATCGGACCCCCGCCGCAGGGGCCGTTCTTGAATGCCGTCGTCGAGCTGCGCACCGGTCTGACGCCGCACACCCTGCTCGCATCCCTGCTCGACATCGAGCGTGCGGCCGGCCGCACGCGCGCGGGGAGGCGCTGGCTGGCGCGCCCGCTGGACCTCGATCTGGTGCTCTACGGCGAGCGCGTGATCGACGAGCCCGGGCTCTGCGTCCCGCACCCGCGGCTCGCCGAGCGGCCCTTCGTGCTCGAGCCGTTGTGCGCGCTCGCGCCGGCGCTGTCGCATCCCGGGCTCGGCGTTCGCGTCGATGCGCTCGCGGCCGGCGTCCGCGACCCGCGCGCCGTGCGTCCCTGGCGCCCGGGCGGGAGGCTGCTGGGAAATCCGCCCGAACGGGCATGAGCGGCCCCCGGGACGGATTCGCCTTCGACACGACTGCGCGGCCATCGCAGTCGATAAATAAACAGTTACAGAGTAATGAATAGTAGACTTGCCAATCTCGCGGCAAAGTCGGAAATTGCCGCGGGGTGCCAGATGCCGGGAGATCCGGCGGAGGACGCGGAGTTTGATCGAACCCGATCTGCTGGAAGACGAAGCCCCCGTCGCTCGGGGTCTCTCGGCGAGCGTGCTCGCCGAGGTGGAGAGCGGTCGTCTCGAGTCTCTCGATGCGACGGCTTTGCTGCACTGGGCGCTGGCGCGTTTCCATCCGCGACTCGTGCTCTCCTGCTCTTTCGGCGCCCCTGAGGGCCTCGTGCTGCTCGACTCGATGCTGCGCATCGAGCCGAGTTCGCGGGTCTTCCTGCTCGACACCGGGCGTCTGCCGCAGGCGACCCATGACCTCGTCGACCGCGTCCGCGAGCGGTACGGCGTGCAGGTCGAGGTGGTCCTCCCCGATGCGCATGCCGTGCAGGACATGGTCCGTCGCCATGGGCAGAATCTCTTCTATGAATCGGTCGAGCACCGGCGGTGGTGCTGCCGGCTGCGCAAGGTCGAGCCGATGCGGCGCTACTTCGCCGAGGCCGGGATCGATGCGTGGGTGGCCGGGCTGCGGCGAGAGCAGGGCGTGACGCGCCGGGATGCGCCGAAGGTCGAGATCGACGTGGCCCATGGCGGGCGGATCAAGATCAATCCGCTGGCGGACTGGAGCGAGGAGCAGGTCTGGACCTACGTGCGCGAGCACAACGTCCCGGTGAACCGGCTGCACCGGGAGGGCTATCCGTCCGTGGGCTGCGATCCGTGCTCGCGCGCGATCCAGCCCGGTGACGACATTCGCGCCGGCCGCTGGTGGTGGGAGAGTGCCGCGACGCGCGAGTGCGGGATCCACGTGGGAGAGGAAAAGGATGGCTCGGGGATCTGAGCACGATCGCTACGAGACGAAGTACGCCGGCGCGTTCGACCGCCAGCGGGGAGAGAGGCGTGACGGCTCCGGGTGTGCTCCTCCCACCCGGCGATGCGCGTTCGCCAGTGGCCGATTTTCGGCAAGCCTGTGAACGAATCGCTGTCCGCCGGCGCGGAAGCGTCCTACGCTGCGGCGCAGGCCGCTCGGAACCATGGGGTCCGAGCCGCAAACATCAGTCCGATGAGATCGGTCCGATGAGGCTGGAGGAATGGCTGTGGGTGTACTCGATGGAAAAGTTGCCGTCGTCACGGGGGCAGGCCGCGGAATCGGGCGTGAGATCGCACTCGACTTCGCCCGCGCCGGTGCGAGCGTCGTCGTCAACGATCTCGGTGCGGCGGCGGACGGCAGCGGCGCGGGGCGTGTGGCCGACGAGGTCGTGGCCGAGATCCGCGGCGCTGGCGGCGAGGCGGTCGCCAACTACGACACGGTCGCGACCGTCGCCGGCGGCGAAGCGATCTTCGGCACCGCGATCGAGACGTTCGGCGCGCTCGACATCCTGGTCAACAACGCCGGGATCCTGCGCGACCGGACCATCTTCAAGATGACCGAGGAAGACTGGGACGGCGTGATGACCGTGCACCTGAAGGGGCACTTCTGCTGCACGGCGCCCTTCGCCCGCTACCTGCGCGAGCACGACCGTCGCGGCGCGCGAATCCTCAACTTCTCGTCGGTGTCAGGACTGTTCGGCAACTTCGGGCAGTCGAACTACGGGGCCGCCAAGGCCGGGATCGCGGGCTTCTCCCGGGTGCTGGCGCTGGAACTCACCAAGTACGGATGCACCGTCAACACGATCTCGCCCGGCGCCGCCACGCGGTTGACGATCCCGCTCCTGGAGGGGCGCGGCGAGTCGGTATCGGAGGAGGACTGGACGCGGAGCCCGGCCCAGATCGCGCCGCTGTGCACCTGGCTTGCGTCCGACACGGCGCGAAGCATCACCGGTCAGATCTTCAACGTGATGCGCGGCACGATCGGGATCATGCAGCAACCGGCCGTGATCCGATCCTTCCAGGCCGCGCGTCCGTGGTCGCTCGAGGATCTCGACCGGATCATGCCCGAATTGATGAGCGCCAAGCAGGCGAACGACGAGCGCGCCAAGCGCGACGGAACTCCGGAAAAGCTCTAGGAGCCGCAAGCCGTCAAGAAAGGGGCCGGGTTCGTTTCGTCAACTTTTCCCCAAGGGGAAAAGTTGACGAAACGAACCCGGCCCCTTTCTTGACGGGTCAAGGTGAGGTCGCGGGCGGTCGATCTCGGAGCGTCGTGAAGTGACGATGGAGGCTCTCATGACCCTGCGAACGCTCGCGCTCTGTGCCGGGGCCTTCGGCGCCGGATTCGCGCTCCTCCTCCTGCCCCCGGCCCCGGCGGACGCCGGTGCAGAAGGCTCCGCGTCGTCGGATGCCGCCGCTGGCGTCTCGGCCCTGTCGGACACGCCTTGGCTCGCCGAAGTGCCGCTGTTCGCCGGCGCTGGCGACGCGCCGGTGTGCCGGGTCGACGACGCCGCCGGCCGTTCGACGGCGATCGATACCGGCGCGAAGCTCGCCCGGGTCCGGGAACTGCTCGCCGCGGAAGCGGCCGCCGCCGGGGCCGAAGACGTCGTCGTGCTGAGCAACCGGGGATACAACTACGGCGCTGACGCGCTGGTCGATCCCGCCCTGATCGAGTTCGAGGCCCGACGACAGGGACGCTGACGGCTCCGAGGGCTCGCGCAGGCCGGAGGGGTCGGATCGGCGGGCCGGTTTGACGGCAGGCCGACTCGCTCCTTACGCTACGGGCCGCGTGTCCTCGGGAGCGAGATGAACCGCAATGCGACCCTGCGCTTCCGGCGGGTCACCGCCCTTCTGGCGCTGGCCTGGGTCGTGCTCGCGCTCGGCTTCGCCGCCGCGCACCGCCTGTCGGCGGCGCCGGAGGTCGTGCCGCCGCTGTTGATCAGCGGTCTGGCGACCCACCCGTGGCGCATCAGCGCCGTCTCGGACGAGGCGCGGGCCGCCGGAATCGCCCCCGGCGACCGATTGCTGGCGATCGACGGCGAGGTGGTGGAACGCGCGCTCGTCGATCGCGGTCGGATCCGAGCCGGTGTTCCCAACGAGTATCGCGTCCGTCAGGGCGACCGCGGCCGCGTCCTCGAGGTCGCGCTCCGTCCGGTCCCGGCCGCGGCCCTGGTCCCGCGCTCGCTCTCGCTGGTGCTCCTGCTGCTGCCGCTGATCGGGCTCGTGTATCTCGCGGTCGGCGTCACCGTGTGGCGGATGCGTCCCGATCGAATCGAAACCTGGGCGCTGTTCCTGTTCTGCTGCGTGATGGGCGCGCAACTGCTGCTTCCAGCCCAGCCCGGGACGTCTCCGTGGCTCGCCTACTGGCTGAATCTCCCGTTGATCGGCGCCACCACCTTCCATCTGTTCACCAGCTATCCGGAAGAGCCGCCGTGGGTCGTGCGGCATCCGCTCACCCGCAGCGTGCCGTATCTGGTCGCGGTTCCGATCGGGTTGCTGGCTGCGACCGAGGGGGCGCTGCGCCTTCCGCTCGCCGTCGGCAAACCGGCGGCGCTGTGGTTCACGATCGGCCTGTGCTTCGTTTCGATCCTCGTCGCACTGCGCGAGCGGAGTCATCTGCGCGAGACGAAGGCCGCGGACCGGGCCGACGTGATGCTGCTCGGCGCCGTCGTCAGCTTCCTGCCGGCGATGCTCGCCTTGCTGGCCGCCAACTGGCTGCCGGCCTCGTTTCCCTATCACCTCGGCTTCGCAGCGTTCTTCGTGTTCCCGATCGCCGTCGGGTATGGGATCGTACGCAAACAGCTGTTCGAGATCCGGGTCGTCGCCAAATCGAGCGCTGCCTATGGCGCCGTCACGCTCGTGATCACCGGACTGTACGCATTCCTGATCACGTTCGCCGATGCGGTCGTGACGCGCTTCAACGTCAACGCCCGCTCACCGTGGTTCTCGGTCGGGTTCCTGTTCGCCGCGATCCTCGCCTTCAATCCGCTGCGCGATCGCATGCAGTCGCTCGTCGACCGATTCTTCGACCGCGATCACGCGCTCTATCGCCGCGCGCTCCGCGAGATCTCCGAAGCGATGGTCTCGATGCTGTCGACGAAGGAGGTCGTGGACCGGATCCTCGTGGCGCTCACCGAGACGATGGGCGTGTCTCGCGCCGTGGTCCTGCTCGAAGAAGAGGGGCATCGTCAGCTTGCCCCAGCCGCTGCGCGCGGGGATTGGGAGGAGGAATCCCTCGATTTCCTGCTCGCCCTCGACCATCCGCTCTGCCGCCGGCTGCTGATCCGGCGCGACGCGCTCGCCCGCTCGGACTTCGACGACGAGCGGGATCTCGAGGTCCGCGAACTGTGCCGCGACGTCTTCGATCAACTCGAAGTCGAACTGATCGTGCCGATTCCCTATGGGGCCGACCTGATCGGCGCGATCGGCGTGGGGCACAAGTACTCGGGCGAGCGTCTCGGCGCAGAGGACCGTCAGCTGTTGCTGACGCTCGCGAATCAGAGCTCCATCGCGATCCAGAACTCCCGCGCCTTCGACGAGATCGCGGATCTCAACGCCACCCTCGAGGCGCGGGTGGAAGAGCGCACCCACGAGCTGCACGACGCGCAGGCCCAGTTGATGCATAGCGAGAAGATGCGCTCGCTCGGACAGCTCGTGGCGGGCGTCGCGCACGAGTTGAACAACCCGATCGGCTTCGTCCACGCCAATCTCCAGCTCCTGCAGGAATACAGCCGCAAGCTCGCGGCGGCGCATCGGGCCGGCGAGGACACCACGAAGATCGAGGCGGCGATCGAGAAGCTGCTGAGCCGCAGCCGTGAAGGAACCGAACGCGTCACGAAGATCGTCCAGGACCTGCGCACCTTCTCCAGGATGGATCAGGCCGATCTGGTAGACGTGAACCTCAACGAGGAGATCGACCGGACCGTCACGCTGATGGAACCGCGCCTGCGCGATGGGATCGATCTCGTGCGCGACTATGGGGAACTGCCCCGTGTCCGCTGCTACGCCGGCCAGCTGAGTCAGGTGTTCATGAACCTGCTGATGAACGCCTGCGACGCTCTCGAAGGGAAGGGGCGGATCCGGATCCGGACCCGCGTCATCGGCATGCTGCCGGCCCCCGGCTCGTCCGCACCGTCGTCGTCCGGTGTCCGCCTCGAATTCCACGACGACGGTCCAGGGATCCCGCCCGAGGTCCAGGCGCGGATCTTCGAGCCGTTCTACACCACGAAACCGGTCGGCAAGGGCACGGGGCTCGGCCTGTCGATCTCGTATGGAATCGTCGAGCGTCACGGCGGTCGCATGCTGGTGGGCTCGGCGCCCGGCGAGGGCACGACCTTCGTGATCGAACTGCCGCTGGTGGCGGCGCCCTCCGAAGACGAGACACCCTCTCGAACGGAGCCCGCGCGGTCCGGAGGGAGCAGGACGTGACGGCGCCCCGTCGCGACGAAATCCCCCGTGGCAGCCGGAGGCCAGCATGACCGGCCTCCCCCTGCCGGGTCTGCGCTTCCGGCGCGCCTCTCTGTGGCTGGCTATCGCCTGGGCCGCCTTCGCGCTCTTCGCATTCCTGCGCGCGACGCTGTTCGGAACCGGCTACACGATTCCGTTCCACACCAGCACCTCGTCCGGTCGCGTCTCGATCACATGGGTCACGGAGGAGGGCAGCGCGGCCGGGGTCCGCCCGGGCGACCGCTTGCAGGCCATCGACGGAATTCCGTATCTGCGATGGGGACGCGAGGGACACTGGCGAGGAATCCGCGCGGGGACGCCCAATCAGTACCAATTCCGGCGCCCCGACGGGTCCTCCTACCCGGTGATGCTGCATCCGGTTCCGGCTCCCGCCGGCCCGGTCGCGCTGATCCCGATCTATCTGGCGAGTTTCGCCGTGGGCGTCACGTATCTCGTGCTCGGTCTGCTGGTGTGGCTGTTGCGCCGGGATCGTGAGGAGTCGTGGGCCTTCGCCGTCTTCTGCGCGGCGATGGCGGCCCAGCTCTTCGTCTCGTTCGACACCTATCGCCAGACTTACGGCTACGAGCGCAATGCGGCCAACTTCGGAGTGCTCGCGGCCGCGACCTTCCAGCTCTTCACCAGCTATCCCTTCGAGCCGCGCTGGGTCGTGAAGCGGCCGTGGTTGCGGCGCCTGCCGTGGGCCGTCGCGCTCCTCGCGCTGCCGCTGATCTGGCTGGAGGGCTCGCCGCGCCTGCCGTACTTCGCGGTGCAGAACGTCGGCTTCTTCTTCGTCAGCGCCATGGCGCTGTTCTGTTGCGGCGTGCTGCTGGTCGAGCGGACGCGGCGCCGCGGCGAGGCGATTGCCGATCGCGCCGACGTCATGCTGTTCGGGGCCCTGGTCTCCTTCGTGCCGGTCGTCCTGCTGCTGCTGATCGACGGCATCATCGCGACCGGCTTTCCGGTCTACCTGGCGATGCTGTGGTTCGTCGTGTTCCCGATCTGCGTGAGCTATGGGATCGTCCGGCGCCAGCTCTTCGACATCCGGCATCTGGCGCGCTCGTCGGTCGCCTACGGCGCGGCGACGCTCGCCATCACCGGCGCCTATGCGTTCCTGATCGCACTCGCAGATGCGGCGCTCGTGAAGCTCCGCCTGGATGCACGCTCGCCTCGGTTCACGATGCTCTTCCTGTTCGTCGCGATCCTGGCCTTCAATCCGCTGCGCAATCGCGTTCAGCGGGTCGTGGACCGCGTCTTCGATCGGGACCAGGGCCGCTATCGACAGACCGTGCGGGAGATCTCCGAAGCGATGGTGTCGATGCTGTCGATCCAGGAGATCGTGGAGCGGATCGTCCGTGCGCTCAGCGAAGCGATGGCGGTCGAGCGTTCGATGGTCCTGCTGCTCACCGACGACGACCGCAAGCTGCGCGCCGAGGCGACCGGAGGTTCGTGGCCGGCGGGCAGCGAGGCCTTCGCCCTGTCGATGGATCATCCGGTCTGCAAGTACCTGTGGATGCGTCGCGAGGACGTGTCCCGGGAAGACGTCGAAGAAGAGACCGACCCCCAGATGCGCGAACCCTGTCTCGCGGTCTTCGACGAACTCGATCTGGCGCTGCTGGTGCCGATCCTGTTCGGCGTGGATCTGCTGGGCGTGATCGCCGTCGGCCGCAAGGGATCCGGGGATCGCTTCGGCCCCGACGATCGGCAGTTGCTGCTGACGCTGGCCAACCAGAGTTCGATCGCGATCGAGAACGCGCGCGCATTCGACGAGATCGCGAAGCTCAACGAGACGCTCGAGGCGCGCGTGGAGGAGCGGACCCAGGAGCTGCGCGAGACGCAGGCGCTGCTGGTGCAGAGCGAGAAGATGCGCACGCTCGGGCAACTGGTCGCCGGAGTGGCGCACGAACTCAACAATCCGATCGGTTTCGTGCACGCGAACCTCAAGCTGCTCGAGGAGTACGTGGCCAAGCTGACGGCGCTCCAGGAGCGCGGCGGCGACGTCTCCCGCGTGCGCGAGGCGATCCGCAAGCTGCTCAGCCGCAGCCGGGAGGGAACCCAGCGCGTCAAGCAGATCGTGGCCGACCTGCGCACCTTCTCCCGCATGGATCAAGCCGAGCTGCAGGAGGCGGATCTGAACCAGGAGATCGACCGCACGCTGTCCCTGATGGAGCCCCGGGCACGCTCGGGGATCGAGATCGAACGCGACTTCGGGGATCTGCCTCGGGTCCGTTGCCACGCCGGCCAGTTGAACCAGGTGTTCATGAACCTGCTGATCAACGCCTGCGACGCCATGGGCGACAAGGGGCGGATCCGCGTGCGCACGCGCGCGCTCGACGAGACGCGCGTGCGCCTCGAGTTCGAGGACGAAGGTCCCGGGATTCCGCCCGAAGTCCGCGACCGGGTCTTCGAGCCCTTCTTCACGACGAAGGCGGTCGGACAGGGAACCGGCCTCGGCCTGTCGCTCTCGCACGGGATCATCGAGCGCCACGGCGGTCGGATCTGGGTGGAGTCGGAGGCCGGGGCGGGCACCCGGTTCGTCGTCGAACTGCCGATCCGCGCGATCGAGATCCCTTCGCCGGCGGCGTAGCGAGGGCGCTCGGCGCCAGAGGGCGCGGCCCGCATCGCGGGCTATGATGCCGTCGCCCAACCGAAGGAGCATCACGATGTCGTCCCTCCGCCTCGGCCTCACGGCCGGCTACTCCGGTGCGCAGATGCAGATCAACCGCGAGTTGATCCTCGAAGCCGAGCGACTGGGCTTCGATTCGGTGTGGAGCGCCGAGGCCTACGGATCCGACGCGGTGTCGCCGCTCGCGTACATCGCCGCCTTCACGACCCGCATCCGACTCGGGACCGCGATCATGCAGATGCCGGCGCGCACGCCGGCGATGACGGCGATGACGGCGATGACGCTCGATGCGATGTCCGGCGGTCGCTTCATTCTCGGGCTCGGGCCGTCGGGCCCCCAGGTCGTCGAGGGCTGGCACGGCGTCGCGTACGGCAAGCCGCTGACGCGGACGCGGGAGTACGTGCAGATCATCCGCCAGATCCTGGCGCGCGAGCGCGGCCTCGAGTTCAAGGGCGAGCACTACGAGATCCCGTATCACGGACCGGGCGCCACGGGCCTCGGCAAGCCGCTCAAGAGCATCCTGCACGGCCGCAAGGATCTGCCGATCTACACCGCGTCGATCGGGCCTGCCGGGATCCGCTGCAGCGCCGAAGTGGCCGACGGGTTGATCCCGGTGTGGATGGACCCCGAGCGTTGGGATCTACTCGAGCCGCACCTGAACGAAGGGTTCCAGAAGGCCGGCGGCGGCAAGTCCTTGGCCGACTTCGACGTCGCGCCCTTCGTGACCTGTATCCTGGGAGATGACATCGATAAGTGTCGGATGCCGATCAAGGGCATGCTGGCGCTGTACATCGGCGGCATGGGCGCGCGCGGCAAGAATTTCTACAACGACTACGCCAAGCGGCTCGGCTACGAGGCGGCCGCGGTCAAGATCCAGGATCTCTACCTGGCCGGGAAGAAGGCCGAGGCGATGGCCGAAGTCCCGAACGAGCTGGTCGATGCGATCGCCTTGATCGGCCCGAAGGAGCGCATCCGAGAGCGCCTGGACGCCTGGAAGGCCTCGCCGATCCGGACGTTGCTGGTCGGCGCCGGCCAGCCCGAGGCGTTGCGGGTGCTGGCGGAGTCGGCGTTCTAGTGGCGTTGCCTTCGGAGTGCGGGTGAGCCGTCCGGATCCGGATCGCGATTCCGCTCGCGATCGCATCGTCGCCCTCGACAAGCGTCGCGTGTGGCATCCCTACACCGCCATGGATGACTACGCCCGGCGGGTCGACCCACTGGTGATCGTGCGCGCCGAAGGGGCGCGTCTATACGACGCCGACGGACGCTCGTACCTGGACTCGAACTCCTCATGGTGGGTCGCAGCCCTCGGGCACGGGCATCCGCGGCTCGTCGCAGCGCTCACCGCGCAGGCCCGCGCGTTTCCGCACGTCTCGCTCGCCGGCGTCACCCACGCGCCGGCGGCGGAACTGGCGGAAGCCGTGTGCGCGCTCGCTCCGCCGGGCCTCGAGCACGTCTTCTACAGCGATGACGGCTCGACGGCCGTCGAGGTCGCGCTCAAGCTCGCGCTCCAGTACTGGGGACAGAACGGCCGACCCGAACGCCAGGCCTTCGTCGGCCTCGCCGGCGGTTTCCACGGCGAGACCCTCGGATGCACGGCCGTCAGCGGCGTCGAGCTGTTTCGGCAGCCCTTTGCCGGTGCGCTCGCGGAGGTCTTCCACGTGCCGTCGCCCGGTGAGCTCGGCGTCTCGCTCGATCACGCCTGCGATGCGCTGGCGGAATTGCTGGCGCGCAAGGCGGACCGGATCGCCGCCGTCGTGCTCGAGCCGGTGGTGCAGGGCGCCGCCGGGATGCGCATCTACGACCCGGCGTACCTGCGGGTCGCGCGCGAACTGTGCGATCGCCACGACGTGTTCCTGGTGGCCGACGAGGTCTTCACCGGCTACGGCCGGACCGGTCCGATGTGGGCCTGTGATCATGCCGGCGTGGCGCCCGACCTGCTGTGCACCGCGAAGGGGTTCTCCGGCGGCATGCTGCCGATGGCCGCCACGCTCGCGACGCAGCGCCTCTTCGAAGGCTTCCACGGCGGCGCCGAGCGCGCGTTCTACTACGGACACTCGTTCTGCGGCAATCCGCTCGGCGCGGCCGTTGCGCTCGAGGTGCTGCGGATCTACGAGGACCAGAAGGTGCTGGCCGGGATTCCCGCCAAGGCGGAACGCATCGCGCGCTGCTTCACGGCGCTCGAGTCGCTGCCCGGCGTGGCGCACACCCGTTCGCTCGGCATGATCGGCGCCCTGGATCTCTCCGGAGCTGCCGGGTACCTCGAGCAGGCGGGTTGGCGCGTATTCGAGGAGGCCCGCCGGCGCGGCGCCTATCTGCGCCCGCTCGGCAACGTCGTCTACGTGACGCCCCCCCTCGTCATTCCCGACGACGATCTAGACGAACTGCTCGGGATCGTGTCGGAGAGCGTCACCGCCGTCGCGGCCGCCTGACCGGGCCCGCCGTCCGCTCCTCGCCGCCATCGCTCCGGGTCCTTCGATCTGCCGGGCTCAGAAGCTCTCGCGGTAGGGTCGCAGGTCGAGCTCGAGAGTCCACGCAGAACGGTGTTGGTTGTGGAGATGCCAGTAGCTGTCCGCGATCGCATCGGGATCCAGCATGCCGTCGGCGCCCAGCCTGTCGGCGAGCGCGGGCATGCGGGAGAGCGCCTGGTCGCCGGCGATCAGGCCGTCGACGAGAACGTGCGCGACGTGCAGACCCTGCGGACCGAACTCCCGGGCCAGACCATGCGCGAGCGCACGCAGTCCGTGTTTCGCCACGGCGAACGCGGTGAACGGCGGCCGCGCCTTCTCCGAAGCCGTCGCCCCGGTGAAGACGAGCGTGCCGCCGCCCGCCGGCACCATCCGGCCCGCCGCCTGCTGCCCGACGTGGAAGCCGGCGAGGCAGGAGGTGCGGAAGGCTTGTTCGAAGTGGTCCGGGTCGAGTTCGAGGAACGGGCGGACCACCGCGTTGCCGACGTTGAAGACGACGAGCGCCGGCGGGCTGCCGGTCTCGCCCTGCACCAGATCGAAGAGCGTCGCGACGTCGCCCGCTCTCGTCGCGTCGGCCGCAAAGCCGGTCGCCCGGCCCCCGCTGGCGCGAATCGACGCCGCCAGGCCCTCGACCCGCGGCGCCGTTCTTCCGCACGCGAAGACGTGCAGCCCTTCCCGCGCGAAGCGCCGGCACAACGACGCGCCGAGTCCCGGCTCCGCCCCCACGCCGATGATCAGCGCCGCTCGCGTCTCCATCGGCGCGAGTCTACGCAGCGGCAGCGGCTCTGGCGAGCCCGGGCCCGCCGTCGGCGTGGGCGGTGGCGGAACCGAGCGGTGTCGGCCGCGGTCGCTTCACGAAGCTAAGGATGGGGAGCGCGGCCGGCGGGCGCCGGTTCGGGAAGCTTCTGCCACGCGGCGCGAAGCCACGCCGCCCAGGCCTCGAGGCCTTCGCCGGTCACCGCCGACACGACGAGCAGCCGCGGTTCCGGCGCCACGCGCGCGAGCGCCGCCCGGATCGCTTCGGGATCGACCTGCGGCAGGTGCGGCAGCAGATCGGACTTGGTCAGCAGCACCAGGTCCGCGGCGCGGAACATCACCGGATACTTGAGCGGCTTGTCGACGCCTTCCGTCGTGGACAGCGCCACCACGTTCCGGGCCTGGCCGAGATCGTAGAGGGCCGGGCAGACCAGGTTGCCGACGTTCTCGATGAAGAACACGTCGAACGTCCGCTCCGGCAGGCCGTGCAGCAGCCGGTGCACCATGCCGGCGTCGAGATGGCAGGCGGTGCCGGTCGTGATCGTCCAGCTCGGGATGCCGGCGGCCTGCAGGCGGGACGCGTCGTTCTCCGTGGCCAGGTCTGCGCTGACGGCGCCGAGCTGTAGATCCGGCGCAGCACGCCGCGTCGCTTCGAGCAGGGCGGTCTTGCCGGAGCCCGGCGAGCCCATCAGGTTGATCGCGAGCGTCCGGCCCGCCTGGAAGTGCGCGCGATTGTGCGCCGCCGTGCGGTCGTTCTGCACCAGGATGCGCTGATGCACGTCCAGCGACACGAGCTCCGGATCCCCACAGCCGCAGACCTCGCACATGTCAGTCCACCTCCAGTTCGATGCGATCGAGGAACAGCTCGTCGCCGGCGACCAGGCGGGCGTTGCCCCCGCAGTCGACACACGTAAGAGTCGGCGTCGCCACGAGCGTCTTCTCGCACGCGCGGCACTGCCAGCGGACCGGAACCGCGTGCAGCTCGAGCACGGCGTCCGCGGCCGGACCGCCCGCGCGCACCAGCTCCCAGGCCGAGTGCAGCAGCTCGGGTTCGACGCCAGCCTGCTCTCCGATGCGGACGTGGATCCGCAGCACCCGGCGCGCGGCGCAGGGGCGGACGTGCTCGTGTACGAGATCCAGCAGAGACGCGGCGATCGAGACCTCGTGCATGGCGGTCACTCCTCCGCGCCGTGCGGGCGCTTGCGTGCGAAGAAGCGCTCGAGTCCGGCGGTGAACTCCGCGGAGTCCGCGCTCTCGACGAGCGCCTCGACCTCGGCCGACAGGTGGGCTTCGAGCGCCTCCATGCCGGCCGCTCGGTTCAGCAATCGCTTGGTACGGGCATAGGCGTCCGCCGGCCCGTCCGCGAGTCGCTCGGCCACTTCGAGCACCGCGGCTTCGAAGCCGTCCGTCGCGAGCACTTCGGAGACGAGGCCGCGCGCCCGGGCGGCGTGCGCATCGAGACGCGGCGAGAGCCATGCGAGGTCCAGCGCGCCGCGCAGTCCGACGAGACGCGGCAGCAGGAATGTGACGCTCTCGGCGCCGGACAGCCCCGTCCTTCCGTAGGCCCACTCGAAGACCGCGCGCTCGGACGCCAGCACCAGATCACAGCACAGCGCGAGACCGAGGCCGCCGGCCGCGGCGATGCCATCGACCGCCGCCAGCACCGGCTTCGGTGCGCGCCGGATCTCGATGATCGCGCCGTTCACGTACTCGAGTACCTGCTTGAAGATCGCGCCGCGTCCCTCCGTCGCCGCGTCGGGTGTGAGATAGGCGAGATCCTCCACGCGGCCGCCGTCCCGGACGTAGCGCAGATCCACGCCACCGCAGAACACACCCGGGCGGCCGCGCAGCACGATGGCGCGCACGGCAGGATCGCGGGCCATGCGCAGCCCCGCCCGGCGCAGATCCTGGGCGGTGCGCACGTCCAGCGAGTTGAAACGCTGCGGTCGGTCGAGTGTGATGACGCCGACGGCTCCGAGGATCTCGGTCCGGACCGGCTCGTCGGCCGTCGGGTTCGGCGCCTGCATCGCGACTCCTCAGCAGATCCGTGGCAGCAGTTCGCCGTCGGGTTCGAGTACCAGCCGGCGTCCGAATCCGGTGTCGAGAACGACGCGCCGGGCCGGTTCTGCGACGCAGCGACCGATCCGGCAGGCGTCGCGGCCGAGCGGATGCGTGTGCAGCGCCTCGAGCACGGCCTTCTCGTCGACCGCACGGACGCCGAGTAGCGCCTTGCCCTCGTTCGCGACGAGCAGCGGATCGATGCCGAGCAGCTCGGAGGCCGCCCGCACGGCCGGCCGCACCGGGAGCGCGGCCTCCTCGAGGACGACGCCCACGCCGGCCTTGTGCGCCATCTCGGTGAGGGCGCTCGCCACGCCACCGCGGGTCGGATCCTTCATGGCGACGATCCCGGCCCCGCCGGCCGCCAGGGCCGCCGCGACGAGACCGTTCAGCGGCGAGACATCCGAGCGCAGCGCGGCGCCGACGTCGAGGCCGTGGCGTTGCGCCAGCACGGCCAGGCCGTGATCCCCGATCGTGCCGGTCACCAGGATCACGTCGCCGGCGCGCAGGCCGTCGTCGCGCACCAGGCGGTCTGCGAATCCGAGCCCGGTCGTGTTGAGAACGACCCCGTCGATCTCACCGCGACCCATCACCTTGGTGTCACCGGTGAGGATCCGCGTCCCGGCCTCGCGACACGCCGCCGTGATCGAGTCGCGAATGCGCTCGAGGTCGGCGAGGGCGAAGCCTTCCTCCAGCACCATCGCGAGCGAAAGCCCGAGCGGGACGACGGCGCCCATCATCGCGAGATCGTTGACGGTGCCGCAGATGGCGAGGCGGCCGATGTCCCCTCCGGCGAAGAAGGGGGGCGTCACGACGTGAGAGTCGGTCGTGAAGACGAGCCAGCGATCGCCGACCCGGAGCGCGGCGCCGTCATCGAGCGCGTCGAGTCCGACGACGTCGGGACCCGCTGGTGCCGCGCCGGCGAAGAGCGTCTCGACGAGCTGCCGCATGGCCGGCCCGCCGGCGCCGTGGCGCAGCGCGATCTTGTCGCCGACTCCGCTCATGACGGGGCCTCGTGGATCTCGAGGCGCGGGATGCCGCCGTATTCGTGCCAGATCCGGCAGGTTCCTTCGCTGCTCACCATGCAGGCTCCCACCGGCTGCGCCGGCGTGCACGGCGCGCCGAACAGCGCGCAGTCGCGCGGGCTCGCGCTGCCGGAAAGGATGTCGCCGCAGCGGCACTCGTCCGAGCGCGGGGCGAGGCGCGCCGGCGGGGCGGCCGCGAGCAGGGCGGCGAAGCGACGTCGGGCATCATGCCCGGCGAATTCGGGCCGCAGGCGCAGGTTGCCATTCGGCACCCGTGCGATGCCACGCCATTGCCCACCGACCGGCTCGAAGACCCTCCAGAGCTGCTGCTGGGCGCGGCGGTTGCCGTCGCGCGAGACCAGGCGCGGGAATGCATTCACCACGCGGGCTTCCCCGTCGCGCGCCAGCTCGGCGAGCTTCGCGAAGCCGGCCAGGAGGTCGAGCGGTTCGAAGCCGCCGACCACGACCGGAATGCGATGGCGCGCAACGAACGGCTCGAAGACGCCGTAGCCGGTGATCGCGGCGGCATGACCCGCGGCGAGGAAGCCTTCGACGCGGGTGTGCGGCATCTCCGCGACGATCTCCATGACCGGCGGAATGTATTTGTGGGCGGACAGCACCAGGAAGTTCGGCGGCGGCTTGCGCAGCAGCACGGCGGCCGTCGCGACGGCCGTGGTCTCGAAGCCGGATGCGAAGAACACCAACGGCTCGTCCGGCGCCGCCTGGGCGGCGGTGAGGGCTTCCGCAACGCCATAGACCACCTCGACGCGCGCGCCGTCGGCGCGCGCATCGTCGAGCGAACGCCCGGAGCCCGGCACCCGCAGCATGTCGCCGTAGCTGGCGACGCGGAGGCCGGCCTCGGCGAGCGCTACGGCCTCGTCCACTTCCGGCGCATCCGTCACGCAGACGGGACAGCCCGGTCCCATGATCACCTGCAGGGTCGGCGGCAGCACGGCGCGCAGGCCGAAACGTGCGATCGCCTGCTCGTGGCTGCCGCACACGTGCATGATCGAGAGCGGTGCGCCGCCGGCCCGGTCGGCGGTGAGCCGCTCGATCGCGGCGAGCAGTGCGCGTGCCCGCGCCGGATCGCGGAACTGCAGCGATGCACCGCGCGTGGTGGGGAGCTCAGTCAGCATCGGGCTTCCGAGAGCTCGCTTCGATCTCGTCGCAGAGGTCGGCCCGCATCGCATCGTCTTCGGCCGCGCGGAGAATCTCGTCGTACAGCGCGAGCGTCGCCGCCACTTCTTCCGGCGGGATCCGGTGGATCGCGAAGCCCACGTGGTTGAGCACCCAGTCACCGGGGGCCACCGGCTCGTCGACGACGTCGAGGCGCACGGCACGCCGCACGCCCCAGAAGTCCACCTGGGCGACGTCGCCGTCGACCCCCACGATCTGTCCCGGAACTCCCAGGCACATGGAACACCCCCCCCGGACGTGACGCTCTCGTGCTCAGCCTCTCGCGCGTAGCAGGGCGTCGGCGACGACGACTTGCCCGAGAGCAATGCCGCCGTCACCGGGCGGAATGCCTCGCGGACGCAGGACCCGCACTCCGAGCGCGCGGAGCCGTGCTTCGACGCGTTCGACCAGCAGTGCGTTCTGGAAGCAGCCTCCCGAGAGTACCACCGGCTGCCGGCTCGACGCGGCGCGTGCGGCGATCATCAGCATCTCCGCCGCGGCGGCGAGTGTCTCGTGGAAGCGTCCGGCGATCTCCGCCGGCGGGCGTTCGGCGAGCAGATCGTCGACGACGGCGCGCACCATCGGACGCAGATCGATCTGCCACGGCGCGGCCGTGCGGTCGAGTGCGAAGGGATAGGGGATGCCATGACGGCCCCGCGCTGCCGCGTTCCACGCAAGCGCGATCTCACCGGAGTAGTCGGCACGCGGCTGCGCGAGCACCAGCGCGCCGATCGCATCGAACCAGCGTCCGGCGCCGTGCGCCGTCACGCATCCCGTCGGTTGCTGCAGCAGCGCCCGGACCGGGGCCGGATCGGAGGCATCCGGGTGCGCGAAGAGTCGCAGCGCGGCGAGCGGCGGGGCGCCGTCGAACGCGTCGTCGAGCGCCGCGAGCGCGAGCCGCCAGGGTTCGCGGATCGCCGCCTCGCCGCCGGCGAGCCGCAACGGACGCAGCGTCGCGAGCCGCTCGCAGCCCGCGGCGTCGCCGAGCAGCAGCTCGCCGCCCCAGGCCGTGCCGTCGAGGCCGTGGCCGGTCCCGTCCCAGACGAGTCCGAAACCAGGCCCCCGCACGCCGGCCTCGGCCCAGGCCGCGGCGAGATGCGCGTGATGGTGCTGAACGGCGACGGCCTCGACGCCGCGGCGCTCGCGCGCCCAGCGCGAGCTGACGTAGCCCGGATGGAGGTCATGCGCGAGCCGCGTGGCCCTGGTCCCGAGCAGCCGTTCGAGCCGGTCGATGGCAGCCTCGAAGGCGTCCAGCGCCTCCGGCGAGTCGAGGTCTCCGATATGCGGCGACAGGAACGCCTGTCGGCCGACGGCCAGGCAGACCGTCGCATGCAGATGCGCGCCGCAGCCGAGCGTGGGCTGCACGACCGGCTCCGGCAGTTCGATCGCTTGCGGCACGACGCCGCGCGAGCGGCGGATCCAGATCGGGGCGCCGCCGCTGACGATCGCGACGGAGTCGTCACACGGGGCCGGGATCGGTCGGTCGTGGACCAGCAGGAGATCCGCGATCCCGGAGAGTCGTCGTCCCTCCTCGATCCGGAACGCGATCGGTTCGCCCGATCGGTTGCCCGACGTCATCACGAGCGGTCGTCCGATGTCGTCGAGTAGCAAGCGATGCAACGGCGTGTACGGAAGCAGCAGGCCGATCCGGTCGAGTCCCGGCGCCAGCGACGCCGCGAGCGGAGCGTCCGGCCGCCGGCGCGCCAGCACGATCGGGTGTGCGGGCGAGACCAGCAATGCGCGCTCCGCCGAATCGAGCCTCGCGAACTTCTCGGCGGCCGCGAGATCCGACACCATCACGGCGAAGGGTCGCCGTTCGCGCCGCTTGCGAGCTCGGAGCTGGTGCACGGCTGCCTCGTGTGTTGCGTCACAGGCGAGATGAAAACCGCCGACACCGAGCAGGGCCACGAGCTCGCCGGCACGCAGAGCGGTGATCGCCGCTGCCAGCGCGGCCTCTTGCCGGGCGATCGGTTCGCCATCCGGCGACAGCGCCGTGAGCTGCGGTCCGCAGCGCGGGCAGGCGATCGCTTCGGCGCGATAGCGGCGGTCCGCCGGGTCGTCGTACTCGCGGTGACAGGCGTCGCAGGGGGGAAAGCCGGCGAGCGCCGTCCGCTCGCGGTCGTAGGGGAGGGCGAGGGCCGCACTGAAGCGCGGTCCGCAGTGCGCGCACGCGGTGAACGGATACCGGAAGCGCCGTGCACGGGGGTCGCGAATCTCGTCGCGACACGCATCGCAGAGGGCCAGGTCCGGAGCGAGCGGGATGCCGGCTCCCGTGCCTGGTTCGCTGGGCGCGACCGCGAACTCCAACCCGGGCTCCCAAGGAATCGGCTGCTCGACCACCCGGGAAAGCGTGGAACCAGGAAGTGCACAGGCGCACAGCTCACTCGCGAGTGCGCGCAGGGCCAGCGCGTCTCCGAACGCCTCGACGACCACGCCATCCGGGTGATTCCAGACGCGGCCTGCGAGCCCGAGCGCACGAGCTCGCTGCACGACGAAGGGGCGGAAACCGATGCCTTGCACGACCCCCTCGATCGCGATGCGGATCCCGGTGAGATCGTGCTCGATCCGGAGGTCGGCAGACGAGACGGAGGGAATCTTCGCCATGACGCCTCACACTCTCTGCGGGTCATCCTGTCGGGTGTCCGACACGGATCCATCCCGGCCACTCTCGATCCACGCCGGGACAGTCTATCGCGCCGCGTCTCTCGAGGATGCGAGAACCTGCCTCTTCTTTCGCTCCGTGCTGGTCGATGCGCCCGACGGCTGAAGCGAGGGCGGCCCGCAGGCCTGTCCCGAGCGCCACGGCCAGGACTCCGCGCTCTCGATCCTGCAAACGCGTCCCTCGACCCGGGGCGCTTCTCGAACCCCGCTCGCGAAGCACGGCCTGCCGACCCGGCGACGACACCCCGCGACGCCCGTCGTCCCGGCGGATGGCTTCGCTGCGCTCGACGACGAGCTGAGTCGTCTGGCTCTGTCGCAAGATCGCCGCGTATCGGTTCTCGTCCTCGATCCGATACGAGTTCGGTTTCCAGTCGCCGGATCCCTCGCGCTGCTATGGTGGCGGCGTCCTGCGCAGAAGAGATCGGGATGCGAAAGCTGGCGAGAAGAGGAAGGTCCCCGTCTGGGGTTCCCTCCCGTCTGGGGTTCCCCCCTCCCGTCTGGGACTGGGACGAAACCAAGCTCGAGCGTGCACAGGGGATCGAGAACGTGCGGACGAACGAGAAGCACGAGACCGTCTGGAAGAAGGTCGGCGCTGCCGAGTTCGACACGATCGCGAGCCACGTGACGACGCTTCTCGAAGCACGATGACGTCGCGCGATCGTGTGGGTTCGGGAGCACGGCGGCGTGTGTGATTGCTTCGCGTTCGAAAGGGCGGAGCCCATGCTGGCGGCGGGAGCCCCGGGCGGAGGAATCGACGCGGGTTCCGCTACGGCTTCCGCCGCGAGTTCGATGCGGCGCTCGGAGTCTGCGCGCCGCCGTGGCCCCTCCGCCGACATCCACGCTCATCCCGGTCGCTTCTTCGTGCGTGGTCTGCCTGCGGCCGAGCCGATCACGGCGCTGCTCGGGGCCGAGGCGACGGACGAGGCGCTCCAGGATCTGCGCGCGGGCGAGCTGGATCTCGTGTGTTACGCCACCGTGGCGGACCTGCGCGTGCTCCGCGTCGATCCGGCGCGCGGGATCTGTGCGGGCCGGGCCTTCGACGCCGGCGAGGCCTACGCGGACCACGAGCGACAGCTGGCGGCGCTCGACGAGATCACCGCGCGCCCGGGCGTCGCTCGCATCCTCACGCCGGCCGATCTCGCGGCGGCACGGGCTGCGAATCGGCTCGGGATCCTGCTGACCTGCGAGGGCGGTGACTTCCTCGAGGAGCGTCTCGAGCGCGTGGCGGAGGCGCACGGCCGCGGGGTGCGCTCGATCACGCTCGTGCACTATCGGGTCAATGAACTCGGGGACATCCAGACCGAGCCCGCCGTGCATGGCGGATTGACACCGTTCGGCAGCTCCGTGGTGCGCGAGATGAACCGACTCGGCATGATCATCGACCTCGCGCATGCCACCTTCGACGTGACCCGACAGGTGCTCGACGTCTCGAGCCACCCGGTGATGATCTCGCACAGCCATCTCGCGCGCGGAGAGAACGCGCACCCGCGTCTGCTCAGCCGCGAGCACGCTCGGGCCGTCACGCAGGCCGGCGGCCTCGTCGGGGCGTGGCCGGCCGGGGTCGCGCTCGCGAGCTTCGACGACTTCATCGACGAGATCCTGCGCATGATCGACGAACTCGGCGTCGCGCACGTGGCGATCGGCACGGATATGGATGCGAACTACCGGCCGGTGCTGCAGAGCTACCGGCAGTTCCCGGAGATCGCCTCGGCGCTGGCCGCGCGCGGCGTTGCGGACGACGAGGTGGCGAGCATCCTGGGCGGCAACTTCCTGCGTCTGTTCACGGCGGTGGCAAGCTGAACCGGATGGTCGGACGACGGCCGTCGTGCGGGCGGGACGGGAGGGATCGATGGCGAAGGCGACGCGGATCCACGCGGCCGGGGTCGGCCGGCTGCCGGTGTTCTCGCATGCGGTACGGGCGGGCGAGTTCCTGTTCCTGTCCGGCATGCTCGGCACGCGCGAGGACTCCTTCGAGCTGGTCGAGGGCGGCGCCGGCGCCCAGACCCGCCAGGCGCTCGAGAACCTCGGCCGGATCCTGGCGGCCGCCGGCGCCGGCTTCGAGGATCTCGTGAACCTCAAGGTGTTCCTGGTCGACATGGCGCGCTTCGGGGAGATGAACGAGGCCTATGCGACCTTCTTCCCGGCGGAACCGCCGTCGCGGATCACGGTCGGTTGCAGCGCGCTGGCGCTCGGCGCGGCGGTCGAGATCGAGGGCGTCGCGTATCTGCCGCGCGAGCGCTGACTTGCGGCGCGGATCCTGCGACGACCGGCCGGTCCGTCCGTCTACGGTGTCGCCTTCGACAAGTCCTGCAGCGCCGTTCCGCGAAAGCGCGCCATCCGGATGTCGGTGGGCAGGAACATCCCGAGCAGCCACGGGTAATCGCGGTCGATGCGGCTCGTGTAGTAGCTCACGTGGACGTACCCGTTGCGGAGGACCACGCCGGCGTACGAGGTGTCTCCGGCACTCGGAAGATCGCTGAGCCAGACCAGGCGCTCGGGCTCGACGCGATACACGGCGGTGCGTTTGCGGGAGAACACGCCGCCGAGGCGGAACAGGCCGCGGCGCGGCTCGGGTTGATGACGACCGATCGCAAAGAGTTCCTCGTCGATGCGGAACAGCGCGGGGCCGTCGAGGCGCGTGACCTGCGATTCGTGGACGCGCCAGTCCTGGTAGGGAGGGGATGCGACGGCGATCGCGGTCGCGGCCTCGCGATGCCCGAGGAGACTGTCGGGCTCGACCTCGAGCCGCGCCGTCGCCAGCAGCCGGCCATCCGGCAGGAATTCGATGGCCGTTTCGTCGTTGCCCTTGCCGCGGTAGATCGTGGAGACACGCTGCCACTCGCGCCCGTCGACCGAGCGGAGCAGGATCGACTCGCCGTGTTCCTGGCGGTACGCCGGAACGTACCAGGTGGCGCCGCCGTCCGGCGACTTGGGGCGCCAGAACAACCAGCCTTCCGGCCCGACGGACTCGAACGGCGTCCAATCGACGGCATCGGCGCTGGTGGCCAGCACCGTCCCCTCCGGTGTCGCCATCGTGCCCGAGTTGCGGAGCGCGTAGAGGAACAACGTGCCGTCGATGTCGATCAGTTTGGGATCCCGGATGTCCTGCCCGGGAAGCTGGAGCTGAGCCAACGCTTCCCAGCGTCGAGCATCGGGCGAACGTCGCACCACCAAGCGGGCATCCGGCGAGCCCAGGTGGGTGGGGCGCGCATCGTGCACCAACAGGTAATCGCCGTTCCAGCGAATCAGGTCGGTGTTGGAGTTGTGCTCGCCATCGGCGATGGCGGCGACCTGGTCGATCGCAAGGCGCGGGTCCGGCACGGCCCGGTTGGGGCGGAGCCAGCCGTAGAGTAGGAGCGCCAGGAGCAGCAGAAGGACCGCGGCGAGCGCCAGACCAGCCGGACGAAGCATGGCCGCGGACCTTACCTCGCGCCCCGGGGCGGAGCGAGCGGCGAAGGCCCGGTGCCCGGGAGCCGCCAGGATCCGGATCGCCGGTCCTGGACCGAAGTCGGAAGCCCCGCGGGGATCAGCTCGACCAGGAACCCCTTCGTTCGCGCGGCGTCGTCGCGGGCGAGCGCATGACGACCGGCGTCACCGTGCATGACGATCGCGCGACCTCATGCTCTACTCTCGCGCCGAAAGGCGCCGCAAGGGAGAGCGAGGAACGCCCGGTGAGCAAGGCGATCGTCGTAGTGCTCGCGAGCCTGTTGCTCGCGGCAGGCGCGCAAGCGCAGGAGGCGTCGGGTCCGCCGCCGGAGGCGCTCGACAGCTCGGATGAAGCCCTCTTCGACGAGTTCGACCGCGAACTCGAGCACGGGATCCGGGACCCGTTCGAGCGCACGAACCGTCGGGTCTTCGCGGTGAACCACGCGATCTCCCGGGTGGCGATCGATCCCGTCGCGCGTGCCTACGGCGCGGTCGTGCCGTACCCCGTGCGGCGGTCCGTGCGCGGGATCTTCGACAACCTGAACCAGCCGGTCGTGATCGCGAACGACCTGCTGCAGCTCGAACCCCGCCGCGCTGCGAAGGCCACCGTGCGCTTCCTGCTGAACAGCACCTTCGGCCTCGCCGGGATCTTCGACCCGGCGCTCGAGGCGGGATTCCCGCAGCACCATTCGGACTTCGGCCAGACGCTCGGTCGCGCCGGTCTCGGGCCGGGACCGTATCTGGTGATCCCGCTGCTCGGCCCGAGCAACGGCCGCGACATCGTCGGAAGCCTGGTCGACATGGCGCTGCGGCCAGACAGCTGGCTGCTGCCGTTGGGGCCGCGCCTGCTGCTGGGCGGCACCTGGGGCATCACGGAACGCGAGGCGCACGGCGAGAGTCTCGAGGCGCTCGAGCAGTCCTCGCTGGATTTCTATGCCGCCATTCGCAGCGCGTTCTGGATGAGTCGCGAGGCGTTCGTGCGCGGCGAAGAAACCGAGCGGTTCCCGCCGCCACCGGAGCCGGTCGAGCAGGCGGCGCGTCCGTGACGGCGCCGGCGTGGTCGCGTGGGCGTGGCGTGGTACGGGAGCGGGCGCGCGCTCAGGAGCTCGCGTCTCCGCCGAGTCCCTGCGCGGCAATCTTCTCTTCGAGCGCACGCAGCAGGCCGTCGAAGCCCTCTCGTCTCAGGACGCCGGAATACTCGGCCCGGCGCAGCGCGAGCTCGCTGACCGTCCCGTTCAGGAACACGTCGATGACGCGCCATTCGCCCGCGACCGGGCGCAGGCGGTAGTCGAGTGCCACCGTCTCGCCATTCCCTCGCAGGATCTGGCTCCTCACCAGCAGCGTGCCGTGCGTGGCGGTCTGGAAGCCCAACGTCTCGAACCGCTCCCCGTTCCAGCCATCGAAGCGGGCGGCGTAGGTGGCGATCGCGAGCTGGGAGAACGCATCGACCAGTTGCTCGCGCGCGGGGGCATCGAGCTGCCGCCAGCCGAGACCGACGGATTTCTCGGCCATGAATCCGAAGTCGTACAGTTCGGTCACGGCAGGCCGGATCCGCTCGAGTCGGCCCTGGAAGCCGAGTTCCTCGGCCTCGCGCATCGTCGCCAGCAGGACGTCGTGCAGGTGCTCGATGGCGGCCTCTGCCCGCTCCGGAGCCGGCGTGCCGCCCTCCTCGGCGATGCCCGGGGTCGGGAGGACGAGCCAGGCGGCGACGAGCAATGCGCACAGACGGCCAGCCAACGCGCCGGCTCGAAGCGTCGGGACATCGCTCGGCGGGACGCTTGCGCCCGGTGCGGAACGTGCGAAGAAGAGGTGCAACCGGGATCCTCCGCTGGTCATGGAACCGGCCCGCGCAGGGTAGCTGCGGGCGCAGCGGGTCGCTCGGACGAAAGCAGCGAGGCGAACGGTGGCCATCGAAACCCTGGATGCGGCGGTCGGCAGGATCGCCGGCGCATGCATCGACGCCTCACAGCGGCACGCGCGGGTGGTCGTGGCGGCGAGCCTCGTGCTCGCGGGGCTGGCGCTCGGATGGGCGGCCGGCCACCTCGGCGTCAACTCCAACACCGATGATCTGCTCTCGGAGGATCTGCCGCACCGGCGCCACCATGCGGCGCTGACGCGGGAGTTCGGTGACAGCGGTCACGATCTGATCGTCGTCGTGGACGGCGCCACCGTCACGCTGGCGCACGAGGCGGCTCGCACGCTGAGCGAACGGTTCGCGGCCGACGGCGCGCGCTTCGAGAAGGTCGCGACCCCTGGCAGCGGAGCGTTCTTCGACCGCAACGGGCTCCTGTACCTCGACGTCGAGGAACTCGAGCGACTGGCGGACCGGCTCGCCCGCGCCCAGCCGCTGCTGGCCGAACTGGCCCGCGAGCCGACGCTGCCGCGCTTGCTCGAGCTGCTGGCGCGGGCGGTCCGGGAGACGGAGTTCGCGGCGGTCCCCGCCGATGAACTCGCGGCCGTCCTCGAGCGCGTGACCGAGGTGGTCGCCAGCGCCGGCGATGCCGGCGCCCTCCCGCTGGCATGGGACGACTGGTTGCTCGGAGACGCGAGCGTCGACGGCGTCTCGGCGGCGCCGCGGCGGCGCGTCATCCAGGTCACCCCACGCGTCGATTTCGGCGCGTTCGGACCCGCCCGCGAGGCCGTCGCGCGCGTCGCCGAGTTGGTCCGAGAGGCGGGACTCGAGAAAGTCGCTGGCGTGCGGGTTCGCGTCACTGGCGACCTCGCACTCTCCACCGAGGAGCTCTCGCGGGTGCGCGGGCAGGCGGCGGCACAGGGGGCGGGATCACTGGTCGCCGTGACGATCCTGCTGCTGATCGGGCTCCGCTCCGGACGCCTCGTTCTCCATGCCGTCGTGACGCTGATCGTCGGCCTCGCGTGGACGACGGGTTTCGCGGCGCTGGCCATCGGACATCTGAACCTGCTCTCGGTGGCGTTCGCCGTGCTGTTCATCGGCCTCGGGATCGACTACGGCATCCATTTCCTGATGCGTTGGCTCGAGCTGCGAGACGCCGGGGCGGACGTGTCTCAGGCCCTGCGCGAGGCTGGCCGCAGCGTCGGGACCTCGCTGTTCCTGTGCGCCGTGACCACCTCGATCGGCTTCTATGCGTTCGTCCCGACCGGCTTCGTCGGCATTGCGGAACTCGGTGTGATCGCCGGAACCGGCATGTTCCTCTCGCTGCTGGCGACGCTCACGCTGTTGCCGGCGCTGGTGCGACTGCTGCCGCCGACGCGAGGCCGGCGCGGGCTCGGGGCCGTCGAGATCCGGCTTCCCGAGTTCCCGCTTCGCCATCCACGAGCCGTGTGCGCGGCGGCCCTGCTGCTCGCGATCGGCGCCCTCTTCGTGGTGCCGCAGCTCCGCTTCGATAGCGATCCGCTGAACGTCCGTGACCCCGGCACCGAATCGGTGCAGACGATGCGGGATCTGGTGAGCGGGCGCCGACCCTCGCCGTGGACCGCTGAACTGCTCGCGCCGGACCTCGCGGCCGCCACCCGGCTGGCCGCCCGACTCGAGTCGTTGCCGGAGGTCGAGCACGCCGTGACGCTCACGTCGTTCGTGCCGGCGCGGCAGCCCGAGAAGCTCGCGATTCTCGATGACGTGCGGCTGTTCCTGGGAGATCTGACGACATCGAGCACGCCGCCGCCGGTGACCGTCGGACGCGTCGAACGGGCCCTCGCGCAGTTGCGCGAGGCCGTCGAAGAGCGCCTGGCAAGTCATGGACCGACGCCGATCGGTGACGATGCGCGTCGTCTCGTCGAAACCGCGGAAACGATGATGTCCCGTTTCGATGTATCCTCGGAGTCCGCATCCGACATCATCCGACTCGAAGACCGGCTGCTCGGAGACCTGCGCGGGTGGCTGGTCCGGCTGGACCTGCTGCTGCGCGCGGAGCCGGTCACCCTGGATACGTTGCCCGCGTCGCTGCACGCGCGCTTCGTCGCGCCGTCCGGTTCCGTGCGCATCGAGGGGTTTGCGCGCGAAGACCTCTCGGATCCCGGGGCGATGGAGCGCTTCGTCGCCGCCGTCCTCGCCGAAGAGCCGTCCGCCACCGGGGCGGCCGTGATGATCATCGAGTCCGCGCGCGCGATCGAGAACGCGATGATCCGGGCGCTCGGCTACGCCTTCGCCGCCATCACGCTGCTGCTGCTGGTGCTGTGGCGCAGCGTCACCGATACCCTGCTGGCACTGGCCCCGCTCGTCTTCGCATCGCTGGTCACGGCCGCGGCGGCGGTCCTGCTCGGGCTGCCGATCAACTTCGCCGACGTCATCGTGTTGCCGCTGCTGCTCGGGATCGGGGTCGACAGCGGGGTCCATCTCATCCACCGCTTCCGGCATCAGCCGTCCGCCGGCGATCCGGTCCTCGGCACCAGTACGGCGCGCGCCGTGTTCTTTTCCGCGGGCACGACGCTGGCGAGCTTCGGAAGCCTCGGGTTCTCGACGCATCTCGGGATCGCGAGCCTCGGCCGGCTGCTGGCGCTCGGCATCGCGATCATGCTGATCGCGAACCTCATCGTGCTGCCGGCCATGCTCAGCGGGAGGGGCGTGCGCCGGGATCTGGCCGCGCCCCGGTGAGCCTCCCCTCCCAATCCTCGACGCGACGATCGGCCAGGCGGCGGGCCGCCAGCTCGCGCCAGCCCGGCGCGAGCGCCGGGAGCGCCGCCATGCCGGCGAGTCCGTCGAGATCGAGCGGATCCTCGTAGAGCAGATGCTGGATCCGCGTCAGCGGCCAATCGGGATGCGGGCGGTGGATCCGTTGTAGCGGATCCTCGCGTCGCGCGAGGCCGGGAACCGATACCCGGTAGTACCAGCCGCTGCGGCCGCTGCGCTGGACCTCGCGGGGAAGCAGAGGCTCGTCGTTCCAGACGCCGATCCGCCAACAGGGCTGGCGCCCCTGCGAGACTTCGAGACGCGCCGTGCCCCAGACGAGCTGGTCGCCGATGCACAGGTCGCGTTCCGTCCAGCCTTCGCTCGAGAGATTCTCGCCGAACGCCGGCGCGTGCGCGAAGCGCCCGGCGCGCGACGGGAAGCGCTCGCGCCACCACGCATAGTGTTCGTACGGGTAGTGATGGATCGCCTTCTCGGGCCCGCCGTGGTGCTTGCGATCGCCCTGGACGTCGCCGGCGATGCCCACCCGCGTGATCTCGAGCGGCGTGTCGGGAGCCACCGGGCGTTTGTCGATGCCGGAGGAGCACTGGCTCGGCGACAGCGTGACGAGACTGCCCACATACACGCCGCGCAGCGAGATCGAGGAGGGGGAGGCGGTCATCGGCAGGTTCCTGTGGCTCTCGCCGGCAGCGGGTCCGGAATCGCTTCGGAGCGTCACCCCTCTCCCAGCGCGAAGGTGGTGAGCGCCTCCCGGCACGCCTCGGGGTTGTCGATCATCACGGAGTGGCCGGCCCGCGGGACGACGACCAGACGGCCGTGCGCCAGCACCTCCTCCGCCATGCGCTCCGCGACGTCCGCCGAGACGACGTCCGAGGCGGCGCCGCGGATCACCAGCGTGGGGCACGGGACGCGCGCGAGCGCCGCCCAGAGCTCCGCCGTGAGCCGCCTTTCCCGCTCGCGCATCTCGGCCTCGCTCGCGCGCTGGCGGCCGCGAAACCAGGCGGGATCGAGCCGAGGCTCGAAGCGACCGTCGGCCCGCGCGCGCAGGCCATGGCGCGCGAGCCGCTGCAGGGCCGCGGAATCGGCCGCCGGGTACTGGCGAGCCAGCAGCGCTCGATACTCCGCTTCGGAGGCGAAGCTCGGTCCGGCGGAGTCGCTGGCTGCCTCGCCGCTGCGCTGCACGTCGAGCTGGATCCGGACCGTGCCGCGGGCGTCCAGCTCCGGCGCGGAGTCGATGATGACGAGGCCGGCGACGCGCTCCGGATGGCGTCCGGCGAACCGCATCGAGATGCGTCCGCCGAGCGAGTGCCCGACCAGGACCAGCCGGTCGATGCCGAGCGCTTCCGTCAGCGCCTCGAGGTCCGCGACGTGGACGTCGTAGTCGTAGCGGGCCTCGGGGTCGCGGTCGGATGCGCCGTGGCCCCGCAGGTCGACGGCGAGCGTCCGGTAGTACGGCGCCACCTCGGGCGCGAGATCGTCCCAGACGTGAGCCTCGTTGCCGAATCCGTGCACGAAGAGCAGCGGCACGCCGTCGTGGCTCCACTCGAGCACGTGCAGGGACAACCCATGGGTGACGGCGACGCGGATCGAAGTCGGCTCCATGCCGGAATCCTACTGGGAATCTCCGGGTCCCGCCGCGGGTCTCCGCGCGCGTGGAGTCGAACCGACCGGCGTGTATGATTCCCGCTACGCCGTGGATGTCTCACAGCTCGATCACATTCCGACCGTCAAGGTCGCGATGACGCCGTTCCCGCACGCGGTCGACGCGGACGCACCGGTGTCAGCCGCGCTGGCGATGATGGAAGAGCACGGCGTGCACCAGCTTCCCGTCACGGATCGGGGCCGCCTGCTCGGCGTCGTGGCCCGCGGCGATGTCTTGCTGGTGACATCCGGCGCCCGCGGCCGCCCGCGCGTCGCGCGGGTTCGCGACGCCTGCGCGGTCGCCGCCTACGTCGTCGAGGATCGCGAGCGACTCGACCGCGTGCTCGAGCACATGGCGAAGGAGCACCGGCCGGCTGCCCTCGTCGTACGGCGCGACAAACTGGTGGGCATCTTCACGTTCACCGATGCGTGTCGGATCCTGGCCGGCTGGCTGCGCACGCGCTTCCTGGAGCCGGGCGGCGACGACGCCGCATGAACGCGCGGCTCCGCCGCGTGGGTCAAGCCGCAGTTTCGTGTCGCAACGCCGTTTCGGGCGGGGCGTGCAGGAACGCGAAGCGGGCGACGACCCGTCCCGCCACCCGCACCTCCGACTGCTCGACGCGATAGCGGTCCGGTGCCTCGGCCATGATGGCATCGAGCGCACGGCCGATGGCTTCGGCGCGCGGGAGCGAGAGCGCCATCTCCGCATGCATGTTCACCGCGAAGACCCGGCCGCTGCGGTCTGCCATCACGATGCCGAGCGGGAGGTGATCGATGAGTTCGCGCTGTGCGAGCGGGCGCACGTCGAACAAGCCGCCCGGGAACAGCGCGCCGGCCAGTGCGAGGCCGACCGGCGTCAGGAACAGTGGCGTGGGATCCCGGCCGTCGGGGAAGCCGAACCAGGTCCACGACACGTGCGCGGCCAGCGGCAGCAAGGCCGAGAGACCGATCGCGATCGACGGGGCGCCACGCGATCCGCCGCGCTGGAGCCCGCTCATCACGTGCAGCGTCGAGCCCGCCAGGATCATCGCGTAGGCGAACGGCGTGAAGGCCCGCCACAGGGGACCCGGCTGCCCGAGCTGCGGCATCACCGCGGCGCTCCACGGCTCGACGAACAGCAGCAGCCACAGCAGCAGCCCGGGAAGCGAGAGCGCCGCGGGAAACCACGGGATCCGGCGCGCCACCGGCCACCGGGCCATGTGGGCGGCGAGCCCGATCCAGAGCGGTCCGACGAGAACCAGACCGAGCATCGAGAGCCGCAGGCCGGCCCAGGAGTCGATCAGGTCGCGGTCCGCCAGCAGGCCGCCGGCGCACCAGATCGCACCGGTCAGCAAGAGCAACGCGAAGGTCCGGCGGCCGGCGACGTCGCTGCCGCGCAGCAAGGCGGCGCCCGCCCCGAAGAGCGCGACCAGCATGTTCAACTCGAGGACCAGCGAAAACAGCGACACCGATGGCGCCCCCCCGCCGGCGCTTATCGGTTGGCCAAGAGGCCGGGTAAAGACCGACACGGACCGGGCCGGACGGGGCATCGAACCGCGGGGATTTGGTCGGCCGGCGTCGGAGCCCCTAGACTCCGCGGCTCATGCGCCGGAGCCCCGAGGAGATCGAGATGCTCCTTCGCGCGCGGGGTCTGTCGCTGACCCCGCAGCGCCGGGCCATCCTGCGCCATCTCTCGGCGCGCGGAGGGCACTGGACCGCGGCCGAAGTGCTCACGAGCCTCACCGGCGAGTTCGCGCTGGCGAGCCGCGCCACGGTCTACAGCACCCTGTCCCTGCTCCGGGAACTCGGCGTGCTGGCCGACGTGCCGGCCCCCGGCCCCGGCGGCGAGGCCCGCTACGACGTGAACCCCGAGCCGCATCAGCACTTCGTCTGCCGGCGCTGCGGCCTGCTCGAGGACGTCCCGCTGGCCTGGTTTCCGGTCGTGATTCCGTCCGGGGTCACGCCGGGATTCGCGGTCGATCAGTTCCGGATCGTCGCCGAGGGGCTGTGCGGCGGCTGCGGGGCCGACCGGTCCGACTGACGGAGCCGCGGGAGCCGTTCCCGCTTTCCGGCAGCCCGCCGCGCTCCGCCGGGCCGGCGGGCTGGCGCCCGCCGGCTAGATCCTGCAAAATCCAGCTCGTGGTCCGACCTCCGACGTCCGAACCTCCGACAACGGAACGCCGGAGGATCGGAACGCCGGAGGATCGGAACGCCGGAGGATCGGAACGCCGGAGGATCGGAACGCCGGAGGATCGGAACGCCGGAGGATCGGAACGCCGGAGGATCGGAACGCCGGAGGA
>CAADGG010000050.1 GCA_900696485.1 uncultured Pseudomonadota bacterium
ATCCGGAGGCGGCCGTACCAAACCCGTACGCAGCGCCGAAGCTCGTCCGCCGAGGACATCGGCGCAGGGTGTGCTCCTCCCACCCGCCTCCGAACATCGTCGGCCGATTTTCGGCAAGCCTGTCAGACCCGTCCGGCCAGCGTCTGCGCCGCGCGCCTCGCGAGCGCCATCCCGGTGAACATCGGGTTCACCGCCGGCGATCCCGGGAACACCCCCGTGTCGACGACATAGAGGTTGTCGAGATCGTGGGCCTTGCCGTCCTCGTCGACGACACCGCGCGCCGGGTCCCCGTGCATGCGCGTGCTGCCGAACACGTGCGTCGACGCGACGACGAGATCGCTCGCGCGGGCCGGTCGCCGCTCGAGGATGCGCGCCTCGTCGAGCGAGTGCAGCGCGTCGGGCAATCCGGCGACTCCCGGCAGCACCCGCTCCGCCCCGGCGGCGAAGAAGATCTGCGTGAGCGCCCAGACGGCCCGGCCGAGGATCTCCGCGTCGTGCGGATCGAAGCGCCAGCGAATGGCGGGCTGCTGCGAGCGGCCGCGTTCGCGGACGCTTCCGCGGGATCGATGGCAGCTCGCGATGGCATCCCAGATCGCCGCGCGCTGCATGTCGAGCAGCTTGCGCTTGAGTTCGAGCCCGACCCCCGGCATGCGCACGGCCAGCACGCTCGGCGGCGCCCACAGCGTCTCGAGCTTGAACCCTTCACGCAGGAACTGCAGGCTCTGGTAGCCCTGGGTGGCGCCGAAGACGGCGTCGACGGCATCGGGGAACACCCCCATCACGGAAGTGCCGGGATGGAACTGGACGTTCTCGCCGACCTGCTTCGACGCGTTGGCGAGATCGCCGCTGCGCCGCAGCAGCAGCGGTGTGGCGAGCGCGCCGGCGGCCAGCACGATCGCTTGCGCCTCGATGCGCACCGAGACGCCGGGGGCGCCGGTGAACGGCGCCACCACCCGTCCCTCGATACCGGTGACGCGACGACCGGCCGACCGCACTCGCTGCACCTGCACCGAGGTGTAGACCCGGGCGCCGGCGCGGATCGCCGCCGGCACGTAGGAGATGTCCATCGACTGCTTGGCCCTTGCGCGGCAGCCGGTGAAGCACTCGCCACTGCCGCGACAGCCCACCACGTTGCGCGTGCACGGTTCGCTCGACCAGCCGAGCACCTTGCAGCCGTCCCGGAACAGCAGGTTGCGGGGACCCTGCACGTCGTCCGGGGTCGGCGCGATGCCGAGGAACCCGGCAATGGCGTCGTAGTGCGGCTCCAGCTCACGGCGTGAGGTGTGGTCGAGGTCGGCGGCGTCGGCCCACTCCTGCAGCCGAAACTCCGGACAGCGACCGCAGATCGCCGAGTTCACCAGCGAGCCGCCGCCCAGCGCGATCGCCTGCATCGTCGGCATCACGAAGCCGGTCGTGAAACGCAGTCCGCCCTCACGCATCGTGCGCGCCATCGAGAGCGCCCCGTCCAGCTCGAACTCGGCTGGCGTGAACGGAGGACCTTCTTCGAGCAGGACGACGTCCTTGCCGGCCAGCGCCAACTCGTACGCGGCAACGGCACCGCACGGGCCCGAGCCCACGACGACGACGTCGGCGCGATCGATCACCGGCCCCGTGTAATCGGCGAACACCTCCACCGAGCCGCTCACGAGTGCTCCTCCCGACGCGCCATCCCCGCGTCTGCGCCGACGTAATCCGGATGCAGCGCGCCGCGAGGATCGAGCGGCGCGTGCGATGGCGAAACCGTCACGTCCTCGACACGCCAGCGGATCGACGCGCGGGATCGACCGATCCGCGGATACAGCAGGTCCGCCTCGACGACCGGTGTCTCGATCGCGAGCGGCGCGAGACCGAGCTCACGCAGAACCGAGGGACTCGCGAAGTACGAGGAGGTGAGGATCGTGCGAAGACTGGCGAAGAAGAGCCGTCGGACCCGCCACGAACTGTGTTCCCAGACTTCCAGGAGAGCAATGCGCTGCGCCGGAGACAGCGAACTGAAGCGCCGGAAGCCGCCACGACCCGGCGCCGGAAACAGCAGCGTCGCGTGTTCGAAGAACACCAGGAGCAGCCGGATCAACACGCGATTGCGACGCGTCAGCAGCGCGAGCCAGCCGTCGATGTGGCGCACCACGCCCGCCTCGCTACCGGACTCGATCGGCAACCCGCCCGGCGGAAAGACGGCGTCGGCCGCGGCCGCGAGGAACGCCGTCTCGCGCGCCGAGAGCTGCCGCAGCGACGCATCGCTCGCGCCGTACCCCAGCAGCAGGCGGGCGACAGCCCAGAACAGGAGCAGGGCGCCGAGCACGAAGAGGAACATCATCATCTGGACCGGGAGCATAACGACAGACTCGCCGCGGCGTAGCTGCGCTCCGCGCGGCTCCGATCTCGCGGGTGCCGTCTCGGGGCGGCCCCTCCCCGTCTCGGCGCAGTCCCGTCCAGACGCTCACAGGCTTGCCGAAAATCGGCCGATGATGTTCGGAGGCGGGTGGGAGGAGCGCACCCGGCGATGCGCGTTCACCAATGGCCGATTTCCGGCAAGCCTGTCAGAGCAGCCCTTCCCAGACGCGGCGCTCCGCGCCGAGCGGATCGGACGCGACCCCGCCGTCGCGGCCGAGCACCATCGTCGCGCGTGTGGGGTCGTCGTAGGCGGGCCAACCCGGATCGCCATGGCGGGCGAACGCGAGCCAGGCATCCATGATCCGCTCCGAGAGCCGCCGGGCGGCCGGCGTGTCCCCGATCAGCTGCGCGGAGCGTGGCTCGTCGAGGGTGCCGAACACGAAGGGCACCTCGGCCGCGTGACAACTGCCGAGCTTCCCGTCCAGGGCGGCGGCCGCCCACGTGAAGAGGTAGGCGAAGCAGCGCGGCTGGTGGCGGAGCTGGGCTTCGAGCAGCCGCAGCGCCGGGATCCGGAACACGCGGTCGGTCTGCAGCGCAAGCCACAGATCGCGAGCGTCTGCCGGGCGCCGGCCGAGGCGCGGCGGGGTGACCGCTCCGCGGTCCGGATCGGTGTCTCGAGACGTCCTGCGGGCGCTCCGATAGCTGGCCACTGCGCGACGCGCGAACGCCTCCGCGTCGTGGACGCCCGGCGGCGGCGCGCGCAGGATGCGGCGCACCAGCCCCTCGTCGTCGAGGGCGGCGAGCTTCTGGTCGGCCAGCGCGAACAGTCGCCACTCGTCGAGATTGGTGCCGACGAGCAGCGCGACGTCCGCGACGTCGCCGGCCGCCACCGCGTCGAGCGGCGGACGCGGGAGGATCGCGCCAGCGATCGGGCCCTCACAGACCGGCTGGAACGCGAGGCCCTCGACATGGTTCCAGCGCAGATCCGCCGCCTGCTGCTGCGCCTCGAGCACGGCCTCGACGGGCGCCTTGCGCAGCGCGTCGAGATCGCGCGCGTCCTCGCCGAGTGCCGTCCGGAACAGCTCCGCGATCCGCAGGGCCCCATCGAGCGGCGTGACGTTCCGGGTCGCACCGCTTTGCAGGATCGCCCGCCGGAACAGTCCGCGCGCGGCCGGCGCCCCGAGCAGCGCGCCGATCGACATCGCGCCGGCCGATTCCCCGAACACCGTCACGTTCTCCGGGTCTCCGCCGAGCCGCTCCGCGTGTTCGTGCACCCAGGCGAGGGCAGCGATCTGATCGAGCAGGCCGAAGTTCGCGCCGACCTCGCCGCGCTCGAGCAACTCCGGCACGACGAGATAACCGAGCGCCCCGAGTCGGTACTGGATCGTGACGACGACGACGTCGCCCCGGCGCGCCAGGCGCGCGCCGTCGTAGACCGGCATCGAGCCGGCCCCGGCCGCGAACGCACCGCCGTGCAGCCAGACCAGGACCGGTCGACGCACGCCATCGGTGCCGCCCTCGGCAAGATCGGGAGCCGGCGTCCAGACGTTGAGGGTCAGGCAGTCCTCGTCTTGCGTGACCCCGTCCATGCCGAGCATCCGCATCACGACGCTCGGGCGTTGCGGCGCGCTCGGGCCGAAATGGGTCGCGTCGCGGACGCCGGACCACCGCACCTCGGGCTGCGGCGGCGCCCAACGCAGCGGCCCGGTCGGCGGACGCGCGTACGGAATGCTGCGGAACACGGACACGGGTCGATCGTCAGGAGCTTCATCGAGCCGGTCGGCGTCGATCCGGTTTTCGATCCGCCCCTCGACCCAACCGGCGCGTGTCTCGACTCGCACGCGTCTGTGCATTTTGATCTCTCCGCTGGATTTGCGTAGCACAAGGCGGCTGCGGCGCGATGTGCTCGACCCCGGAGAAGCGCACCGCTAGCTTGGACGTCCGATGGCGGAGGATCCCATGGCGACGGCGACCGAACCCCAGACGCCCCCGGCGCCGGCGGACGAGCCGTCGCAGCCGCTCTGGAAGAACTGGGCCGAAGTCCTGCGCACGCAGAACCTGGCCAGCCTGCGAGCGGGCGGGCAGCCGGATCTGCTCTCTCGCTGGCTGCTGATCACGCGCGCCAGCGTCTTTCCGATGACGCTGACCTCCGGACTGCTGGGCGGTCTGCTCGCCGTCGCCGGCCCGACGCCGGTCGCCGCACACGGAGGCCTGTTCGCGCTGGCGCTGCTCGGACTGCTCGTCGCCCATGCCGCCAACAACATGATCAACGACTGGTTCGACCTCTCCGGCGGGGTCGACTCGGCCAGCTACGTGCGCGGCCAGTACGCGCCGCATCCGATCCTCTCGGGCCTGATCTCGAAGCCGGGTCTGGTGGCGGCGATCGCCGCCACAAACGCCATCGACCTGCTGATCCTCGCCTACCTCTACACACAACGCGGTTGGCCCGTCGTCGCCTTCGCGCTGACCGGTCTCTTCATCAGCGTGTTCTACGTGGCGCCCCCGCTCAAGCTGAAGCATCGCGGCCTCGGCGAGCCGGGCGTGTTCCTGGTCTGGGGTCCGCTGATGATCGGCGGCACCTACTTCGTCACGACCGGGCAGATGCCGGCCTGGGTGCTCGCGGCCAGCCTGCCGTATGCACTGCTGGTCACCGTCGTGCTGTTCGGCAAGCACATCGACAAGCTCGAAGCCGATGCGGCCAAGGGGATCCGGACGCTGCCGGTACTCCTCGGGGCGGACCGGGCGCGGACGGCCGCGCAAGGGCTCGTGCTGGCGTACTTCGCCAGCGTCGCCGTGCTGGTGCTGACGGGGACCTTCGGTGTGTGGACGCTCGCCACCTTCGGCGCGCTGCCGCGCGCCCTCCAGGTCCTGCGCACGATCGGTGCGCCGCCCCCGGACGCGCCGCCGCCGGGCTACCCGCTGTGGCCGCTCTGGTACGTCGCGTGGGCCTTCCTGCTGACCCGCCTCGCCGGCGGACTGCTGGTGCTGGGACTGCTCGCGAACGCCGTGTACCCGATCTTCCTGTAGTCGGCCCCGCCGCTCGTCAGTCCCGGAACGGCCGGTCCCGCCACCACGGCACGAAGGCCGGCAGGTCCGACGAGACCTTCATCGAGAAGCGCGGTGGCCGCTTCTCGAGAAAGCTCTTGACGCCCTCGTAGGCGTCGGGCGAACGACCCATCGTGAAGATCGCCTGGGAATCGATGCGATGCGCCTCCATCGGGTGGTCGGCGCCGAGCATGCGCCACAGCATCTGGCGCGCGAGCGCCACCGAGACCGCGCTGGTGTGGTCGGCGATCTCACGCGCGATGCCGTGCGCCACCGGAAGCAGTTCGGCCGCCGGCACCACTCGTGACACCAATCTGCCCGCCAAGGCCTCGTCCGCGGAGAACACGCGGCCGGTCGCCACCCATTCCATCGCCTGCGAGATCCCGACGACACGCGGCAGGAACCACGAACTCGCCGCTTCCGGCACGATGCCGCGCCGGCAGAAGACGAAGCCGAAGCGGGCCTCGTCGCTGGCGAGGCGGATGTCCATCGGCAGCGTCATCGTCACACCGACCCCGACCGCCGGGCCGTTGATCGCCGCGATCACCGGTTTGAGGCACTCGAAGATCCGCAACGCCACGCGGCCGCCCCCGTCGCGATGTGCGTCCACCGACTCCTCGCCGCTCGCATCGAAGGTGCTACCGCCACCGCCGAGGTCTGCGCCGGCGCAGAAGCCGCGGCCGGCGCCGGTCACGATCACGGCCCGGACGTCGTCGTCCGCGTCGATCTCGTCGAACAGCACGAGCAGCTCCTCCATCATCCGGGGCGTGAACGCATTCAGGCGCTCGGGACGATGCAACGTCACCGTCAACACTCCGTCACGACGCTCTGTCCGCAAGGTCTCGTAACTCATGAATCCTCCTGCTCATGGCCGTCAAGAAAGGGGCCGGGTGGGAACCGTCAACGTTTCCCCCGTTGGGGGAAACGTTGACGGTTCCCACCCGGCCCCTTTCTCGACGGCGGGTCGATAGAGGGCGGTCGCGCCGGCGCGGCGAAGGGCCTGCTCGAGCGCACTTGCATCGGGATCGGGCCACAGGGCGACGATCGTGCCGCCTCCGCCGGCCCCGGCGAGCTTCGCGCCCGATGCGCCGGCACGCCGCGCCGCAGCGATCAGCCGCTCGTCGGCGTCTCCCGAGCCGCCGAGCTCCCGGGTCAGCGCATGATTCTCGTCGAACAGCGCCCCGAGCTCGGCCCAGTCTCCGTGCAACAGCGCGCGCTTGCCCTCGCGCGCAAGTGCCGTCATGCGCTGGTAGGCCCTCACGACGGCCGGCTCGCCGTCCTCCCAGCGCCGGCGGATCGGTGCGTGCACCGATCCCGAGTGATGCGCGACACCGGTGAACGCCAGCACGAACGGCAGTTCCGGCACGTACGGTGCGAGGTCCTCGACGGTGGCATAGAGCTCCCCGGGCGCGGCGTCATCCCGCTGCTTCCCGCCCAGGTCGACGTAACGAAACCCGCCGAAGCTGCACAGATAGGGATCGACCCAGCCACAGGCGACCCCGAGCAGCTGTCGCTCGGTCGCCCGCGAGCGTTCCGCCAAGTGGTACGGGGAGAGCGTCTCGCCTCGCCAGGCGGCCAGACCGACCAGCAGCGCCGCCAGCAACGCCGTGGAGCCGGCGAGTCCGCTGCCGTACGGAATCTCGCTGCGATAGCAGATTCGGAGCGCCGGGAGCGGCGGCGCTCCCGCCGAGGCCGGCCCGAACTCAGCCGCGAGTGCCGCACGCGCCGCGTCGAAGCGGTCGCCCCGCAGCGTCAGGTCGGCGCGTTCGACGAGGCGCACGGACTGCTCGCCGCCGTGCAGCGTGAGCGCCTCGCCGGCTTCGATCGTGACGTGCGCGCGCAGCGGCACCGAACAACCGACGACGGCCCCGCCGTACAGGTCGGAGGGGTTGCCGAGCAGATTGGCGCGCGCCGGAGCGCTCGCCACGATCCGGCGCCGCGCGCTCATCCGGCCGCGACTTCGAGGCGCAACCAGCCGCTGGGACCGATCGCCACGACGCAGCTCCACAACGAGCCGGCCGCATCCCAAGCGAGCGGGACCGCAGCTCGCCCGCTCCCCACGTCCCAGCGCAGCGCCGCCGCCGGCTCCCGGGCGGCCCAGCCAACCAGATGGACCTGCTCCTCCGGAGCTCCCAGTACGTCGCAGGAGACGCCGTCTGGTGTCTCCATCACACGACCGAGTCGGCGATCGCCGGCCGTCGCATAGCGATCGACGTCCCCGATCACGGCCAGCTCGGTCGATAAGATCGGACACAGGACCAGGTAGTCCCAGTCGAGCGGCGCCAGGGAGAGCTCGAAGGCATGTTCGGGCTCGACGCGCTGCGCACAGCGGCGGCGCCAGTCGAAGGCCAACACCGGCTGGACCGGCGCGAGCGGACCGAGATCCGTGAGTGGCAGCGCGAAGGACAGCGTCTGCTCGCCTCGATACGCGTTCATCGCCACCAGGTAGGTCCAACGGCCGGCCTCGTGGACGGTATGGGCCTCACCGACGAGCGGGTTCGGCTCGAGCGCCGCATGCCCGCGCCAGCAGCGATCGAGCGCGGCCACCGGGACATCGGGTCGCACGATCACGCCGTCGCTGCGACACGTGCGCAGGATCAGCGCCCGGTCACTGCGCCCGACGCGGTCACCGATCCCGACCGGGCCGGCCGAGAGCGCCGCCAACAACGCCTCGACTTCCGCGTGCGGATCCCCATCGCGCGAGCCCTCGCCGTCCCGGCGCGACAGGAACACGTCCTTGAACGGGAACAGCCCGAGCGCCCGCGCCAGCGCATTGCCGTGCAAGAACCAGGTCCACAACGCGCCGGCGCCGATCAGGTACTTGTAGTCGCCACTGGTCCGGATGGAGGTCACCCGTTCCAGCGTCGTGGTCTGGAAGAAGTCGGCGGGCGATGCCATGCACCACTGGAGCGTCATCCCGTGGGCGGCGGCGGCCCGGTCGAGTCCCTCCTGCCAGGCGCGCGCGCGACCCGGCACCGCACGCAGTCCACGCACGCCGAGGAAGCACTCGATCAGCCAGTCGTGCTCGAAGGTCTCGACGCCCCAACTGCTGGCCTGGTGGAGCAGCCGCTCGTAGAGGGTCGCGTCGCTCGGATGGGCGCGGTCACCGTCGATCCACGCCGCGTGCGTCTCGAAGTACGGCGATGCGCTCGCGAAGTGGCGGCAGTGGGCCGCGAGGGGCGGATTGCCCAAGCGCCGGCGCAGCGCCGGCAGACCCTCGGGCAGGACGTCGGGACGTGCGTCCCAGGTCAGCAAGCCCGTCGGCGGAACCGACACGTCGGGATCGTCGAAGGGGCGGAGCTGGGCGTGCGGATAGAACCACGAATCGAGCTGGAAGACCTCGTAAGGGATCTCCTGCTCGCGCAGCGAACGAGCGGCCGCTTCCAGCGTCCCCACGACGCCGTCGCAGCCCGGTTCGTTCCGATACCAGTACGCGGCGCCGTTGTCGGTCCAATACGACAGCTTCGCACCGAGCGCATCGGCGTAGCGACCGGGCCGCCGGGTCCCGGCTCGCTCTCGCAACACCTTGGCGTGTCTTTCGAGCGCCGCACGTGGGCCGTGCATCGCCCATAGCGCCAGCTCGGTCGCGAAGCCGGCCGGGATCTCGTCGAGATCGCCGTGCCAACCGCAGCGCAGTCCGTCGCCCGCCGCGGCGGCCCCGCGCGGGACTCCGATCACCTGCTCATGGAAGGCGTCGAGCGGGGCCAGCAGCAGCGCGGATCCATCGGGAGCCACGAGCCACAGGGGGGCCACGACCGCCGGCCGGAACGGCAGCAGAAAGAAACCGGCGCAATCGGGTGCGGACTGCGTCGGGAGCGCAAACTCGGTATAGGCGTGCGCCAACGCGCGCGTATCGGGCGGCAGGGCGTCGGGCCGGCGCAGATCCGGGCGGCACCACGGCCAGGCGGCCGACGGCCGGTCGAAATGACCCGTCGCCACCCCGTGCAACGCGGCGGCCGCCTCCAGCCGGAACACCAGAAGCGGTCGCTCACGATAAGCGCGGACCGTCGTGCGGAGCGCCCCCGCCACCGCCGACGACCACGAGAGTTCGAGCGCAGCGAAGGCGCCGAGATCGTCGGCGCCTTCGCTGCGGCGCGCCTGCGTGAAGGCCGGCGCCTCGGCGCCAGCGACCGTCTCGACGCGCAGGCCGATCGGTCCGAGCGCGTCGATCCACGACTCGCGCCAACGAATCCGCCCGTTCCCGTGTTCGCCCAGCGCAAAGCGCAAGCCATCCGCAGCATCGATCGCGGCGACCCGAGGCATCGGCGCATCTCCCACAGGCCCCGGCAGGGAGACCGGGAGACCGGGGAACGTAGCGTCGAACAGACGGCCGTGGGCGTTCCCGGGGTCAGGGCGACGCGGAATCGGTGCGGGTCAGCCACTGCACGCTGAACCAGCGGCGCTCGTCCATCCACACCCGGCTGACCGTCAGTCCCGCGGCAGCGGCCAGCTCCGCGAAGCCGTCAGGTGAGTACTTGTAGGAGTTCTCGGTGTGAATCGATTCCCCGGCGGCGAAGTGGAAGCGACGCCCCGCCACGTCCACTTCCTGCTCCTCCGTCGAGACCAGATGCATCTCGATCCGGCTCCGCTCCGGGTACCAGACGGCCCGATGCCGGAAGCGATCGAGGTCGAAATCCGCACCGACTTCCTGATTGAGACGCGCGAGCAGGTTGCGATTGAACGCCGCGGTCACGCCGGCGCGGTCGTCGTAGGCGGCCTCGAGAACGGCCGCCGCCTTGCGCAGATCCACGCCGATCAGGATGCCGCCACGCGGTCCCGCGATGCGCGCCATCCGGGCGAGGAAGCGCTGCGCATCCGGAGGCGTGAAGTTGCCGATCGTCGAGCCGGGAAAGAACACCGCTCGTCGCGCCGGCTCGATCCGCGAGTGCGGCAGCTCGAGGGAATCCCCGTAGTCGGCGCACAGCGGCAGGACCTCGAGATCGGGATACGCCGCGTGCAGCGTCCGGACGGAGGCTGCGAGCGCCGCGGGCGAGATGTCGATCGGCACGTAGCCCGCCGGCTCGCGCAGGCGATCGAGGAGCAGGCGGGTCTTGCGACTGCTGCCGCTGCCGAACTCGATGAGGAGGCAGCGCGAGCCGAGGCACGCCCCCATCTCGTCCGCGTGCGCCTCGAGGATCGCGAGTTCGGTCCGGGTCGGGTAGTACTCCGGAAGGTCGCAGATCCGTTCGAAGAGTGCCGAACCGCTCGCATCGTAGAAGTACTTGCAGGGCAAGGTCTTGTGCGGCGCCGCGAGGCCCGCCCACGCCTCGTCCCGAAAGCGCGCCGCGTCGGGACCGAGATTCCGGATCGCGGGAGTCCGGCGCTTCGAGAACCGCGCGGGGTCGTTCTTCGTGGCCTGCAGTCGCGTCACGCGGCATCTCGGGCGAGACGCAGGCCGCTGAACTGCCAGCGTGCGTCGGCCGGAAAGAAGTTCCGGTAGGTCGCGCGCAGATGCTCGCGCGGCGATGCACACGAGCCTCCCCTCAACACCATCTGGTTACACATGAACTTGGCATTGTATTCACCGAGCGCACCGGCCGCCGCTCGGAACCCCGGATAGGCGAGATACGGACTCGCGGTCCATTCCCAGACGTCCCCGAAGAGCCGCGCGGGAGCCGCCCGGCCCTCGTCGGAAGCGAGCGGGGCCGGATGCAGCACCTCCTGTTCGACGAAGTTCCCCTCGATCGGCGCGGCGGCCGCCGCCGTCTCCCATTCCGCCTCCGTCGGAAGTCGCGCCCCGGCCCAACGCGCGTAGGCATCGGCCTCGTAGAAACTGACGTGACACACGGGAGCATCGTTCTCGATGGGCTGCAGGCCGGCGAGCGTGAAGACATGCCAGACGCCGTCGCGCCGCTCCCAGTAGTCCGGCGCCCCCCAGACTCGCTGGCGCAACAGCGCCCAGCCGTCGGAGCGCCACCAGGCGGGCTGCTGATAGCCGCCGTCTTCGAGGAAGGCGGCAAACTCGCCCTGCGTCACCGGACGCGAAGCCAATTCGAAGGCGGGCACGAGCTGACGGTGCCGAGGGCCTTCGTTGTCGTAGTGGAAGCCCGGCCCGGCGTGGCCGAGCGCGCGCAGATCCTCCTCGAACCGGTGCCAGCACAGCGTCGCGCCGTCGGCGCCGGCATCGGCAGCGGGCTTGGCGAGGTCCTCCCGATACGCCGGCCGCAGTGGATTCTGCGCCAGCAGATGCTTCACGTCGCTGAGGATCAACTCCTGATGCTGCTGCTCGTGCTGCAGCCCGAGTTCGACGACTTCGAGGGCCTCGGCGGCGGGCGTGGAACTCGCGATCCACGCGTCGATGGCTCGATCGACGTGGCGGCGATAGTCATACACGCGATCGAGCGAGGGACGCGTGAGCAGCCCGCGTCGCGGCCGTGGGTGCTGCTCGCCGATCGTGTTGTAGTACGAGTTGAAGAGCACGCGAAACGTGGGATCGAACGGGGCGAAATTCGCCTGCACCGACTCGAGGACCAGCGTCTCGAAGAACCAGGTGGTGTGGCCCAGATGCCACTTCACCGGACTGGCGTCGGTCATCGACTGCACGACGCAGTCCTCCGCCGACAGCGGAGCGGCGAGGCGCTCGGTCGCCGCGCGCACCGCGGAATAGCGACCACGCAGGGCGCTGGCGTCGAACGCGCTGGCGCCCGGCGCCCCGGATGCGGGCGACGCCGTCATCGCGCCTTCCACCGCCCGCTCGCGACCCGGCTCGCAGTCGGATCGGAAACCGGCCTCGGACCCGGACCCGGACTAGGACTCGGACTGGGACTCGGACTCGACGGCGGGATCCACGTCGGGTTCGTCGGCATCGGCCGAGCCTAGCATCCTCTCGTGTATGGCCAGGGCACGGGATGCTCCCGGATCTCGGCGCGGCGAGGCTCAACGCAGTCAGCAGCGCATCGACCGCAGCAGGCTCTCACCGGCCTCGAGCAACCGCGTCGCCGCGTCGGGTACGAACGTGGACATCAAGATCTCGTAGTGCTGACCCGCCTCGGGCTCCGCGAAGTTCCGTGCATCGGGCAGGTAACGGAACCAGCCGTTCGCGATGCTCAGCACGGATCCCGGCGCGCCGCCGAGTCGCGCCTTCCACGCGAGGCCGACGTCCGTCGTGGCCTCGGCCGGCAGCGTGAGCAGCGCCGCGGGGCCGAGTCGCAACACCTGGAGCGACAGGCTCGGGCACAGGCCACCGGCAAAGTACGGCGCCGTCCGATCCCGCAGGTACGCACGCACCGCGGCGATCCGCGGTCGCGCGTCGTCGGCCGGCAGCGCGGCCGTGCGCTCGGCGATCAGCCGGAACCAGGCGCCGACGTCGGGATCGAGCGCCGGATCGAGCGCGAGAGCCGACACGGCGCGGAGCCGAGCGGCCTCGAGCGCGGCCGCCCGTGCTTCCGGCTCGCCGTCGGCGCCATGGACCGGCACGACGACGCTCGTCGCGCGACTGCACACCGGCGCATCGGCATCGGGGACGATCCCGGCCGCGGTCTGCGCCACGGCCTCGCCGACTTCGCGACCGAGCGCTTCCATCTGCTCGTCACTGGCGCCACGGCTCTGGTCCGCCAGCGCCAGATCCTGGAGCCCGCGCGTGCGCGGATCGACGTCTCCGTGGGCGCCGAGGGCGAAGAACCCGAGCGCTCCGGGCAGCGCCGCTTCGATCCCCCGCGAGGCGGCCCCCGGCCAGTCCGCGGAGTAGCGCAGGTTGTCGTGGCCGAGCACGGTCGGGTGACACCCGTGTATGTAGACTACGGCGAGCGGACCGCCCTCGTCGCGGTCGATGCGGGCGACGAGGATCTCCGGATCGACGGGTCCGCCCTCGAGGCGGCGGTTGCGGCCAATGCTCGCTGTGGCGTGTCCGATCCCCAGGCGCGCCGGGACGGCGGCCGCGCGCGCGCGGGCCGCCACCTCGACGGCGGCGTCGAGCAGCCGGGCGGCCGGGGCCGGGGTCGGCGCCCGGCCGAGCGCCGCGAACAGGCCGGTCTCCGGACCCGAATGCGTATGGGTGCAGGCCACCACCACCCGCGGCGCCGGAACCCCGGTGCGTTCGGCAACACGCGCGCGGATCACCTCGGCGTGGCTCGGAGCCAACAGACACAGATCGAGTTCGATCCAGATCCAATCGGATTGCTCGGACAGATACAGGGCCCGTGCGTAGAGCGGATCCCGGGTGCCGAGCGCGCCTGCGGAGCGCGCCCCGTACCCCATCATCGGGCCGCCCACGGGCGCCTCGAGCCGGACCCGCGACGCCCCGGCCCGCAGCCGATGGCGGACGCCGTTCACGACGCCACCAGAGCGGGGGGCGGCGCCACTCGCTCTCCGCGCAAGGTGGCGAGCGCCACGCCTCCCACGATCAGCGCGGCGCCGAGCACGGACCACAGCGCCGCCGGTTCCCCGAGCGCCAGCACACCGACCGCGAGACCCACGGCGGGCTGCACGAAGACGAAGATCGCCATCGTACCGGCGCTGACTTCGCGCAGCGCGCGGTTCCACGCCAGCGTCGCGACACCGGACGCGAGCAGCGCGAGCAGCAGCAACCAGCCGAGCGCCGGCAGCGCGCGCTCCAGCGAGAACGGTTCGAACCCGGCGAGTGGAAGCAGCGGCAGCGCCGACAGGAGGCTCGCGCGGATCGCCACACGCAGCGGATCGTGACGAGTCACCAGCGACTTCGCGGCCAGCGTGTAGATGGCCCAACTGAGATGTCCGGCCGCCATCAGCAGATCACCGCCGAAATGCCCGGCCCCGGGCGCGGCCGCACCGAGACTCGACGGCACCACGATCATCAGCGTACCCACCAGACCGAGCCCGGCCGCCAGCGCGTGCGACAACCCGAGCGGCTCCCGCAACACGAAGGCAGCGCCGAGCAGGATGCCGATCGGCTCGAGCGGCGAGAGCAACGCGCCGTGCGTCGCGGTCGAGAGCGTGAGGCCGAGCGCCCCGAGCACCTGCGGCAGCGCAAACCCGCCCCACGACAGCGCGAGCAACAACACCCAGTCCCGGCGGCTCCAGGCGACCGCCGGAGCCTGCCGCCCCCCGCGCAAAGCGGGGCCCGCCGCGGCGAGCGCCAGCAGGAAACCGGCTCCCAGGATCTGCCGCGCGACGGTCAGCCCGAACGGGCCCATCCCTTCGAGTGCCAGCTTGGTCAGCGCCGGCGTCGAGCCGCCGATCCCTTGCGCGAGCCAGACCCAGACGAGCGTGGAGGGCCGCATCGCAAGGCACGGTAGCAGCAGCCATCGGAACCGAGCCCGCTCGCTGCGCGCGCGGAGGTGGGCGCCGGCCTAGTTGCCGTCCTCTCCGAGCTGCTCGGCGAGATAGCGCTCCTTGCCGATCTCGGAGACCACGTGGAGCTGGGTTTCGAGCCAGTCGAGCGCGTGCTCCTCGCTGCGCAGGGTGTCTTCGAGCAACGCACGCGTGCCGTTGTCGCCCTTCTCGCGCGCGAGCGTGATCGCGCGGTTGTAGCGCTGCACGGCCTCGGTCTCCATCGCGAGGTCCAGGCGATGCTGCTCGATGGGATCCTCGCCGACGCGGACCGGCAGGAGTCGCTGCATGTTCGGAACGCCCTCGAGGAACAAGATGCGCTCGATGATCTTGTCGGCGTCCTTCATCTCGTCGATCGACTCGTCGCGCTTCTTCTTGGCGAGCCGGAGATAGCCCCAGTTCTGACACATGCGCGAGTGGATGAAGTACTGATTGATCGCCGTGAGTTCCATGGTCAGGATCTCGTTGAGCGCTTCGATGATCTGCGGATCTCCGCGCACTGGGTTTCTCCTCCGGTCCCGTCCCTCGCGCGAAATGCAGAGGGGGAGCGAGGACACTAGCGCGCGCGGGCGAGCTCGATGTCGAGACGGTGCGGCTCGAAGGCGCCGCGTTCCGACGCCATCACCTCGTGCACCGCTTCGACGCAGCCGCCACACGCGCTGCCCGCGCCGCAGGCGCGCGCGACCTCGGGCAGCGTCGCGGCTCCGTTGCGGACGGCACGGCGGATCTCTCGATCGCTGGTGCCGCGGCAGTGGCAGACGATCATCGGCGGACTCCCGGGTACGAGTCACCAGATCCTATCGATCCTGAAAATGAAAATCAATATCTGAACCTGGGCGAAGCATCGGCGGGCGCGCGGCGCAGCCTGTGTGTTCCTTCGTTCTATCCCGTGTGACCAGCCAACTCCACGCGGATCGATCGGGGACTAACTGTGTTTGGATCGGTGCGCCATTCGGATGCACTAGCTGGCTTTTGCGCGTCACGATGAGGCATGAAAGACGCCTGATGTTGCACCAATCGATGTTCGAAAGAGAATTCCGCGCGAATGGATCGTTCTCCTCGCGTCTCACGCCCCCGGAGGGTCGGCACGACCTTTGCGATACGTGGATGCGTCGCGTCATTCGCGACCCAAGGAGGAAATCCCATGTTGCGATTCACCACGACGACCCTGGCCGCCCTGGCCATCGTTGCCGTTCCGCTGGCTGCGTTCGCGGAGAAGAAGAACGAGGCGGACCCCGCGGCGTTCGAGACCGTCGTCGTCGCCCAGGCCGAGGATGCCTTCCCGGCGCTGCCGGCCGTCCGGTCCGAGACGCCGGCCGAGCGCGTGACCGAGAAGGCGGCCCCCGTCCGCGCCGCTCACGGCTCGAGCCAGAGCTATGGAGCGTTCCGGTTCTCGAACCCGTACGCGTTCCCGCAGCAGACGCTGCCGTTGAGCTTCCCGAGCTTCCCGAGCCTCGGCTTCTAGGGCCCGAGCGCCCGAGAGCACCAGGTCCCGATCGAGCGCGAGCCGCGGGCTCCCCCCTCTCTGCCCGCGGGCGCCCAGCCCCGTTCCGAGTCCTCTCGGAGCGGGGCTTCGCCTCGGCGCGAGCCGACCGGGTGTCAGGAATCGATCGCGACGGTGGCATCCGCCGTCACGAACCAGAGCTCGAAGCGCGGAGGAGCGGGGAGCCCGAGCGATTGCTGGACCGCGCGCCGATAAGCGCGGGCCTGCCCTCGGTAGCGTTCCCGCTTCTCGGCCAGTTCCGCGGCGTCGCGCACGACATCCGTCTTGAAGTCGACGATGACGAACTCGCCCGTGGGTTCCCGGTAGACGAGGTCGATGGCGCCGACTCCGGCGCCGACGGGGCCGTCGCCGCTCTCGCTCGGCTCGATCAGGACCGGCAGCTCGCGCCCGACGATGGCCGGCCCGATCGCACGCAGGCGGTCCCAGAACGGTCCGTCCCGGAATGCCTCGATCGCAGCATCCCAACGCGCACGCGCAACCGGCCCGAGGGAAGCGGAGACGGCGCGCGCCAACCCCTCGCGAGCGTCGGCGCAGGCACGCTGCCATTCCCCCTCGAGCGTGCGCGACTCCCAGTCGATCCGCTCGAGCAACGCATGGAAGGCGGACCCGATCGCCGGTGCGAGGCCCGCCTCGCCCGGTGACGGCGCCGGCGCGCGCGGCCGCAAGGCCGTCCCGTCGAGCGGATCGCTCCGACTCTCGCGCTGCGCCGCGGCCAGGCCGGCCGTCGCGGCCGCGGTGAACGAGCGTCGCATGCGGAGCGCGGCGTCCGCGCGTGCCGCCCGCAACGCGCCGCTCTCGCGCTGCACGGATGCCAGCGCGACGCCGCCGCGACGCACCCGCGGTTCGGATGGCGTGGTCGATGGGGCCGCGCGATCGAGGAACACCCAACGCAGCCCGTCCGTCTCGATGACGCCATCCCACGCCTCCCCGCGCCGAATTCCCTCCGCGACGCAGGCGACGCGCGCGGCGCCGCGACTCGTGTGCAGCAGCGTCCCGTGCACGCCATCGCCTGCCGCGCCCGACCAGTGCCCCGAGAGCACGAGCCGACGCTGCGCCCGGGTCATCGCCACGTAGAGCGTCCGCACGCGTTCGAAGCTCTCGATGCGCTCCCGGGCTGCGCGCACGGCGTCGAATCCGAGCGTCGCCACCCGTCCGGGGCCGAGGCTCCATTCCCCGGCCAGCGCGCCCTCGCCGCCGCGGAACGGCTCTCCGCCGCTGCGGCGGCTTTCTCCCTTGTGCAGTTGCAACAGGTAGACGTGTTCGAACTGGAGCCCCTTGGCGGCATGGATCGTCATCACCTGGACGGCGTCCTCGCTCGGATGCGCCGGCCGGCCCTCGTCGTCGCGGGGACCGGCTTCCTGGTCGCGACGCAGTCGGCGCAGGACCGCGGCGACGTCCCCGCGTTCCTCCTCGAAGGCGTCTCCGAGCTCCCGGAAGAAGCGCTCGAGATTGGCCAGCCGCCACGCCCCGAGCGAACGCGAGGCGTCCCCGGGCTCGAGCAAGGACAGCGAGCGGACCTGCTCGAGGAACCGCTCGGCCGGCTCGCGTTGGAACCCCCGTCGCAACGCCGCCAACACCTCGACGGCGTGCAGCAACGAGCCTTCCCATCCGGTGAGCGCTGCCGGATCCGACCGCGAGGTCGCTTGCGCGCCGCGCCCCTCCGCCGCCGCCATCACGAGCGTCGCCAGCCGTTCGCCGGCTCCCTCGACACCGTCCAGAGTCTCCCGGATCGCATCCGGAAAGCCGCGCTGCCAGAGCGGGCGCCACGCCGCATCCGGCACACCGACCCACGCCGAGCGCAGCGTCGCCACCAGCGCAATCTGGTCGCTGGGATCGAGCACCGTCCTCACCAGCGCGCGCGCCTCGACGACCTCGCGGCGACGCCCGTACTGACGATCTCGCGCCACCGTGTACGGGATGCCGGCGCGCCGGAGCTCGTCGAGGTACACGTCGACGTCCCCGGTCGTGCGCAGCAGGATGCCGATCTGCGTCCAGCGGAAGCCGGGCCCCTGTTCCCGCCCGACACGCAGCAGATCCGCCGCGAGCCAACGCGCCTCGCGCGCCGTGGCCTCGGGGCGCAGGGTCCGCGTCGCACCACCGTCCGTGTCATTGGCCAGATCCTGCCAGTCCGACGCGATCCAGTGTTCGACGATCGGAACCGTCCCGGCGGTCTCCAGCCGTGCCCCCGGCACCAGCGGCTCGAACGGAGGTTGCGCACGCGGGATCTCCGTCATCACCGGTGCGATCACGCGCTCGACCTCGTCGAGGACGACGGCGGCGGAGCGGTAGTTGACGCACAGCCGGTGCAGCGCCCCCCCCTCCGCAAGCAGCCGATCACGAAACTCCTCGTAGGCGGCGAGATCCGCGTTCCGCCAGCCATAGATCGACTGTTTCGGGTCCCCGACGACGAACAGACCGGGCGTCGGAGTCGGCTCCGCATCGAGGGCCAGCCTGGCGACGAGTGCGCACTGGGTCGCGTCGGTGTCCTGGAACTCGTCGACCAGCAACTGGTCGATCTTCGCACGCATCCGCGCCGTCACGTCCGGATGCCGTTCGAGAAGCCGCGCGGCGAGCCGCAGCAGGCCGTCGAAGCTGACGGCCCCGGCGGATTGCATGCGCCGCTGGGCCTCGCTGTAGAGCGGAACCAGCACGCGATGCACGAGGGCGAGGCGTGCGGGATCGAGCGCGAGCAGATGGCGCAGCACCGGTGCGAGCGCGGCGGCGGCGGCGGCGAACGCGAGCTCGGACCCCTCGATCTCGGCGTGTTCGCGCCGGGCGGTGAAGCGACCTTCGGCGAACTCCTCGAGCCGCCGAAGGTGCGCGGCCGACCAGAGTTCGACCTCTTGCGCGATCCAGGCGTCGAGCCCGGCCCCGTCCTCCGGCAGCGTGGCGAGCGACGCCGCGGCGGCTTCCGCGACCTCACGGCCCTTGCCTCGGCCGCTCAGGCCCGCGAGCCGACCGGCTTCGACTTCGAGAAAGCCGGTGAGCGCCGTCCGCACGCGCGCCAACCAGGCGGCGACCCGCGGTGCGGACAGGGGGTCCGCCGCAAAGGCCGCCGGCTCCACGGCCGCGGCCAACAGCGCCTCGAGCATCTCTTCGAGCGCGGCCGGAGCGATGTCGGCATCGGCCAGCGCCAGGAAGTCCTCGTCCTGCGCACGCACCGGATCGGCGAGCCAGGCGTCCAGCGTGTCGCGCGCCGCCTGCGCCTGCAGGCGGCCGTCGGCATCCACCTCGAAACGCGGATGGACACCGGCCTCGAGCGGATGCTCGCGGAGCAGCCGCTGGCAGAACGCGTGGATCGTCGAGACCCGCAGCCGATCGAAGGCGGCCAGGAGCGCCTGCGCCCGCACCCGGCGCTGATCCGGGTCGTCCGGCAACGCCTCGGGATCGAAGTGGATCGCGCCCGACGCCTCGGCCGACTCCCCGGCCAGCGCCCGCAGCGTATGGCCGACGCGTTCCTCCATCTCCGCGGCGGCGGCCTCGGTGAACGTGATCGCGACCACGCGCTCGAGCACGCGGCCGGCCACCCGCTCCGCGTCCGGGTCCAGGCCGCATCCGGTCCATCGCTGCTCCGCACGCGTCCAGCCGGGCCCCAGACACCAGGCGACGACGCGCGCCACCAGGACGCTGGTCTTGCCGGTGCCGGCGCCGGCTTGCAGCAGCAGCGGTCGCCGGAACTCACGCTGCGCGACGTGACGCGCTTCCGCGTCGGCCGCGCGGCGCGGATCGTGACCTCCCGTCTTGCCGGCCGGTGTCACGCGTCCACCCCTGGTCCGTCCGTCCGGCGCTCGTCGCGGCCCGCTGCTTCGGACTCCGACGGCAGCCGCAGCACCGCCAACGCCGCACGCTCCGCCGGCGTGAGGTCCTCCGGAGCCCTCGCACCGGCTGCCTCCATCCAGGCGCCGAGCTGCGTGCGGTGCCGATGCTCCCCGCGCAGACAGGCCGCGACGACGTCACACCAGGAACACGGAGGCCTCCCCTCCGGTGTGTCGAGCCGCGGCACGAAGACGCCATGATCAGCGACCGCGAACAGTTTCGGTACGGTCTCGTGCAGCGCATCGACGGCGTTGGCCCCGTGGGCATCGTTCGTGACCGTGAGACTGCGCGCCGCGTCGGCCAGCTTCTCGGCGAGGAACAGATAGCGCCCTTCGACGGCTCGTCCGGGCGCCAGCGCGCGCCCCGCCACGTGGTAGATGACCGCCTGGAGCTTCTCGCCGCGCCGGATCGCCGCCAGCAGGTGTCGCTGTCGGGTGTCGGCCCTGGCGGCCGAAGAGATCGGCGCTCCGGCCTTGTAGTCGGTGATGCGCAACACGCCGTCGGCCGACAGATCGGCACGATCGGCGCGGAAGCCGATGCGGCGCGGAAGCCCCGCCGCATCGGGCAGCACGAGTTCGGCCGAGAGTTCCGCCCCGAGCACGCTCGGACCCGACGGATCGTGCCAGTCGGCGGCCTGCGCGACAGCGAGGAGCGGGGACACGCGCCGGGCCAGGGCGGCGGCGAAGCCCGGCAGCACGAGGCCGTCCTCGGCCGCGACCGTGCGCGCCGCGTCGAGCAGCCAGCGCTCGAGAACGTCCGGCGCCGGCCACGGCGCACAGACCGGACCGGACGCGAGGGCGGCCTCGAGCTGCTGTCGCGGCGCCGGCAGGGCCGCGTCGACGATCCGGCGGAGCACCTGGTCGATGACGCGGCCGCGCAGGCGGGACGCCGGCGCCGGCAGCTCCGCGAGCGCATCCGGCACCGGCTCGAGCCCCAGCTCGCGGCGCAGGAAGTGCTGCCACGGACAGCGTGCGAGGCCCTCGAGCTGCGTCACGGAGATCTCCGCAGCCACGTCCGCGGTCGGCTCGGCCGAGGGTGCATCCGGCGCCGGCGCGCCGACCCAACCGAACCACGGGCCGAGCGAGGGCACGCCGTCGTCGTCCCGGTCGCCGCGCGCGGAGCCTCCGGCTTCGAGCAGGCGCAGCGCCTTGGCGCGAAAGCGCGCCAGCGCGGCGATCTCGTGCGCATCCGGCGCCGGATCCGACGGGCCCGAATCCGCGCGCAGCGCAGCGCGCACCTCGGCCAGCGCGACCGCGTACACGGACTCGAAATCCGACGCCTCGGCCGGAGTCGACGGAGCGGAACCGGCGCCGGCCAGACCCGCGAGACCGGCGAGAACCGCGTGCTCGTGCGCGGGCCGCGGCGAGTCGACCACGGCGGGGTCCGAGCTGCAATCGGCCGCGAACAGAGGCGCGGCGAAGGTCTCCGGCAGCTCCCGACTCGTATGCGCGACACGCAGACGCGTCAGGAATGGCGACTCGACACGTGTCCGTCCATCGTCGCTGACGGACTGCCAGGAGAGGACGACGTTCGGTGCGGCCGCACACAGCGACGCGAAGACCGCGCGTTCCTCGTCTCGCAAGCGCTCCTTCACCGGCATCTCGGACAGCACATCGCGCCGGATCCTGGCGCGCAACGCGTCGGGCAGCACCGGATCCTCGCCGCCGGCCTGTGGAAACTCGCCGCGATTGAGGCCCAGCACGAAGAGCCTTCCGAAGGTTCGCGCGCGCGCGGCGGTGAAGCTCAACACCTGCACGCCGGCCCCGGCGCCGCCGGCCGGCGCCGCGCTCACGGCCTCGAGCGTGTCGACGACGAGCCGCTGCATCTCCTCGCGCATCAGTCCGAACTCGGGCGGGACGTCGTGCGCCAACGCGTCGAGCGCCGTGAGCGCCGGCTGCTGCTCCGGATCGTCGTCCCCCCAGCCGAGTCGCTCGTGCAACAGGGCCTGCAGCGCCGCGAGATGGATGGAGAACGGGGCTTGCTCCGGCCAGTCGTGCAGGGACCTCAGCAGCGACGCCGCGCGGGTCCGTGCCTGTTCGAGCCGCCGCCGCGAGATCCGGCGACGCCGGTTGCGCGCGGCGGTGTCATCGGCGCCGGCGCTGCCGACGACCCCGCCGCGTCGCACCGGCAGCCGCAGGGCGCTCGCGTCGCCGAGCACGGCATCGAGATCGAGCGTCGCAACCTGTCCGAGCCGACCGGCGCCGAGCACGTGCAGCGCCACGTGCAGATCGGGGTCCGCCGCGTCCGGATCCGCCGCGGCGGCGAGCCACGTCTCCGCCGGTGCCGAGCCGCCGCTCCGGAGCAGGAGCGTCAGCGCGGCGATCCGGCGCGTCACGGCATCGGGCCCGGCGGGCACCCCCTCGGTGGAGAACGGAATCCCGAGCCGCCCCAGTTGCGCCGCCAGGGCCGCACGGTGCGTCTCGAAGCGCGGCGCGACGATGCCGATCGACTCGGGCGCCTCCCCGGCGTCGAGCCGCGCGCGGATGCGTGCCGCGACGGCCCGCAGCTCCGCCGCGGCGCCCGGTGCGCGCAGCAGCTCGAGCGCGGCAGGTGGCGCGACGGCGGGCGGTGAGACGACGACCTGCTCGCCGCGGGTCGCATCCCGCAAGCGATCGCAGAAGTCCTTCGCATAGCGCGTCTCACGGCGGCCGGGCAGCGCCGGATCCTCGGGCCCGTCGACCAGGACGCGCGCGGCGAACGCACGGACCAGGGCCTCCAGCCATTCGACCACGAGTCCGGTGGCGTCGGCGAAGCCATGGATCCACAAGCCTGCCGTCGGCAGCAGCGCGTCCGGGTGCGCTCCCGGGGCGTGGAGGGCCGCACGCGCGCGGGCCAGCAGCGCGGTGCGGTGACCGAGATCGGCTGCCTCGAGGGCGGCGAGCACCTGCAGCGCGATGCGACCCAACGCCTGCGCCCGCGCCACGGCCGTTGCGGAGACCTCGTCCTCGGCCTGGACGGCGGCGATCGCCTCCTCGAAGGCCTCGGCCGACGCAGCCTCGAAGCCGGCGTCGAGCAGATCCCGGACGGCTCCGTCGACGATCCCGTAGCCGTCCTCGAGGTCGCCGAGCCAGCGCGCCAGCGCGGGCTCCTCGGCCGCGTGGCGCCGGACCAGCACCGGCACGAGCGCGCTGCCGCGCGGGACGGCCAGACCCGCGCGGCCCAGCGCCTCGAGTGCCAGCGCGACGTGCGTCTGCACCTGCACGCCGAGCAGCGACCCGCCGGCGTGCGCGACGAGCCGCGCCGCGACGTGCCGGCGCAGGCTCTGCGACGGCACGACGATCCGCAACGGCCGGCGCAGCGCGGCCAGCTCACCGCGACGAAGCGCCGCCTCGCCGGCGCGAGCCGCGCGGGCGACCTCTTCCAGCAGTTGCGCCTCGGCGGCGCGCGGTCCGGTCGCGAGCAGCAACCGGCATCCGGGATCCGGAGTCATGGCCGGAACGGTAGTCCGCCGCTGCGACGGATGCGGTCACGCCCGGGGCGGCGGCCGCGGCTCAGGCGACGCGAACCGTTGCCTCGAGATGAACCGGCGCCACGAGCGAGCGCGACACCAGACAGCTCTTCTCGGCCTTCGCGAGCAGGCGTTCGCCCTGGGCGGCATCGGCGCCGGCCGGCGCGTCGAGTTCCGCGCGCAGGTGGATCTCGGTGAAACGCGTGCCGTCGGTCGCGCGATCGAGGACGCCGGTCGCTTCCGCGCGCAGCGTCGTCCACTCGTAACGCGACGCGCGCGCGATCGCGCGGAACGTCAACGCAAAGCAATCGGCGACGGCGGCGACCAGCAGCGTCTCGGGGGACCAGAGGTCTCCGGGCCCGTCGAACTCCGCGGGCGGCGCGCTGTCGAGATTCGGCAGGCCCGGCGACGACAGCGCGATCGGATCCTGTCCCTGCATGCGCGCAGAGACCGTGTAGCGATGGGGATAGGGGTGCATGAAACCTCCCGGGGACCGGTTCGGAATCCGGCCTGTGTCAGTCGAAGTGCAGAACCGTACGGATCGATTCGCCGGCGTGCATCCGCTCGCAGGCCTCGTCGATGGCGCACCGGCAGCGCCCCGAGGAGCCCCAGCCTAGCGCCGCGGAAGGGCCGGCGCGCCGCTGCGGGCGGCCGTCAGCGACCGCGCGTCAGCCGCCCGACATCGATGTAGCGGCGGATCCGGGCCTTGTTGCCGAGCGACTTGCCGCCGGCGTCCCAGAACTCGATGCGATTGCCGGTCCCCGTCTGCACGTTGACGATGACGTCGCTGACCACCGAGTGGACGCGCGGCTCCGGCACGTCGTCCCAGGCCTCGAACCACTTCCCGGTCAGCGACTCGTCGCCGCTCCACCGCTTGTTGTGGTAGATGATCTTCCAGAGATCCTTCTTCTGGTCGTAGGCCATCGAGTAGAGCGGCTGGAGATTCTGCGTGTCGATGTAGAGATCCTTGCGCGAGTACGGATGATCGGAATTCTTGGGCGTCATCCGGATGATCACCGCCCGGCGCAGCTCCCAGCGATCGCTGGCGAAGGACAACCCGTAAGGACCGAAGTTCTGGTTGTCGACGTACGGGTAGCCCTTCACCTTGGTGTTCACCGGCGCCAGCACGTCCCGCTTGCCGATACACTCCCAGTCGTACTGCGGAACGACACCGTTGAAGCTGAACAGATCGTCGAGCGTAAAGTCCGTGCCGGAGATCGCGTCGGATCGCTGGGCCGTGGAGATCCGACGTACGCGGCGCAGCGTCGGCACATAGACCCAGGTATCGTCGTTGCGCGCCTTCTCCATCGGCAGGTCCGATTCCTTGTAGCGATAGGTCAGCAACATGATGCCGCGGGCGTCGAACGGGGCCATCACTTCGGCGCCGCCGGCGCGCTGGCGCGCCTCGCCCCGGAACAGATCGCCGTCCTGCTCGAGCAGCGACGGCTCCGAGCGACGCGAGAGCTGCACGCCGCCGCCAGTGCCCTGGTAGTAGAGCGGCAACTCCTCGCCGCGATCCCAGTAGGAATAGTGGAAGCTCGACATGGCGCTGATCGGCGCCCAGCGGTAGTGGAAGTTCCACATGATCTTGACACCGGCGTTGGGATCACCGGTGCAGTCGATGTCGGCCATCGGGAAGGGCTGGCCGGCGACGAAGTCCTCGAGGGAGCCACCCGGTCCGATCTTCGGCTGTCCGCGAAACTGTTCGGTGGCCGCCAGATAGGTCGGAGCCGGCGAGTAGTCGGCGAAGGCGGGGCCGATCTCGAGCTTCATGCCCTCGTAGAAGAAGAAATCGCGGTTGTTCCACACCTCTTCCGGCAGGAATGGACGCAGTCGGTCGATCTCATCGAGCGTGACGACGTCGCCTTCCTGGAACGGGAGCGTGGCATCGGTGGCGTCGTCCTCGGCACGGGCCTCCGGGAGCGGATTCGCCGTGAAGGCGACGAGCGCGACAACGAGCAGGAGCGATCGGCGCATGGCGGCCTCCGGAATCGTGAAGGGGCGAGCGTATATCGAAACGGAGCGTTTCGCATGTGGCCGGGTTGCGGTTCGGCACGGACCGCGGGCTCCGGCGCGACGAAAGAACGGGTTCGTCTCGGAATCGATGGGCGTCCGGATCGGGCAAGCCGGTCAGCGACTCGAACGACCCCTACCGAGAGACGACGCTCGAGGCTCCTGCTTCGATGCAGCTTCGCCCGGAGCGCGAGGCCAGCGAGCCGACGCTCGCGTACCCTGCTCCCGGCCATGAGCCCGAGCCCCTCCGATCGGACCGGCGCGGCCCCCGCACGGCCCCCGCGCGAACGCTTCGATCCGCCGGTGCGGAGACTCCAGTGGACGCTCGGCGCCGCGTGCGATCGCGAGAGCTTCGTCGTGCGCGAGCTCGCGGCGCGTGTCGCGGACGCCGGCTGGGACGGCGCGACCGTCGCACGGCTGCTGCGCCACGGCGGCATCCACCTCGACGGTCGACCGCACGGGGGCGACGACCTGCCGGCGCGCCTCGCAGCCGGGACCCGCGTCGATCTGCATGCGCTCGCGTACGAGCCGGACCCGGTCGAGTTCGGGCCGGACCGCCTGCTCGCCGAGCGCGACGACTGGATCGCCGTCGACAAGCCGGCGCACGTGGCGGTGCAGGCGACGCGGGCGAGCCGGATCGCATCCCTGGAGGGCGCCCTGCGCCGGGCGCGCGGCGAGCCGGAGCTGGTGGCCGTGCATCGCCTCGATCGCGAAACCAGCGGCGTCGTGGTGTTTGCGCGCGACGCCGGCGCGGCGGCACGGCTCGGCGCGCTGTTCCGCGACCGTGCGGCGCACAAGCGCTATCTGGCGTTGGTGTCGCCTCCGCCGGCGGACGAGCGCTTCGAGATCACCGGCTACATCGCCCGCACGCTGCACCCGACGCGTTATCGCTACACGTTGCGCGCGGCGCCGGCGCCCGGGCATCGGGCCAGCCACACGCGCCTGCGGGTGCTGGCCATGGATGGCACGCAGGCCCTCGTCGAGGCCGAGCCGATCACCGGCCGCACGCATCAGATCCGCGTGCATCTCGAGGCTGCCGGAGCGCCGATCGTCGGCGATGTCCGGTACGGCGGGGCGCCGGCGTCGCGCGTGCAGTTGCACGCCGCAGAGCTCGCGTTCTCCGATCGCGGCGAGGCGCTGGTGCTATCCGCGCCGGCGCCGGACGATCTCGAGCCTGCGTTCCACGCGTTGCTCCGCGCCGCGCAGCGCTGAATCCGGCGGCGCGACGCGCGGAGTTCCGGCGAGCGCGGCTTCCCAGCCCGGCGGGCGACGCGTCAGGCGCGGTCGAGTAGCTGCACCACCGCCTTGGTCAGCCGTTTGCGATCGGCGAGCTTGATGTCGTGGAACACGAAGCCGAGATCGTTGCCCTGCTCGTACGCGGCGACGGCGGGGCCGCCGACGCGCTCCCCCCACGGCAGCTCGATGTCGAGCAGGAGGCGGGTGTCGAGGCGAGGGCGCGGGGTTCCATACGCGAGGCCGCCGTTCTCGGACAGCGACGTCACGGTCAGATCCCATTCCTGGGCGCCGTTCGACGCGCGTGCCTTCAGCTCGCACGGCACGCGGGGGACCGAGCGCGGATTCTCCTCGGTCGCCGCCTGGATCAGGCGATAGAGCTCGTGGAGGCCGGCCGGACGTCGCAGCGAACCGAGCACGCGCGGGTCCGCCGGCAGGCGCCGGCGGCTACGGGTCAGCACGATGATCGGTTCACGGGTCGGACCGGAGACCTCCTCGAGCCGGTCGTCCCGGACGACGCGCACGGCGGGATCCGGCGCTTCCTCCGGCGGCAGCAGCGCGTAGCCGAGCTTCCAGAGCAGCACGCGCGACGTCGGCGCGTAGTCGGAGTCCTGGGCATGGGAGGCGATGCAGAGGCGACCATCCAGCATGACGGGATGGATCGGCGCGGCGGGGACGGGGGTTGAGGGTTTGGAGCCGCACACCGCCGGGCCATCGTGCGTCCCGCTTCCAAGACGGGCCGGGCCACGACGTCCAGCGCCGGACGACGAACCACGCGGGACGCACGGATGCGCCCGAAGCGGGGGCCGCCCGGCAGCGCGCTCCCGCCGGCGCGTTCTCCCCGCAGCCGCGATCGGGCAAAAGTTGACGAAACCAACCCGACCCCTTTCTTGACGACACGTTGCTTGACGGCGGCGGGTCTCGGGGGGGTTAGAGGAGGTGGGGCCAGAGTTGGCGGTCTTGGGATTGGGGGTCTTCGTGGAGCTGGCAGGTGGGGCCGAGTTCGAGGGTGGCGCGACGGGGCGGGGCGTAGCCGGGCCAGTCGGGGAGTCCCGGGTGGCCGGGGGCGCCGCTGCGCGCGAACGCGAGCCAGGCATCCATCGTCTGCCCGGCGAGCCGATCGGCGGCGGGGCCGGTGCCGACGAACTGGTCGGCGCCGGCCAGATGCAGCCCGCCGAAGACGAACGGGACGTCGATGGCGTGACAGGCGCCGAGCCTGCCGCCGAAACCCGGCGACGGCCACGTGAACCAGTAGGCGTGCACGGCCGGCGCGTGCGGCGCCTGCGCCTCGGCGAGCCGGATCGCCGGGATCCGGAAGACGCGATCGGTCTCGATCGCGAACCACAGGGCGCTCCAATCGGCCTCGGGCCGGCTGGCGCGGTAGCCGGCGACGAGCTGCGCGCCGTCGGCGTGCGGCAGCCTCCGCTGCACGCGGGCCGCGATCCGGTCGGCGTCGAGTTGACGCAGCTCCGGATCCAGGAAGCCGAACAGGTTCCACTCGTCGCGATTGGTGCCGATCAGCAGCGGCACGCCGGCTGCACTGCCGGCGCGCACGGCGTCGATCGGATGACGCGGGAGTGTGTCGCCATCGACGATCGGCTGGAACGGCAGCAGGTGTTTGCCGCCGGTCGTCAGCATCTGCATGCTCACCTGCTGCTGCGCGGCGAGCAGCTTCTCGACCGGGACCTCGCGGAGCTGGCGGACGTTCGGGCTCGCGAGGCCCAGCGTCGACAGCACGGCGGCCGTGACGGCCGACGAGGCTTCGCGATCGGCGTGGACGGCATGGCACGCGCCGCTCTGCGCGATCGCCTTGTGGAACAGCCCGCGCGCGGCCGGGCAGCCGAGCAGCGTGCCGACGCTCATGCCGCCGGCCGACTCCCCGAAGATCGTGACGTTGTCCGGATCGCCGCCGAAGGTCGCGATGTGTCGCTGCACCCAGCGCAGGGCAGCGACCTGATCGAGGATGCCGGCGTTGGCGGTGGCCAGATCCCCCTGCTCACCGAGATCGAGGAAGCCCAGCACGCCGAGCCGGTAGTTGATCGTGACGACGACGACGTCGCCGCGCCGGACCAGCCCGCCGCCGTCGTAGATCCCCTGCGACCCGGATCCGATCACGAAGCCGCCGCCGTGGATCCAGACCAGCACCGGCTTGCGATCGCCGGGACGCGCTGCGACCGGCGCGTACACGTTGAGGAACAGGCAGTCCTCGTCCTGCGGACCGACGTCCATGCCCGGCAACGCGGCCAGCATCAGCCCCGGCTGCGGCGCCGAGCCGCCGAAGCGCGTGGCATCGCGCGCTCCCGACCACGGCGTCGGCGGAGCCGGCGGCCGGAAGCGATGCTCGCCGAGCGGCGGCTGCGCGTACGGAATCCCGAGGAAGCGACGGACGCCGTCCGCCTCGGTGCCGAGCAGCTTGCCGAAATCCGTCTCGACCGTTGCGCCCGTCGCGCCCGTTTTGTCCGTTGCGTCCGTCGTCGCCGCCGTCATGAGGACATCCTCTCCCTCGTCCCGTCGCGTCCGCCGTCGATGCTGCCGGCGGCGGGCCCAGCCTATCATACGCGCCGGCGTGCCTTGCGGCGCCGCGGTCCGCGTGTCATTCCCCGCCGGTGCCTTCGCCGTCCCCGCCGACCCCCGCGCCGGAGATCCCGACCCGCTTCTGGATCTACCTCGGCAGCCGCTTCAGCGCCGCGACGGCGATGGCGCTGCTGCGCGCCACCATCGCGTGGCACGTCTTCGATCTCTCGCAGTCGGCGTTCCAGCTCGGGCTCGTCGGACTGGTGCAGCTCGTGCCGACGCTGACGCTGACGCTGGTCGGCGGCGCGGCGGCCGACGCGTACGACCGCCTGCGCATCATGCGGGTCGCGCAGCTCCCGCTGCTGGTCTGCGGCAGCCTGCTGTTCGCGACGACGGCGAACGGAGCCGAGTCGCTGCCGGTGCTGTTCACCGCCGTCTTCTTCGTCGCCGCGACCTTCGCCTTCGACAGCCCTGCCCGGCAGGCGCTGATGCCGACGCTGGTCTCGCTCGCCGCGTTCCCGCGCGCGGTGATCTTCAGCTCGACGGCGCAGGCGCTCGCGTTCGCGACCGGGCCGGCGCTGGCCGGCCTCGCGATCGCCGCCGGCGGGCCGCAGGTCGCCTACGCGATCTTCGTCGTGCTGATCGCCGTCAACTGGCTCGGCCTCGGCTTCGTGCGGCCGCTGCGGGACCCCGGCGAGCGGCGCGCGCCGAGCTGGCAGGCCGTGCGCGAGGGGCTCGCGTTCGTGCGCTCGCAGCCGATCGTGCTCGGCTGCATGGCGCTCGACCTGTTCGCGGTGATCTTCGGCGGCGCCACTGCGCTGCTGCCGATCTACGCCAGCGACATCCTGGAGGTGGGCCCGCGCGGCTACGGCCTGCTCTCCGCGTCGCTCGAACTCGGTGCGCTGGGAACGGCCGGCGTGATGATGTTCCGCCGGCCGGCGTCGCGCCCGGGCCGCGCGCTGCTGATCGCCGTCGGTGTCTATGGCGTCGCGACGATCGCGTTCGGCCTCTCACGTGCGTTCCCGCTGTCGGTGGCCGCCTACATGGTGGTCGGCATGGCCGACCAGGTGAGCGTCGTGATGCGCCAGACCGCCGTGCAGCTCGCAACGCCCGATGCGCTGCGCGGTCGGGTCAGCGCCGTCAACATGATCTTCATCGCGTCGTCGAACCAACTGAGCGCGATCGAATCCGGCTTCGTCGCCGCGGCGATCGGTCCGACCTTCGCGGTCGTGAGCGGCGGGGTCGGCTGCCTGCTGGTGCTGGCCTGGGTCGTCTGGAGGTTTCCGGCGCTGCGCCGCTACCGGCTCGGCGGGGAACTCCACACGCTCGCTTGACTCCCGCTCGTGCGTTCGGGGACACTCGGGTCATGCCCGACGATCCGGCTGCGGCGCCCGCGCGCATCGATCTGTCCTCGCTCGAGCGGCACTGGAACTGCCGGCTCACCGTGCCGGGCCGCAAGAGCGGCCAGCCGCGGAGCGTGACGATCTGGTACGCACTCGACCCCGCCGCGGGCCGGGTGCTGCTGACGGGCGGCGCGGAGCGACCGCAGTGGTGCCGCAACGTCGCCGCCCACGAGGCCGCCGGCGGCGCCGTCACGCTCCAGATCGGTCCGGTGCGGCTGGCCGGGCGCGCCCGGGTCATCGACGATCCGGCCGAGAGCGAGGCGATCCGCCAGTGCTTCGTGCGCCGCTACGTCGGCGCGCGTCTCGCGCGCTGGCTCGGGCGAGGCTACGTGGACTCGCTGGCGGTCGTCGTCGACGAGCTGCGCCGCGCGTAGCCGCGCCGGAGCACGTCATCGGGACCCCGCGCGACGCGTGCGGGGTCTCCGTGAACGCTGCGGGCAGATCGGTCCATGGCGGCGTTCCAACCCGGCTCGGAGGGATCGAGAAAAGTGCTTCCGCTCCGGCGGAAGGGCCGTTCCACTCGGGCCGCCGTAGGCGCCGGCCGAAGATCGGGGGGAACGACGCAAGACCTTGTCTCGGCATCGCTTTTCGCTTCGGATCCAGATTCCGGTCGAGCTGGCCCGAGATTTGCTCGTTTTCTGTGGCGGCAACCTGGGAGGGGCCCTGATGGCGAAGCCTGCAACCAGACCGTTCGAAGCTGTGCGGTTCGAAGCTATGCGGTCGGCAGCCGCGAGCACACCGAGCGCCGCGGGCGCCAGGCGGGAGAGCCAACCGCCGGCCCGCGCGATCCGGCCCGGCGCAGGCCTTGCCGCCGTGGGCCTGGCGCTCGCGCTATTGGCCGGTGCGCCCGCGGGTGCCGTCCCGATCGATTTCTTCTGCATCACCAACAACGCCGCGAGCCAGTGCGCGATCGGCGAAGCACAGCTCGCCGTCGAGCTGACGGACGAGGGAGCCGGTCAGGTCCGCTTCACGTTCACGAACACCGGCGCCCAGGACATCACGATCTCCGAGGTCTACTTCGACGACGGCACGCTGTTCGGGATCGCGTCGGTCCTCAGCGGCGCGGGGGTGAGCTTCGTCCAGGATGCCAATCCGCCCGACTTGCCGGGCGGCAACTCGATCTCGCCTCCGTTCAACGTCACGGCGGGCTTCCTCGCCGAGGCCACGCCGCCGCCCGCATCGAACGGCGTGGATCCCGGCGAATGGGTTGCGATCATCTTCAACCTCCAGGGCGGCGGCACGCTCGCCAACGTGATCGACGAACTGGCCGACGGCACCTTGCGGATCGGCATCCACGCGATCTCGATCGGAACCGGAGAGGGCAGCGAGAGCTTCGTCAACGTCCCGGTTCCGGAGCCGGCGACGGCGCTGTTGCTGTTCGGCGGACTGGTCGCGATCGCGACGCGGCGCCGCGAGGCGAAGCGCCGCTAACCGGCGACCGCCACGCCACGTTCCTCCGGGGGCAACGCCGCGGTGCGCGCCGCTGCGAAGCGCGAGCGGACGCGCCGTGCGCGCATCCTCTGCGCGCGCGGCGCGTCCGCGGCGTGCTGCTCCCCGTCCGCCCGGCTTCGCCGGGCTCCGTCGAGGAGGGCTAGACTCGGACCGTCGTTCCGCATCGGAGCCTCACACCCGGAGGCCCCCTCCGAGCGACCCGCCGATGGAGGACAGTCCATGAGTCTTGCCGCGCCGTCCCCGACCCGTTCGATCGCCCTCGATGCCATCCCGGACCTCGCGCTCCGCCTGCGGGCCGGCTTCGGCTCCGGCCGCACGCGTCCGGCCGCCTTCCGGCTCGAGCAGCTCGGGCGGCTGCGTGCGCTGCTGACGGAGAACAGCGACGCGCTCGAACACGCGCTCGCCGCCGACCTGCGCAAGCCGGACCCGGAGGGCTACGCGACCGACATCGGCTTCACGATCGGAGAGATCGATCTCGCGCGAAAGGGGCTGCGGCGCTGGATGAAGCCGCGCCGGGTCCCGACGCCGCTGAAGGTCCGGCCGGCGCAGTCGCGCGTGGTGCCGGAGCCGCTCGGGGTCGTGCTGATCATCGCGCCGTGGAACTACCCGGTCCAACTCGCGCTGGCGCCGCTGGCCGCGGCGATCGCGGCCGGCAATGCCGCGCTGGTGAAGCCGTCCGAGGTGACGCCGCACGTCGCCGCCGCCCTCGGCGAGCTGCTGCCGCGCTATCTCGACCCGGAGTGCTTCGCCGTCGCCCTCGGCGGCGTGCCGGAGACGCAGGCGCTGCTGGCCGAACGCTGGGATCACATCTTCTACACCGGCAACGGGCGCGTCGGCCGGATCGTGATGGCGGCCGCCGCGAAGCACCTGACGCCGGTGACGCTCGAGCTCGGCGGCAAGAGTCCGTGCCTCGTCGACGCGGAGTGCGACCTCGACATCGCGGCGCGCCGGATCGTCTGGGGCAAGTTCCTGAACTGCGGTCAGACCTGCGTCGCGCCGGACTACATCCTGGTCGACGCGTCGCGCGAGAGCGAGCTGATCGAGCGGATGGTCCATCACCTGCGCGCGTTCTACGGCGAGGATCCGCAGCGCAGCCCGGACCTCGCTCGGATCGTCAACGAGCAGCACGTCGATCGGCTCGCGAAGCTGCTCGAGAGCGGCACGACGGTGGTCGGCGGCCACGTCGACCGCGCGGATCGCTACATCGCGCCGACGATCCTGCGCGATGTCTCGCCGGACTCCCCGGTGATGCAGGACGAGATCTTCGGTCCGATCCTGCCGGTGCTGCCGGTGGCGAATCTCGACGAGGCGATCGCGTTCGTGAATGCGCGCCCGAAGCCGCTCGCGCTGTACGTCTTCAGCTCGCGCGAGGCCACGAAGGACGCCGTCGTCGCGCGCACCAGCGCCGGGGGCGTGTGCATCAACGCCACGCTGTGGCACCTCAGCAATCCGAACCTGCCGTTCGGCGGCGTCGGCGAGAGCGGCATCGGCGCCTACCACGGCCGCAGCGGCTTCGACGTGTTCAGCCACCAGAAGTCGGTGCTCGAGAAGAGCACCCGGATGGATCCGTCGATCGGCTACCCGCCGTACACGAAGTGGAAGAAGGCGCTGATCAAGCGTTTCGTATGACCAGCGTCCCGCCGCACGCGCCGCTCGGCCCGGTGCTGCGACGCTATCTGCTGTTCCAGGTGCCGGGGTGGGTGCTGATCGGTACCGGCGTCCTGGCCGCCCGGCACTGGTGGGGTCTGTCGATCGGCTGGGCGCTCGTGATCGTGGGCGCCTGGATCGCGAAGGACGCCGTGCTGTTCCCGCTCGTCCGCCGCGCCTACGAGCCCGACGGCGCCGCACCACACGGTCCGATCGGCGCATACGGCGTCGCGGATACCGCCATCGACCCGGAGGGCTGGGTGCGCGTCGGACCGGAACGCTGGCGCGCGCGTTGCGCGCCCGACGCCCGAAACCCGATCCCGGCCGGCAGCGCGGTCCGGGTCGTGGGGCTGCACGGGCACGAACTGATCGTAGACGTGAAGGAACACTGATGGTGCTCACTGACTTCGGGTCGTCGTGAACCTCGCGGTGCCTCACTCTGGAACCGCATCTTCCCCGATCCCGCGATGACGCTGGCTGCCGTCGACCGGCTCGTGCACCACAGCGCGCTCTTCGAACTCAACGTCGAGAGCTGCCGCTGCCGCGCGAGTTCCAGAGCTCTTGATGAGGCACGCGCCGAGCTGGGCGATGCTGTCGGCGAGGATCCTCTCGATCTCGCGACAGCGGATACGCGACTACAGCGCCTGATCGGCGAAGAGCTGATCGATCACTGGATCCATTTTGGCTTTCGTCCCCTGCCACTTGAACATCGAATACCCTCCCCCACCCCGGAGGTGAAACTCGCCGTAGCCTACTTGGAGGCCATCACGTTCGACACGTATCTCGGCGTGCGCGAGGTAGGGGGCGAGATCCCAGGACCGGCGCGCAGTGTACGTAACGATGAACTCGCAATCAGCGGGGGGATCGCCGGCGAAAACGAAGGAACGAACACCGTTCCGGGAGAGCCCGTCTCGAAGAACAGGCAGGAAGTCACTTACCTGGACCGCCGGATTCCTCTCGATGCAGACATTCGCCATCTTCGAGCGATCCTCGATCGGACGAACCTTGACCGCGGTACAGGCAGACAGAGCGACAACGAGTATCGCCGGTATCCCGGCGTAGTACTTGACCACATTCATAGTGACTCCCAATGTCTCGAGATCGGCGACTACTCCTGCCAAGCCGGCCGTCGGAGCTGTCCGCTGTCCGGCGCCCCGTCTCGAGTCACGCCGCCCAGTGTCTCGCCGCAGAGGAGGATCGGCACGCCGGATGGCTTGGCTTTAGGCCTGCGTCCGTTCCCTTCGCAGATAGCGAGTACGACAATGGTTGCCTGAAGCCACTGCGCGTGCTCGCCGGCCATCTCGAGAAAGAGCAGGAACGTGAGCTGCTCGGGATCGCCCTGGTACGAAAGCCCGTCGTCGTGCAGGACGTGGCAGTAGGACCAGAGCTTCTGGACGATGCGGTTCGCGGCGTCGCCCATGCGGTCAGCGTCACGGAGCGCGGCTCCTCGGCCCTCGCCGAGGCGTCGAGCACCTCGGTCGAGATCGGGTTGCCTTGGTCGCCGTAGTCGAGCTAGCGGTCCGTGCGCTCCTCGTACTCACCCGTCCGGATCATGCCCCCCTGACCCGAGCCTCCAGATGCGGACGCACTCCGCGCGAGACGGTCGACTGTCTCCGCCAGTCGCGTTCCCGCTCCGGACCGAGAGAGCTGCAGCAACTCATTGAGCCCGCTCGCACTGCGGAAGTGCAGCTCCTCGTAGCGCACCACCGGGAGCTGACGGTTGTTCTTGAAGCGGCGATCCGGCCCGCCGCTGCGGTTGACGTATTGCCACGTGGTGTCGACGACCTCCGCGTCGCGCGGGACGGCTCCCTCCTCCACGAATCGAGTAGCAGACTGTTCGAGCTGCAGGTCGGCATAGGAGACGGCACCGACATGTGCGCTCGTGAAGACCAGCACTCGATCGGGAAACAGGTAGAGGGTTTCGCGCCCACACGGAATGGACGGCACTGCGATGTTCGTCTTGATGATGGCTGGAGGTGTCGTTCCCAGAGACACCTGCTTGCGACGAACGGCCGTCGTCGCTCCGCCGCTTCGCTTCCAATCGCCAGTGGCGCTCGCCGCCTCTACGTGCCAGATCGCGGCGCAGTCCCGGAGGTCCGCGAAGGCGTCGTGCAACGCCTGGTACTCGCGCTCTGCATCGCCCTCGAACTCATAGAAGAGAACCACTGACTTCCCCAGCTCGTCGCATCGGTGAGCGAACACGGAGGCAACTGCGGTCGCGACCACGAGCGTGCCGAAGACCAACACGGGTGCCCACGACGGAATCGTGGGTTGGGCTTGCCAGGCGGCCGCCGCCGCACCGAGGGAGAGGAGCGAACCGACCGCGAGCACTGGTCCGGCCCGACGAGAAAGCGCTCGCTTTTCCGAGATCTCGCGGAGCAGCTCCTCCGAGGAGGAGTCGCGCATCGCAGAGGTATCGCCGCTCTCTATCTCGTGCAGCCCGTCCTGTTCCGGAACGGGATGCCGCGTCTCTCCTCCTGCCGGCGCGGAGCGCGGAAGACGTCGCCCACCTGCTCCGCCTCCACCGCCGAACGCCGGGAGCGCAGTGCGGTAGTAGAGACCGTGACGCCCCATGTGGACGTAGTTGCCACGCGGGCTCATGCCGACTCGCGCGCCGCGCACGCCGACCGAGACGCCGACACCCGACTTGGACAGATTGAAGCGGAACGGCCCGACCCGAACGCTGTCTCGGATGAAGAAGCTCACGACCACGGTCCCTTGTTCTTGTGCAGCGCCTCCACCGCGGCGCGCAGTAGAGCCACTTCCTCGCGCAGCGCGTCCCGCTCGCTCGTCTCACGGGCGGTAGCCGGTCTGAGGAACCAGCTCGCAAGGAGCCCAGAAAGCGTCCCGAAGAGTCCCACCTCTGCCGCCATCAGAAAGCCGGCAACCACACGGCCCTCAGGCGTGACGGGAAAGCGGTCGCCGTAGCCGACGGTCGTGATCGTGACGAATGCCCACCAGACGGCGTCTTCAGCAGTTCGGATGTTGCTCTCGTGCCCGATTTCGAACTGCAACACCGACGCGCTCGCGACGACGAGGAGCAACAACGCTACGAGGCTGGCCGCCAGGAAGGTACTCTCGGCGCGTCGCTCTAGAATGAGCTGCGCTAGCAGTCTACTAGCGCGCAAGCCTCGCAGCACTCGGAAGATTCGAAAGATGCGCGCGACGCGTCCAACGCGGGCGATCTCCAGCATGGGAATGGAGGAGAGCAGGTCGAGCCAGCCCCACGTGAGGAAGTAGTGGGTCCGGCTCGGCGCTCGCCACAAGCAGTACAGGAAGTCGACGAAGAAGACGACGCAGATGGCGAAGTCCGCATACTGCAGAACGATCGCGCTCTCCGGTGTCAAGTCTGCAGTCGTCTGCATCCCGAGCGCCAAGATGGCGAAGATGCAGAGTGCGAGCATGAAGACCTGGTACAGAGGCGCGGCCGCCTGCTCGGATGTCGCCTGGTCCGCCACCGCCACCTCCGCGAAAGCACTCCCAGGGCAAGCTCCGCGGCCATCCTAGCCCAGATAATGCACGAAGGCTGAAAGAACGAAGGCCTCGGATGCGCCAGAAACCGGTTGTCGCACCCGTTTCTCACCCGTCCAGAGACCCTCGTCCTTTCAGCCTTCGCGCATTATCCGGTTCGCAACAGCATGCAGCGAACGGCGCTGCGCGCCGCCGCTGATGCTGAGTATTGGGCGGCGAACGGGAGATGCCGTTGAGCTGGGACGCAATCGGTGCAGTCGCACAGCTTCTCGATGCGATCGGGGTCATCGCCTCGCTGGCGTACCTTGCTATCCAGATTCGACGGAAGTCTCTCGACACCTCGAACTTCGGTCTCAACAGCCAGCGGCCGTCCACTTCCCGACCCGGCCTCGCAGACCGTCATCGCGATGCGGACAGCAGCAGCGGTCTCGGAGTCGATCCAAGGGTGATCGGGTATCGCGAAAGTTGCTCGAACGGGCGGGAGGCGCACACCCGGAGCCGAACTCCGCAGGCGGTCGTCCGGCAGCGTGCGAAGCGCCGGAGCACGTCCGCCGAGGCCCTCGGCGGAGGGTGTGCGCCTCCCGCCCGCCTCCGAGCCACGCCGGCCGATTCTCGGCAACCACCCCACCGCGCGCTCCTGCGGAGGCCGGCAGCATGTTTCCGGCGAGGTCGCCCCCCCTACACGCGCCCGCGCCGCCGCGCGAGCCGGGACAGGGCCACCAGCGCCACGAGGCCCTGCAGCACCGCGCCGGGCTCGGGCACCAGCAGGCGGTCCTGTGGCGCGTCGTCGAAGCCGTCGAGGGCGCCGTCGCCGTCCGTGTCGGAGCGGGTCGGGTCGCTGCCGGCGAGGGACTCGCCGAGCAGGTCGAGACCGTCGCCGTCGTCGTCGGACGTGGCGGCGACGTCGATCACGCCGAAGTACCAGCGCGGGAAGCCGTCGAGGATCCCGTCGCCATTGCTGTCCCCGCTCGGGGCGGTGGCGAGGTCCTGCGACACCGACAGCATCGGGACGAAACGCCAGTCGCGCCAGATCGGATGCAGGCTCGTGACGTTCGGATCGATGGCGCTCACGCCGGCGAGGCCGCCTTCGATGTGCGCGCTCTGCCCGAGCGGGAAGATGAACTCGCCGCGTACGGGGCTGCCGACCTCGACGATCTGCTCGTAGGTTCCGCGGTTGCCGCTCGGAATCGGCGGAAACTCGAGCGCCGAGAAGAGCTCCGAGAGCCCCGACAGCGGGTGGTCGAAGCGGTTGTCCGGACGCGGCAGGTCATCCGGAATCCCGCCGGCGGCCACCGTCGCGAAGGCGTCCCGGACGACGAGCTTCCAGTCCGTGCCGCCGAAGTAGTCGCCAGGGAACGAGTTCGGTCGCGCCCCCGGGACGTCGCCGGCCGCCGCGTCGATCGCGTGAATGACCAGCGCCTCGCCGTCCGAACCGCCCGGCACGCCGAGCGCACCGAACTCGTCGCCGTAGATCGCCGTGCCGATCGCGGAGAACACGCTCTTCAGGACCGTCATCTCGCCGGCCAGCGTCGCGTCGGCGACGGGATCGACGAGGTTGCGGCCGAACTCCGGCGTGCCGTTCCACTGCTCGAGCTGCGCGAGCACCGTGTCGACGTCCGGGTCGCCGCCGTTGCCGACGGCGTCGACGGCTTCGCGCAGGCGCGGAATCAGGTAGCGGCCGAAGCGCCCGCGGCCGTCGAGACCGGCGACCGCCGCATTGAGCTGCCGCTGCTTGGCGCGATCCCACTGGTCCTCGGCCGCGAGGCGCTCGAGCAGGAATGCGACGCGGTGGTTGCGACCGAAGCCGTCGCCGGGATCCGCCGTCGCCGCCTTGTTGTTCCAGTTCGCCGTGAAGCCCTCGGCCGGGTTCACCGCTTCCGGAATCCCGAGGATCTCCTGCACCTCGAAGTGATCCCCAGCCGCCGGCACCACGCCGAACGGACTTTCGACGGTCACGGTGTCGTCGTCGTTGCCGGCGATGCGGCGGGTCTGCTTGAGGCCGCTGGCGGACACGACCGACACGATCCATTCGCTCGGCAGCGTCGACGGATCGTCGTAGCGGGCGTTCAGCAGCAGCGGCGCAAGCATGCGCCCGGCGAACGCACCGGTCGCCGTCAGCGTCGTTGCGCTGGCGGCGTCGAGCGTCCCGTCGAGCGCGACGAGCGGGTTGGCGAGCGCCCCGTCGATCGGCAGCCGCACGTCGCCGCCGTCCTGGCGCACGCGGGCGAAGCCGGAGGACCAGAAGCCGATGTTGCCGGGCTGCCCCGGATCCGTGCCGATGCCGTTCCACGCCAGATTGTCGGCAGCGAAGAAATTGTGTGTCGTCGGAATCAGCCGGGCTCCGGCGCGCACGTCGAGGATCGACGTCGCACGCTGGTACTGCGCGAAGCCCAGCACGGCGGTGGTCTCCTCGAGCCACGCGGCCGAGTCGATCGCGACGGCGATGATCTTGCCGGTCGGGCCGACCGCGACGTACGAGGAGCCGGCCGCGGGCGGCGGGGCGAACGCGACGCCCACCGCGATCGTATCGACATCCGGGACGGCCGAGATGCTGCGGATCTGGCCGACGCCGGCGCCGCCGAGGATCGCGACGTGCCCGCCGACCAGGCCCGCGTCGAAGCCGGCCCCCACCGCGACGAGCTGTGTGTCGCTGCCGTCGGTCGCCGTGCCGCGGGCGTCACCGAGAAAGTCCAGCACCGGGCGCGTGCCGCCGTTGCCGTGGCGCGCGTGGCTGCGCCAGAACTCCTGCGCGAGTTCGCCGGTGACGAGCCGGAACCGTTCGGTCCGCCGCGAGAGCGGCGCCGGCGTGCCCTCGTCGACGTAGCGGATCGCGTCGGCGTCCTCGAGGACGATCTCCTCGAACACGGTATCGAGGACCGGCAGTTGCGCCGTCGTGGTGGTCCACGCCACTTGGTCGGTGTGGCCGATCAGCACCAGCGGCGCCCCGACGAACTCCATGCCGTTGCCGCGGATCCCGCCCGGCTCGGCGCTGCGGTTCTCGGCGTAGTGCATGATCGACGGCGTCAGCTCGCCGGTCTGCGGGAACCCGCCGATCCACGGATGGCCGGTCGCGGACTTGCCGGGTCCGATCGCCCACGCGTAGCTGCCGAGCTTCGGCCACGCCCCGAGGCGGCTGGCGCGCGCCGCGCGAGCGGCCTGTCGCTCCTCGCGCAACGCGAGGGCGCCGGCGTAGTCGTAGGCCGGAAAGCGCTGGGCGAGCCGCGCCGGAGCGGAACTTCGCAGCGCTGCCAGCGGGCCGCCGAAGCCCGGGGTCGTGGCATCCGGGACCGACACCGGCGCCAGCGGGTCGTTGAGGAAGCGCCGGTCGTCCCAGATCGCCGGCCCGGTCTCGTTGCCATGCTGGGCCATCAGCGTCTGCAGCTCCGCGAAGAGCCGCTCCGAGAAGCCGCCGAGCCCGAAGTTCCGGACCTGCAGCGCGCCGATCGCGACGGCGATCTCCGGCGTGAATTGGAAGCCCGCCGTCGGCCATTCGCCGCCGGGCGGTGCGAAGAACGGATCCACCTGATCCGAGAGATCGGTCCGGGTGCCGAACAGATCGTCGCCGAGCCGAAGCAGCGCCCCGCGCAGCAGCGAGACCTCGATCGGCTGCGGGAGCGTGCCGGCGTAGACCGCCTCGATCGTGTCGTTGACGCCCTTGCAGTACTCGAGGATCAGCGCGCGCTCGGCGGCGGGGAGCGCGTCGAACATGCGATCGAATTCGGACGACGTGTATCCGAGCCGTCGCGTCTCGATGTCATCGGCGAGGAAGCTGCCGCTTTCGTCGAACAGCCCGAACGCCTGCGACAGCGTCCCGCGCGCCACCCGGCCGATCAGGATGATCTGTCCGAGCCGGTCCTTCGCGACCTCCCGGCCGTTCTCGCGCGCGAGCTCGAGGTCGGTGTCGGCGAACAGGTGCGGCAGGCCGAACGCGGGCTCGCGCACCGTCACCGCGGCGGCGTTCGCGGCGGGCGGCGCGAGGGCGACGGCGAGCGCGAGCAGCGCCGGCGCGAAAGCGGACGGACGCAGAAGCAGAGAGACGAGTGCGGGCGTGCGTGTGATCGACATCGAGCCCCCCTTCCGGCCGTCACGGTACGCGGGTCGAGGGGGAATGCCTAGTGTCCTGGCTCAGAAGTTCGCCTGCCTTCGATCGCGTCTCGGTGCACGCCCAGCCAGGAGGAGCGCCCTGAGGGGCTTGCCGAGCATCGGCCGCTGGCGCAGGCGCACCGACGGGCGGAAGACGCACACCCGGAGCCGTAATCCGGAGGCGGCCGTACCAAAGCCGTACGCAGCGCCGAAGCTCGTCCGCCGAGGACATCGGCGCAGGGTGTGCGCCTTCCGCCCGCCTCCGAACCTCGTCGGCCGATGCTCGGATCGTCGGCCGATGCTCGGATCGTCGGCCGATGCTCGGATCGTCGGCCGATGCTCGGATCGTCGGCCGATGCTCGG
>CAADGG010000051.1 GCA_900696485.1 uncultured Pseudomonadota bacterium
CTCCATGAAGCGCGTCCGGAGTGACATGGGAGGACAACCGATCGCCCGAGATTCGGCGGGCCCCGGAGGAGGTCGCTCCCGGCCACGGGTCGTGGTTGTTGGCGGGGGGTTCGGCGGTCTGGCCGCGACGCGTGCCCTGCGTCACGCCCCGCTCGACGTGCTTCTCGTCGACCGCACGAATCATCATCTCTTCCAACCGCTCCTGTACCAGGTGGCGACCGCGGCGCTCTCCGCGGCGGAGATCGCGTCGCCCCTGCGGCAGGTCCTTCAGCGCCAGGCGAACGCAACGGTGGTCATGGCGGAGGCCGTCGGGCTCGAGGTGGAGGAGCGCCGCCTCCTGCTTCGGATTGATGGCGAGGAGCCGGCCGCGATCGACTACGACTATCTCGTGCTCGCGACGGGAGTGCGTCACAGCTACTTCGGCCACCCCGAGCACGAGCGATTCGCCCCCGGTCTCAAGACACTGGAGGATGCGACGTCAGTCAGGAGCCGAATCCTCGCCGCGCTGGAGCGCTCGGAGGCCAGGGCCATCCTGCCGCCGGACCGTGGCCCTTCTGCGCTCGTTCTGGTAGGAGCCGGACCTACGGGTGTGGAGATGGCCGGAGCGCTCGCGGAGCTCACCCGCGGGACTCTCGCCGGAGAGTTTCGCCGGGTCGACCCCGGGTCGGTCGGGATCCTCCTCCTGGAGGCGGGTCCACGGATCCTACCGACTTTTCACGAGGACCTCGCGTCTCGCGCGAGGAGCCGTCTCGAAAGGATGGGCGTCGAGATTCGACTCGGCGCGGCGGTCGAAGCGGTGGACTCTCGGGGCGTGCGGGTCGGCGGCGAGTGGATCGAAGCCGCTGCGGTGATCTGGACTGCGGGCGTGGCGGCCCCTTCGATCGCGGCCTGGGTCGGCGCCGAGACGGACCGGGCGGGCAGGATCCGCGTCGAACAAGACCTCTCCGTGCCGGGTCGGCCCGAGATCTTCGTGATCGGCGACCTGGCCGCACATTCCCAGGACGGTCGCACCCTGCCCGGCGTGGCTCAAGTCGCTTTGCAGGGAGGCCGCTATGTCGCGAGGGTGATCGAGAGCCGCGAGCGCGCACGTCGGTTCCCGGGCCCCTTTCGCTATCGGGACCTGGGCAACCTCGCGGTCGTGGGGCGCAACTTCGCCCTCTTCGAACGGGGACGCTTGCGATTGGCGGGCTGGCTGCCCTGGGTGCTCTGGGCGACCCTCCACCTCGCGCAGCTCGCGCTGTTCAACAACCGCCTCCTCGTCTTCGCTCAGTGGGTCTGGTCCTACTTCACCTGGCAGCGCGGATCGCGACTGATTCACTGGCGCAGTGGCAGCTGACCTCGAACCGCGGACCTTGTTTCGGTGGGCTAACTGGGCTCCCGGCGCTCGGGGCCCCGGGCCGTACCGGCAGCGAGCTCGCGGAGAGCGCGGATCAACCAGAGAGGCCGCAGGCCCGGCGGCACTCGGCCATCAGGGGAGCCGCTGCGGTCGCCGCGCGCTCGCTGCCCGCGTTTAGGACAGACTCAACGAATCCGACATCGCGCAGCAGCTCCTCGCGACGCTGCCGGGCCGGCCGGAACGTGTCCAGGACGAGCCCGAGCAGCCGCGTCTTGAGCGCGCCATAGCCCTGGCCACCGGTGGTGAAGAGCCGGCGGGATTCCGCCCACTCCTCCGGTGGGGTCAGCAGCTTCAGAAGCGCATAGAGCGGACCTCGGGCCGGCTTGGGGTCCTCGAGCGGCGTCGAGTCGGTGACGATCGACATCACGGAGCGGCGCAGATCGGCTTCGGGCGCGAATAGCTCGATGACGTTGCCGTGGGACTTCGACATCTTGCGCCCGTCGATGCCCGGCACCAGGTCCGCGTCGGGCAGGATCATCGGCTCGGGCAGGCGCAGCAGCGGTTCGTCGTGCGCCTGGTTGAAGGCCGTGGCGAGGTCGCGGGTCATCTCGAGGTGCTGCGCCTGGTCCCGCCCCACGGGAACCCGCTCGGCGCCGACGATCAGGATGTCGGCGGCCATGAGCACGGGATAGGCGAACAGGCCGTGGGTCGGCGCCAGGCCCCGTGCGATCTTGTCCTTGTAGGAGTGGCCGCGGCGCAGCAGCCCCATGGGCGTCACGGTCGACAGCATCCAGGCGAGCTCCGTGACCTGCGGCAGGCTCGACTGCCGGTAGATGGCCACGCGGTCCGGGTCGAGGCCGAGCGCGAGGTAGTCGATGGCAATATCGAGGGCGAGCGAGCGCAGCGTCGCCCCGTCGCGGATCGTGGTCAGCGCGTGGAGGTCCGCGACGAAGAAGAAGCAGTCGTGGGCGGGCTCCGTCTGCAGGTCGAGAAACTGGCGGATGGCGCCCAGGTAGTTGCCCAGGTGCAGCCTCCCCGTGGGCTGGACACCGGAGACGATGCGTATCGGGCTCCTCTGGCCAGGAGCATGACGCCCGCAGCCGCCGCCCGCGGCGAGCGTGGCCGCGGGTGGGCTCGGCCTCGCCGGCGCCGGAGATGTCAAGCCGGCAGGCGGCCGAGGAGATCGGCCGGGCGGAAGGGACCGGGCTCCGCGATCAGGGCGCGCGCCGCGTCGACCTGCCCCCAGGTATTCCAGAGCAGGATGCCCCGGACCCGTCCCGCCGTCAGGTAGTAGACGACGCCTTCGCGGAGCGGCACTTTCCAGTCGGCGACGACCTCGCCGCGCGGATCGAGCGCCCCGACCGCCTCGTAGCCGAGATCGAACAGGTCCGAGTAGAAGAACGGCAGATGCGTGTACGGCGAGTCGTCGCCCGCCATGGCCCGCCCGGCCGCCCGCCCCATGGACACCGCGTTGTCTTCGTGCTCGACGCGGATGCGGCCGCCGAGCGCCGGCACCGGGAATCGCGCGACGTCGCCCGCCGCGAAGACCGCGGGGTCGCTCGTCCTCAGCCGTTCGTCGACCACGATACCGTCGTCGACCTCGAGCCCGGCGGCGGCCGCGAGCTCGGTCTCGGGGACGATGCCGAGGCCCGCGACCACCGCGTCCACCTCGCGAGGGCGTTCACCGTCCGCGTGCACCTCGTAATCCAGGCCCTTCGCGACCAGGTTCGTCACCTTCCGTCCGGCGAGCACTTCGACGCCCTTCTCCTCGAAGTAGCCGGCCAGGAAACGGGCGAGGTCGGCGGGGAAGACGCGCGAGCCGATGCCCGCTTCGGGAAAGTACATCGTCACCGATCGGTTCTGCGACGCCAGGGCGGCGGCGATCTCGGAGCCGATGAAGCCGCCGCCGAGGACGGCGAAGCGCGCGCCCCGGTCGGCGAGGGTGCGGAGGCGCCGATAGTCCTGGAGATTGCGGAAGTAGAGGACGTCGTCACCGCCGAACGGCAGGCGGCGGGGGCGTCCGCCCGTCGCGAGCAGGAGCCTCTCGAAGCCGTAGCGGTGGCCATGATCGTCGAGCACGGTCCGCGCGGCGAGGTCGATCGCCGTGACCCGGCGGCCGAGATGGAGCAGGGCGCCGGCTTGCCCGGTGCCGCGCCAGATCCCTTCGAGCGGCTCGCCCTTCCAGAGCCCTTTCGAGAGCGGGGGCCGCGCGTACGGGGGGTCCGGCTCGGCGCCGATCAGGCCGATCGGCCGCGTATCGTCGAGCTCGCGGATGCCGCGCACGGCGGCGTCGGCCGTCATGCCGCCGCCGACGATCAGGTACGGGTAGGAAGTCATGTCCAGTTCTCCGTTCTCGAGATCGCCCAGGTAGTCACGGGAAGTCTCATGCCGCCGGGCTCGATGGAGCGCCGGTCGATTCCAGCTTCTGCAGGCGCAGGCGGAGCGCCTTCTCGCGGGCGAACCGCTCGGACACGTCGCGGACGATCGCGACGACCCAGTCGACCGGGCGGCCCGCCTCGGGCAGCAGTTGGATCGAGAATTCGATCGACAGCTGCCGCCCGTCCTTGTGGAGCGCCGGGACCGCGAGCAGTTGGCCGTCGCCGTAGCGGGTGCGGCCGGATCGCATCGCGATCTCCCAACCGGCCCAATGCCGGC
>CAADGG010000052.1 GCA_900696485.1 uncultured Pseudomonadota bacterium
ATCCGGAGGCGGCCGTACCAAACCCGTACGCAGCGCCGAAGCTCGTCCGCCGAGGACATCGGCGCAGGGTGTGCTCCTCCCACCCGCCTCCGAACATCGTCGGCCGATTTTCGGCAAGCCTGTCAGAGTTCCAGCGTCAGGCCGTCGTCCGCGGTCTCGAGTTCGAGCCGGCCGCGCCGTTCCGCCATCGCCGGGCCCAGGTGCGTGAGGAGGAGCCGACCGCAGGAGAAGCGGCCGGCACGAGCCGCCAGGGTGGTGTAGTCGAGGTGGTACTCGAAGCCGGGTTCGAAGAACGTGCAGTCGGTGATGGCCAGGTCGGCCCCGGCGAGGCGTGTCGGCAATTCCTCGAACCAGCCGGTATCCCCGGTATACGCGAGAAGGCGGCGATCGGCCGCAACCCGCAACCCGTGAGGTTGCGCTTCGGGCTGGTGGTAGGTCGCGAATGCGGCGATCCGGGCCGGACCGACGGTGAGTTCCCGGTCCGTATCGAGTTCGACGAAGTGCAGCGGGAAGGGCAGCGTGCGACTCCCGAGCCCGAAGCCCATCGCTTCGGCGACGCCGCGAACGCGCGCTTCGACGCCCGGCGGACCGGCGATCCACAGCGCCTCCCGCCGCTGATCCTCGTGCACCGCGGCGAGCAGGAACAACGGCAGGCCGGCGAAATGATCGCCATGGAAGTGCGAGATGGCGATCGCGTCGATCGCCGCACGCTCGATGCCGAGCGCCGCGAGACCGGTCAGCGTCGTGGGCGCGCAGTCGAGCAGCAGCCCTCCGCTGCGCGCCTCGACGAAGATCGCGGACTGGCGGCGTCCGCCGGCGCCGAAGGCATCGCTGGTCCCGACGAAGACGACCCTCACGGGGCGTTCCGCACCCGGCGGGGGGTGGTTCGCTCCCCTTCCGACTCGCAGCGATGGAAGCGACCGCCCGCGAAGACTCCGCCTTCCGCATGCAGTCCCTCCGGTACGAGTTCGTCGTTCCACACCACGGCGCGGCGCAGCCGCACGCCCGGCTCGAGCTTCGCGCCGGCGCCGATCACCAGTCCTGGCTCGATCCGTACGCCGAGCGCGCGCGCGCGACATGGCGCGTCGAAGTACGACACCGTCGGGAGTTCCAGATTGACGGCAAGGTACTCGGAGGGGGTGCCGACCGGCTCCCACAGCAGCGTCTCGCCCGAGAACCGCTCCCCGCGTAGATCCTGCGCACCGGAGGCGAGTTCCGGCGCCACCCAGTCGTCGAGGTGGTTGAAGACGCGCCGCGCCGGCAGCGAATCGAACGCGCGCCTTGCGAATACGTACACGCTCACGTTGACGCCGGCCTCGATCTCGCCGCCGAGGTCGAAGCGGCGGGCGATGCGCCGCATGCGCCCCTCGGAATCGAGTCCGATCGTCCCGAAGCGATCGCCGCGCGGATCGTCGCGCAGCGCGAGAGTCAGGCGGTCCCCGCGAGCCCGGTGTCGGGCGACGAGAGCCGACAGGTCGAAGTCGCAGATCATGTCTCCGGAGATCACGATGCTCGGATCACTCTCGCGCAGAAAGGGGGCCGCCCGGCGGATGCCGCCGCCGGTGTCGAGCAGGTCGGGTTCTTCGGAGAACCGGACCGCGAGGCCGGGCGGCGTCCACGCTTCGGCAGCCGCCCGCGTCGCGTGCGGGAGGTGGTGCAGGTTGAGCACGACCTCGCGGACGCCATGCCGCGCCAGCCACGCGAGCGGCCACGCGACCAGCGGAATTCCGACGACCGGAAGCACCGGCTTCGGCCGCAGCGCCGAGAGCGGCTGCATCCGCGCGCCCAGTCCTGCCGCCAGGATCATCGCGCGCATGCGGCGTCTCCGGCGTCCGGAGGCGGGTCCGGTGGCGCGGCCCGGGCGGTGAGCGTCTCGAGGAGATCACCGAAGCGGGCGAGGCGAGGATCGCGCGGGGCGACGCGCTGCGCCGCCCGGCGCAGGTAGGCGAGGGTGGCGGGCACGAAGCGGAGCCAGCTCGCATCGCCACGTGCCGCGACTTCATGGAACAGCGCATGGTCCTTGGCCTTGCGCGCCAGCGTGAGCAGGTCGAAGCGTTCGGCGAACTCGCCGGCGGTGGGTGCGTCGGGGAGCTGGGGGCGGACGTGCTCGGCGAGCGCGTCCGCCTCGGCATCGTCGAGCACGACGTAGGAGTCGCGCAGCAGGCAGACCAGGTCGTACTCCGGAGGCGCCAGGAAGGCGCCTTGCAGGTCGATCAGGACGAGCCGCTCTCCGCCGGCCGAGGACGCGTCGTCGCGGAGCAGCAGGTTGGCGCTCTGGAAGTCGCGATGCGCCAGGCGTTGCGGCGCCGCCATCGTGGCCTCCGCGATCACCGCAAAGGCCGCGTCGACGACCGTCCGTTCGCCGGGAGTCGGGGGGCGGCCGAGTCCGATGGGCAGGCTCGAAGCCAGGAAACGGCGGGCCTTGGCGGTCAGCATCGCTTCGTCGAGTCGGCGCCGGAAAGCGGGCAAGCGCCCGGTCGGATCGGTGAGCCGTTGCAGCGCCGGCAGCCACGCGCAGGCCTCCCGGTACAGCGCCGTTCGCGCGCTCGCATCGAGCTCGGGAGCGACGTCGGCCAACGATCGGCGGCCGACGTCTTCGAGCAGGTCGATGCCCGCCGAGGCCGCCCCCCCGAGCCGCTTCGGGACCGGCAGGCCGTGCGCTTCGAGGAACGCGCGCGTCGGTTCGAGCGGCGGCTCCGGCAGCACGCCCGGCGCCGGGGCGCCGCGGTCGATCCGAGCGACACAGCGAGAGGTCAGGCCGCCGTCCAGTCGGAGTCGAAAGAAACGCCGATGGCCCAGTCCTCCGCGCAGGGGCTCGAGATCGACCAGCTCGGCACCCAGCTCGCGGCGCACGAGCGCACGGAGTTCAGCGGCGAGCACGGCTTCGTCTCGGGCCGTCGTCACGGCAGCTCCGGAAACAGCCACCGACACGCCGCCGTCGCGACGACGAACGCCATCAGATCGCCGGCCAGCGCGGCGAACAGGATGTAGCGGGCGTCGCGGATCCGGGCGGCCCCGAGATACAGCGTGAGTACGTAGAAGGTCGTCTCGGTGGAGCCGTTCATCGTCCCGACCAGCACTCCGAGGAACGAGTCGACCCCGTGGGTCTGCATCAGCTCGACCATCACGCCGTAGGCGCCGGAGCCGGAGAGCGGGCGCAACAGCGCCATCGGCAACGCTTCGGCCGGGAACCCGAGCCGTCCGGTGACCGGGTCGATGGCCGACACCATCAGCTCGAGCGCCCCGCTCGCGCGCAACATCGCGAGCGCGGTCAGGATCATGACGAGGAACGGGATGATCCGGATCGCCACCTCGAGGCCCTCGCGGCCGCCCTCGACGGCGCGTTCGTAGACCGGCACGCGGCCGGCGAGGCCGATCAGCAGCAGCGCGGCGATGAAGAGGGGCAAGAACCAGCTCCCGAGGACATCCAGCAACGCGACACTCAGCGGGACGTCCGGATCGAGCTGCACGAGATGACGACCGAGGGCGAGGACGACCAGCAGCGCGAAGCCGGCGATGGTGGCGCGCGCGACCGGCGACATCGGGCCGCGGGGAGCGGGCAGCGGCGGCAGCTCGACGGTGGTTGCCGAGTCGAGCGCGTTGGCCGGCGTCTCGGGAGTTGCGCGCGGGGCGAAGATCGGGAGCCGGCGGAGCAGCAGACACATCGCGATCGCGGTCAGTGTCGAGGCGCTCGTCGCGAGCAACGTCGGCCCCCAGATGGCATCGGGCATCGTGGAGCCCAGGCCCGCGCGGATGGCGATCACGCCGGTGGGGAGCAGCGCCACGCTGGTCGCGTTGATGGCAAGGAACAGCGCCATCGAGTCGCTGGCGGCGCCGGGCGTTCGATTCAGCTTGCCGAGTTCGACCATCGCCTTCAGGCCGAACGGCGTGGCGGCATTGCCGAGTCCCAGCACATTGGAGGCGAGGTTCATGATCATCGCGCCCATCGCCGGGTGGTCCTGCGGGACATCGGGAAACAATCGGCGCAGGACGGGCGCGAGCCAGCGCGCCACCGCGCGCAGCAACCCGCCATCCTGCGCAACACGCATCAGGCCGAGGAACAGCACCATCGCCCCGACGAGGTCGAGGACGATGCTGACGCCGCTCTTGGCGCCCTCGAAGGCGGCGAGCTTCGTTGCGTCCATCCGTCCGGTGAACGCCGCGCAGACGACGGAGGCGAGGATCAATCCGAGCCAGATCGCGTTGAGCAACGCACCTCCCAGGAACGGCTCGAGATTCTCGCGCGAGCAGGCGCACGGGGGAGGCTCACGGGGGACGCACGCACGCCGTCCGATCGCTGGCAGAAGCTGGAGGACCCGCTCCGCGCCGTCAAGGGTTGCGGCACCCTCACGGTCGAAGCGATCGGCCCCGCGCCAGAGGGCTCACGAGTCCGTGCGGCGTCCGTTCGAATAGGCGTCGAGCACGCGCTCGACGTAGGTGACCGGCAGCACCGTGCCGTTGCGCAGGCGCGCATCGATCTCGCCGGGACCCCAGTTGTAGGCAGCGAGGGCGGCGCGCACGTTGGCGTAGCGATCGATCAGCTCCCGCAGGTAGGCCACACCGATCCGCACGTTGGCGCGAGGATCGAAGAGCGTCTGGGGCCCGCGCCAGCCGATCCCGAGACGCCGGGCCACGGGAGCGCCGGTGCTGGGCAGGATCTGCATCAGGCCGAGGGCGCCGACGGGAGAGACGGCATAGGGATCGAAGCGGCTCTCCACCTCGATCACCGCCAGGACGAAGGCCGGCGGCAGATCGTGTTCCCGGCTGGCCGCGACGAGCGCCGATGCCAGGGCATCACATTCGGTGGCTCCGATCTGGCGATCCAAGGGCACCAGCTGCGCACGAACGGCTTCGACATCCGGATCGTCGACTTCCGCACGCGACAGCGCCGCGTCCGATCCAAACGGCTCAGGCGCGCGCGCGCACGGCGCAGCGATCAGCAGCACGGCCGCGAACCACAGGAGCGTGGGCGCACGAGATTCTCGACGTGCCATCGGGTCGACCTCCGATCGCTCGCTCGAAGGCGGCCAGCGCCTCGAGGATCGGGTCATTCGATCCTCGCGCCGTTCGCTCCCGAGACGATCTCATCGAGCGAGCTTACCGAGCGAACATACCGAGCGAACATACCGAGCGAACATACCGAGCGAACATACCGAGCGAACATACCGAGCGAGCTTACCGAGAACGAAGCAAATCGCGTGCCCGGAGGGCCGCGAGGTCGGGGGAGGGTAGGCGATCAGGGACGATCGACCAAGGGACTGCGCATCCGGCGCTGTGAAGGGACTTGCGTGGGTGCAGAGAAGGGAAGTTCGAGAAGGGAACGCGGTTTCCAGATAGAACTCTCGCGACACTCATTCCGCTGTTCGACAAACCGGCGAGCGCGAAACGTCCGCACCGACAAGGCCCACGGGGATCGTCGTCCCCGTGGGCCCCGGGGCATGAATCAGCGCGCTCGGCTCTGCATCTTGCCCTTGCCGAGCAGGAGCCAGTCGAGCGACACGTTTTCCTTGACCGCTAGCGTGATCAGGAAGTCCGCGTGGGGGGTCGTCCCGTTCTCGTAGCGATTCACGTTTTGCTGGAAGACGCCGAGTTCGCGCGCGAATTGGCGCTGCGAACGATCTCCACGCACCTGGGCGAGGCGATCCGGCAGCTTCTTCTTGATCCGTTCGATGGCCGCAGAGGTCATGAGTTTCGTTTTCTCCCGTACAGTTGGCTGAAGGAACGAGTGGAATGAAAGAGCTGGACGGTGGCCTGAGGGGCAGAGGGAAGGTCGTGTTCGATGCTGGATGGCGCTTGGGCGTCGAAGGAGGGCTCTCGCATCTCTCACCAGCCGCCGAGTTCTCGACGCCTCGTCAGCCCGCCGGCACCGGGCACGAAGCGAGTCGCCGAGCACGCCGAGCACGCAGAGAACACCGAGCGGACTCCCTCACTCACCAAATAGCGTCCCCTTGTGCGCGTCCCCTCACTCACCGAATAGCGTCATGATAGAGAAGTTGCGAGACAAGGCAACGCTGCTTGCGGTGTCACGAGAGTTGGCTCCACATGCGTTTGCCGACCGCATGACGCTCCGTTCATCCGGTTGCTACGACGGAAAGCGTCCCGGCCGTGACGGCGGGCACTCGAAACGCTGCGCATGCGGAGCGAGAGCACGCGGTCTCGAGGGCAGCGGATGACGCGGTGTGTCCATCGGAAAAGGCCGTTCCGGTGCGGGTGATCGGCGGGTGCTTCCGCGGCCGGCGGCTGCGCGTGCCGGTCGCGGGCGTCCGGCCGACCGGAGATCGGGTACGAGAAGCCGTGTTCGGTCGGCTCGGAGATCTCGACCAGACGCGCGTCCTCGACCTGTTCGCGGGCTCCGGGGCGCTCGGAATCGAGGCGGTTTCGCGCGGGGCCACGTCGGTGGTCTTCGTCGAGCGCTCGGCGGCGGCCGCGGCGGTGATCCGCACGAACCTGGCAAGCCTCTCGATCGAGCGCTCGGCGCGGGTCTTGCGCGGTGACACCGTCGCAGTCTTGCGACGGCTGGCCCGCTCGGAGGATCGCTTCGATCTGGCGTTCCTCGATCCGCCGTGGGCCGAGCCGACCGAGCCGGAACGGACCTTGCGCGTCCTCGCGGGCTCCGGGCTCCTGGCTCCCGGGGCCAGACTGGTGGTCGAGACCAGCCGGGGCCGGTCTGCTGGAGAAGCCCCCGGACTCGTGAAGCTCGACGAACGCCGCTACGGCGATACCGTGATCCACCGTTTGGCCCTTGCCGACGAGCTGTCTTCGGACGACCCGAAACCTTCGGACGACCCGAAAGGATGACAGCCGCGTCGCAAGGGAGGGACGGAAACGAGAGGAGGTCGGTGGTCGTGACAGGGGATTCCGAAGAGGCGGCGCCGCCGCACAGGATCGGTCGAGCGCTGTTCGCGGCGAGCTTCGATCCGCTGACCAATGGACATCTGGATCTGATCCATCGCACGCAGGCGACGTTTCCCGAACTCGTCGTCGCCGTGGCGCGCAACGTCGCCAAGCAGGGCACGTTCTCCGTCGACGAACGGCTCGAGATCCTGCACACGGTGCTCGATGACGAGCCGGGGATCCGAATCACCGCGTTCGATGGCCTGCTCGTCGACTACGCCCGCGAGATCGGAGCCCGCGTGCTCGTACGCGGGCTGCGGGCCGTCTCCGACTTCGAGTACGAGTTCGAGATGGCGCTGATGAACAAGCGCATGTACCCGGAGATCGAGACGGTCTTCATGATGACCAGCCAGCAGTTCTTCTATGTGAGCTCGTCGCGTCTCAAGGAGCTGGTGCGCTTCGGGGCGAACGTGGGGGATTTCGTCCCGGCGATCGTCGCCCGCAAGCTCGAGGAAAAACTCGGCGGAGGCTCGTGAACCCGCCGATCCGCTTCGGGACCAGCGGCTGGCGCGGCATCCTGACGGAAGAGGTGACGCTCCCGCGCGTACGTTCGCTCCTGGCCGGAGTCGCGGCGTGGCTGCGTGAGCCGCCCCCGCGCGGCGGGCGTCCGGCCCGGGGAGGGCCAGCTCGTGTCCTCGTGGCGCACGACACCCGCTTCCTCGGTCCCGAGCTGGCCGCGCTCGCGTGTCGAACGCTTGCGGCGGCCGGACATGTCCCCCTGCCCGTGCACAGCCCGGTCCCGACTCCCGTCGTCGCCCATGGGGTCCGGCATGGCGTGGCGGACACCGCCGTCGTCGTGACGGCCAGCCACAATCCGGCCGAGTACCAGGGCGTCAAGGTGATCGCGAGCTGGGGCGGCGGCGTCACCGATGAGCAGGCACGACGGATCGAAGTCCACGCGCGCCGCCGGCCGGCCGGTTGCGACCCGGGCGCGCTCGGGGCGCCCGCTGGGGCGGCGCAGACCCCCATCGATCTCGTCGGCCCCTACCTGTCGCGGCTCCTCGCCTGGATCGATGGGGATGCGTTCCGGCGCACGGCTCCGCGGATCGTCTACGACGCGCTTCACGGGACGGGGGCCGGCGTCACGGACCGCGCGCTGCGCGCGCTCGGAGCCCGGGTCGAACTGCTGCGCGGCGAGCGATCGGCCCGCTTCGCGGGCGGGTCGCCCGACCCGACGCAGGCGCGACTCGTCGGTCTGATCGCCGGCGTCCGTGCCCATCGAGGGAGGGCTCTCGGGCTCGCGAACGACGGGGATGCCGATCGCTACGCCGTCGTCGATACGGACGGCACCCTGCTCAGCGAGACGGAGGCGCTGGCGCTCCTGCTCGACTGGCTCGCACGCACCGGGCGCGTCCGGCGCGGCGTTGCGATCTCGCACGCCACGGGCACCCTGGTCGAGCGGGTCGCGGCGCAGTACGGGCTGCCGGTGGCGCGCTTCCCGATCGGCTTCAAGCACCTCGCCCACGCGCTCGCCACGGGCACGGCGGATGTGGCGGGGGAGGAGAGCGGCGGCTTCGCCCTCGACGCCATGGCGCGGGACAAGGATGGCATCCTCGCGTGCGTCTTGTTCGCGGAGATGCTCGCGGTCGAGCGCGCCCCGCTGGCCGTACGCCTGCGCGAGTTGTATCGCCGACACGGCCCGAGTGCCTGTGGCCGCATCGCCCTGCCGGCCGACGCGATCGCGCTCGAACGGCTCGCCCTGCTCGCGGCGGCGCCGCCGGATCGCGTCGATGGAGCCGAGGTTCGAGGCGTCGGGGATGGGGGCGGTCTGCGCCTGCTCCTCCGCGACGGATTCCTGATGCTGCGCGCATCCGGTACGGAACCGCTGGTCCGGATCTACGCAGAGGCGAGGGACCGACGCCGGCTGGCGCGCCGGCTGGCCGCCGGGTGTGCGCTGCTGCGCGTGGACGGCGCCGGCGTCGCCGACTAACCTGTTGGCGTACTTGGATTTTCTTGCGAAGAGCCGTTCGAGTCCGAGCCGCTCGGGAAGCCGTGTGCGGCATCGTCGACGCTCCGGGAGCAGCGCCTGCGCGAGACACCCACCGCCGAGCTGCACGAGTGTCGACGGCCTCCCCACGTCCTCGTGGTGATCTCCGGCGGCATCGCGGCGTACAAGATTCCCGATCTCGTCCGCACCCTCGTCCGCGCCGGGCTCGTCGTGCGCTGTGTGATGACCCGGAGCGCGGCGCAGTTCGTCACCCCCCTCGCGCTCCAGACCGTCTCCGGCCACCCGGTGCGCGCGGATCTCTTCGATGCCTCCGAGGAAGGGGCGATCGACCATATCGCTCTCGCGGACTGGGCGGATCTCGTCCTGGTGGCCCCCGCGACGGCCAGTCTGCTGGCGAGGATGAGCCACGGTCTGGCGGACGAACTGGCGGGTACGCTGCTGCTCGCCACCCGCGCGCCGGTCCTCGCGGCCCCGGCGATGAACGTCAACATGTGGCGGCACCCGGCGACGCAGGAGAACGTCGAGCGGCTGCGCCGGCGCGGCGTTCGTTTCATCGGACCCGAAACCGGGGCGCTCGCTTGTGGCTGGGAAGGGGAGGGCCGGCTGGCCGATCCCGCCGTGATCGCGGCGGAGGTGGAGCTGCTGCTCGCGCCGAAGCGCCTGGCCGGTGAGGTCGTCGTGGTGACGGCGGGCGGGACGCGCGAGCCGATCGATCCGGTCCGCGTCGTCGCCAATCGCTCGTCGGGGAAGATGGGAACCGCGGTGGCTGCCGAGGCGGCACGGCGCGGCGCCCGGGTCGTGCTGATCTCCGGTCCAACGGCGTTGGCGGCGCCCGCGGGTGTGCACCGCGTGCTGGTGGAGACCGCCAGCGAGATGCGCGCGGCCGTGCAGGCGGAGCTGGGGGCCTGCACGATCTTCGTCGCCGCGGCGGCGGTGTCGGATTTCCGCCCGCTGGCTCCGGCCGCGGACAAGATCAAGAAGGACTCGATCGGCGAGGCCTCGCGGATGGTCCTCGAGCTGGAACGGACCCCCGACATCCTGGCAGAGGTCGGAGAGGCCAGTGCGCGCGAGGGCGGCGGCCGACTCGTCGTCGGCTTTGCGGCCGAGACACGGGATCTGCTCGCCGCGGCGCGCCGCAAGCTCGAGCAGAAGCGCTGTCATCTGATCGTCGCCAACGACGTCACGCGAGAGGGATCGGGTTTCGATGTCGACACCAATGTCGTGTCGTTCGTGGGACCCGGGGGCGAAGTCGAGGAGCTGTCGATGCGATCCAAGCGCGAGGTGGCCGAGCGTCTGCTCGACCGGATCGAGAAGCTGCGCGGAGAACGATCATGAGCACGGGACACTGGGGAGTCGCGGGGGCGGTGGCGCTGCTGCTGACGGCCAGCTCCGCGGCCGCCGGGCACGTGAACGTGATTCGAGTCGCCGGGACGATCAATCCGGCCTCGTCGAGCTACATCCAGAAGTCGATCGAGCGCAGCGAGGCCGATGGCGCCGCCGCGCTGCTGCTCGAACTCGACACGCCGGGAGGACTGGTCAGCTCGACGAAGGACATCATCCAGGCGATCCTGAATGCGGACGTGGCGGTGGTCGTCTACGTGTCGCCGCAGGGCGCCTGGGCCGGATCCGCCGGCACCTTCATCACGATCTCCGGTCACGTGGCGGCGATGGCGCCCGGCACCAGCATCGGAGCCGCGCACCCGGTCGGGGTCGGCACGCCGGGCGGCGGGGGCGAGCGGGAGAAAGAGGGCGCCGGGCAGGACGTCGCCGCCGAGAAGGCGGAGAACCTGCTCGTCGCGTTCATCGAATCGATCGCGACGGAACGCGAGCGCAACGTCGAGTGGGCGGCGAAGGCCGTGCGCGAATCCGTGGCGATCACGGCCGACGAAGCCCTGAAGCTGAACGTGATCGACCTCGTGGCGCAGAATCGCGGCGAGCTGATGACCGCGATCGACGGCCGAACCGTCAAGGTCGCCGGAGTCCAGCAGGCGCTCGCCGTGCGCGATGCCGAGCTGCGGATCGTCGAGATGTCGATGATCGAACGGTTCCTGCACGTGCTCGCGAGCCCCGACGTGGCGGTTCTGCTGTTGATGGCCGGCCTGCTGGGTCTCTACCTGGAGTTCAGCAATCCCGGCCTGATCCTCCCGGGTGTGGCGGGCGCCGCATGCCTGATCCTGGGCCTGATCGCGCTGCAGATCCTGCCGTTCTCGTGGCTCGGCCTGATCCTGTTCATGGCGGGGATCGGGCTGCTGATCGCGGAGCTCTTCGTCGGCGCCTACGGGGTCCTCTTTGCCCTCGGGATCGGCTGTATGCTGGTCGGCGGCGTGATGATCTTCGATGTGCCGGAAGTCAGCGGGATTGCGGTGTCGTTCTGGTCGGTGCTGGTTCCTGCCGTGACGGGTGTGGCGCTGTTCGGCGCACTGGTCGTGTTCGGACTCGGCCGGACCATGGGCCGGCCGCAGACCGCCGGCACCGCCGAACTGGTGGGTCTCGTGGGCCGCACGGAGGAGCCGCTGACGCCCGAGGGTCGCGTGTTCGTGCGCGGCGAATATTGGAGCGCCCGCGCCGACGAGCCGGTGTCGGCCGGAGACCGGATCGAGGTCGTCGCCGTCGAGGGGATGCGACTGCGGGTGCGCAAGGCGTCCGAACGGGCCTAGAGTCTCGGATCCAGGTCGCACTCGGCGATCCGGCTCCACAATCCGGCTCCACAGATCCGGCTCGACAGATCCGGCTCCAACAGATCCGGCTCCACAGGAGGGAAGATGCTTTCATTGTCGTTTCCGGTGATCGCCGTCGGCGTATTCCTCGTGATCGTGATCATGGGGATCAAGATCCTCCAGGAGTACGAGCGCGGGGTGGTGTTCCGCCTCGGCCGCTATGCCGGCGTGAAGGAGGCCGGGATCCGCTTCATCATTCCCGGGATCGACCGGATGGTGAAGATCTCGCTGCGTGAGATCGTGATGGACATCCCGACCCAGGATGTGATCACCCGAGACAACGTCTCGGTCAAGGTGAATGCCGTGCTGTATTTCCGGGTGCTGCATCCGGAGAAGGCCGTGATCCAGGTCGAGAACTATCTCTACGGCACCTCGCAGCTGTCGCAGACCACGCTGCGCAGTGTCTGCGGACAGGCGGAACTCGACGAACTGCTTTCCGAGCGCGATTCGATCAATCGCAAGCTCCAGGAGATCATCGACCTGCAGACGGAGCCCTGGGGCGTGAAGGTGCGTGCCGTCGAACTCAAGGCCATCGATCTGGCCGAGGAGATGCGCCGCGCGATGGCCAAGCAGGCCGAGGCCGAGCGCGAGAAGCGCTCGAAGCTGATCCACGCCGAGGGCGAATTCCAGGCCGCCCAACGGCTGAAGGATGCGTCGCACATCCTCTCGCAGGAGCCGGCGGCCCTCCAGCTTCGCTATCTGCAGACGCTCACCGACATCGCCGCCGAGAAGAACTCGACGATCCTGTTCCCGCTGCCGATGGACCTGCTGCGACCGCTGTATCTCGCCAGTGAAGCGGCGGCTCGCCGGATGGAACAGACCGACTGATGGCCCGGAAACCTCGGCCTGCGCCGTCCGCCGAGCGCGTGAAGCGCGCGGTCGGACGGACGGTGGCGAACGTGACGGCGGTGGGGCTCTCGCTCGCCGTGCTGGGTGCCTGGTCCTACTTCGGCTGGTACACGCTCGAGCCGGGCCAGGCCGCCGTGATCCTGCAGTTCGGCCGCTATCAGCGGACGGAGCTGGAGCCGGGTCTGCGCTGGCATCTGCCGCCGCCGGCGCAGAGTCACGTCGTGGTGAACGTCGCCTCGATCAACAAGGAGGAGTTCGGGGTCCGCACGCCGGATGTCTCCGAGGCGGCGGACGAGTCCGCGCAGGCCCCGGCCGGCCGGGGCGTCTCGATGCAGACCAGTGACGCCAATATCGTGCAGGTGGGCTTCGTCGTGCAGTACCGGATCAAGGATGCCTTCCAGTCGCGCTACCGCATCGCCGCTCCCCGAGAGGTCCTCCGTGACACGGCCGAGGCATCGGTCCGCTCCACCGTCGGCCGCAACACCATCGATGCGGTCTTGCGCGAGAAGAAGGGCATCGTCGAACGCGAGGCGCTCGACGAGTTGCAGGCCCGACTCGACCGCTACGAGGCTGGTCTCGACGTGCTCGGTGTCGATCTGCAGGACGTGCAGCCGCCGGAGCCGGTGCGCGCGGCCTTCGACGACGTGCTCGGTGCCAGCCAGGACCGCGATCGCGCCGTCAACGAAGCGGAGGGCTACGCGAACGAAGTGCGACCTCGCGCTCGTGCCGAGGCGATCGAGCAGATCGAGAGTGCACGGGGGTACCGCGATTCGACGATCGCCGTGGCGACCGGGGAGGCCGAGCGCTTCCGCGCCCTGGCCGCCGAGTACGCCAGGGCGCCGGAGGTGATCCGGACCCGGCTGTTCCTCGAGACGATGGAGCAGATCTTGCCGCAGGTCCAGACGTACATCGTGGAGCCGGGCAGCTCCGTGCTGCCGCACCTGCCGCTCGGCCGGCCGAGCCGGGCCGCCGAGCCGGAGTCCATGCCGTGAGAAGAATCCTGCTGCTCCTCCTCGTGCTTTCGGCCGGGGCCGCGGTGCTGGTCTGGCTCGGGGAGCTCGATTTCGGGCCGGTGGTGATCACCCACGAGGACGAGCACAAGATCGTGCTGTTCCTCGGCAATCCCATTTCCGTCCGGACCGAGCCGGGAATTTCGCTTCGCCCGCCGTTTTCGTCGGTTCGTGTGTTCGACAGCCGTTTCCAGTACCTCAACTCCGACCCGCAGCCGATGCAGACTCGCGATGCCGAGCAGCCGGTGATCGACCACTACGTGATCTGGCGCATCATCGATCCGTTGCGTTTCTTCTCCGATTTCCCGCAGGGCATGCAGCAGGCTGCCGAGCAGGTGGATCGCGTCGCACGCTCGGATGTGCGCGAGGTCATCGGTCTGCGCACGATGCAGGAGCTGGTGGCGTCGGCACGCAGCGAGATCATGGACGACATCACCGAGCAGAGCAGCAAGCGACTGCGGGAGTTCGGGATCGAAGTCCGTGACGTGCGGATCAATGGTGTCGAGCTGCCGGAGCGCACCGAGGAGAACGTCTTCGCGCGGATGCGCAGTGAGCGCGAGCGGGTCGCCCGCAAGTACCGCGCCGAGGGCGACGAGGAAGGCCGCCGGATCCGGGCCGAAGCGGACCGCGATGCGCGCATCACGGTCGCCGAATCCCGCAAGCAGGCCGAGATCCTCCGCGGGGAAGGGGATGCGGAGTCGGCGCGGATCTATGCGGACGCGCACGAGGCCGCACCGGAGTTCTACGGGTTCGTGCGACGCCTCGAGGCCTATCGCGCGACGATCGGTGCCAACACCACCCTGGTGTTGCCGCCGGACAACGACTTCTTCGAACTGCTCTCGGGTTTCGAAGCCCGTGACGAGGAAGGACCCTAGCCTGGAGGCTGCTAGCGCGGGGTCCGCGAGAGCAGCCAGCCGCCCCCCAACGTGAAAGCGAGCAGGATCAGCCACGGGGTCAACGACGGCGCCGTGACGCCTTGGGAGGCAAGTGTGGCGCCGTATTCGCGCAGCGTCGAGAAGCCGAAGAGCAGCGCAACGCCCTGGAGCGCGGGCACGGCCAGACTGTGCGTGCGCTCGACTCGCAACCCGAGCGGGATCGCCAGCAGGACGAACACGAAAGCCGCGAGCGGCTTCGTCAGGCGATCGTGGAGCAGCGCCACCGCGCGCAGGGCTTCGGGGTCGTCCGCGGGCCGGCCGTTCCGATACTCCCGCAACGCCGCGATCGAGAGGCCTTGGACACCGGCCTCGAAGAGCGCCACTTCCTCGGTGAGCACCAACTCGGTTTCGGCCAGCCGTTCGAACGCCACCGGCGCTTCCGGATCACCCGGTTGAAAGCGCCGGATCACGGCATCGGTGAGCTGCCAACGGCCTTCGCCGTCGATCCGCGCGCTGGCGGCGTGAATGCTGCGCCGCAACCGGCCCCGGGCGTCGAGCTGGAAGATCGCGACCTGCCGGAGCTCTCGGGCCTCGGGGTCGGCATCCCGGACGTTGTAGATATAGCGACCCTTGTGATACCAGAACGAACCACGGCGGAACTCGACCTGGCGTTCGTCGCCTCCGGTGAGGCGACGCCACGCCTCGTGACTGCGGATCGCTACGGTCTCGTTGGTCACGAGACCCAGACCGGAGATGACGACACCGGCCAGCAGCAGGGGCGCGAGCACGCGCAGGGGCGAGATGCCGCTGGCCTTGATCGCGACGAACTCCAGCGCGCGAGCGGCCGTGCCGACGGCGAGGAAGGCGGCCACGAAGGCGGCCGCCGGAACGAGGAGCGGCAACCAGTGGGATGGAATCCGGAGGCCGACGTACAGCAGGACCCCGACGAAGCCCTGCGAGGCGGCCAGGATGTCCTCGAAATCGCCGAGCAGGTCGATGACCGCGACCGCCAGCGCGAGGACCACGAGAGTGGCGGCGAAGCCGATCAGGAATCGCCACAGCAGATCGCGCGAGAGCAGGCCCGGCACGCGGCGGAGTCTAACCGGTGAGGGTCGTGCGCGGCAGCGCGATGCTCGATCGACCGCCCCGGCGCGCGGTCCTGACGATCGGGAACTTCGACGGCATCCATATCGGACACCGCGCCATCCTGCGGACCGTGACGGATCGTGCCCATGCGCTCGACGGAGAGGCCGTCGTCTATACCTTCGACCCCCATCCGCGGAAGGTCCTGCTGGGGGATGCGGCGCCCCGACTGCTCACGACGACCGAGCAGAAACTCGAACTGCTGGAGGCGGCACAGATCGAACTCGTGGTGCTCGAACCGTTCGACCTCGAGTTCGCGCGGACGAGTCCGGAACAGTTCGTGCGGGAGTGCATCGATCGGAGGTTGGCCCCCCGCGAGGTCTACGTCGGCTACGACTTCCACTTCGGTCATGACCGCGAGGGGTCGATGCGGACGCTCACGGAGTTGGGGCCTCGCCTCGGCTTCGCGGTGACGATCGTCCCCGAAGTCACGATCGAAGGTCGTGATGTGAGTTCCACCCGGATCCGGGAGCTGCTGGCCGCAGGCGCCGTCGAGGAGGCCCAACTGCTGCTCGGGCGTCCCCACGGCGTGCGCGGTCGTGTGGCGTATGGCGACCAGCGTGGCCGGACCCTCGGCTTTCCCACCGCCAACTTGATCCCCGAGACGGAGGTGTTGCCGTGCCCCGGCGTCTACGTCGGTCGGGTCCGCCTGCTCGACGAGCCGGCCGCCGGTCGCGATGGAGCGTCGCGCGGCACGGCGTTCGGCGCGGTCACCAACGTCGGTCGTCGCCCCACCTTCGGCCCCGGGGAGGCCGTCCTCGCGGAATCCCACCTGCTCGACTTCCGGGGGGATCTCTATGGCCGGCGCCTCGAAGTGTCCTTCGAGGCGCGGCTGCGGGAGGAGCAGCGCTTCGCCGGCCCTGAACCGTTGCGGGAACAGATCACCCGGGACGTGATACAGGCGCGGCGCTGGCTGGACGGGTGCTAGCGGTGCGTCGGTCGCGCTGGCGGGATCCGCGCATCTGGCTCGGCATCGCGATCACCGCCGTGACGTTGTGGCTGGCCCTGCGCGGCATCGATCTCGCCGTCCTGGCCCGGGATCTCTCGCGCGCGGATCTGCCGCTCGTCATCGGCCTCTCGGTGCCCTCCTACGTGCTGCTCCTCTGGTTGCGCGCGCTGCGTTGGCGTCACCTCACGAATGCCATCGCGCCGCTGCCGCTCGGATCCTTGTATCGCGCGACGGCCGTCGGCTTCCTGGCCAACAATGTCTTCCCGCTACGCCTCGGCGAACTGGTGCGAGCCTGGGCGCTGGCGCGGGACCAGCATCTCGGCGTCGCGCCGGTGGTCGGGACCATCGTGCTCGAGCGGGTGATCGACGGGATCGTCGTCGTCGTGCTGGCGATGGTGATCTTCGGTGTCCGTGGCAGCCGTTCGGGCGACACCCTGGCGGTCGGGATCCCGCTGCTGTTCGGGGCGCTGTTGCCGCTCGGCGCCGTGTTGCTGATGCGCTTTCGACCCGAGGGGGCCGCGCGACTGGCCCGATCGGCGGCGCGCTGGGTGCTGCCGACACGGGCGGGGGTCTCGCTCGAGGACATCATCCGGCGCATGTCCGAGGGCCTGGGATCGCTGCACGGGGGACGGCATCTCTGGTGGGTCGTCCTCCACTCCGCGCTGATCTGGGCCGTGCTCGGGGTCGTCCCGTTCCTGGCGGGGTTTGCAGCGCTCGGAATCGATTTCGGGTCCGCGCGGCGGGCGCTGGCGGCGTCGTACGTCGTCCTGACGGCGGTGGGGATCGCGGTGGCGCTGCCGTCGGCCCCCGGGTTCTTCGGGCCTTATCACCTCGCGGCCCGGGAGGCGCTGTCCCGCTTCGGGGTCGCCGACGAGGCCGCGCTCGCGCTCGGCACGCTCTCCCACGCGCTCATGTGGATCACGACGAGCGCGCTGGGCCTGCTGGTGCTGCGCGGGCGCACGCCGCAGCTCGAGGAGCTCGCAGAGGCCGCCGCGGCCGAACGAGACCCCGCCGCGCCGGATCCCTGAGCGCCGCTCCGCAGCCTCCCATCAAGATCTCCCCGATCGCCGCCGATAACCGTTCGGGATTCCAGAGTTTTCGCGGATCCGCAGAAGCACGGCGCAAGCGGGCAGGCCCACGAGGGTTTCGGCCCTGCCGGCCCAAGTGGCGACGTCTCGCGAGTACACGGAGCGGGGGAAGGCGGTGAACGAGCGGATCGGCGAACTGCTCGTCCAGAAGAACCTGATCACGGCGGATCAGCTTCAGAAGGCGCGCCACGAGGCGCGCTCCAAGGGCGCGCGCCTCGGACATCAGATCACCAAGCTCGGCTACTTGCAGGAGTCGGAACTCACCGACTTCGTCGCCAAGCAGTACGGGTTGCCGACGATCGATCTCGGCGACTTCGAGATCGATCGGGACGTGGTCCGCCTGGTCCCGGAAGAGGTGGCGATCAAGCACACGGTGGTCCCGGTGAACCGGGCCGGTTCGACACTGATCCTCGCCACCGCCGATCCCTCGAACATCTTCGCGATCGACGACATCAAGTTCCTCACCGGCTACAACATCGAGGTCGTCGTCGCGTCCGAGGATCAGATCAAGGCGGCGATCGACCGCTACTACGACCAATCCGCCAGCTTCGCCGATGTGATGGGGGACCTCGATGTCGAGGACCTCGAGCTCATCCACGATGACGACGACGTCGACGTCGGAGAACTCGCCCGGGAGTCCGAAGACGCCCCGGTCGTCAAGCTCGTGAACCTGATCCTCACCGACGCGATCAAGCGCAATGCGTCGGACATCCACGTCGAGCCCTACGAGAAGCTCTTCCGGGTCCGCTACCGGATCGACGGTGTCCTCTACGAAGTGATGAAGCCGCCGCTGAAGCTGCGGAACGCCATCACCTCCCGCATCAAGATCATGTCCGAGATGGACATCGCCGAGCGCCGTCTGCCGCAGGACGGTCGTATCAAGCTGAAGATGGGACGCGGACGCGAGATGGATTTCCGCGTCTCGGTCCTCCCCACGCTGTTCGGCGAGAAGGTCGTGATGCGGCTCCTCGACAAGAGCAACCTGCAGCTCGACATGACCAAGCTCGGTTTCGAGCCCGAGCAGTTGAGCGTGTTCCAGAACTGCATCCACCGCCCCTACGGCATGGTGCTGGTGACGGGCCCCACCGGCTCGGGCAAGACCACCACGCTGTACTCAGCGCTGTCCGAGCTGAACCAGATCAGTGAGAACATCTCCACCGCGGAGGACCCTGTCGAGTTCAACCTCGCCGGGATCAACCAGGTCCAGATGCACGAGGACATCGGCCTCAACTTCGCCGCCGCCCTGCGCTCCTTCCTGCGCCAGGATCCGGACATCATCATGGTCGGCGAGATCCGCGATTTCGAGACTGCCGAGATCGGCATCAAGGCGGCGCTCACCGGTCACATGGTGCTGTCGACCCTGCACACCAACGATGCCCCCTCGACGGTCAACCGACTCCTCAACATGGGAATCGAGCCCTTCCTGGTCGCTTCCTCGGTGAATTGCATCGTGGCCCAGCGCCTCGCCCGCCGGGTCTGCGAGGACTGCAAGGAGAAGGACTCGGAAACCGTGAAGCAGGCGCTCCTCGATGCCGGCTGCAGTGAGGAAGAGGCGAGCAAGGCCGTGGTCTACAAGGGGCGAGGCTGCCGCAACTGCTCCGACACCGGCTTCAAGGGTCGGGTGGCGCTCTATGAAGTCATGGAGATCACCGAATCCCTCAAGGAGTTCGTGCTCAATGGCGCTTCTGCGATGGAGCTGAAGCGCGAAGCGATCCGCGGCGGCATGACGACGCTGCGACGATCGGCTCTCCACAAGCTTCTCGAGGGAACGACGACCCTCAGCGAAGTCCTGCGGGTCTCGGCCGCGGACCACTAGGAAAGGGCGCGGAATGGCCAATCTTCATCAACTGCTGAAGGCGATGATCGAGAAGGGGGCGAGTGACGTCCACATCACGACCAACAGCCCGCCGCAGCTACGCATCGACGGCAAGCTCCAGCAGCTCAAGATGCCGCCGTTGTCGCCCTCGGAGACCAAGCAGATCTGCTACTCGATCCTCACGGACGCCCAGAAGCACAAGTTCGAGGAGAACAACGAACTCGATCTGTCCTTCGGCGTCCGTGGCCTCTCGCGATTCCGCGCCAACATCTTCATGCAGCGCGGAGCCGTCGCCGGAGCCTTCCGCGCCATCCCCTACAAGGTGATCAGCATCGAGGAACTCGGTCTGCCGAAGGCCGTGGTCGACATCACCAAGAAGCCCCGCGGTCTGGTGCTCGTGACGGGTCCCACCGGCTCCGGGAAGTCGACGACGCTGGCGAGCATCATCGATCGGATCAACGAGGAGCGCCACGACCACATCGTGACGATCGAGGATCCGATCGAGTATCTGCACCCGCACAAGAACTGCGTCGTCAACCAGCGCGAGGTGGGAGCGGATACCAAGAGCTTCACCAATGCGCTCAAGTACATCCTGCGGCAGGACCCGGATGTGGTCCTGATCGGAGAGATGCGTGATCTCGAGACGATCGAAGCGGCGCTCACGGTAGCCGAGACCGGCCATCTCGCGTTTGCGACGCTGCACACGAACTCCTGCGTGCAGACGATCAACCGGATCGTCGACGTCTTCCCGCCCTATCAGCAGGCCCAGGTGCGGGCGCAGCTCTCGTTCGTCCTGGAGGGAGTGTTGTGCCAGTCGCTGCTGCCGCGCGCCAACGGGCCGGGCCGGGTTCTAGCGATCGAATTGATGGTCCCGAATCCCGCGATCCGGAACCTGATCCGCGAGGACAAGATCCACCAGATCTATTCGCAGATGCAGATCGGTCAGGACAAGTTCGGGATGCAGACGATGAACCAGTCGCTGGCCTCGCTGTTCCAGCGGCGGCTCATCAGCATGGATGACGCACTGGCGCGGAGCAACGACATCGAAGAACTGAGGACGCTGATCAGCAGTGGCAGCGCGACCGTCGTCGGCCGGCGCATGGCGAGTGCCTGAGCGAAGCGACGCGTTGCGGTTTTCAACCCAAAGCAAGAGGGGGTGAGGTATGCCGGTCTACGCCTGGGAGGGGCGCACCCGCCAGGGAACGCTCAAGAAAGGGGTGATCGAGGCGAGCAGCGAAGCGGCGGCGACGCTGCGGCTGCGCGGTCAGATGATCAGTCCGGTCTCCGTCCGTGCGAAGGCGTCTCGTGGCCTCGGGGACATCGCGCTGTTCCAGAAGGGAGTCACGACGCGGGACCTCGTCGTGTTCACGCGTCAGTTCGCGACGATGATCGACGCGGGTCTGCCGCTGGTCCAGTGCCTGGAGATCCAGGCCGAGCAGCAGCCGAACAAGAGCTTCGGGACCTCGCTCGCTCGCGTGAAGGCGGACGTGGAACAGGGCTCCACCTTCGCCGAAGCGCTGGGGAAGCACCCGAAGATCTTCGACGAGCTGTACGTGAACCTCGTGACGGCTGGTGAGGTCGGGGGTGTCCTCGACACGATCCTGAATCGTCTGGCGGTGTACCTCGAGAAGGCCGACAGCCTGAAGCGGAAGGTCAAGAGCGCGATGGTCTATCCGATCACGGTCCTGGTGGTCGCGATCGCCGTCGTCGTGCTGCTGTTGGTGAAAGTGATTCCGGTCTTCGAGAAGATGTTCAGCGACTTCGGCGGCACGCTGCCAGGCCCCACCCAGATGGTGATCAACATGAGCCACTGGATGCAGTCGAACATCTTCTTCATGCTGGTCGGTGCTACGGTGCTGGTGATCGCCTATCAGCAGGGTCGGGCCCGCTTTCCGAAGTTCCGGTACCAGACCGACGCCATCTACCTGAAGCTGCCGGTCTTCGGTCCGCTGCTGAAGAAGGTCGCGGTAGCCCGTTTCAGCCGCACGTTCTCGACGATGCTTTCCTCGGGGGTGCCGATCCTCGATGGTCTCGACATCTGCGCACGGACCTCGGGAAACCGCGTGATCGAAGCCGGGCTCCAGAAGACGCGAACGGCCATCTCGGAGGGCAAGACGATTGCCGAGCCCTTGAAGAAGGTCGGGGTCTTTCCGGGCATGGTCGTCCAGATGATCGGCGTCGGCGAACAGACCGGCGCCATGGACACGATGCTGTCCAAGCTGGCGGATTTCTATGACGATGAAGTGGACGCGGCGGTGACCGGCCTCACGGCACTGCTCGAGCCACTGATGATGGTGTTCCTGGGCGGCACGGTGGGAACGATCCTGATCGCGATGTACCTGCCGATCTTCAAGATCGCCGAATCGATCAAATAGAGCGCGCGCACGGCATGGCAGGCGTGCGCCATCCGGGCGCCCCCGGAAGTCGATCAGGTGTGTTGCGGCGTCGCCTGGCTCACCTGATGGTGGGGCGGCTGGCTCTGTGCGTAGGCATCCTGGCGATCGCCGTCCTGTTCACGAAGCAGAACGCGGCCGACGAGATGCTGCCGGCCGAACGCGGCCTCTATGTGACGGTGGCGTTCGCCTTCCTGACCACGATCGTGTTCGCGGCGCTGCTCGGCCGGGTGCAGCGGATCGGGGTCTTCGGGGCGGCGCAGATCGGGACGGACGTGGCGATCGTCACCGCGCTGGTGGCGTGTACCGGCGGCGTGGAGTCGATCTTCGGCTTCCTGTACGTCCCGATCACCGTTTCGGCCGCCTTGCTGCTCGGACGCCGAGGCGCCTACGCGGCGAGCGGCCTGGCCGCCCTGGCCTACGGCTTGCTCCTGCTGTCGCCGCGGATGGGGATGCTCGACACGGGTACGGCTCCGGGAGTCCCCCCGCTCGAACTCGCGCTCTTCGGAGTGCATGCCGGAGCGTTGCTCCTGGTGGCGTTGCTGGCGAGTGCGCTCTCGCACGAGCGGGATCGTGTCGGCGATGCGCTCGACCAACGCACGCGGGCGCTGCGCCACCTGCAGAGGCTCCACGAACGCACCGTCGAGAGCCTTACGAGCGGGCTTCTCACGACGGACGCAGCCGGCCGCATCACCACCTTCAATCCCGAAGCCGAACGGATCACCGGACTGCCGGCCGGCGAGGCGCTGGGGCGTCCGCTCGGAGACGTGATCCCCGATGCTCCCGAGTTCGTTCGGCGAGGAGTCGCCCAGAGCGATCGGGCCGAACGCATGCGCCTGCGCCTTCGGTTCCGCAACGCCTTCGGGGAGGATCTCCATCTCGGGATCGCGGGCTCCGCGCTTCGCTCGGGGGAGGGGGAACCCGCCGGCCACGTGGTGATCTTCCAGGACGTGACGAAGGTGGTGGAGATGGAGACGGAGTTGCGACGCCAGGAGCGCCTGGCGGCCGTCGGCGCGCTCTCGGCGCATCTCGCCCACGAGATCCGCAATCCCCTCGCGGCCATCTCGGGCTCGATCCAGATTCTCGAGGGCTCGCTCGGCAGGCAGCTCGAGAATGACGAGAACCGCCGCCTGTTCCGCATTGCCGTGCGTGAGACGGACCGTCTCGACCAGTTGATCACCGATTTCCTCCAGTACGCGCGACCGGCTCCGCATCGGCCCGGTTGCGTCGGCCTCGCCACCGTGGTGAACGACGTGTTGAGCATGTTCGAATCGGTCCGGCCCGCCTCGGTCGTGGTCTCGCAGGATGTGGAGAAGACGCTCCATGTCCTCGTCGACGAAGGGTGGCTCCGGCAGCTGTTGTGGAATCTGCTCCTCAATGCCGTCCAGGCCATGCCGGAAGGGGGGCAGCTCTCCATCGCGGCGGTTCCGGCGCCATCTCAAGCGCGGGCGACGAGCGACCGAAGCGGCCCGGGAGAGGGGGCGCGCTGGGTGGAGATCGAGGTGAAGGATACCGGCGCCGGCATCCCCGAGGACGTGCTCGACCACATCTTCGATCCGTTCTTCACGACGAAGAAGGACGGGACGGGCCTCGGGCTGGCGACCGTGCATCGGATCGTCGAAGCGAGCGGCGGACACCTCTCGGTCGAGAGCGAGCCCGGTCGCGGAACCGCGTTCCGGGTCCGCCTGCCGCGTGCGGAACCCGCATGAGCGCCCATCCGCGAATCCTCGTCGTCGATGACGAGCGCAGCATGCAGGAGTTCCTGGAAATCCTCCTGCGCAAGGAAGGCTACGACGTCAGCACGGTCGGGGACGTGCCGAGCGCACTGGTCGCGCTCGATTCCGACGACTTCGATCTGGTGATCTCCGACATCCAGATGCCGGAGCGCTCGGGTCTCGACCTGTTGCGGGCGTTGCGGCAGGCACAGCCGGACGTGGTCGTGATCATGATCACCGCCTTCGCGACCACAGAGACGGCGCTCGCGGCGATGAAGGAAGGCGCGTACGACTACATCACCAAGCCCTTCAAGGTCGACGAGATCAAGCTCGTGGTCAAGAAGGCGCTGGAAAAGAAACTGCTCGCGGCAGAGAACGCGCGTCTGCGCCACGAGCTGCGGAACGAGCGGCAGCAGCGTCCGCTGGTCGGCAACAGCCCGCGCATGCATCAGCTCTACGAGATGATCGGACGTGTCGCGGCGACCAAGACCAATGTGCTGATCGTCGGGGAGAGCGGGACCGGCAAGGAGCTGGTGGCGCGCGCCATCCATTCGGAGAGCGATCGGGCGGACAAGTCCTTCGTCGCCCTGAACTGCGCAGCGATTCCCGAGAACCTGCTCGAGTCGGAGCTTTTCGGTCACGTGAAGGGCGCCTTCACCGGGGCCGTCGGCAACAAGGCCGGTCTCTTCGAGCTCGCCGATCTGGGCACCCTCTTCCTCGATGAGGTCGGGGAGCTGACGCCCCCGCTGCAGGTGAAGCTGCTGCGCGCGATCCAGGAGAAGACGATCCGCCGGGTGGGGGGGACGTCGGATCGGCGGGTCGACGTCCGGATCCTCGCCGCCACCAACCGGCGCCTCGAGGACGAGGTGAGCGCAGGTCGCTTTCGAGAGGATCTCTACTACCGGCTCAACGTGATCCAGCTTCCGCTGCCGCCGCTGCGCGAGCGGATCGAAGACTTGCCGTTGCTGGTCCACCACTTCGTGGAGAAGTACACCCGCGAACTCGGCAAGTCCGTGCGTGGCGTCACGGAGGACGCGATGCAGCGGCTCGGCGCGCACGCCTATCCCGGCAACGTGCGGGAACTCGAGAACGTCATCGAGCGGGCGGTGGCGCTCGCGCGCGGCGAATGGATCGACACGGAAGCGCTGCCGCCCGCGTTGCTCGAGCCTCCCGCCGATCGCGCCAGCACGGTGCTTCCGCAGGGCTCCGTCGACCTCGACAACCTGGTCGCCGAGTACGAGCGCGGACTGCTGCTCGAAGCGCTGCGCCGGGCCGGAGGCGTCAAGAAGCGGGCCGCCCACCTGCTCGGGATCTCGTTCCGCTCCTTCCGGTACCGGCTCGAGAAGCTCGGCCTCGACGAGCCGGGCGGGCCGCCCGAGCCGATCTGAGCCGATCGTGAAGCCGGGCGACGGGGACCGCCGCACGGGGCGCCGGCTTCGCTGGCCGCGATCCGGCGGGGCCACGCCGAGCCTCCAGACGGAGGTCGTGCTCAGCCTCACGCTGGTGATGCTGGCGGCAACCACGCTCCTGGCGGCTGCGTTGTTGCAGGGTCACGAGGCGCGCTGGCGAGATCTGTTGGGCCGCGGCCTGCTCGCCGAGGCGCAGGCGCCGCCGGCCCCCGAGAGTTCCCTCATTGCCGGCACCGAATGGTGGCATGTCCGCGACGATGGTTCGGCGCGACCCGTATGGGGGAACCACGAGCCGCTGGACGACGAAACCCGTGCGCTCGCCGAGCAGGCGCGCGCGCGCGGCGAGCCGCTCCTGCGGCCGGGCGCGGCCTGGCAGTCGATCCGCTTCGCCGCACCCGCCGGCCCGGACGGAGTGGCCGTGGCCCGGCTGCCGACGACGGCGTCCCTCCGACTTCGGCTGTTGCCCCTCGGATTGGCGGCCGCCCTGCTGGCCCTCGACGTCGCGCTGTTCACGGCATTCGGCGCGTCGATCCTGCGGCGTCGGGTGGTCCTGCCGCTGCGCCGACTCGCCGAGGCCGCTCGAGGTCTCGCGGGTGGTTCGTTCGGCGCGCGGGTGCCCGAGGAAGGCCCGCGCGAGGCCGTCGAGGTGGCGGCCGCGTTCAACGAGATGAGCGATGCGCTGGCGCGACGCACGGAAGCGCTCGAGAAGGCCGTCGTCGAGTTGCGACAGGCCAACGCCGAGCTGCGTCATACCCGCGCCGGGCTCGATCGCGCCGAACGCCTGGCCGCCGTCGGACGGTTGGCGGCGGGGGTCGCGCACGAGGTCGGGAACCCGATGGGGGCACTGCTGGCGTTCGTCGATCTCGCCGCGCGGGATCCGGGTCTCGCCCCGGCCAGCCGGGAACATCTGGCGCGGGCCGCCGAGCAGGGTGACCGGGTGCGGCGCATCCTGCGCCAGCTCCTGGACTTCGCGCGGCCCGCCGCGAACAGCGTCCCGATTCCGCTCGATCTGGCGACGGTGGCCGAAGAGACGGCACAGCTGATCCGCTCGCAGCCTCGAGCGGCCGGACTGCGCGTCGAGGTGGGCGTCGAGGGGAAGCCGCCGAGGGCGCTCGGCGATCCGGGACGGATCGCGCAGATCCTGCTCAATCTCACGCTCAACGCGGCGGATGCCGCGCGCGCGCAGGGCGGCTCGCGGGTGTCGATGCTGGTTCGGGCCGCGCCGCTGGCGGTGCGTGCCGATGCCCCGCCGATCGAGGCCGAGGCCCGGCGCCGGCCGGATGGCGTCGAGTGCGTGGTGGCCGATGACGGCTGTGGGATCGCCGAGGCGGATCGCGAGCGGATCTTCGATCCGTTCTTCACGACCAAGGAGCCCGGCGCGGGGACCGGCCTCGGACTCTCGAACTCGCTGCGGTTGGCCGAAGAGATGGGGGGCCGGCTCGAGCTCGTCTCGCCGCCGGAGGGACTGAGTACGGCGTTCGCGTTGCGACTTCCGGCCGCCGGCTCGGCCGCGGACCCCGCACCGGCTTGCGGGGTACGCAACGAGATGCGGGGCTCCGAGCCGGGCGCCACCGCCGAGGTTCCAGAGAATGACGAGTGATTCCGGAGACTTGTCGATTGACGGGCGGCTGGCATGGGCGATGCAAACCGATCCCGTCGTGAGGAGCGCAATGAACATCCAGGCGATGCGCCGCAGGCGAGCGGGTCTGACGCTGATCGAGGCGATGGTGGTGGTGGCCATCGTCGGGATCCTCGCGGCCGTCGCCGTCCCACAGCTCCAGCAGCTGCTGGCGAATCAGCGCGTGAAAGGGGCCGCCCGCTCGATCGCCGATGCGTTCCTGCTGGCGCGCACCGAGGCGATCCGCACCGGCAATGCCCACATCGTCTTCCTCTCCCCCGGCAGTCCGGCGGCGGGGGATGTGACCGGCAACCCGCTCGGGACCGACCCGAGTACCGGAGCGGTCTGGCCTGCGCTCGTACTCGACGACGGGGCACCCGGCGCGTGGAACTGCACGATCGATTCGGGCGAACCGTCGCTCACCGTCCCGGCCGCCCGCGGCGTCAGCTGGGGCTTCGCGCTTTCGGGCGGCACCCGCGCGCCCGGTGACGAGACCCCGAGCGGGGATCCTTCGCTGGGCGTCACCTTCGAGGATCCCGCCGGTACGCCGGTCACCTGGGTGATGTTCCGCGGCGACGGCATCCCCGTGTCGTTCGACGTCGGGTGCAACCCCGGCACGTTCGGCTCCGGCAGCGGTGCCGTGTACGTCACCAACGGCCGTCGCGACTACGCGGTGGTGTTGACGGCGCTGGGCGGCGTTCGCGTCCACGCCTGGGAGTCAGGAGCAGGCACATGGACCGACTGAACAGCGCAAGACGGGCTCGGCGCACTCGCGGTTTCACACTCATCGAGGTCATGGTGGCGCTCAGCATCCTGGCGGTCGGCCTGCTGAGCGTCGCGGCGGCGCAGCTCTACGCGATGCGCGGTGGTTCGAGCGGCCGCCATTCCAGCGGCGCGGCCGTCGTGGCCCATTCGCAACTCGAGAACTTCCAGCGCCTCGGCTTCACGGACACCGATCTCGCCGCCACGGCCGGCGCCTTCGTCGCGGCCCCGAGCCCGAGCCAGACGGTCGTGCAGACGCCGGACGGAGACGCGGTCGAGATGACCTATCTGCTCAGCTGGCGGATCGCGAACCTCGATGCCACTCGCAAGGCCATCGACGTCCGTGTGACGTGGGACGAGCCGAATCGCCCCGGCCGCCAGCTCGTGATCTCGACGGTGCGTCACGACGACCGTCCGACGGAGGGTTCGTGATGCGCAGATCGCAGCGCCAGGAGACGGGCTTCACGCTCATCGAGCTGATGATTGCCGTCAGCATCCTCGCAATCGTCGTCACGGCGGTCATGCAGAGCTTCGTCGTGCAGAACCGCGCCTATACCGTGACCGATCAGGTCATCGAAGCGCAGCAGAACCTGCGCGCTGTCGCCTGGCTCTTCGAGCGAGATGCACGGATGGCGGGGTTCATGGTGCCCGAAGCGGCCGCCCTGTGCGCACTCGACCGGAGCAACCAGCCGGACGCCGTGTGGTTCACCGATTCGGACGCGATCGATCCCAATAGCCAGGAGCGCAACGCACTCGGATCCGAGGTGTTGGGCGGCTATTCGAGCGGCACGGGATCCCAGAGCCTCACCGTCAGCGACAGCGTGCTCGACGGCGCTCCGTTCTACGACACCGATGGAGATGGCGTGGCCGATTCGGACTTCGCGAACGGGGCCGGTGCGATCCTCGTCGATCTCGACGATCCGGCGCGCGGCTCGGCGTGCGGTCTGGTCGAGAGCGTCGCCGGCAACGTGATCGACGTCGACTTCCAGACTTCGATCACGCCCTCGGTCGGTGCGCGCCTGATCCTCGTTCCGGCCCACGTGTACCAGGTGGACGCTTCGGGTGCGGCTCCGGTCTTGCGCCGCAACGGCGGGCTGCTGGCCACCGGCGTCGAGGACCTGCAGCTCGCGTTCTTCTTCGATCTCGACCGGGACGGCGTGATCGACGATCCGACGCTGGCGACCGGCGAGCTTCCCGGGGGTTCCGGCGCAGCGCCTACCTACGGGTCCGATCTGTGGGACAACCGCGATCTGCGTGAGGTGAGGATCAATCTGGTGGTCCGCACCCGCATGGCCGATCAGGAGAATGACGCCGGTCAGTTCCAGACGACCGAGAACCGTGTGGCCCCGGGCGGCAACGACGGCTTCCGGCGTCGCGTTCACAGCTCCACGGTGCGCGTGCGCAACGTGGGATTCCGGGGGAGTGCGACATGAAGCGATGCGACTCGACGCGCGAAAACGGATCGGCGCTGATCGTCACGGTGCTGTTGCTCGTGCTCCTCAGTGTCATGGGGCTCGCGGCCCTCGAAACCGTCCAGCGTGACCAACAGGTCGCCGGCTTCCAGAATCGCTCGCGGCTCGCCTTCTACGCGGCGGAAGCCGGGATCGCGGACGCGAAGAACCGGCTGCGTGACGTCTGGACCGAGACGGCGACCGTCACTTTCCCCGACGCGACGACGCCGGTCGCCGTCGGCGACGCGGCGCTGTTCCCGCTCGGCCTGCCGGTCTACTACGCGGACCCCGCATCCGCTGGCGGCGGAGTCGAGTACCTCGACGGTGGGGCCGTCAGTTACGGCGGCGGAGGGGATCTTCGCCTCGGCGGGGCGATGGCGATCAACACCTTGTGGCGGATCCGTGTGATCGGCGAAACGCCCGAGGGAGCGCGCTCCCGGCTCGAGGTGGTCGCCACCCGTCAGCTCGAGGGCGCCGGCGGCTACTGAGCGAGCGACTGCCGCGGCTTGCAGAGGATCGCTTCCCGAAGGACTGGGAGAACGAGATGACCCATCGAATCCGACGCATCGCAATCGAAACGCTCGTGGCGGCACTGCTGACGAGTCTGCCGGTCATTGCGAGCGCGCAAGACGACACCGACCTGTTCACGACGGCCGTACCGCCGAACGTGATGCTACTGGTCGACAACTCCGGCTCGATGAACAGCATCGTCTGGCATCCCGCCTTCGATCCGACCGTCACGCCCGCGGGCTGCGCGTTCTGGGACAACGATAGCGACTACTTCCTGGACCAGGCGGATGGGGACTCCCCCTCCGGATCCTGGGATTCCCGCTTCGGTCCCGGCACCTACACGCGCTGCGGCAACACCCGGACGATCTTCGTCGATCCCGCCGTGCAGACCGGCGGCGGCGACAACGACACCCGCTGGTCGGGTCGCTACCTCAACTGGTACTTCAGCGACGCGGCCGACGCCCACGCCACGGCGATCACGACCGAGACCGACACCTACTCGGCCTGCGTCCAGAACGAGTACGGGCTCACCACGTTCTCCAGCTACCGGCGCGCCCGAGTCACGGCCGCCCGCGATGTGCTCCGCGAAGTCATCTGCAACTCGAACCAGGCCGGCGCCGTCCGCTTCGGACTGGCGCAGTTCCGGCTGCCGGGCGGCAGCGGGGACCCGAACGGCGGCTTCGTCCGCGTCCCGATCAACGACTACGACGTCGCGCCGTACTCGCTCAACGGATCGACGCGGACGCATGGGCAGCATCTCGATCTGGCCATCGAGGCGCTGCGGGGCCAGACCTGGACGCCGCTCGGCGAGTCCCTGTTCCAGATCTACACCTACTTCATGAGCCGCGACGCCTCGGATCGCCCGGTCGGTGCGGACGGGACGACGGTCTTTCCGCGCTACTCCTACCGCACGACGACGAGCGGGAACTACGGGCCTCCGGTCTCGAACTCGAGTCAGCTACTCGCCGATCCGGTCCAGTTCTCCTGCCAGAAGAACTTCGTCATCGTGATCACCGACGGCGAGCCGACGAAGGACACCTTCTACACCGGCGCCAATACCGGCGACGGGACCAATGTCGGCTTCAGCAGCTTCTCGCAGTTGATCGGGAACTACGATCCGGATGCCGAGACCGAGGTCGGAGGCGCCGCGTGCGCGGGCGGCTCGCTGTGCGCGCTGTACCTCGACGACATCGCGAAGTTCATGCATGAGCGCGATTTCCGACCCGACCTCTCTGACGTCCCGAATGCCCAGACGTTGGACATCTATACGGTCGGATTCTCGACGACGCCGGAGGCGAACGATCTGCTTTCGCGCACGGCGACGGCCGGCAACGGGCTGTTCTTCTCCAGCAACAATGCCGAGGAGCTGGCGACGGCGCTCGTCTCCTCGGTGACGGACATCATCCAGAAGTCCCAGTCCTTCACCGCGGCGACCGTGCCGGCGACGCGGACCGCCGACGGCGGCAACATCTATACCAGCCTCTTCGTGCCGTCGGACGATCCGTATTGGATGGGCCAACTGAAGCTGTTCCAGATCACGTCGGACGGCGACATCCTCGACGCCAACGACAACTGCGCGCTGCTGAACCCGCTTCCGGTCGGAGAGTGCAAGAGCGGCCAGATCTCCCCGAGTGCGGTGCCGTTCTGGGATGCCGCCGACGAGATTCCGTCCCCGCCCTCGCGTGTCCTCGTGACCTCGCTACCGGGCGTGGGCAAGGTCGACTTCGATACGTCGCTGGCGGCCAGCGCGCTCGGAGATCCGAACGATACAAGCGATGATCTGTCGGCCGCGGCGATCCCGCTGTACGCGGGAAGCGGCGCGACCGATGCGGAGGGCCTCGCCGATGCCATCATCGAGAACGTGCGTGGCTGTGTGATGGGAACCGCAGGGGCCTCCTGTGTTCCGCGGCCCTTCGTGCTCGGCGACATCTTCCACTCGAACCCGCTGGTGGTCGGCCGTCCGCGATCGTTCATCAACGAGACCTCGTACCGGACCTTCCAGGCCGACTTCGCGGACCGCGACAACGTCATCTACGCGGGCTCGAACGGGGGCTTCGTGCACGGGTTCCATGCGGGAGACTGGCAGCCGCTCGCGACGCCGCCGGCCTACGATCGAGGCACGGGAACCGAGCTCTTCGGCTTCATGCCCTGGCCAGTCCGGCAGAATGCGAAGCAGCTCCCGATCGATTCGGGCGCTCGCGACACCTACGGCGTCGATGGTTCGCCGGTCGCGGCCGACGTCTGGATCCATTCGACGGCCACGCAGACGGCCAAAGCCGCCGACGGGAGTGAGTGGCGCACCGTCCTCGCGGGCGGCTTGCGGCAGGGCGGACGGTCGTACTATGCGCTCGACATCACCGACCCGGATGCAGCCGGATTCCCCGGCTATCTGTGGGAGTTCCCGGCCGAGGATGCGTCGGCGTCCGTGCGCGCGTTCCTCGGCGAGACCTGGGGCAAGCCGATCCTCACGAAGGTGAAGGTCGAGATCGGGGGCATCGCCTACGAACGCTGGGTGGCGATCGTGAGCGGCGGCTACGACCGGCGCAGTGATCCCAACGATGCGCTCAACTACGACGTCAATGCGACGGCGGGCCGGGCGCTCTACATCCTCGATCTGAAGACCGGCCAGGTGCTCGGGGAGAAGAAGTTCGATCCGTCCGCGACCGATGGCCGGCAGGAAATGCTGTACGCGATGGCCGGAACGCCGTCCGTCTTCGATGCCGACCAGGATGGCTTTGCCGATGTGATCTACATGGGAGATCTCGGAGGCAACGTCTGGAAGTGGGTGCTGAAGTACGACCCGCTCGCGTCGACTCCGAACTTCCTCGTCGATCCGATCAACAGCACCGGCAGCGTGGTGCAGCCAGACACGAAGTTCCGAAAGTTCTTCGAGGCGAAGGCGACGCCGGCTTCGACTCTGGGCGTCACGGTGGGGAGTACGACGTACTACAAGAGCATCTTCTTCTCGCCGTCGGGCACCATCGTGAAGAACCGCTTCTGGCTGGCCTTCGGGACCGGCGAGCGGGCCGACCTGTCGCGGACCCACGACACTTCCACGACCGCGGAGAACAACAGCTTCTATTCCGTCAAGGACGAGGACGTCTTCGATCGTCGACTGACGCTGATCCCGACGCTCACGGAACAGGATCTGCAGAATTCGACCCTCGATGCGACGTGTCCGAATCTGGCGTCGGTGTCGGGCTTCTTCTTCCGTGTAGAGGACGATGAGAAGTTCGTGACGGATACGGCGATCTTCTCCTTCTGGGTGATCGCCTCGACGTTCGTTCCGTCGGGCTCGGCAGATCCGTGCAACTCGGGAGGCCAGGCCAGGCTGTACATCTTCAAGGTGCACTGCGGGCAGGGCTTCTTCTTCAACAACGCGACGACCCCGTCGAGCGGCGCGGGTGGGCCCGGCGGTTCCGGCGGTCTCAGTGACCCGAGCCTGCCGGACTTCGGCGACCCGGCCTCGCGCTACATCGAACTCGGAGCCGGCATGCCGACGGATCCGCGCGTGACGACGAGCCCGGATGGACCGCGAGTGCTCGTCACGCGGCAGGATGGGCAGATCAGCAACGTGGAAGGACCGGAGGGGGATGGCGGATCTCCGGGCCAGCTCTACTGGCGCGAGATGACCGGAGAGTTCACTCCGTGAGGGGCCGTCCTCGCGAGAGCACAGGAGGAAAGAGCATGCGAATCCAGCCGATCTTGGGCGCCTTCCTGAGCGCCTTCCTGTTCCTCGGGGCGAGCGCGGCCGGGGCGGAGGAGGAGGATCGCGGCAGCGTCGTGATCGATTCGGTGGACGTTGCTGGCGAGCGTGTGGTGCTCGGCGGCGTCTCCTACGCCGTCGTCGATGCGACCGTGCTCGAGGACGAATCCGGCCAGGGGACCTCGCTGGCGGAGCTGCCGAGCCTTGCGTCCGGCGCATCGCCCGATGCCGCGGCGGTGTGGTTCGAGAGCGCAGAGGCGAGCCGTGGGACGACCCCGGTTCTGTTGAAACTTCGTCTGACAGGGAGCCTGCCTCGCTAGCCAGCGGCTCGCGACGGCGCAGGGGAGGGGACATGGTGGGTTTGCCGAGATCCAAGGGAACGACGGCTTGGGCGGTCTGCCTGGTGAGTGTGGCCACCTGCATGGCAGCATGCGGCGGACGGGACGAACCCGTTGCGACGGGCCGCTCGATGGCCCAGCCGGCGCAGACGAAGTCCGCCGGAACCAATCGGCCACCGCAGATCGAAGATGTGACGTTGGTCCCGGAGGCGCCGCGGCCGGGCAGCTCGGTGCAGGCACGGGTCCAGTCCCGGGATCCGGACGGGGACGCGGTCGAGTTGCGTTACCTCTGGACGCTCGATGGGCGTCGTGTCGCCGAGCGCGGCGCGCGCCTGTCCCTCCCCGAGACGATGCGCAAGGGAACCCCGGTCGAGGTCGAGGTCGTCGCCCACGACGGAAACGCGAGCAGCGAACCGGTGACCGCTGCCGCCCGGATCGGGAATCGCCCTCCGGGTCTCGTCGCGGTGGCTCTCGAGCCGACCACAGGCGTGCGTGTCGACGAGGAGGTGATCGCGATCGCGCAGGCGCGCGACGCTGACGGCGATGCGCTCGAGTTCTCCTATGATTGGCGCGTGAACGGCGAGGCGGTGGAGGGCGACACAGAACGGCTATCCACCGCCGGACTCGCGCGAGGGGATCGGATCGAAGTCCGGGTCCGTGTCAGCGACGGCGAGGACGATTCGGCTCCGCGCGACAGCGATCCGCTCGTGATCGGGAACTCGGCGCCACGGATCCTGTCGACACCGGGCGGCGTCAGTGCCGATGGCCAGTTCCGCTACACCGTCGAGGCCAAGGATCCGGATGGCGATCGGCTGCTGCGCTATCGCCTGCTGTCCGGACCCGAGGGCGCGCGGGTGGATCCGGTCGGCGGAGAGGTGCTCTGGACGGCCTCTCGCGACCATGTGGGAACCCACCGGTTCGAGGTGGAAGTCGCTGATGGGCACGGGGGGACCAGCCAGCAACGCTTCGAGGTGGCCGTCCGCGAGGTCGAGAACGGCGGCCGGGGCGGCCCGACCGGCGACGAGGAGCGGGCCGGACCGGCGTCCCTCGAGTGACCGCGACGGCGGCTGCGCCGCCACGGCGCAGCGATCGGACCGCGGGGCGTCAGTCGCGGATCGCATACTCCTTGAGCTTGTAGAGCAGCGCGCGGTGGCTGACCCCCAGGACCCGTGCCGCGTGCGTGCGGTTGCCGCCCGTGTGGCGCAGGGCCGTCCGGATCGCCTGGATCTCGGCGCTACGACGCGCTCGGCGCAGCGAGAGATCCGTGCCGGCGTCTGCACTCCCGGCAGGATCCGGATGGCTCACGTTGGTCGGCAGCTCCGCGAGCGTCAGGTGATCCCCGCGCGCGAGGATCACGGCGCGTTCCATCACGTTCTCGAGTTCCCGGACGTTGCCCGGCCAGGCGTAGCCGACGAGACGATCGAGCGCATTATCCGCGATCGCGCGGACCGGACGGCCGAGCGTGTCACGGAAGTGCGCGAGGAAATGATCGACCAGCAGGGGTACGTCCTGGCGCCGTTCGCGCAGCGGCGGGACGTGGATGCGCAGCACGTTCAGTCGGTAGAAGAGGTCCTCGCGGAAGCGACCGGCCTCGATCTCGTCTTCGAGGTGGCGAGCCGTGGCGGCGATCACCCGGACGTCGACGCGCCGGGACTTCGATTCGCCGAGCGGACGGATCTCCTCTTCCTGCAGGACGCGCAGGAGCTTCACCTGGAGCGACAGCGGAAGCTCTCCGATCTCATCCAGGAAGATCGTGCCGCCATCGGCCTCTGCGAAGAGCCCACGTCGGGTCCGATCGGCCCCGGTGAAGGCGCCCTTGGAGTGTCCGAACAACTCGGATTCGAGCAACGCTTCCGGAATCGCCCCGCAGTTCACCGCGACGAAGGCTTCGTTCCGCCGCAGCGACTGCGCGTGCACCGCGCGCGCCAGCACTTCCTTGCCGGTGCCGCTCTCGCCGGTGAGCAGCACGGTGGCCTTGAACTCGGCGGCTCGCTCGATCATCTCGAGGACACTGATCATGGCCGCCGAGGCGGCGACGATCGGGCGCTCGCCGAGCGTGCGTTCCACCTCGCGGCGGAGCAGACGGCTCTCCCGGCGCAGCCGCTCGCGTTCCTGGGCCTTGCGGATCGCCAGCAGCGCTTCGGAGGGAGGAAAGGGCTTGGCGAGGTAATCGTAGGCGCCGCGGCGCATGGCCTCGAGCGCCAGCTCTTCCGTCGCCCAGGCGGACATCAGGATCACCGTCGCATCCGGCCGCCGCCGCACCAGGTCCGGCAACAGGTCGAGTCCGTCGATCCCCGGCATCCTCAGGTCACACAAGATGATGTCGGGTGCCACGATGTCGAGCTGGGCGAGCGCACGCTCGCCATCCGCCGCCGTCGCGACGTCGAAGCCCTCCGCGCCGAGCACCATCGAGAGGCTGTCGCGCAACGACTCGTCATCGTCCACGATCAAGAGGCGTTGCGACACCGATCCCTCCGTTGGACTCGGGGCTTCTTCGGTCGGACGGAGGGGGACGATGAGGGCCGGAGCCCCCGGGGATGTTTCGAGGATCCTGGGGTCCGCTTCCCGCAGCTCTCTCAAGTCGCGTCTGGCCTGGACCGATAGCACCCATCGGGCACGCCGTTCGGACCGCGGGGGGATCTCGGTCCCGAACGGCAGGGGGAGGACCCGAGGCGTGTCGCGGAACAGCGTACAGCGTGCTCGCGAGACACTCATGATGAGCAAGGCGGAGCTGGCCCGCAAGGCCGGTCTTTCCGCCCTGACGATCGATCGCGTCGAATCCGGCCGACCGTGCCGGCTCGACACCAAGCGAAAGATCCTTCTGGCCCTCGGCAAGCGGGTCTCGGACAAGGACGAGATCTTCGATCACGAGGCCGGAACCGCCCCCACCGAACCGTCGACCACCGCCGAACCCGAGGGCGTCCACGCCCGCTAGCGCGAAGGCGCGAGGAGAGGGGTCTGTGCAGATTCCGTTTCTCAGACTTGGAAGCAAGTCCATCGTAGGTCTCGATATCGGCTCGTCGAGCGTGAAGGCGGTCGAGGTGGTCCAGAGAGGAGACGGCTTCGAGCTGCTCCATCTCGGGGTGGCGCCGCTTCCGCACGACGCCATCGTCGACGGAGCCTTCCTGAACGCCGCGGCCATCGTGGATGCGATCCGCGAGGCGGTCGAGAAGTCCGGCACCAAGGCGAAATATGCTGCGGCTTCCGTGTCCGGACACTCGGTCATCGTCAAGAAGATCAGCGTGCCGGCCATGACGGTGGAGGAGCTCGAGGAGTCGATCCGCTGGGAGGCCGAGCAGTACATCCCCTTCGATGTCAACGAGGTCAACCTCGACTTCGAGGTCCTGCAACACGGGGATGCGGAACGGCCGATGGAGGTCCTGCTGGTCGCCGCCAAGCGCGAGCTGATCGACGACTGCGTGAACCTGATCAGCGAGGCGGGTCTCACGCCGTCGGTGATCGACGTGGCCGGCTTCGCGGTGGAGAACGCCTTCGAGGCGAACTTCGAGCCGCGCGTCGACGACGTGGTGGCCGTGATCAACATCGGAGCCCAGGTCACGAACATCAACGTCGTGGTCGCCGGTGTGCCGGCTTTCACACGGGACATCGCCGTCGGCGGGAACCAGTACACCGCGGAGATCCAGCGGGCCCTGTCGATCAGCTTCGACGAGGCGGAGCGGATCAAGATCGGGGAGTCGGCCGGTCAGGAGTCGCAGGAGGTGGTGCCGCAGGAGGTCGAACAGGCCATGCGTGCGGTCACCAACAACCTGGTGGGGGAGATCGCGAGATCCCTGGACTTCTTCTCGGCGACGGCTGCCGATACGCGGATCCAGCGCATCGTCCTGGCCGGTGGGTCCGCGCGCGTTCCGGGCATCGACGCGGTGTTCCGGGAGCGCACGGGACTCGAGGTCGAGATCTTGAACCCGTTCCACAAGATGATGCCGAGCAACCGCTTCGATCCCGAGTACCTGGCCCAGGTGGGTCCGTCGCTCGGGGTGTGTCTCGGTCTCGCGCTGCGGAGGGTCGACGAATCGTGATCCGCATCAACCTTCTCCCGGTTCGCGAAGCGCGCCGCAAGGCGGGTGTCCAGCAACAGCTGATCTTGCTGGCGGCTGCCCTGGTCGGCGCCATCCTGCTGTCCGCTGGGTTTCACCAGTGGATGCGCATCACCCTCTCATCCGCACAGATGCGGACCCGCGCGCTCGAGAGTCAGCTCGAGAAGTACCGGCCGCAACAAGAGCAGGTAGCCCAGTTCAAGGCGAAGAAGGCGGAGATCGAACAGAAGCTCTCCGTCATCACGGACCTCGAGCGCTCCCGCTCGGGTCCGGTGAATCTCATGGAGTCGCTCGTCACGAGCATTCCGGATCGGGTGTGGCTGACGGATCTGGCCGCCGACAAGGGCCGGATCTCGTTGTCGGGCATGAGTCTCGACAACGAGCTCGTCGCGTCCTTCCTCACCAATCTCGGCAGATCCCCGTACTTCGGGCAGGTCGAGCTCGAGTCGACGGAGCTGAAGACGGTGGAGTCCCTCAAGCTGAACACGTTCAAGATTCGGGCTGCGCTCGAGTCGCCGGAGGCGCCCGGGACTGGTGCTGCTGCTCCCGCCTCGGCCGCGGCGCCGAACCGGACGGGTCGCCGCCCGACGGCCGGACTCTAGGAGGATCGAGCGATGGCCATCAATCTCGGACTCGATCAGGTCAAGGGGCAGCTCGAGCGCTTCGCGAAGCTCCCGAAGCCGTACCGGATGGCTGCCATCCCGGCGGTCTGTGCGCTGGTCTTCGGCGTCTATGGCTACGTGTTCTACCAGCCAGCGCGCCAGGAGCTGGCCGCGGTCGAGCAGCAGGAGCGAGATCTGCAGAGGAAGGTCAGCGAGGTTCGGGCGATCGTCTCGAATCTGGCCGCCTTCGAGGAAGAACTCGTCGATCTCGAGAAGAAGCTCGCGACGGCTCTCCGGCAGCTTCCAGACAGCAAGGAACTCCCGGTCCTGCTGACCGACATCTCGAGTCTCGGCAAGGACTCGGGCCTCGAGTTCAAGCTGTTCAAGCCGAAGTCCGAGCAGGCGAAGGACTTCTACGCAGAGGTCCCGATCGAGGTCGAGTTCAGCGGCGCCTATCACGACATCGCTCGCTTCTTCGACAAGGTCTCGGGTCTGCCTCGTATCGTCAACGTGAATCGTCTCGCGATGAAGCCGGTCAAGGCGGACATGGGTCTGACGGTGCTGAACGTGCGCGGTGAGCTGACCACGTTCCGCTTCATCGAGAAGCCGGCATCGGCCGCTCCTGCCCAGCCGGGCAAGCGAGGACGGCGTTCGAAGCCGCAGAAGTCGGCGGCGCTCGAGCCGCGAGGAGGACGCTCGTGAGGAAGTGGATCCTCGGAGGACTGTTGGTCGGGCTCGTCGTGGGGTCGGGTTGCGACCGCCCGAATCCGAACGCGCCGTCCGTACAGGACTACGAAAAGCAGCGGGCCGAGGTGTTGAAGAACTCGGGTCGGAAGATGGCGAGTCGCGCGACTCGGGGTCCGAAGGCTCGGGACGGGCAACCCGATCGCGGGCTGGGGGTTTCGAGCGGCCAGCTCGGTTACGACGCCGCCGGACGCCGGGATCCGTTCCGGTCCTTCGTCGCCGACCAGAAGCTCCAGGCGAGCGAGACGGAGCGCGGGCCGCTCGAGCAGTTCGACCTCAGCCAGTTGACCGTCGTCGCGGTCGTCTGGGGCACGGGTCGTCCTCGCGCGTTGCTCGAGGATCCGTCGGGTCGAGGCTATGTGGTGCAGGTCGGGACCGCCGTCGGCAAGAACGACGGCTCCGTCACCAGCATCGACGACAGTGCCGTCGTCGTCCGCGAAACCTACGTGGACTACCTCGGCGAGCAGACCAGCAAAGAGATCGAGATGCGCACTCGTTCGATGACCCAGGGAGGGTGAGGTCCGATGTTCGCCACCGTTAACGCTCGTTTCCATGGGATCGCCGCTGCCGTCGTGTTCACGGCGCTGTGGCTCGGTCACGCGTCCGGGGCGGCAGGGCCTGCGGACGCTTCGTCTCCTGCCGTCCGATCGGAGGGCGCGGCCACGGCCTTGCTCGGCGTACGGACCGAAGCGTCTGCCGACGGCACCGTGATCCGGCTCGACGCGGACGGCACGATCGCCGGAGCCAAGAGCTTCGTGCTTTCCGAGCCGGCCCGCCTGGTGATCGATCTTCCGGGGATCGAAAGCAAGCTGGCGGAGAGCCTCGTCGCCGTGGGCTCCGCGCACGTACAGCGGATCCGCGTCGGACAGCATGAAGGGAAGGTGCGCGTCGTGATGGACGCCGGCGAGGATGCGTCGGCCTTCCCGGAGCGAGTCCTCACGCCGACCGCCGACGGGCTGCTGGTGACGCTCGGCAACGGAGAGGCGTTGGCGCAGGCGGCGGCAACTCCGACCCCGACGGCCGCGGCTCCCGAGGATCCGGCTGCGGGACCGGGGGCGGTCGCATCGGCCACGGCGCCGGAGCGGGCCCCGGCCGAATCCACCGTCCAGAGCGTGACCTTCGTTTCGGATGACAGCGCCGACCGTCTGGTCGTGTCGGTCGACCGATCCGTCGACTACCAGATCATGCGACCCGCTCCGACGACGCTGATGCTCGTCGTCCCGGGGGCGAGTCTGGCTCCGGCGGCCGCCACCCGGGTAGCGCCCGAGGGCGGCGGCCCGGTGTCGCTCGTCAGCACGTTCGAGCAGCCCGACATGGCCCGACCGGAGGTCCGGGTGGTCGTGGAGCGCACGGCTGGTCTCGAGCCGCGGATCCGCAAGGATGGCAACGACATCGTGCTGGTCTTCGAGCGCGCGGACAGCGTCGCCTCGGCGCAGCCGCTCGAGGAGAAGGCTGCGGACACGTCGGTTCCGGCCGATGCGGCGGCTCCGAGCCGGGCGGCCGAGAAGGCCGTTGCTTCGGCGGCGGCCTCGGCGGCTCCGGCGGAGCCGTCCGCGGCGGCGCTCGAGGGGGTCGATCCGATCGACCAGCTCGACGAAGGGGGTCTGCTCGACGGCAAAGAGTATGTCGGCCGCCGGATCTCGCTCGACTTCAAGGACGTCGACATCCGCGACGTGTTGCGGCTGATCGCCGACGTGTCGGACCTCAACATCATCGCCGGCGACGAGGTCAAGGGCGAGGTGACGATCCGCCTCGTCGACGTGCCGTGGGACCAGGCGCTGGACGTGATCCTGCTGACCAAGGGTCTCGGCTTCGTGCGGGTCGGCAACGTCCTGCGGATCGCCCCCGCCGAGATGCTGAAGACCGAGGAGGAGGCGCGGCTGCAGGAGCGTCGGGCCAAGGAGAAGCTCGAAGACCTCGTCGTGAAGCTCCAGCCGGTGAACTACGCCAACGTCGGGGAGGTCTCGAAGCTCGTGAAGCGTCTGCTGACGCCCCGCGGCACGGTGGACGTCGATACGCGGACGAGCACCGTCATCATCAAAGACATCCCGAGTGTGATCGACGAGGCCACCGCGCTCGTCAAGGCGATCGACTCCCAGACGCCGCAGGTCATGATCGAGACGCGGATCGTCGAAGCCTCGCTGGATTTCTCGAAGGAGATCGGGACGGAGTGGGGCTTCGGTTCCCAGCCCGACACCGACGAGAACGACTTCACGATCGGCGGCATGAGGCCGATCACCCGGCAGGACACGCGGTTCCCGTACGACAGCGCGAACAACGTGGTCGTGACGAACCCGATGACCTTGAACCCGGCCGGACTCCTCAACCTGGGCGGATTCCTGCTGAACGATCGCGTCAACGTCGACGTCCGGATCGCCGCGGCCGAGCTCAACGGCGAGGGCAAGGTGATCTCCAGCCCGCGCGTCGTGACCCTCGACAACCGCGAGGCGATCATCGAGCAGGGCGTGTCGATTCCGTTCCAGACCTTCGAGAACGGCGATGCGCAGCTCGAGTTCATCGACGCCGTGTTGTCGCTGAAGGTGACGCCGCACATCACCGCCGATCGCAGCATCATCATGGCGATCGAGGTGACGAGGAACGCGCCGGACAACAGCATCGAGACCCCCACCGGCTCGCCGGCGATCGCGAAGAACCAGGCCAAGACCGAGACGCTGGTCCAAGACGGCCAGACCCTCGTGCTCGGCGGGATCTACGTGATCGAGAAGGCCGAGAGCTCGCAGCGGGTTCCGGGTTTCTGGAAGATCCCGGTGCTCGGCAACGCGTTCCGGAACTTCGACGTCGAGGACAAGCGGCGGGAGCTGCTGATCTTCGTGACGCCGTCGGTGGTGAACCAGGCGGGTGCCATCGGCGGGTGAGCGAACGACGGACCGGCTCCGGGCCGGTCCGTCTCGGATCCGGATCGACGGGGCGAGGGGGACCGAGGGTCCCGCTCGCCCCGTTCTGCGTCTGCCCACGCGTTCCTCGTCCCGTTCTCGTCACTGCGCTCCTATACTGCCCCGGATGGCGCAGGCGACGATCTGGCTGGTGGGTCTGATGGGGGCCGGGAAGTCCGCCGTGGGCGTGCGGCTCGCAGCACGGCTCGGCCTCCCGTTCGCCGACAGCGACGCGGAGGTGGAGCGCGCGGCCGGCGCCAGCATCGCGGAGCTGTTCGCCCGGGAAGGCGAGGCCGGCTTCCGGATCCGGGAGCGAGCTGCGATCGACGCGCTGGCCGGCCGGCCGGCGGTGGTCGCGCTCGGTGGCGGCGCGATTGCGGAACCGGGAGCCGCCGCGCGGCTGGCCGCCAGCGGAATCGTGATCTGGCTGCGCGCTCGTCCCGCCACGCTGGCCGCGCGCATCGGAAGCGGCGACGATCGGCCGCTGCTCGCGGGCCTCGGCTTCGCCAAGCGGATCGAAACGCTGCAGGGACTCGAGCGCCTGCGCGAGCCTCACTACGCGACGGCCCGCTTCACCGTGGATACGGAGGCGCGGACGCCGGACGAGGTCGCGGAGCACGTGGCGACGCTCTTGGCGACCCACGAAGCGGGCCGGGACGAGGAGGAGCCGGTGGAGAGCGTTCCGGATCCGCAGCCGCGCACGGTTCGTGTCGAACTCGGCGAGCGCAGCTATGCCATCCGGATCGGCTTCGATACGTTGGACCAGGCCGGACCCGCGATCGCGGAGATCGCTGCGACGCGCCGTGCGGTGATCGTCTCGGTCCCGGAGGTGGCCCGTCGCTATGCCCCGCGCCTCGAGCGGAGCCTGCGCGCCGCGGGTCTGCGTGTGCGTCGTCTGCTGGTGCCCGATGGCGAGCGCGCCAAGACGCTGCGGCACGCGGGCGCGCTCTACGAGGGCCTGTTGGATTTCGGCGCCGACCGCGGCACCGTCGTGGTGGCGCTCGGCGGCGGCGTCGTCGGCGATCTGGCCGGCTTCGTCGCGGCGACGTGGATGCGCGGGATCCCGTTCGTGCAGGTTCCGACCACCCTGCTCGCGATGGTCGACGCCAGCGTCGGCGGCAAGGTGGCGGTCGATCTGCCGCGCGGGAAGAACCTGGTGGGGGCGTTTCACCAGCCGCGACTCGTCTGGATGGATCTCGCGACGTTGCAGAGCCTGCCGCGTCGGCAGCGCGCCGCCGGGCTCGCCGAGGCGATCAAGCACGGAGCGATCCGCGACAAGGCGCTCTTCGAGCGCTTCGAGCGCGACGTCGAGGCCGTCCTCGAGCTCGAGCCCGGTCCGACGCTGGACGTGCTGGCGCGCTCGTGCGCGATCAAGGCGGACGTCGTCAGCCAGGACGAACGCGAGGCCGGGCTGCGGCTCCATCTGAACTTCGGCCATACCCTTGCGCATGCGGTCGAGACGCTGACCGGCTATCGGCGGATCCTGCACGGGGAGGCCGTGGCAATCGGGATGGTCTTCGCGGCGCGGCGCTCGGAAGCGTTGGGGCATGCCCCCGCCGGGACGGCCGATCGGCTCAGCGCCCTGCTGCAACGCATCGGACTTCCCACCGAAGCGCCGCCGTTCCCGCGCCGGGCTTATCTCTCGGCGCTGCGTGTCGATAAGAAGCGGACGGACGCGCACGTCCGCTTCGTGGTGCTCCGTGGGATCGGACGGGCGGATATCGTTCCGCTGACTCCGGAGGAGATCCTGCCGAAGGACTTCGCGAAGCCAACGGGCGCGGCGAGGAGCCGCCGGCGAACGCGTGCCGCGGAACCGCGCCGCCGATGAGCGGGAGGAGAGGGAGCTTGGAGCACGTCGACGCCATGGACGCGCCGGCCGCGCGAGGCGCGGTGGACGCGCCGGCCACGGGCGCGGCAGTGGACGCCCGGGTGGTGGCCCGCGCCTTGATGCTGCTCGACGAGGGCTCTGTCGCCGATGCCCGCGAGTTGCTGGAGACGGCGCTCGATGGGACGAAGCGACCGCGTGCCGCGGGCGCGTTCTCGCCCACCGCGGGCGATCCCTTCGAGCCGCTCGGGGATGCCGAGCTGGAGAGCGCGTTCGAGGAGGCCCGGCCGGAAACGGACTCGATGATCGACGCCGATGGCATCGCCTTCGAGGCGATCCGTCGCGCCAAGCTCGATGCGCCGGAGAACCTGTCGCTGGCTGGCCCCGATTCCCCGTTCCGGACCCGGACGATGGCCGATCTTCTCGAGTGCCAGGGCGACGTCGAGGGCGCCCGCGCGATCCGTCTCGCCCTCGACGAAGAGCCGCTCGCCTTCGAGACTCCCGCGGTGAGCGCGGCGAGAGAGGACGCCCACACGCGAACCATCCAGACCCTCGAGCGCTGGCTCGCGCGGCTGCGAGGAGGAGAGTCATGAACTTCGAGCCGACCCTACGCAAGATGGTCGAGAACGTATCGGGAGCGATCGGGATCGCGCTGATGGGAAGCGACGGGATTCCGATCGCCGAACTCTACGCACGGGACGGCGATGCCGCCGCCGCGGAGGGCGAGGTCAGTGCGGCCGGCGTCGAGTTCGGCCGGATCCTCGACGAGGTACGCAAGGCTTCGGATGCGATCGGCGGTGGCCGTCTCGAGGAGACGGTGATCGGACTGGCGCGCTACTGGCTGCTGTTCCGCGTCGTCGACGACGAGCTGTTCCTGGTGGTCGCTCTCGAGCCGCGTGGCAACCTCGGGAAGGCCCGCTTCCTGATGCGCCGGTTCCTGCTCGAGCTCCAGCAGCAGATCTAGGCCGCCGACCAGATCACCGGGCTCCGGATCCGGGAGCCGCGTGCGGCCTGCCGCCCGCCTGCGGCCGATCGTGCCGCTCCACCGGCGTGCACCCGCGTCCGACAACTCCTCGCCGGAGCAGGCGGCCCGGTTCCGGGACGTGCCTCAAGAGCCCCGCCGGACGGCCGATACGTCGCGCAGAGGGACGCATCGCCCCGCGCGGGGGCTTGCCCTCGTTCCAGCGGCCGAAAGAACCTCCGCGAGGGCCAGTGGCGGCGATCAACAAGCGGAAAGTCCTCGAGTCGGCACAGCGCAACCTGCAGAAGGGTGCGCTCGACAAGGCCCTCAAGGACTACCAGACCATCCTCGTTGCGGATCCGCGTGACACGAGCGTGCGTCTCAAATGCGGTGACCTGCTTCAGCGTATGGGACGCAATGAGGAGGCGATTGCCGCCTACCTCAAGGTTGCCGACCAGTTCCAGCGCGATGGTTTCGACGCCAAAGCGGTCGCACTCTACAAGCAGGTCACCAAGATCGATGACAAACGGCACGACGTCTACGTGCCGCTCGCCGACCTCTATCAGCGGCTCGGTCTGACCTCCGAGGCGATGACGGCGCTGCAGACCGCGGCCGACGCCTTCCATCGCGAGGGCCGCAAGCGCGAAGCACTCGATCTGCTGCGCCGGATGGCCAGCCTCGATCCGGCGAACGTCATGAGCCGGCTGAAGGTCGCTGAGCTGCTGCATCAGGAGGGCCTGACGGCGGAGGCCGTCGCCGAGTTTCGCGAGGCCGCGGCCGAGAGTGAACGCCAGGGCGACTGGGAGGCTCGTGCGGGCGCGCTCGAACGCATCGTCGATCTCCGGCCCGAGTGCGTCGAGGAACTCGAGGCGCTCGGCGGGATCTGGCTCGATCACGGGCAGGCGCGACGCGCGCATCAGTTTGCGCAGAAGCTGATCGAGGCCGATTCGTCGCGACCGGAGTCGCAGGAGCTGTTGGCGCGCGTCCTCGCGGCTCTCGGCCAGGAGGAACTGGCGATCGACGCGTTCCGCGCCTGCGCCGAGGCCTGGCGCATGCGGGGCGAAGAGGGCAAGGCGCGCGAGATCGTGCAGCGCCATCTGCCTCCGCAGGACTTCGCCTCGCTCTCGAGTTCGGCGCCCGGCGCACCGGACGTCGCCTCCGGCGTCGCCGTCGACGGGGGCCCGTTCGGGGCCGCTGGAGAACTCGGGGGAGAGGAGGGGATCGGCGAAGGGGTGTTCGGTTCGGAGCCGATCGAAGTCGGAGCGGGCGGCGCGATCGATCTCGGCGGCGAGGATCTGATGCACGCCCCGGAGGCGTTCGGACCGGTCGTCGACGAGCCGGCTCCGGCGGCGGCTCCCCCACCGGAGCCGGTGTCGCCGCCTGAAGCCGCATCCGCTTCGTCGCCCGCGCCGTCGTCACCACGTTTCGTCGCGTCCGAGGGGGCGCCCAGCGCGAGCGCCGAGACCCCGCCCGACGGAGACGTCGAGCAACTGCTCGCGGAGGCGGCCGTCTACTTGCGCTACCGCAAGCACGAGCGGGCGATCACGAGCCTCGGCGCCCTGCTGCGGCAGGATCCCGAGAACCTGACCGCCCTCGAGCAGCTCGGCGAGGCACACTTGCTCGCCGGAGCCCCCGAACAGGCGGTGGAGTGCTGGTCGCGTGCAGCTCGCGCTGCCGCGCAGGCGGGCGAAGCGACCCGCTGCGTGGTCCTGCGCGGACGCATCGCGGAGCTCGATGCCGCCGCCGCGGCCGCGCTCGAGCTTCCGACACCGGCGCCGGCCGCCGATGCGGACCTCGCCGGCGAGCCCCTCGGGCAGGGGGCTGACGACGACCTCGAGGAGATCGACATCGACATCGATGCCGATGCGCTGAGTTCGCCGGCTTTCGAGGTCCCGGAGTCCTCGGTCTCCGGCGATGCGACGCCGGACGAGGTCTCGGCGGAGGACGGCTCTTTCGAGCTCGATCTCGACGATGCTTCGGAAGCGGACGGATCGTCGTCCGAGTCTCCGATCACGACGGACCCGCTGGCTTCGTCCGTCGGCTGCGACGACGAGTTCGACGCCGACGGCAGCGCTACGTCCGACGCGACCCTCGACGAGGTTCCCGGCGAAGCCAGCGGATCGGACGAGACGACGAGCGGAGAGACCTGGGAGCTTCCGCTGGACAGGGGGGACGAGCACGAGGGATCCGGCCCGGCCGTGACCGCCGGGCCGGCGACCGGCGCGAGTGTGCCGGCCGTCGCGGCGGGCGAACTCTCGAGCAGCGCCGCGTCTCAGATCCAGGAAGACTTCGAGGAAGCCAGCTTCTACTTCGAACAGGGGCTGTTCACCGAGGCGGAGGCCATCTATCGGCGCATCCTCGAGCGCGCGCCGAGCCACCCGGGTGCGCTGCTGCGACTCGGCGAGATCGCCGTCGAACGAGGGGAGGAGGCGACGATCGGCTCCAGTCCGGACGCGGGTGCATCGCTGCGCGAGGAGACTTCGGAGTTCGAGGCCACCGGTTCGTGCGCGCAATCCGTGCCGACCGAGCCGCCGCCCCGCGAAGAGATGCTCGATATCGAGCCGCCCGACGCTCTCGATCTCACGACGCCGAATCTCGACGACGGGAGTTCTCAGGCGTGGTCCGATCCGATCGCGATCGAGTCGGCCACCGATGCCGAGGACTCGACGGCCGACGTGTTCCCCGTCGTCGACTGGGCCTCCGCGGAGCCCGCCCTCGCCCGTCCGCCGTCGGTGCGCGTCGATCCTGCCGCGGCCCTGGCGGAGGAGCCGGAACTCACGACGCCGGATCTCGCCGCGGGCGGGAGTCCCGACGGCGCCGCCTTCGACCTGGCCGCCGAGCTGTCCGATGCCCTGTCGGACCCGCCGTCGGCGGCCGGGGCTGCGACCGACGAGGACGGGTTCGCTTCGCTGTTCCGCGACTTCAAGCGCGGCGTTTCGCAAACGCTCGGCGAGGGCGACGTCGAGACCCACTTCGACCTCGGCATCGCGTATCGCGAGATGGGGCTCTTCGAGGATGCCATCGGCGAGTTCCGCTACGCGCTCGGGTTTCCGTCGCGGCGGCTCGATGCGTTGCAGTTGATGGGGCTCTGCGCGCTCGATCTGGGTCGCGGGCACGACGCCGTGGGTCACCTCGAGCAGGCGCTGGCCTCTCCCGAGGTCCCCAGCGAGCGCGAGGCGCCGCTTCGCTACGAACTCGGCCGTGCGTACCAGTCCTTGTCGGATCGGGTGCGCGCGCTCGAGGCATTCCGTCGCGTATGCGAGCTCGAGCCGGACTTCCAGGATGTGGCGGATCGCGTGCGCGAGCTGGAGCGTCCGGAAGAGTACGCGGAAGAGCCGCCGACGCGGGCGGACGCCGCCGAATCCTATGAGTCGTTCGATGACCTGGTTGCCGAAGCCGCAGGCACCGAAGGCGTCGCACCGGCCGAGCGTTTCGAGAGCTTCGATGATCTCGTCGCCGAGGCCAACGACGAACCGGCGGCGGATGTCGCCGGCGACGAGCTCGATGCCGAGACCGATGCGGCCTTCGTCGAAGCCAGTCTCGAAAACGATGAGACCGAAACAACCGTTCATGCCGAACCCTGGGAGGAGGAGCCCCAGGTGGCCGAGCCGCTCTTCGAGCCGGGACCGACATCCGAGTCCGAGTCCGAGTCCGAGTCCGAGCGCGAGCGCGAGCCCGAGCCTGCCTGCGAGGTCGGATCCGACCCCGAACCCCAACCCGCGGAGCCCGCGGCGCCGAGTCCTCGAAGGCGTCGCAAGGTCTCCTTCGTCTGAGGTCCTGCGTGGAGTACCTGGAGCGATTCGGACTCGAGCGTGATCCCTTTCGCAACGAGCCGCAGAGCGAGTTCTGGTTCGAGAGCCGGACCACTCGGGAAGCGCGGGCCCGTCTGCTGCGCTGTCTGCGGCAGGGCAAGGAGCTCTCGGTCCTGTGCGGAGAAGTCGGTTCGGGAACCAGCACGCTGGCCGGCCTCGTCCTCGACGAGCTCGCGCCGGATCAGTTCGAAGTCGGAGTCGTGGTGGTCGGCCGTGGCGTCGAGCCGGCCTGGTTGCGCCGTGCCGTCGCCACGCAACTCGGGATCGAGTCGCCGGCCCCGGAACGCACCGATGCGATGCGCCAGCTCTACGAGCGGTTGGTGGAGCTGCGCCAGCAAGGCTGCCGCGCCGTGATCGCCATCGACGAAGCGCAGACGCTGGCCGGCAGCGCGGCGCTCGGCGAACTGCTGGCGATGCTCAACTTCGAGGCGGACGACTCCCTGTTGCTCTCGGTGCTGCTGGTGGGTTCGCCCGAGCTGGATCGAATGTTGTCGAGCGAGCCCGTGCTGATGGGTCGCTGCGATCTTCGCGTCCGGCTCGGCGCACTCGGCGGAGACGAGGCGCGCGCCTACCTCGCGCATCGGATCCGGATCGCCGGCGGCGACCCCGGACTGATCGCGCCCGCCGTGGCCGACGTGCTGGCGGACCGTGCCAGCGGGCTTCCGCGACGCATGAATGCGCTGGCCGACAACATGCTCTTCGAGGCGCACCTGGCCGGACGCGAGCGACCGGAACTGGCGGATGTCGAGCGCGCTGCGCGCGATCTTCCCTGGGCGCAGACACCGGCCGACACGCGCTCGGATCTCTCGTCGGTTCCGTCCGGAGGCGACGCGGAGAGGGAGCCCAAGCCCGACGTGTCCCCGGCATTCCACAGCGCCGCGGTCCCGCTCGATCGCCACGCGCGAGCGGCGGCCAGTGCCGCGCTCGCGGCGATCGAAGCGCCGGATCTCGAAATGGATCTCGGCGAGCCGCTCGAGGAGGAGCTGGAGGGAACTCTCGAAGCGAGCCAGCCTCCGGCGTCCCGCGCGCCGGCGCCCGAGCGAGCATCGGCGGATCCGCAGGCGTCCGGCACGTGGAGCCGCCAGCGCCTGGTGTCGCTGGACGACGAGATCCTCGGCAGCGCCGCTCCGGTCCCCGACGAGTCCGAGATCGACGGCCTGTTCGTCGACCTCGTCGACGCGGAAACCGATCTGCCCCCGCGCCGGCGCTAGTCGTCTCGCGCCGGACGCCGATCCGGATCTCTACGCCCGAGCGTCCAAGGCGGCGGATCACTCGCCGGAAACGAACCCTCGAGCGCTTCGTCGATGGAGCGCTCGACCTCCTGGCGGGACGCGGCGTCGTCAGCCGCCGCCGCAGCGCGACTTGCCTTCTTCCGGGATTCCGGCGCCGCCATGACAGACCTCCCACGAGTTGGCATCCGCCTCGAGTCTCGCCTATCGACGCACGCCGTCCAGCCGGCGCGGCCGGCGCCGACCGTCGCCCTCGTCGCTCTTGCCACCGCCCCGGGCAGGCGTCTATGTTGGGCTCCACGCGGGAATAGCTCAGTTGGTAGAGCATCAGCTTCCCAAGCTGAGGGTCGCGGGTTCGAATCCCGTTTCCCGCTCCAGGAAACCTGAACGCCTCCGAGCAGTTGTGCCGGGGGCGTTTTCGTTTGGAGGTACCGTCGCGGAAGCTGGGGCCGTATAGGGCCGTCCGGGGCCGCCCGAGAAGTCCACGAAGGCGAGGTCCTGGTCGTCCACGGGGATCACGTGCGCGTAGACACGAAGCGTCAGCTCGGGGTTGGCGTGCCCGAGCTGCTCGGCCACCCAGCGGATCGACCGGCCTGCGGCCAAGGCCAACGAAGCGAAGGTGTGGCGGGCGGCGTGGAGCCGGAGGGGCCGCACACCGTGCTTCTGGGCCCGTCGCCGGAGCCGATCCCACGACCTGGTCACGTTGCGCTCGTCCAGGGCGGTTCCGGCCTCGGAGCAGAACACCCAGGACGGCACTTCAGCCCACTTGCGAGCCAGGCACTCCCGGCGGCGCTGGGCGAGCAGGTCGAGCAGATCCGAGCCCAGACCAGGCGACATCGCCACGACCCGGGCGCGCCCGCTCTTCGGGGTCACCGTGTGCCCCTTGGTGATCGCGCGCCGGATCGTGATCCGACCGCGGTCGAAGTCCACGTCCTCCCAGCGCAGTCCCACCGCCTCGCCACGTCGCGCCCCGGTTCCAAGGAGGAAGTGGAGCTGTGGCGCGTCAAGTCGGATGAGACTCGCGCGACAATCAGGATGAGGAACGGGGATCTGTGGTGGTGTCGCTCGCGGGGTTGATGGTTTACATGTCGCCGCCCTCCGTGGACTCGCTCTTCTTCGA
>CAADGG010000053.1 GCA_900696485.1 uncultured Pseudomonadota bacterium
CGAGGGAAACGAACTCTTCCACAGTGATTCCGGCCTCCCGGATCAGGGCTCGAAGAGTTCCCTTTGCAAGTTCGCGGTGATCCGGAACTGTGAGCCGACGAAAGGGAGGGACCGGGTGGCGAAGTATTGCGTGCATCGGCCATCGTGAACACCTCGATCGGTGATCGTGAACACCCCGCCGGGCGCGGGGACGGGACGCGCCAGATCGGGATCGTGAACATCTCGATCGGGATCGTGAACGCCTCGATCGGTCATCGTGAACACTTCGATCGGGGATCGTGAACGGGGCAATCTCCCCGCACCTGGGGAGGCACAAGCGACGCTGGACAGACCGGCTGCGATCGAGCTCTCCCGGAGCCGGGAGGGTGAGAGATGGCAGGCCCGAGGCTGTCCATGCACAAGACGCGCGAGATTCTGCGGCAGAAGTGGGGACTGGGGCGGAGCCACCGCGAGGTGGCACGGAGCCTCGGCCTGTCGCTCGGCATGGTGAGCGGGACGCTCGCGCGGGCGGAGGCCGCGGGGCTGGTCTCGTGGGACGAGGTCGAGAGGCTCTCGGAGGCGACGCTCGAGGTCCGGCTCTACGGCCCCGGCCGTGGCGCCGAGCGCTCACGGCCGGACCCGGTGTGGATCCACAGCGAGCGCCAGCGCAAGGGGGTGACGCTGGCCCTGCTCCACGAGGAGTACCTCGCGGCACACCCGGGTGGCTATCGCTATACGCAGTTCTGCGAGCACTACCGGCGCTGGTGCAAGCGGCAGCGGCTCTCGATGCGCCAGGTCCACCGCGCGGGCGAGCGGCTATTCGTCGACTACGCGGGCCAGCGGCCGCGGATCGTCGACCGAGCGACGGGTGAGGAGCGCTGTGTCGAGCTCTTCGTCGCCGTGCTCGGCGCCTCGAGCTACACCTACGCCGAAGCGACCGAGACGCAGCGGGTGGCGGACTTTCTCGCCAGCCACAGCCGCGCGCTCGCGTTCTTCGGCGGCGTGCCGGCGCTCGTGGTTCCCGACCAGCTGCGCAGCGCCGTGACGCGCCCCTGCCGCTACGAGCCCGGGCTCCAGCGCAGCTACGAGGAATGGGGCCGTCACTACGGAGCGGCGATCCTACCGGCCCGTCCCCGCAAGCCCCGCGACAAGGCGAAGGTCGAAGTGGCGGTGCAGGTGGTGGAGCGCTGGATCCTTGCGCGGCTGCGCCACGAGACCTTCTTTTCGCTTGCGGAGCTGAACGCCCGGATCCGGGTCTTGCTCGAGGATCTCAACGCCCGGCCCATGCGCGCCTACGGCCAGAGTCGATGCGAGCGCTTCGAGCAGATCGATCGCCCCGCGCTGCAGCCGCTGCCCCTCGAGCCCTTCGAACTCGCGGCGTGGAAGCACGCCAAGGTGAACCTCGACTACCACGTCGAGTTCGAGCGGCACTTCTACTCGGTCCCGCACGCGCTCGTGCACGAGCGCGTGTTGCTGCGCATCACGGCCACCACGGTGGAGGTGCTGCACAAAGGTCAGCGCGTCGCCGGGCACCGGCGCGACGCGACGCCCGGGACCTACACGACCGTGCCGGCACACATGCCGAAGGCCCACCAGAACCACCTGGCCTGGACGCCGACGCGGCTGCTCACCTGGGCGCGCGGCGTCGGTCCCGAGACGCATGGCCTCGTCGGCGCGATCCTCGCCGACCGCCCGCATCCCGAGCAGGGCTACCGCTCGTGCCTCGGCATCCTGCGGCTCGCGCGCCAGTACGGACCGGCCCGGCTCGAGGCGGCCTGCCGGCGATCGCTCGCCGTGCGCGCGCGCTCGTATCGCCACGTGCACTCGATCCTGAAGAACGGTCTCGACCGGGTGCCGCTGGCCTCGGACGAAGCCGCGCAGACGCGTCTCCCCCTCGAACACGAGCAGGTTCGCGGCGGCGACTACTACGCCTGAACACCACCCGAAGGAGAACGATTCGATGCTGACGCACCCTACTCTCGAGCAGCTCTCCGAGCTGCGCCTCCACGCCCTCGCGCGCGCCTGGCGGGGACAGCAAGACGACCCCTCGCTCGGCGATCTCGGCTTCGACGAGCGGCTGGCTCTCCTCGTCGAGGCCGAGTGGAGCGATCGCCAGAACAAGCGCCTCGGCCGGCTGCTGCGCGAGGCGAAGCTGCGGATCACGGGCGCCTGTCTTGAAGACCTCGACTACGTCAAAGAGCGTAACCTCGATCGCTCGCTCGTCCGCCAGCTGGCCGGCGGACGCTGGATCGAGGCCCACCACAACGTCGTCATCAGTGGGGCCACCGGCGTCGGCAAGACCTTTCTCGCTTGCGCCCTCGCGCAGCAGGCCTGCCGGCTCGGCTATCGCGCCCTCTACCGCCGCGCGCCCCGGCTCTTCGACGAGCTTGCGCTGGCCCGGGCCGACGGCACCTATCCGCGGCTCCTCGCCCGGTTCGCCCGCACCGACGTGCTCGTCCTCGACGACTGGGGGCTCGCCCCCGTCGCCGAGACCGATCGCCGCGATCTGCTCGAGATCATGGACGACCGCCACGGCCTGCGATCCACGATCTGGACCAGCCAGATCCCCGTCGCCCAGTGGCACGACCACGTCGGCGACCCCACCGTGGCCGACGCCATCTGCGACCGGCTCCTCCACAACGCCCACCGGATCGTGCTACAAGGGCCCTCGCGGAGGAAGCAAAAGACCACGGAAGGCTGAGAACCAGAGCCAGCGTCGCCCACCCCGTTCACGATCCCCGATCGAGGTGTTCACGATGGCCGATCTCGCTGTTCACGATCACCGATCCAGGTGTTCACGATCGCCGAAATGCGCAAAGTATGATGTGACTGCCCTTCTGGCGGTCGACTTCATAGCCAAGCCGCTGGAACGCGGCGACCGCATCGCGACCCGAGATCCGCGGGAGGGTGCTCACACCGCGACGTCGATGACTTCCTCGTGGA
>CAADGG010000054.1 GCA_900696485.1 uncultured Pseudomonadota bacterium
GGATCCTCAGCGACCAGGTGGGGAGCGTGCGGCTGGTGGTGAACACCTCCACAGGAGCCATCGCGCAGCGCATTGACTACGACGCCTTCGGCAATGTGCTCGGCGACACCAACCCGGGCTTCCAGCCCTTCGGCTTCGCGGGTGGGCTCACTGATGCCGACACGGGGCTCGTGCGCTTCGGGGCGCGGGACTACGACCCGCGGGTCGGGCGGTGGACGAGCAAGGATCGAGCTGGAGTCCTGCTCGTCAACAATCTTTTTGCGTATGCGAGCCTTGATCCAATCAACAGAATCGATGCGACGGGCACTCTCCCTCAAGACATCGACGACGCGGTGAACTGGGCTCGAGCCAACTATCCACCCCTTGCGAAGCCGCTTTCGCGGGTTGCCGATCTGCCTGCAAGCGGCGCGTTGGGTGCACTAGGGATTGAAGGGGCTGCCGTGGGAAGCACGATCTACCTGGATCCCAAGTATCGAACCAAGTGCCTTTCGGAATCAGAAAGGAACGAACTGCACAATCTGATCCTGCATGAGCTGTTGCATCTGTATGTCAATCAGCAGGTCGGCACATGGAGATATCTTGCTCGCAACCACGCTCTGACTGATCAGCCGGACCACAACTGGATCTACGATCAGGCTGCTCGAATCAATAACTGGCGCCTCGGCATTGGTCCGGTAGGAATGCCGAAGCCGGCGTTGGGAAAGCCACCGTCGGCACAGGACTGAGTAACTGGAACGATCAATGCGAGCCTTCTGCGCTGTCTTTGGGTTCATTCTCGGCACTTTTCCTGCGGTGGAGATGGCGCTCTTCGTCGTCGCCTCGCCGGAGTTCAACTGGCGGCCGCTCGCCTTGTGGGGCGGTGTTTGGCTGGGTCCACTTGCGGTTCTCCTCACCACTACTAGAAGACCCAAGATCTTCGTGGCGACCCAGATGGGTCTCGTAGTCATCTACACGATCTCGATTCTGGTCGTGTCTGTGATCTCGATGAATCCGGAACGAGCAAGGTGGCACGGCGCTTCAGCCCAGCTTGAGGCCGCAGTGGCAAGTATCGGAGATGCAACCTCCGCTGAAAGGGCGCGAGAGCGCTGCGGGCGTACCTGCGCGAGCGACCCCTTTCGTCCGGATCAGCCCCTTGGCTTGGTTTGGCGGTCAGGCCGCTACGCACCCTACAGCGTAGGTCCTGATCGGGTAGACAACGGAGGAATGCCAGCTCTCAGCTTGAGTGCACTCGTCTTCTTGCCTGGCGCTGAGCCTTGGTCGTTCATGCCGTTCTCGCCGATCACGCTCCAGCTCATCGGGAAGGCTCGCTTCGCGGACGGCGATCTGGTCGGTTCCGCGGTCCCCTGAGCCACCTCGCGATCTCCGGAGACTGTGAACCGCCGACATATACGTGAAGGCTCGGTTCACGAGCCACCCTGGCCGACGACCTACCGGACGCTACGACCTCTTGGCCCCGCGAAGGCCCCTCAGGTACAAGTCGGCGGTTCAACCTGCCCGATCCTCTCCGACTAGATCGGAGGCGTGCGGCTAGTCGTGAACCCCGACGCGGGCGTCGTTGTGCAGCGGATCGACTATGACACGTTCGGCGTCTTCTCGCGGGACACCAACCTCGGCTTCCAGCCGGTCGGCTTCGCGGGCTCGTCGACCCTGGCACGCGGCTCGTGTGTTTCGCGGCGCGGTGGGCAGTCTTGCGAGGCGGGTCTGTCTGCACGCTCGACGTCGCGGTCGCGACGTGCTCGGCGGGGGTTGCGTCGACTCGGGGATCGCCCATGCCGTGTCTAGCCGTAGTGGTTCAGGAGTCCGAAGAGCCGACGGGCCCTTGCGTCGTCGCGGCCGGCGATGCGCGAGATCCAGTTCCGCAGGTACGCGACATCGAGATCGTCGGCCAGCGCGAAGAGGAGTTCTTCGATGTCCCGCCAGTCCTCGTCTCGATCGAACAGCGCCTTGAACACGAGAAGGTCTTCGGCGGCCAGGATGTGGATCGTCTTGCCCTCGCCGAAGGGCATGCAGCGACGGCGCTCGAAGCAGCTGTCGTGAAAGGCGTCGTAGGAGAAGAAGACGTCCACCGGCGTGCCGTCCCAGCGCACGCGGATCTGTTCCTCACGCTCGAGCCGGGTGCGCTCGTCGTCGCGCACGGGCTCCGTACCGAGCGCGTCGAGCAGACTCAGTACCTCGGCGGCACGGTCGACGCGGAGGAAGACGTTGACGTCGATGTCGATCGTGGCGCGCGGCGTGGCGTAGTAGGCGAGGGCGAGGGTGCCGCCGAAGGCGTGCGGGAGCCGGCGCTGACGGAATCCCTGTTCGAGGAGCAGGACCTTCTCGGAGAGTGAGGGTCCTGCCATTTCAGCCCGCCTTGTCCTGCGAGGAGAACCGCGGGAAGCGCGCGCGTTCCGGCGTTCGTCGGCGCCGCGGCTCTCGGCTCGCGGCAATGCGCCCATAGAGGTCGAGGAGTTCGCACAGCGCCGCGCCGCGTTCGGCGAGGCTCGCCCCGATCCACTCAGACACCTCGGCGAGTGGTTCCGGGATCGGCGCGTCGGGTTGCTGCGCGAGTGCGTGCCGCAGCGCGGCGGCGAGTGACGGATCGAGCGGGTCGCGGCGCCGCAGTCGCGAGAGGAGTGCGCGCGCCTCCGGTTCGCCGGAGTGCTCCCGCACCGGGATCCGCAGAGCCCGCGCGCGACGCATGATCGCGTCGTGATCGAAGGGCCGGAGGGCGCGTTCGGCCGCGCGCGCGAGGGCTCGGTGCGTCAGCGGGCCGGAGAAACTGGCGAGCACGCGGGAACGAGGTCCCCGCGGCGTGGCGTGGCTCTCCCGGATCTCCGTCCGGTCGGGGCTGCGTCTCACCAGGTAGGCCATGATGAATAGTGTCTAGCGTAACTATCGAGTCGTCGGGAGATCCCTCGGGCGCGCGCGGGTGATCTCCTGGCTCTCCACCTCGGGAAGCCCCTCGGGCAGCCTGGGGCGGGCGTCCGGAAAAGCCCAGAAGAACTCGAGAAAACAGCCAACTGGATCCGTTTCCTGACGCCGGCAGCGGGTCGCGCGGGGGCGCCGGGCGCCCCCGGCAGGTCCCCGAGGCGAGGCGTCGGCCCGGCTAGAACCACAGCAGCTCCGTCTCCATCGTCACGAGGTCGACGATCCCGACGGCGTTGTGCCCCGAGAGGTGCCCGGCGCATTCGCCCGGGTTGAAGACGACGCGGCCTTCGCTGCGCGCGAGGTGATAGCGGTGCGTGTGGCCGTGCAGCGCGAGGTCGTGCGCGGCAGCAGCGTGGCGGGCGAGGTCGCGCGGGTCGTGGACGACGAGCAGGCGGCGGCGCGCCCAGTGGAACTCGAGCGGCGGGTCGGCGAGCTCGATGCCGAGCCGCGCCGCCGCGCTCGCGAGGCCGCTGCGCTCGCCGCTGTCGTTGTTGCCGAAGACGGCGTGCAGAGGCGCATCGAGCCGGGCGAGCACGGCCAGCGTCTTCGGCTGGGTGATGTCGCCGGTGTGGACGACGCGGTCCACACCGGCGTGGTTCAACAGCTCGACGATCCGCGCCACGTTCGGGAGCCGATTGTGGGTGTCGCTGACGACACCGATCTTCATCGGCGCCCGCCTCGGGGTCGGCTCGTGAACGCGGGCGCGGCGGCGGCCGCTACGCGACCTTCTCGAGCACGTGGATCGCGCAGGCGCTACCGAGCCCGATCACGTGCGTCAGGCCGATCTTCGCATCCGGCACCTGACGCTGGCCGGCCTCCCCGCGCAGATGCGTCGACACCTCGTAGATGTTGGCGATGCCGGTGGCGCCGAGCGGATGGCCCTTCGACAGCAGGCCGCCCGAGACGTTCACCGGGACCTTGCCGCCGAGCGCCGTCGCGCCGGTGTCGATCATCCGGCCCGCCTCGCCCTCGCCGCACAGGAACAGGTTCTCGTAGTGCAGGATCTCGGCGGTGGCGAAGCAGTCGTGCAGCTCGACGAGGTTCACGTCCTCCGGGCCGATGCCGGCCATCTCGTAGGCCTTCTTCGACGCCAGCCGCGTGCAGGTGTTGACGTCGGGCATCACGAGATTCCGCTCCTGCCACGGATCGCTGGTCAGCACCGATGCCTTCACGCGCACGGCCCGCTTCATCAGACCCAGCTCCTTGGCCTTGCGCTCCGAGCACAACACCGCCGCGGCCGAGCCGTCGACGTTCACCGAGCACATCAGCTTGGTGTTGGGGTACGCGATCATCTCGGCGTTCATCACCGTCTCGAGCGGCGTCTCGATCTGGTACATGGCCTTCGGGTTCATCGTCGAGTGGTGGTGGTTCTTCACCGACACCTTGGCGAACTGCTCGAACGTGGTGCCGTACTTGCGCGCGTGCTCCATGCCGGCCTCGGCGAACACCGCCGGCATCGTCGCGGAGCCGAGCAGGCCCTCCCGCGGGATGCCCTTGCCGGCGCCGCCGCCGCCGAGCAGGCCGGCGCCCATCTGTTCGACGCCGACTGCCAGCACGACGTCGAAGACGCCGGCCTTGATGGCCATCCACGCCTCGCGGAAGGCCGTCGCGCCGGTGGCGCAGGCGTTCGAGGTGTTGACGACGGGAATCCCCGTCTGGCCGATCTCCTGCAGGATCCGCTGTCCCACCATCGCACTGGCCTGGTACAGGTTGCCGCAGTAGAGCGCTTCCATCTGCTGGATGCGCAGGCCGGCGTCGTCCAGCGCCATCAGCGCGGCGCGCGCGCCGAGATCGGCCACGCTCTTCGTCGTGCCGGCCTTCTGGAACTTGATCATGTCGATGCCGACGACGTACACGTCGCTCATGTCGGTCTCCTCTGCTCCGCCGAGGCCCTTCAGGCCGGCTGGAAGAAGTACGAAAGGTAGGAGTTGCCGTCCCGGTCCTTGCGGCCGAGCGCGTCCTGGAATACGACCTTCACCGGCATGCCCATCTTGATCTTCGCCGGGTCGGGGTCGATGCCGATCAGGTTGCCCTTCACGGTGCCGCCTCCCTTCAGATCGACGATCGCCGATACGTACGGGACCTGGACGCCGGGGAAGGACCGATGCACGATGCTGTAGACGTAGAGTTCGCCCTGGTCGGCGAGCCGCACGGGCTCCAACTGGTCTCGGGCCCCACACTTCGAACACACGCTGCGCGCGCCGAGGAAGACCGAGCCGCAGGCCTTGCACTTGTGGCCCTCGAGGTACGGGTCACCGCTGTCCGGGATCTTCAGGAAGTCGACCACCGGGAGCGGCTTCGCGGCGGAATCGGAAGCCATCGAGAACACTCCTCAGACGCGAGGCCTTCCGCGCTGGCGACCCGATCGGGACGGGGCGGGGAAGGGCTACGGGAACCGGGAACATCTCGCGAGTCGATCCGCGAGTCAACCCACGCGGAGATCGACCGCCCGGCGGGCGGGTGTCACGGACGGCCGAACGCGGCGGTCCGGGCCGTCGCGGCGCGCGGCGCCGGCGGTCCGGCTGCTACGGTCCTCGGCCTGTCGCCGGCGGAGCTGGCGGCCGTCGTGCCGCCGGGGGGCCGCGGGTGACGGAGGAAGAACGCCAGGGCGCGTTGCTGTCGCGGCGCGAGATCGTGTGGGGCCTGCTGGTCCTCGCGGTCTTCGCGCCGGCGCTGGCGGCGCTGGCGCGCGAGTGGTCGGCGGTCGAGTCCCAGTCGCACGGCTTCCTGGTGCCGATCGTGTCGCTGCTCGTCGCCGTCTCGCTGCTGCGCGTCCGGCCGCGCCCCGCGGCGGCGCCGGACACATGGGGCGCGGCGCTGCTGCTCGGCGCGCTCGCGCTGTACGGGCTCGGCCTCGGCGCCGGCTCCGCGACGGCGCAGGGCCTCGCGCTGTGCGCCGCGATCGCCGGCTCGGTGTGGTTCCTGCGCGGGCTGGCGTGGCTGCGCCGGCTCGCGTTCCCGATCGGCTACCTGCTCTTCATGGTGCCGCTCCCGGCGACGTGGCTGGCCGCGCTGATCGTCCCGTTGCTCGAGTTCGTGACGGCCGGCTCCGTCGCCGTGCTGTACGCGCTCGAGGTCCCCGTCTTGCGGCAGGGAAACGTCATCGAGCTGCCGGGAGGCGCATCGCTCTTCGTCGCCGAGGCGTGTAGCGGCCTCACGTCGCTGGTCACGCTGACGCCGATCGCGGTGCTGATCGCGTGGCTGGCGCCGCTCTCGAATCCGCGGCGGATCCTGCTGGCGGCGCTGGTCGTGCCGGTGGCGATGGCGGCGAACCTGCTGCGCGTCATCGGAACGGTCTATGGCACCTTGGCGTTCGGCGTCGGCGCGGTCACCGACGAGCCGGTGCACACGCTGATCGGCCTCTCGGTGTACGCGGTCGGCTGTCTCGCGCTGCTGGCGCTCGCGCGCGGGCTCGCCGGACCGCGTGGTGCCGGGCCGGCGCCGCGGACGCCATCGGCGGCGCACTGATGTCGCTACGTCAGCAACTGGCCGCCGTCGACGACGAGGGTCTGGCCGGTGATCCAGCTGGCGGCGTCGGAGCACAGGAAGACGATGGCGTTCGCCACTTCCTCGGGCGTGCCGTGGCGGCGCCACGGGATGCGCTTGACGGTCGCTTCGTAGACGGGCGGCGCGTTCTTCTTGATCATGTCCCAGGTGCCGCCCGGGAACTCGATCGAGCCCGGCGCCACGCAGTTCACCCGGATCTTCTGCTTCGCAAACTTCACCGCCAGCGTCTGTACGTGCTGGAGCAGCACGGCCTTCATCGCGCCGTACGGCGGACTCATCAGCGCCGGCTGCAGCGCCGAGATCGTCGAGACGTGCAGGATCGCGCCGCCGCCGGCCTCGGCGATCATCGGGGCCACCTGCCAGCAGGCGCGCACGGTTCCCATCACGTCGATGTCGAAGCCCTTGCGCCAGCCGGCCTCGTCGTCGCTGATGCCGAAGCCGGACGTGTTGTTGACGAGTACGTGGACGGCGCCGAGCGCGCTGCGGGCACGGTCGAGGAAGTCGCTCAGCGCGGCGGCGTCGGCGACGTCGCAGGCGGCGCCGAAGGCCTGCACGTCGAGCGTGCGGAGCTCGGCCTCGACGGCGCGCACGCCGTCCTCGCCGCGCGCACAGAGGGCGACGTCGGCGCCGGCGCGGGCGAACGCCAGCGCCGTCGCGCGGCCGATGCCCCGGCTCGCGCCGGTCACGATCACGCCCTTGCCCTGCAGTCCCAGCTCCATTGCGGTCGCCATCGCTCGTGTCCCTCCTGCACCCGAAACGGCCGGGCGGCTGCCGATCATACCGATTCGAGCCGAGCCTCGGCAGCTGCGGTCCGGTGCGCGATGGCGAGCTGCCAACGGCCCGAGCGGAAGCGCGCGGTCAGCAGCGCGCCCTTGACGATGTAGTCGGCGATCAGCGCGGCGTAGATCCACTCCACCGGGAGGCCGCGCCACGCGAAGAAGGCGGCCAGCGGGAGGCGCGCGCCGATCAGCCCGCAGAACACGGTGAAGAGCGGGAAGCGCGTGTCGCCGGCGCCGCGCAGTGCGCCGCCGAGGGCCGCTTCGATCGCCATCAGCGGCTGCACCGAACCGAGCACGTAGATGAAGAACACGGTGAGCTCGACGACCTCCGGGTCGTCGATCATGAAGCGGGCGAGGGGCCGCGCGGCCAGCACGATCGCGAGCCCGAAGCCGACCATCGCGGCGAGCGAGAGCCGCATCGCCCGCCAGCCGCCGTGCGTCGCCCCGTCCGGATCGCGCGCGCCGAGTCGCTGGCCGACCAGCGTCGACGCCGCGATCGAGAAGCCGAAGCCGATCAGGAACGAGAACGAGAGCAGGCTCACGCCGATGCCGTAGGCCGCATAGGCGGCCGTCCCGTACAGCGACACGATCCACAGGAATGCGACGAATCCGCCTTGCCAGACGACCTGCTCGACGCCGGCCGGGTAGCCGATGTCGACGATGCGGCGCAGCCGCCCGTCCCGGAACGCGTCGGCGAGCCGGCCGCCGCGGCCGATCAGCAGCTGCCCGCGCAGCCACAGCAGCACGAGGATCCCGGCGCCGACGGCGAACGCGACGCCGCCGGCGAGCGCCGCCCCGGCCACGCCGAGCGCCGGCAGACCGAACTTTCCGTACACCAGCGAGTACGCGAAGACCACGTTGACGACGTTGCCGATCGCGCCGATCCACAGCGGCGTGCGGGTGTCGCCGGCCGCGCGCAGCGCCGCGCCGAGCGCGAAGTAGATGCCGACGGCGACCTGGAACGGCGCCTGCCAGCGGATGAACGTGGCGGCCAGTGCGATGGCTTCCGCATCGACGCGGAAGATGCCGGCGAGGGTCCGGGGAAAGGCCATGGCGATCGTCGTCATCGCGAGCGAGATCGCGACGGATAGCCACAGCGAGGCCTTCGCCACGGCGGCGGCTTCGTCGTGATCGCCGGCGCCCCACGCGCGCGCCACCAGCGCCGTGGTGCCGGCGCTGACCGCGATCAGCAGCGCTTGCAGGATGAAGAAGATCCGGGTCCCGGTCGTCACGGCGGCGACGGCCTGCGCGCCGAGCGCGCCGACGATCTTCAGATCGACGACGCCGACCAGCGAGGCGAGCAGGTTCGCGGCGATCGCCGGCCATGCGAGCTGCCAGATCCCGGGCGGGGGCCGGACGGCGACGGGGGACGTCTCCATCGCGCGCTCAGCGCGCCCGGCTCGCGTCGGTCCGCGCCTCGAGGGATTTCATCCGGGGCATGGTAGCCGGGGCGCGCGGCGACTGGTCTTCCGGACCGGCTCGGATAGGCTCCACAAAAGCCCCCCTCGTGTCCTCGGGAGGACCTCGACATGCCCACCCACGGCGGCTTCGCGGCGCTCGACATCGAGGACGGCGCGCGCGCTGCGCGACTTCGACGGCCGGGTCGTGCCGAGGAGGATCTCGGCTGAACGGACGGGCTCCGGTGGCGGCAGGCGGGCGCCTGGCCGCGCTCGACGAAATCCCGGACGGGCAGGCGCGGGGCTATGCGATCTCCACGCCGACGGGGGTCGCCTCGATCTTCGTCGTGCGGCGCGGGAACTGGGTCCATGCCTACGAGAACTCCTGCCCGCACGTCGGCACGCCGCTCGACTGGATTCCCGATGACTTCCTCGATCGCGACCAGCGCCACGTGGTGTGCGCGACGCACGGGGCGATCTTCCGCGTCGAGGACGGCGTCTGCCTGGCCGGGCCGTGCCAGGGCGATCAGCTCGAACCGTGGCCGGTGATCATCCGCGAAGGAGGCATCTGGGACGCCTCCGCTACGCTGCCCGTGACGGACGAGGCCTTGCCAACGAGGAGGAACGATGGCGATCCAGACCGGTGAGAAGCTCCCGAGCGGAACGCTCAAGGTCGCCGATGCCGACGGCATCCGCGACGTCACGACGGAGCAGTTGTTCGGGCGCAAGAAGGTGGTGCTGTTCGCCGTTCCGGGCGCCTTCACGCCGACCTGCTCGGCCAAGCATCTGCCGGGCTTCGTCGAGAACGCGGCTGCGATCCGCGCCAAAGGCGTCGATGCGATCGTGTGTCTGGCGGTGAACGATGCGTTCGTGATGGGCGCCTGGGGGCGCGACCAGCACACGGAAGGCAAGGTCCTGATGGTCGCCGACGGCAACGGCGAGTGGACGCGCGCGCTCGGCCTCGACTTCGATGGCAGCCGCTTCGGGATGGGCCTGCGGGCGCAGCGCTTCGCGATGATCGTCGACGACGGCGTCGTCACTCACCTCGCCGTCGAAGCTCCCGGCCAGTTCCAGGTCTCCAGCGCCGAAGCCGTCCTCGCCGCGCTCTAGCGTCAAGAAAGGGGTCGGGTTGGATTCGTCAACTTTTCCTTTGGAAAAGTTGACGAATCCAACCCGACCCCTTTCTTGACGCTAGTTGGCGAGGAGTTGCTCGGCGAGGCGGCGGGCGAGGGGGCCGTCGACGGCGCCTTTGTGGGCCTTCATGACCGCGCCCATGACGCGGCCGAGATCGCCCGGGCCGCCGGCGCCGCTGGCGGCGATCGCCTCGCGGACCCACGCGCGGGTCGTGGCTTCGTCGGCCAGCGCCGGCAGGAACTCGTCGACGATCGCGAGTTCGGCGCGCTCGGCGGCGGCCCGCTCGGGGCGGCCGGCGGCCTCGAAGGCCTCGATGCTCTCGCGGCGCTGCTTGCAGAGCCGGCGCAAGATCTCCGTACACACCTCGTCGGACAGCGTCTGCGCGTTGTCCTTCTTCATCTCGACCAGGAACGCCGCACGGATCGCGCGCAGCGCCGTCACGCGTTCGCTGTCGCGCGCCTTCATCGCCTCGGAGAGCCGGGCGGTCACTGTCTGTTCGATGCCCATGCTCAGTGCTCCCGCAGCTCGAGGCGGCCGATCTGGTTGCGATGCACCTCGTCCGGGCCGTCGGCGAAGCGCAGCGTGCGCGAGTCTGCGTAGAACGCGGCCAGTGGGAAGTCCGCGGACAGGCCCGCCGCGCCGAAGGCCTGGATCGCACGGTCGATCACCCGCAGCGCCATCGCCGGCGCCGCCACCTTGATCATCGCGATCTCCTTGCGCGCCGCCTTGTTGCCGGCCTGGTCCATCTTCCACGCCGCTTGCAGCACCAGCAGGCGCGCCTGTTCGATGTCGATCCGCGACTCGGCGACGCGCTCCAGCGTCACCGTCTGCTCGCCGATCGGCTTGCCGAAGGCGACCCGTTCGCGCACCCGCCGGCACATCAGCTCGAGCGTGCGCTCCGCCTTGCCGATCAGCCGCATGCAATGATGGATACGGCCGGGTCCGAGCCGGCCCTGCGCGATCTCGAAGCCGCGCCCTTCGCCGAGGATCAGGTTCTCGGCGGGCACGCGGACGTCGCGGAACTCGAGTTCGGCGTGGCCGTGCGGCGCATCGTCGTAGCCGAACACCGTGAGCGGACGCACGATGCGCAGCCCCGGAGTGTCACGCGGCACCAGGATCATCGACTGCTGCTCGTGCCGGGCCGCCTCGGGGTTGGTGCGCCCCATCACGATGAAGATCCGGCAGCGCGGATCCGGCGCCCCGGTGATCCACCACTTGCGACCGTTCAGCAGGTACGAGTCGCCGTCGCGCCGGATCTCGAGTCGGATGTTCGTCGCATCGGACGACGCCACGTCCGGCTCGGTCATCGCGAACGCGGAGCGGATGCGACCGTCCAGCAGCGGCACGAGCCACTGCTGCTTCTGCGCCGCGGAGCCGTACTTCGCCAGCAGCTCCATGTTGCCGGTATCGGGAGCAGCGCAGTTGAACAGTTCCGGCGCGAGCAGGGATCGGCCCATGATCTCGCACAGCGGCGCATACTCGAGGTTCGTCAGGCCAGCGCCCCACGACTCGGCCTCTCCGGACCCTGGATGCGGCGGCAAGAACAGGTTCCAGAGCCCCTGCGCGCGTGCCTGCTGCTTCAGTTCCTCGAGCAGCGGCGGCGTCTGCGTCCAGCGATCCGGCGCGTCCGCGAGCCACTTCTCGAAGCGCTCCTCGTTCGGGTAGACGTGCTCGTCCATGAATGCCGCCAGCCGGCGCCGCAGGTCCTCGACCTTCTCGGTGTACGCAAAGTCCATCGCAGGCGGGTTCCTTCCAGATGGCTACAGAGGGATGGCGACAGAGGGCGGGCTACGAAGGGATAGCCAGAAAGGGATTGCGACAGCGGGGTGGAGCGGGAGGCGTGACGACCCGCCGACCCGCACCGACGCTGTCGAGCACGCCAAGCGCGTCGTCGTCGAACCGACATTCTACCCGCCGTCGTCGCCGGCGTCGCCCCGCACGCTGTCGGCGACGCATCTGGTGCGGGAAGCGGCGCGCCGACATGCGACGGCGCCCGCCGCGACCGGCGCGCGTCGCCTCGGTTGCGGGGCGGGTTCCGGCCGGCGGACACGAGGCCTGCTAGACCTCTTGCATGTCGCGCGAACCGTGCGCGACGCCAAGGAGGGAACGTCATGATGCGACACATGGTGCGAGTCGGGGCTCTGGCCCTGGTCTTCGGCGCGGGATATCTGGTGGCTACGGTGACGCAGCCGTCCGCCGACGCGCAGATCGGCGAGCTCGGCAAGAAGGCGCTCGAGCAGGCCGGCGGCAGTGGCGGGGCGCTCGGTACGGTCGCCGAACTCGGGACGACGATCACCGGGCTGCAGGAGAACGTCACCGAACTCCAGGGGTACATCGATACGCTGAACAAGATCAAGGCGGCGCTGGGCGGCGGCTGATCACGCCATCCCGAGGCGCCGCGCGCAGTCCCGGAGCAACTCGCGATCGCTCTCCGGACGGCGCGGCGCCTGCGGATGGATCGCGTCACTCGCAAGGCCACCAGTGGCCTGCAGGAACAGCGCCGCAGCATGCTTGTACGCCGGCACCGGCTCGCGGAAGCCGACGTTGCCGAGGTGCTGGAGAGCGTCGTTGCGCGCGAGGAACGAGACGTCGCCGGCCGCAAGCGCGTGATCGCGCGCCGCGAAGGCTTCCGGCGCGAACGTCGCGAGGCCCAGCAGGTAGTCGCTGCCGTAGGCCACCATGTCGATCGCGAGATCGTTGCCGGTGTAGACGCGGAACTCGGGGCGGCCACGGTCGCGCGTGGCGAGGCGACGCAGTTCGGTTTCACGGTCCAGCGACGAGTGCTTGGCGCCGAGCAGCTTCGGGATCTCGAGCAGCCGGGCGAAGGTCTCATCGTCCCAGATCTCGCCGTGCGGCGCAAAGCGCCTCGACAGCTCGAACCCGATCACCCCTGCCTCGGTGGCGCTCGCGACGGTTCGGTACAGATCGGCCTTCTGGACCGCCGTCATCCGGTGCATCGCGGGACACTGCACGAGCACCGGGGTGCCCCCGCGCGCCTCGATGGCGGCGACGGCCTCCCGGTAGGCCGCCAGCGGATCGGCGGCCCCGAGTGCGAAGGCGCCGGCGTAGAAGCGGACCCCGGCGCCGAGGACCCGGCGCGTCGCGGTGAGCACGGCCTCGCGCTCGGCCTCGCTCAGCAGGTCGCCGAAGCCGGTGTCCATGTTGACGGCGACGTCGAGGCCGGCGGCCTGCGTGCGGGCGACGTGCCGCTCGAAGGCGGCCCAGTCGATGTCCCCGATCGGTGTATACGGGAGCAGCGCGGCCGCGATGCCGTGGAGGCGCCGCCCGGCACGCAGGCGCCCCCAGGCGGCCCCGAGGTCCGCTGCGTCGGCGCTCATGCCACGCTCGGCTTCGTGTCGCGCTTGAGCGCCGCGAGCGCTGCACGCTCGGGACGCTCGCGGTAGAAGGCATCGAGCGGATAGCACCCGGACACGAGGCCGTTGCGGGGCGCCGTCGTGCAATCGCTGAAGGTCCGGCACAGCGCCTGGCGCCGCAGCGGCCGGCCGGCGAGGACATCCGCGGGCAGCTCGGGATACGAGAGCGCCATCCGCCCGAGGCCGACGGCGTCGAACCAACCCTCCCGCACACAGGCCTGCGCAACGTGGGGAATCCATTCCTGGAGGTAGCTCCAGCCGGACGACACGATCACCGCGTCCGGCACCGCTCGCGCGAGATCCCGCGCCGCCGTCAGCAGGCGCGCAACGCCACACACGGGATCCTCCGGCGGCGGATAGCCGTCCGACGGCGGAAACAGCGCGGGCCGTTGCACGTGCGGTGCGTAGTACGGACTGGCGGCGGTGACGTTGATCCACGAGACGCCGAGTTCGAGCAGCATCCGGACGAACGCGATCGGTTCGCGGAGGTCGATGCGGGCCGGATCGTCGGGATCGATCCCGAAGCCGCTGCGGTAGGGCCGCGGGCAAGGCTCGGGCGCCCCCGCCCCGGTCTGCGGGTCGCGCCGGTGCGGCAGCACGTCGAAGAGCGAGAGCCGCACGCCGATCCGCAGCCGCGGCGCGGCGCGGCGCACGGCAGCGATCAGCGCGCGCGCGAGGCGCGTGCGATCGGCCAACGACGGTCCGCCCCAGCGTCCGCCACGGGCCCGGGCGGCGAGGAACTCGTGCAGCAGATAGCCGTGGCAGTGCTTCACGTCGACGAAGTCGAAGCCGGCCGCTTCCGCCAGCGCGGCGGCGCGGGCGAAGGCGGCGATCAACGCATCGACCGCCTCGTCCGATAGCACGGCGGTGTCGTCCCCGATGCCGACGCGGCGATCCAGCAGCGGATGGCGCTGCGGGATCTGCGGCCGTCGAGGTCCCGGCTCCGGCACGGACCAGCGACCGCTGTGCGTGAGCTGGAGTCCGATCACCGGCGCCGGCGATCCGGCGCGCTCGGCTTCCTCGAGCAGCGCCGTCCGCAGCCCCGCGAGCGCCGGCGCGGTGTCTTCGTCGAGGACCAGCTGTTGCGGATTCGCGCGCCCTTCGCGGACCACGGCCACGGCTTCACCGCCCCAGATCCAGCCGGCACCTGACGCTCCGAAGCGTCGCCAGCGGCGCTCGGTGAGCGGCGTCGGAAGGCCCTCGGGCGTGCCGTCCCAGCCCTCCATCGGCTGTACGACGAAGCGGTTCGGCGCAACCAGCGGGCCGCTCGGTCCGGCTCCGAGCGCGAGGGGCCGGGCGAGCGGCGCATCGGCCCCGATGTCGATGGTGTCGTCACAGGGGAGCGCGACGCCGAGTGCGGCGAGCCGGTCGCGCAGCGCAGCCGGCGAAGCGAGTGCGGCCATGCGCGGCCAGCGCTCGTGGCTCATGCGCGCTCCGCGACGTGGCGCATCGGAGCGCGGCCCAGCTCGGCCAGCACACCGCGCAGCCACGCGACGTCCGCGGCCAGCTTCTGCTCGATCGAGAGCGGTTCGAACGACAGGAATTCGATCGTGAGCGGTCCGCGGTAGCCGGCCGCGAACGCGGCGCCGAGGATCGCGCGGTAGTCGAGAACGCCGCTGGCCAGCGAGGCGCCGGGTGGCATCGGGCCGACACCGTCGGCTGCCGGCTGGACGTTCTTCAGGTGGTAGTAGCGCGCGAGCGGCACCAGGCGCCGTGCGTCGTCCGGCTGGGCGGCGGCGAGCCGCTGCGGCAGCCCGTCGACGACCTGGTAGTTCAGCGCGAAGTTCGGGCGCGCCACCGCTTCGAACAAGCGCTCGATCCGCTCCGGCGTATCGGCGAACGAGCCGACATGCCGCTCGACGACGACGGTGATGCCGGCATCCGCCGCGGCGTCACAGGCGGCCCGCAGCGTCGCGGTGATGGCGGCGAAGCCCGCATCGGGCGCGTCGGGCACGCAGTCCGCCCACACGCGCAGCAGCGGCGTCTCGAGCAGCTCCGCCACGCGCGCTTCGCGCGCCGCGACGGCAGCACCGAGCCGATCGGGACGGCCGAGGTAGGAGCCGTACGCGATCACGCCGACACCGGCCTCGCGCACGGTGCGGCCGGCGTCGCGCAGGGTCTCGTCCGCGGCGTTCGGGTCGAGATGCGGCGGGCGCGCCGTCACCTCGAGGCCGTCGAGGCCGTGGGCGGCGGCCAGCGCAGCGGCGGCCGAGAGCGGCCGATCGAGCGCCGAGATCGAACACAGGCCGAGCCGGATCGGAGTCACGTCGTTCATGCGATCCTCGCCAGGTCTTCGCGGAGCACCTCGTGGTGCAGGGCCTCGCCGCGCGTGAACCGCTCGAGTTCGTCGAGGGCGAGCGCCGCGAGGCGCTGCGTCTCGGCGCCCATCGCGCCGGCGATGTGCGGGGTCAGGAACACGTTCGGGAGCTCGTAGAGCGGCGAGTCGGCCGGCAGGATCTCCGGTTCGGTGGTGTCGATCACCGCATCGATGCGGCCGGCGACGAGGGCTTCCGTCAGCGCGTCGCCGTCGACGAGCCCGCCGCGCGCCGTATTGATCAGCACCGCGCCGTCGCGCAACAGTCCCAGCCGGCGGCGGTCCAGCAGGCCGTGCGTCTCCGGCAGCAGCGGCGCGTGGAGGCTCACGATGTCGGCGCGCCGCAGCAGGTCGTCGAGCGGCACGCCTTCGGCGCCGAGCGCGCGCGCGTCGGCCGGATCGATCGTGGGATCCGCGAGCAGTCGCACGAAGTCGAACGGGCGCAGGCGCTCGAGGACCAGCCGCCCGATCCGTGAGGCCCCGACGATGCCGACGGTCCGGCCGAGGTTGCCGAGCGGCGGCACTTCGTTCGGCCACAGCCGGAAGCCGCGCAGATCGCGATAGAGCCGCTGCAAGCGGAACGCCCGTTTGCCGGCCAGCAGGATCGCCGCGACGGTGTATTCGGCCACCGGCACCGCATTGGCCGCCGCGGCCGAACAGACCCGCACGCCGCGCGCCCAGGCGTCTTCCGCGACGTGGCCCTTGACGGTGCCTGCCGCGTGCAGGATCGCGCGCAGCCGCGGTGCGTGATCCAGCACCGCGGCATCGATCCGCGGACAACCCCAGCCGGTCAGCAGCACGTCGGCGCGTGGCAGCAGCCGGGCGGCGCGCGCATCGTCGAAACGCGTGAGTGGCTCCGGGTCCGCCACGCTCGCCAGCTTCTCGAGCCGTTCGCGCAGGGCCGGGGAGAACAGATCCGGCGTCAACGCCGGCGCCATCGCGAGCACGACCGTGGGTCGGGCCGATTGCGGGGTCATCCAGTCCTCCTGCGGCGCGGTACGCTAGCAGGTCGCTGCTCGGCTGCGGAAGGAGACACGCGCTTGCCTGGTTCGCACCGGCTCTCGCCGGATCCGCCGCTGCGTTGGCCGCCGGGTCTCCCGCCCGAAGATCGCGAGACGGCGCCGTTCACCGGCCTGCGGCGCGCGCATTGGGAGGCGATCGCCGACGCCTTGCTGGCGGGCGTGCAGCGCTACGCGACGCCGCGCCGCGCGCTTCTGCACCTGCCGGGCGGCAGACCCAGCATGCACGGTGAGCGATCGGATGGGCTCGAGGGCTACGCCCGCAGCTTCCTGCTCGCGGCATTCCGGCTGGCCGGCGCCGCCGGCGACGCGCCGGGCGATCTGGTGTCCCGCTACGTCGAGGGTCTCGCCGCCGGCACCGAGCCGGGACATGCCGAGTCGTGGCCGGCCATCGGTCCGATGTCACAGCCGATGGTCGAAGCCGCATCGATCGCGATCGCGCTGCACGAGACGCGGGCCTGGCTCTGGGACGTGCTGCCGGATGCCGTCCGCCAGCGCGCGGTCGATTGGCTCGGCGGCAGCGTCGGGCAGCGGCACGCGCCGAACAACTGGCTGCTGTTCCAGGTCGTCGTGAACGAGTTCCTCGCGTCCGTCGGCGCGCCGCATCGCCCCGACGAGATCGAGCGCAATCTCGATCTGATCGAGTCGATGGCGCGCCGCGATGGCTGGTTCCAGGACGGCCCGGGTCGCTCCTACGATCACTACGTCGGCTGGGCCATGCACGTCTATCCGGTCCTGTGGGCGCGGATCGGCGGCGCCGTGCGGGATCCCGCTCGCTGCGCACGCTTTGCGGATCGGACGCGGCGCTTCCTTGCGGACTTCGTCCATCTGTTCGGAGCCGACGGCGCACCGCTGCACCAGGGACGCTCATTGGTGTACCGATTCGCCGCGGCCGCCGCGCCGTGGGCCGGCACGCTCGCCGGCGCCACGCCGCTCGCGCCGGGTGAGACACGCCGGCTCGCCAGCGGCGCGCTGCGCTACTTCCTCGCCCGCGGCGCGGTCCGGGACGACGTGCTGACGCTCGGCTGGCACGGCGAGTTCCTGCCGATGGCGCAGCCCTATTCCGGGCCGGCCTCGCCGTACTGGGCCAGCAAGGCGTTCCTCGGCCTGCTGCTGCCGCCGAGCCACCCGGTGTGGACGGAATCGGAAGTGCCGCTGCCGGTCGAACGCGGCGACTTCGTCCGCGCGCTCGCCGAGCCGGCGTGGCTGGCGATCGGCACGCGGGCCGACGGCATCGTGCGCGTCTGCAATCACGGCAGTGATCACTTCCCGCGCTTTCCGTGGGCGACGGCGGGCGAAGCCGATCCGCTCCCGGACGACGCGCACTACCGCAAGCTCGGCTACTCGACGGCGACCGCGCCGTCGATCGGCGCCGACGCCGATCGCCGCGACGCCGCCGCGCAGGTGGCGCTGGTCGGTCCGGACGGGGCGCGCTCGCGACGCGCCCGGATCCATCCGATCGCTGCGCGGGACCGCTTTGCGGCGTCGTGTTTCTTCCCGGGCGAGACGGCCGTCGTGCAGGGAAACGCGTTTCCGGTCTGGCTCGAGCGCGTGGAGACGGTGTCGATCGCTCGCGGCGCCGCCGAGATCCGCGTGCACCACGCGGCGAGCTTCGGCACGCGCTGGCTGCACGATGGCGGCTTTGCCATCGCCGACGACGGCGGGCGGCCGGTCGTCGAACACGGCCTTGGTTGGACCGTCGTCCGGCGCCGCGACGGGCTCACGTCGGCGGCGATCGGGCTGCATGGGTTCGCGCGCTCGCACGCGGACGGGTTCGTGTCGCAGAATGCGTTCGGCCGGGAGGCCGCGGCTCCCGTCTTGGTGTCGGCGGGTCCGATCGCCGCCGAGGCCGTATTCGTTGCGCTGCACGTGCTGACGCGGGCGTCGGACTTCGATCCGGAGGCCTGGCGGCGCGAGATCGTCGACGTCGCAGTCGAGCGTCGCTGCGTCCGGATCACGTGCGCGGACGGCGAGCAGTTCTTCGTCCAACTGGTCGCGGCGGATCCGGTGGCGCTCGAGCTCGGCGGAGACGTGGTCGAGGGTCCGGTGCGCTTCGCCCGCAGATCCGCCGACGGCACGCGCTTCGTCTGGCGCGAGGAGGGATGAACGTGACCGCCGACCCGCTCGGCCATCCGCTCGTGGCCTACGAGCTGCCACCGATCGGCCCGGCGCCGGCGGGCATCCCGCGCGGCGGCCCGGACGATGCGCATGCCGAGATCGTCGTCGGCGGCGACGCCGATGCGCGACGGGAGGCCTTCCTCGCGCACGTGCGCGCAAGCCCGCCGCCCGCCCATCTGGCCGCGGTGTTCCACGAAGTCGCGCGGCTGGCCACCGGCGGCCCCGTGCACGTCGGGGTCTTCGACGCCGCGCTCGCCTACGTGGATGCGCGGCTCGACTGCGCGGACTTCGTGCTGCACGGCGTGCTGCGGCTGCTGCTCCAGTTCGGCGACGATCCGCGCGTTCCGCAAGACCTGCGCGAGCGCGCCGAGCACAGCCTCGTCGCGTTCAAGTACGGTCCCGACGAGCTCGCCGACGGCCGGCCCGACTCGCTGTGCACGTGGACGGAGAACCACCAGATCCTGTTCGCCGCGGCGGCGCTGCTGGCCGGCGAGCGGCATCCCGACGCGCGGTTCCCCGCGTCGGGTCGCAGCGGCCGCGAGCAGGCGGCGATCGCGCGGCGGCGGATCGACCGCTGGCTCACGATGCGCTTCCGGACCGGCTTCAGCGAGTGGCTGTCGAACTTCTACTACGACGAGGATCTGGTGGCGCTGCTCGCGCTCGCGGACTTCGCCAGCGATCCGGAGCTGCGCACGCGCGCCGCGATGGTCGCCGATCTCGTGCTGCTCGACCTCGCGCTCCATCACTTCCGCGGGGTCTTCGCGTCGACGCACGGCCGCAGCTACGAGCGCGGTAAGAAGTGGGCTGCCGAGGAGAGCACGACCGACACGGCCAAGCTCGTCTTCGGCGTCGGCCGCTTCGCGCGCAGCGAGAACATGAGCGCGCCGTGCCTCGCCCTCTCGCCGCGCTACCGGGCGCCGGCGGTCCTCGCGGCGATCGCGGCGGACACCGATCGCGCCGAGACGATCGTCCGCCAGCGGATGGGCATCCGCCTCGACGAGCTGGCGCGCTGGGGCCTCGATCCCGGCCGCGACGAGGATCTCTTCGAGCTGCTGACCCTCGAGGCGTACCTGCACCCGCGCACGATCGATGGCTTCGTCCGGCTGCTCGGTCGCTTCCGGTGGTGGGACAACGAGTTCTTCGCACCGCTCGGCGCGCAGCGCCGGTTGCTGCGCGTGCTGCAGCGGCTGCGCCTGCTGCCGCTGCTCGCGCGCGCCTTCGAGTGGGATGTGACGCGCAACCTGCGCCCGGAGGTGAACCTCGTCACGTACCGCACGCCGGACTACCAGCTCAGCTCGGCGCTCGACTGGCGGCCCGGCATGGGCGGCGATCAGCAGCACCTGTGGCAGGCGACGCTCGGGCCCGACGCGGTCTGCTTCACGACGCATCCGGGGCCGCGCCGCGCGCGCTCGCCGGGCTGGTGGACGGGGTCGGCGACGCTGCCGCGCGTCGGCCAGGTCGCGAACGTCGTGATCGCGCGGTATCGGATCCGGGCGCGGCCGGCGCTGTACGTCGCCAACCGCAAGCGCGGGACCCACGCGTGGCTGCCGCGCGACCACTTCGACGAGGTCCGCGAACAGGCCGGCTGGGTCTTCGCGCGGCGCGCCGACGGCTACCTGGCCCTGCGCTCGCAGCAGCCGATGCGCTGGAACGACGCGCCGGACGCCGGCGAGGACCAGGCGCGAGAGCTCTGGGCGGACGGTGCGGAGAATACATGGATTTGTGAGCTGGGGCGGAGGGTTGACGATGGATCCTTCGAGCAGTTCCTGGCCCGAGTGGCCGCGGCGCCGCTCGAGTTCCGCGACGGCCGCGTTCGGTACCGCTCGCCGTCGCAGGGCTTGATCGAGTTCGGCTGGCGCGGCGCGCTGCGCCACGAGGGCCGCGCGGTGCCGCTGCGCGATTTCCCGCGCTACGAGACGCCGTGGGGCGGTGCCGCGTTCCCGATGGACGCGCTGGAGCTGCGCTGCGGGGCGGAACGCCTTCGGCTCGACTGGGCGCGCGGCACGCGCGACGAGCACGGCGCCGCGCGCCGCGGCTGAGGCGGCCCGTCGCCGGCCGGCTGCCCCCGGATCCGGATCTCGCTTGGCTCGCGGGGGTCTTTGGCCGATCCTAGGGCCATGTCCGAAGAGCCTCGATCCCGCCCCGAGTGGTTCATCAACCGCGAGCTGTCCTGGCTCGCCTTCAACCGGCGCGTGCTCGAGGAGGCCCAGGACCCCAGGAATCCGCTGCTCGAGCGCGTGAAGTTCCTGGCGATCTTCGACTCGAACCTGGTCGAGTTCTACGAGGTCCGCGTGGCGGGCCTGCGCCAGCAAGCCGAGGCGGGCATTGCCACGCGCGGACCCGACGGCATGACCGCTGCCGACCAGCTCGACGTGATCGAGCCGGCGGTGCGGGAGCTGGTCGCCGAGTTCTACACGTGCTGGAACGAAGCGCTCCGCCCGGCGCTCGAGAAGGAGGGCATCGTCGTCACGAAGCCCGAGCAGCTCGGCGCCGAGCAGCAGCGCTGGCTGCGCGAGCATTTCCAGCGCGAGATCTTCCCGGTGCTGACGCCGATCGCCGTCGATCCGGCCCATCCGTTCCCGTTCGTCGGCAGCGGCAATCTCAACATCGCCGCGCTGCTCGACGCCGACGATCCGGAAGAGCCGTCGCGGCTGGCCGTGGTGCAGGTGCCGCGTGTGCTTCCTCGCGTGTTCCGGGTGCCGACCGAGGGCCGCGGCCGCACCTACGTCTTCCTCGCCGATACGATCCGCTGGCAGCTACCGGAGCTCTTCGCCGGCGCGACGATCCTCGATCACACCGCCTTCCGCGTGGTGCGCAACAGCAACCTGTACGTCGACGAAGAGGAAGTCGAGAACCTGCTGACTGCGATCGAGCAGGAGCTGCGCAAGCGCCGGCGCGGCGATCCGGTCCGGCTCGAGCTGCGCGCGCCGGTCGGTGAACGGCTACGGCAGGAGCTGCTCGAGGTCTTCGAACTCGAGGCCGGCGACGTCCACGACTGCGAGGGGCCGGTGAACCTCTCACGCTTGATGCAGCTCGTCGAACTCGAGAAGGAGGAGCGGTTGCTGGCACCGCCGTTCATCTCGCCGACGCATGTCGCGCTGCGCGATCCCGCCAAGCTGTTCCCTTCGATCCGCTCGGGGGATCTGCTGCTGCACCACCCGTTCGACTCCTTCGACAGCGTCGTCGAGTTCATCGAGCAGGCGGCGGAAGATCCGCGGGTGCTGGCGATCAAGCAGACGCTCTACCGGACGAGCGAGGACTCCTCGATCGCGCGGGCGCTGCTGGCCGCGGCCGAGCGCGGTAAGCACGTGACGGCCGTCGTCGAGCTGAAGGCGCGCTTCGACGAGGAGAAGAACATCCGCTGGGCGCGGCGCATGGAGGAGGCCGGCGTCCAGATCGTGTATGGCCTGGTGGGGCTCAAGACGCACTGCAAGCTGCTGCTGGTGGTGCGCCGCGAAGAGGACGGCATCCGCCGCTACGCCCACATCGGCACCGGGAACTACAACCCGGCGACTGCGCGGCAGTACACCGATTTCGGACTTTTCACCGCGGATCCAGAAGTCACCGCCGAGGTCGCGAGCGTGTTCAACCTGCTCACCAGCCTGTCGAGTCGGGAGCGCTGGAACCATTTGCTGGTGGCGCCGTTCACGCTGCGCTCGGGGCTGCTCGAGCGGATCCGTCGCGAAGCGGCCCATGCGCGGGCCGGGCGGCCGGCGTCGATCTTCGGCAAGCTGAACGCGATCCAGGATCAGGAAGTGATCCTGGCCCTGTACGACGCGTCGCGCGCCGGCGTCGAGATCGACCTGATCGTGCGTGGCATCTGTTGCCTGCGGCCCGGTGTGCCCGGCCTGTCGGAGAACATCCGGGTCCGCTCGATCGTCGACCGATTCCTCGAGCACACCCGGGTCGTGCGCTTCGAGAACGACGGCCAGCCGGAGCTGTGGATCGGCAGTGCGGACTGGATGCCGCGCAATCTCTCGGGTCGTGTCGAGGTGCTGTGTCGGGTGCGGGCGCCGGCGGTGATCCAGCGCCTCGAGGAAGTGCTCGATGTGTACCGGCGTGACGACGTGAAGGCGCGCGAGCTGATGCCGGACGGTCAGTATCGGCTCGGGGACGGCACGCGGGGCGTCCGCGCGCAGGAGTGGCTCATCCAGCGCGCGAATCAGAGCCTTCCGGTCTGAGCGCCGCGGAGCGCGCCGCCCGCTGGACGGCAACCCGATCGGCGAGCGTCGTCCGGATCTCGTGATGACGTGCGCGCGTCAGCGGATAGCCGCGCGCGAACCAGATCGCCCAGAACAGGAAGAAGGGCGGCGCGCACGCCGTCATCCAGCGGATCGCCTGCCGCGCGGTCTCGCTCTGGGTCGCGCCCTGCTCGTAGCCGAACAGATCGAGGATGCCCATCACGAGGAAGACGCCGAGCCCGCCGCCGAGTTTGCGCAGGAACGTGAACATGCCGTTGTAGAGTCCTTCGCGCCGCTCACCGCTCTCGGCCTCGTCCTCGTCGATCACCTCTCCGACCATCGACCACGGCATCAGGTCCACCACGGCGAAGCCGAAGCCGATCACCGGGACGTAGGCGAAGAGCAGCCAGCGCGGCCAATCCGGCTGGACGAACACGAGGCCGAGCGTGAGCGCCATCCACCAGATCGAGCCGGCGACGAACACTGCTGACTTGTCGCGCCCACGTGCGATGCGCAGCCAGACGGGCAGGGCGACCACCACGGCGCCGAGGAAGAGCAGCATCACCAGCTCGAAATCGCCCGAGCGGCCGAGCCAGTAGCTGACGTACAGGATCAACAGCGCCGCCGCGAGATCCATCGCGATACGGCCCATGATGTAGAGCCAGACCAGGCGCATGAAGCTGCCGTGTCGGAAGGTGTAGACGATGGAGGCGAAGAAGCCGGTCTCGGAGGGCTGCTCATGGAGCTCGGGACGCTCGAACGTGGCGCGATATACGCCGAGCCATGGCAGCGCGAGCGCGATCCCGTAGACGATGCCGGCGGCCGCGAAGCCCGGCGCCCCGCCGCCGAATGCTTCTGCGACGGGCCGGATCGCGACGGCGGCGAAGATGCCGAGCGTCGATCCCACCGTGCGCCAGGTGTTGAGTGAGGTCCGCGCATCGTAGTCGAGTGCCATCTCGGGGAGCAGCGCCAGATACGGAACGGACAGGACCGTCATCGACGTCGTCATCAGGCAGTAGGCGGTGGTGTAGAACGCGAAGCGCGCCGCTTCGGATGCGAACGGCGCCGGGGCCCACATCAGCGCGAACGAGAGCCCGAAGGGCACGGCGCCGATCAGGAACCACGGGCGCCGGCGGCCGGCACGCAGGCGCGTGCGGTCCGAGATCCGGCCCATCAGCGGATCCGTGAAGGCGTCGAGCACGCGGCCGATCAGCGGGATCAGCCCGGCCAGCAGCGGACGCAGATCGGCGATCTGCACCAGGAAGTACGTCGCGTAGACCAGCGACAGCGCCGACAGCGCCGTGTTGACGGTGAGGTCGCCCGACGCGTAGGTGGCCTTGCCGGCCCGGCTGAGCGTGCGGGCGACGCCGTGGCGCGCGGCGGGATCCGCAGCGTCCGGACGCGCCGGAGTCCCGTCACTCAACGGAGCACCGCGCGGTCGAGCTCGACGCCGATCGGACAATGATCCGAACCCATGACATCGGGCTGGTGGAAGGCGCCGCGTACGAAGCGCATCGCTGCGGGGGACGCGAGCACGGCGTCGATCCGCCAGCCGACATTGCGCGCCCGCGCGCCGAGCCGCTGGCTCCACCACGTGAAATGACCGGCGCCCGGCTCGAAGGCGCGGAAGCAGTCGACCCAGCCGGCGCGGAGCCAGCGGTCGAGCTCGGCGCGCTCTTCGGGCAGGAAGCCGCTGGTTCGGACGTTCTCGCGCGGCCGGGCCAGATCGATCTCGCGATGCGCGGTGTTGAGATCCCCCATGACCAGCACGCGCAGACCCGCACGCCGGAGCTTTTCGACACGTTCGAAGACGGCGCGGTAGAAGGCGAGCTTGTACGGCACCCGGGAGTTGTCTCGCAGCGTGCCACTGCCCTTCGGGAAGTAGCCGTTTGCGATCACCAGCCGGCCGAAGCGCGCGAGCACGAAGCGACCCTCGACATCGAAGCGCGGCCGGCCGAGCCCCGTCTCGATGCGATCCGGTTCGCAGCGGCTGTACAGCGCGACGCCGCTGTAGCCGCGGCGCTCGGCTGGAACCCAGGTGGCCCGATACCGGCGTGGCGCCCGCAGCGGGCCCGGGAGTTCCTCGGGCAGCGCGCGGACCTCCTGCAGCCCGACCACGTCGGCCCGGGCGCGGCGCAGCCAGTCTCCGAAGCCCTTGCGGGCGCAGGCCCGGAGCCCGTTTACGTTCCACGAGAGCACGCGCAACGGCGCGTCGCTCACCCGGGCTCCTGGCACATCCGTAGCAAGCTGGCGCCGATCGCCAGTGCGATCCAGACCAGCGTGATGGCGATGCGGGCGCCGCGAGCCGTCTGGGATTCCGGCGCGGTCTCCTCGTCCGCTGCTTCGACTGGGGCAGGCCGCCTCGGCGACCGGCCGGTCGGAATGGAGGGCTGCGGGCGGCGCCCGAGGGTCGCCGCGCGTGCGTCGAAGATCTGTACGCCACCGCCGTGCGGTTCGGTCCGGCCGCCGCAATGGACACACACCTTGCGTTCCGGCGGATGCGTTACGCGGCAGCGCGGGCACCAGAGTTCGTGGGTCGTGGCCATCTCCGCTCAATCCTCTGCGGCGCTGGCGAGCAGCGCTCGGGTCTTGCCGGCCATGCGCAGCAAGCTCTCGTCGACGCCCTCGGACTCGAGGTCGGCGAGCGGGAACCAGCGGACGGCGAAGGACTCGTCACTGGCGCGCGCGCTTGCGCCCGGGCTCGCGACGAGCAGGAAGCGCACGTCGTGGTGCTCGTGCGCCGGCTCTCCGGGCCGAGCCGGGATCCCGTGCACGTCGAGGTCGAAGGGGACCGGCTCGGCACGCTCTCCGTCCGCTCCGAAGAAGCGGAGATCGGCCAGGCCGGTTTCCTCCTGCGCCTCCCGTAGCGCGATCCGTGCCGGATCGGTTTCGCCGTCGGCGTGGCCGCCGGGCTGTAGCCAGCGATCGAACTTGCGGTGGTGGACGAGCAGCGTGGACCGGCAGTCGGACGAGAGCACGAAGGCCGACCCCGTCACGTGGCCGGGGAGCGCCGTGCGCTCGAAGCAATCGGTACGGGATGCGACCAGCGCGCGCATGCGCGTTACGCACGCCGCTTCCTCGGGATGGCGCCGTTCGTAGCGCAGCAGCAGCTCGAGCAGAGGTTTGCGATGCATGGAACCGGCCCCTCCCCTCTGGAAGCGAAGCCCCCGGATCGTAGCCTCCGCGGCGCCGCCCCGCTGCGCGCCGCCGTCAAGAAAGGGGTCGGGTTGGATTCGTCAACTTTTCCTTTGGAAAAGTTGACGAATCCAACCCGACCCCTTTCTTGACGCGTCAGAGGTCGGCGGCGGTGCGGAGGATCCGGCCGACGATGCCGTAGGCCTGTGCTTCCTCGGGGCCCATCCAGAAGTTGCGATCGGTGTCCTGCGCCACCTTCTCGAGCGGCTGGCCGGTCGCATCGGCGATGCTCTGGTTGATCCGCGCGCGCGTGCGCAGCAGTTCCTCCGCCTCGATGTGGATGTCCGAGGCCCGGCCGTATCCGCCACCCATCGGCTGGTGGATCATGAAACGGGTATTGGGCAGCGCAAAGCGGTCTTCCTTCGGGACGGAGAGATAGATGTGGACCCCTGCGCTCGCGACCCAGCCGGTCCCGATCATCCGCACGCGCGGCTTCACGAACCGGATCATGTCGTGGATCGTGTCGCCGGCCTCGACATGGCCGCCCGGCGAGTGGATGAAGAGCGTGATGTCGGCGTCCGAGTCGGACGCCATCGCCAGCAGCTGGGCAGACACCGTCTGGGCGAGCTGAGAGCTGACCTCGCCGTGGATCAGCACCGTGCGCGCGTCGAGCAGCCGCTCCACGATGCGATTGTGAATGGGTCCCAGCAACGGGGAGCCGGTTCCGGGATCCTTGTCGTTCATGAAGATCTCCTTCGCGCGGCCTCGGAGACTAACCGCCTCGCGCCCGTCCGGGTAGACTCCGCGCCCGGTGCCGGACATCGGCGCACGCGGTGGCGGGAGGCGACGATGGCGCGACGACAGCGAGCCCGCTGGTGGGAATCCCTGCCGGATGACGAGCTGCTGGACGTGCGGCTCTGCGATCTGGAGCTGCGGATCGAGGGCACGGACGTCGAAGACCGCCTGCAACAACTGTACGCCGAACTCGCGCGCGCCGGCGTCCGGCGCTTCCGCCCCTACGCCTGGCTGTCGACGAGCTGGTTTACGCCGCACGGCTACAGTGGCTTCGCGGTGCCGTTCTTCCTGACCCACCAGCGACTCGTTCGCCTCGAACGCTGGCAGCAGGGCGAGGCCGAGGGGGCGTCGCGAGAAGGTTGCATGCGCCTGATGCGGCACGAGGCCGCACACGCGATCGACAACGCCTATCGGCTGCATCGGCGCAAAGACTGGCGCCAGACCTTCGGCCCGTTCAGCCGTCCGTACCGCGCGAGCTACATGCCGAAGCCGGGCAGTCGACACTTCGTCGTGAACCTCGACTACTGGTACGCGCAGAGCCATCCGGGTGAGGACTGGGCCGAGACCTTCGCGGTCTGGTTGCGACCGGGCTCGCGCTGGCGCTCGCGATATCAGGGGTGGCCCGCACTCCAGAAGCTGCGCTATGTCGAGGGCGTGATGCACGAGATCGCGGACCGTCCGCCTCTCGTGCGAACGAGAGAGCGACTCGATCCGCTTTCGGAACTCCGTCATACACTACGGGAATACTACCGCCGCAAGCACTTCCGCTGGAAGCGGGTGTTGCAGCGGGGAAAACGGGAATACCTGCGATGAGGCAGATGCGCGTTCTGGTGCTGACCCATGAGGATCTGGTCCCGCCGAGCTCCCTGCGCGGCCTGTCGAAGAAGGAGGCGCAGGTTTTCAAGAAGGAGTTCGACGTCACGGGCGGCCTGCGCGAACTCGGGCACGAAGTCCAGGTCGTCGGGGTCTCGCACGATCTGCTGCCGATCCGACAGCACGTCGAGGAGTTCCAGCCCCACGTCGTCTTCCATCTCTTGATGGAATTCCAGGACATCGCCGTCTATCAGGCGCACGTCGCCAGCTATCTCGAACTGCTGCGCGTCCCGTATGCCGGCTGCAATCCGCGCGGCTTGCTGCTGGCGCGGGACAAGGCGCTGTCGAAGAAGATCTTCCGGTACTACCGGATCCCGGCGCCGGCCTTCCATGTGTTCCGTCTGGGACGAGCGGTCCGGGTGCCGAAGGACCTCGACTATCCGAGTATCGTCAAGACCGTGGACGAGGAAGCCTCGCTTGGGATCGCCCAGGCCTCGATCGTGCGCGACGAGGAGAAGCTGCGCGAGCGCATCGAGTTCGTGCACCGGCGGCTCGGCACCGACGCGATCGCCGAGCAGTACATCCATGGGCGCGAGCTCACGGTGAGCGTGATCGGCAACGAGCGGCTGCAGACGTTCCCGATCTGGGAGTTGTTCTTCGACAATCTCCCGCCCGGCAGCAACCCGATCGCCACCGAACGAGCCAAATGGGATCGCGAGTACCAGCTACGCGTCGGCATCGCGACGGGCCCGGCCGAGGACCTGCCGGAAGCGCTGGCGCGACAGATCGCCCATCTCGCCAAGCGCAGCTACCGCGCGCTGCATCTGTCCGGCTACGCGCGGCTGGATCTACGCCTCACGGAGGACGGCAAGGTCTACGTGATCGAGGCGAATCCGAATCCGGACCTGCGCCGCGAGGAAGACTTCGCGGCCTCCGCGGCCGAGGCCGGGTTGTCGTACCCGCAGCTGCTGCAACGCCTGCTGAACCTCGGCTTGCGCCATCGCTCTCCGTGGAGGACGCTCGAAGACGCGTGAGTGCGGCCGGCTTCACTCCCGCAGGCAGGCCGAGAAGCTCTCGACGGGCGTTCCGGCGTCGGCGGTTGCGAAGAAGCGCAGCTCGACGCTCGCGCCGCGCCGGACATCGAGCCGCGCGAAGCCCGGCACGGCCTCCGCATAGAGCGTGTCCTCGGTCCGCCGGGCGAACGTGATCTGCCGGGAGGAGCCGGCCCCGCTGACGACGTACCACGAGGCGGCCGCGCCGCGCAGGAGCTGGAGCCCGTGGTCGTGCCCGGCGGCGTAGACGAGCGGCGGCGCCTCGGCCAGCGCGCCTTCGAGGGCGGCGCGAAGCGCCTGGTTGCGCGGATGCGAGAAGTCCTGGGCGCTGGCGCCGAAGTGCCGGGCGACGGGAACCACGCTGCCGAGAATCGGCAGCGGCAGGAACAGGCGGGAATCGATGGCGCGCAGCGGGAATACGTGATCGAACCAGCGGAACCGCAGCGCGTGCGGTCCGCCGCTGGCGAGCGGGTGATGCGCGATCACGACGGCCTGGCGGCCGGATCCGGAGATCTCGCGCAGCGCCGCGGCGAGCGCTGCGGCGACCTCGGCCTCCGAAGCGGCGGCGCAGGCGGACCCCGGATCGCGCGGCTTGTCCCCGTCGTAGAGCCACCAGGCACTGTCGAGCAGGACCAGCTCGAGCTGCGCGCCGAGTCGCACGCGCAGCGGGCCGGGGCAACCGCCGGCCGGCGCGAGCGTCGCAACACCGCTCGCGGCCAGCAGCTCGCCTTGGCGGCGCACGCGTGCCCAGCCGTCGTCGTCCCCACCGTCTCCCCAGTCGTGATTGCCCGGCACGAACCACGCGCGCAGCCCGGCGCGTCGCAGCGCCTCGATCTGGGTGCCGAGCCGGCGCTCGGCGCGCTCGCGGTCCGGTCCCGGCTCCATCGGAATCCCGTCGGGATACACGTTGTCGCCGAGGAAGACGGCCGCCGCGCGCTCGGCGCCGACGCGGGCCACCGCATCGGCTCCGGCCACGGCGAGCGCGTGCAGCACCGGCTCGGCGGCGACGCGATCCCCGCCGTCGGCGGGCTCTGCCGGCGCGCCGGCATCGCCCAACAGGAACAGAACGGTTTCGATCGGTTCGCGGCTCGCGCACTGCGCGGCGATGGGCCGCGCCGGTGTCGAAACCGGCGCGGTGGCGATCACGACGCCGAACATCCAGACGGAGATCGCACCGAGGGTGAGCCAGCGGGTTCGCGACATCGCCGATCAGCATGGCGAATCCTGCCAGGATTGCGCGCGTCGGGCCGGACCGGGGGGCCCGGGGCGAAGCCGTTCGGCCGCGGTCGGCGCGTGTGCCGCTAGACTGCGCCGGCGATGAGCGCCACCCGTCCTCCGTGCGCCGATCTCCGCATCGTCGACTTCTCGCAGGTCCTGGCCGGACCCTACACGGCGCGGCTGCTCGCGGAGATGGGCGCGGATGTGATCAAGGTCGAGGCGCCGGCCGGCGACCTGAGCCGAAAAATCGCGCCGAAGCGGGATCGCGGGCAATCCGGGCTCTACACGTGGGCGAATCTCGGCAAGCGCAACGTGTGTATCGATCTCACCCGGCCGGAGGGCCGCGCGGTGGCGCTCGACCTCGTGCGCGCGAGCGACGCGGTGTTGGAGAACTTCCGGCCCGGCGTCGCGGACCGGCTCGGGATCGGCTGGCGCGACGTGCAGGCCGCGAATCCGCGTGCCGTGATGGTCTCGGTGTCGGGATACGGCAGCGATTCCTCGCGGCGCGAACACGGCGCCTTTGCGCCGACGATGCACGCGGCGACGGGACTGATCGAGTACCAGGCCCGTAAGAGCAGCGGGCCGGTCGGGTCCGAGCATGCGACTCCGGAGACGCCGGCCGGAAACCCGCGCATGGTCAACCTGCCCGACGCGCGCGCAGACCTGACGACGGCGCTGCACGCGGCGGTCGGGTTGCTCGCGGCGCTGCGGCTCGCCGAGCGGACCGGCGTCGGTCAGCACCTCGATCTCGCGATGTTCGACGCCGTGCTCGCGAGCTACCCGGAGACCCCGTTCGAACTGCTCGATCCGCCGGAGGTCCGCGAGGAGCCGCCGCCGTACGATGCCGGCCCGCACGGGTTCGTCGCGGTGGCGGGTCCGCCGCAGCACGTCTGGGCCGTGATCGCAAAGGCCTTCGAGCTCGCGGACCCGGCACCGCCGGAGGCCGACATCCCGACCAAGGCGCGGCTGCGCCAGGTCGCCATCGAGCGCTGGATGGCGGCGCAAGCGAGCCGCGCAACGCTGATCGAGCAGCTCACCGCGGCGAAGATTCCGTGCGCGCCGGTGGTGTCGCTGCGCGAGGCGCTGACGGACCCCTTCGCCCGCGAGCGCGAGCTGCTGCGGGACGTCGACGACCGCCGTGGCGGCACGCGTCCTGTCGTCCGGCTCCCGTATCGGTTCAGCGCGTCGCGGATCGGTCCCGCGCGCGCCGCTCCGCGGCGCGGCGAGCACAACGGCGAGGTGCTGCGGGACGTCCTCGGGTACGACGCGGGCCGCATCGACGCACTGGCCGCGGCGCACGTGCTGCAGGCGGAGTAGCGTTGGCGGCGACGGAGGATTCACATGTCGGATACATATCGCCTCTTCGGGCTCGAACTGTCGCCGTACTCGGTGAAGGTCCGGTCCTATCTGCGCTACAAGCGGATCCCGCACGAGTGGGTGGTCCGTCACATGGGCAACCTCGCCGAGTTCCAGCGCCACGCGAAGCTGCCGCTGATCCCGCTGGTGATCGGCCCCGATGGCGTGGCGCTGCAGGACTCGACGCCGATCCTCGAAACCCTCGAGGCCCGCTTCCCCGAACCGTCGATCCATCCGCCGGATCCGGCGACGCGATTCGTCTCCGCGCTGCTCGAGGAGTACGGCGATGAGTGGGGCAACAAGTGGATGTTCCACTATCGCTGGTGGTACGAAGCGGACCAGGTGTCGGCCGCGGAACGCATCGCGCGCGCGAATCTGCCCGGCGCGGAGGAGTCGGCGGTCGAGAAGATGGCGGCGGCCGTGCGCGCGCGGATGGTGCCGAGGCTTTCGTTCGTCGGCTCGAGCGAGTCGACGCGGCCGTTGATCGAGGCGTCGTTCGTGCACGCCGTGGAACTGCTGGAGGCGCACCTCGCCGGCCGGCCGTTCCTGTTCGGCGGCCGTCCGGCGTTCGCGGACTTCGGCCTGTGGGGTCAGCTGTACAACCTGTCGACCGACCCGACGCCGGGCGCACTGCTGCGCGCGCGCGCGTCCCGCACGATGGCGTGGATCGAACGCATGCTCGAGCCGGTGGCCGAAGGCGACTTCGAGCCGTGGTCGGCGCTGGCGCCGACGCTCGAGCCGCTGCTGCGCGACGAGGTGGCCGGGCGCTTCCTGCCCTGGTCGTCGGCCAACGCGCTCGCCCTCGAGGCCGGAGAGGCCGATTTCACCATAGATCTTTCTGGACAGCCCTTTACACAGCAAGTCCAGAAGTATCACGCGAAGTCCCTGGACGCGCTCCGCAAGCGCTATCGGGCGATCCCCGACCGCACCATCCTCGACCCGATCCTCACCCGCACCGGCTGCCGCGACTGGCTCGGCCCCGCCCCCCGCTAGCCGTCAAGAAAGGGGTCGGGTTGGATTCGTCAACTTTTCCTTTGGAAAAGTTGACGAATCCAACCCGACCCCTTTCTTGACGTCAATCGAAGCGGCCGTGGCGGCCGTCGCCGTCGGCGAAGCGGGCGGCGCCGGCGCGGGGTTCGCCGGAGGCGATGACCTGCATGCCGAGCCGCGTCTCGTTGGCGAGCGCGCGCGGGAGGTCGAGGCTCCACTGCTCGTACGCGGAGAGTCGATCGTTGCGCAGGCAGCGCTGCGGGAAGCGCGCGATCTGTGCGGCCAGCGAGCAGGCCTCCGCGAGCGTCGCGCCGGGCTCGACGAGGCGGTTCGCGAGGCCCATGCGCAGGGCCTCCTCGCCCGAGACACCGCGGCCGGTGAGCAGGAGGTCGAGCGCGTGGCTCATGCCGATGAGTCGCGGCAGCCGCACGCTGCCGCCGTCGACCAGCGGAACGCCCCAGCGCCTGCAGTACACCCCGAAGACGGCGTCGCGGGCGGCGACGCGCAGGTCGCACCAGAGCGCCAGCTCGAGACCGCCGGCGACCGCCGGGCCTTCGACGGCGGCGATCACCGGCTTCGACAGCAACATCCGGGTCGGACCCATCGGGCCATCACCGTCTTCGCTGAGGCGATTGCCGCGGCCCTCCGCCAGCGCCTTGAGGTCGGCGCCGGCGCAGAAGGCCCCGCCGGCTCCCGTCAACACGGCGACGGCGAGCGCGTCGTCGGCCTCGAAGACGCGGAAGGCCGCGGCGAGCTTCTCGGCCGTCGGACGGTCGACGGCGTTCCGCCGCTGCGGTCGATCGATGGTGATGACGGCCACGGCGCCGTCACGGGTCGAGTGCACCGTACTCATCGAGTCCTCCCGGATCACGCGGGGCAGCGAACCCCGATGGCTCCGACTGTGGCACACTGCTGCAGGTCGCGTCTCGAGGAGGAACACCGTGGAGCCGCTCTGGCCGCCGCCTGATTCGCGAACGGCTGCTCCGGCGGCGCCCAGTTCGCTTCCGCAGATCCTCGACACGGCGTTCGATCTGCTGCGGCGCAACGGGCCGCTGCTGGTCGGTCTCGCGGCGCTGGTGTACGTGCCGCTCGCGTTCGCGACGATGGCCGGGTTGCCCGGCGGCAGCTCCGGGCGCCCGGCCGCGGAGCCGGCGTCGTGGGCCCTGGCCGCGCTGGCGCTTGCCGTGGTGGCGCTGCCGATCGTTTTGAGCGGCCTGACAGACACCTGCGGCGCCCTGCTCCGAGGTCGGGAGGTCGATGCCGGACAGGCGCTGCGAACGGGGCTGGTGCTGGCGCTGCCGCTCGTCGCGACGCTGTTCGTCGTCGCCTGTGCGATGGTCGCGGCGCTGGCGCCGCTCGGCCTGGTGATCCTCTGGGGCGATTCCCTGCCGACGCTGCTGCAAGTGGCGGCCACGATCGGCACGTTGCTGCTGCCGATCGTCTTGATGCTCCGGCTCTCGCTCCTCAGCCAGGTCGTCGTGCTCGAACGCGTCTTCGGGCCGCGCGCGTTGCTGCGCGCTCACCGGCTCGTCGAGGGTCAGGTGCTGCGCGTCTTCGGAATCCTGTTCTTGGTGAGTCTGCTGATGGGGTTCCTCGCCGCCGCGGCGGAGTTCGCCCTGCGCGATCTGCCGGGCGTCGGGCCGGCCGCTACCGGCCTCATCCAGGCCGTGGGCTTCGCCTATACGACGGCGGTCGGCGTCGTGCTCTACGCGGACGTCCGCGCGCGGCGGAACGAGCGCGAGGACTGGCGAGTCGCCGCGGATCCGCCGTCTCGCGACCGCACGCTGCCGCCGGGGGTCTGAGCGCGACTACCGGCCGCCGGCGCTGTCGTCGAGCGCACGGCGGAACCAGCGCAGGTAGGTGGCTTCCGGCTGCGCACCGACCAGCGCGAACGGCTGCCCCGCCAGACGCACCGCCGGAACCCCGGTCGCGCCACAGGCCTGGGCCTCGTCGTGCTCGGCGAGGATCCGGCGCGTGAGCTCCGGATCCTCGTGACGCGCGAAATCAGCATCGGCGAGGCCGACCTCGCGCCACAGCGCGCGCAACGTCTCGCCGTCCGTGATGTCGCGGCTCTCGACGAAGTACGCGCGGAACAACCGCTCGCGCATGGCGCGGCCGGCGTCCGCGCCGAGCGTGGCGGCGGCCTTGGCGACGCGGTGCGGCGGCAGGCTGTGGGTCGGCGGTCCGGCGTCGCCCTGCCAGGACCGGAACGGCGCGCGCGGCTCGTCCTCGGCGACGCGCTGCCATCCCTGGGTGTAGGCGCGGAAGCGGACCATGGCTTCCGGTGTGCGCGGGCGGGGATGCGGACGCAGCAGATAGCTCCGCCACTCGATCGTCAGCGCTTCGCCGAGCTGCGCCGCCACCGAACCGAGCCGGGTGGCCGCATTCCAGCACCATGGGCACAGGAAGTCCGAGTAGACGATGACCTCGAGGGGCGGCATGGTGAGCCGAACGGTAGCGCCACGGCCTCGTTTGCCGAGTTGGTTGGCGACGGCGCTGGCCAGCTGTCAATTTCCTCCTCGTCCCGGGGATCGGACGTCCCGGAGTCGGAGGTCGTGAGGATGCAGGCGCCGCTGGCAGGGATTCGGGTCGTCGAAATCGCGCACTACGTGGCTGTGCCGGCGGCTGGCGCGCTGCTCGCGGACCTCGGTGCCGACGTGATCAAGGTCGAGCTGCCGCCGAAGGGGGAACTCTATCGTCGCGGGCGGCCGCAGTACTCGGGGTACGCGAGCGAGTTTCCCGAAGGCCCCGGGTTCCATCTGGACAATCGCGGCAAGCGTTCGCTGCTGCTCGATCTGAACCAGGCCGCTGCGCGCGACGCATTGCTGCGCCTGATCGACACCGCGGACATCGTGACGACGAATCTGCTGCCGGGTCGGCGTCTTCGCTACGGGCTCGATCACGCGTCGCTGCTGGCCCGCAAGCCGAGCCTGATCGTTGCGGCCGTGAGCGGCTACGGCGGCGGCGGCGAGGAAGCCGATCGTCCCGCGTTCGACTATGCAGCGTACTGGGCGCGTGCGGGCATGATGGATCTGATGCGCGACGAGGGGATCCCGCCCTCGATGCTGCGCCCTGGCGTCGGCGATCATGCGGCGGCCTCGAACCTGGTCGTAGGCATCCTCGCGGCGCTGCGGATGCGCGATGCCACCGGGCAGGGTCGCTACGTCGAGGTGTCGCTGCTGCAGACGGGTCTTTTCATCCTCGGCTGCGATGCGGCGATGGCGCTCGTGACCCGCGAGCCGGTCCGACGCCACGATCGAAAGCAGACCATGAACCCGCTCTGGAACACCTACGAGGTGGCGGACGGGCGTTGGATCCTGCTGGTGATGATCGATCCGACACTCTACTGGCCGCGCCTGTGCACGGCGCTCGAGCGGCCAGATCTGCTCGACGATGCGCGCTTCGCCGAGCCGTTCGCGCGCGCACAGAACTCGGCGGCGTTGATCGCCGAACTCGAACGTGAGTTCGCCCGCCACGCGCTCGAGGCATGGCGTCCGCGCCTCGATGCGGCCGGCTTGATCTGGTCTTCGGTCCAGCGGCTCGAGGAGGTGCTCGACGATCCGCAGGCCCGTGCGATGGGCTACTTCCGCACGCTCGAGCACGCCCGCCACGGTCCCTTCGAGACCCTCGCGCCGCCGTTCTCGCTCGAAGGCGTCCCGCTCGGCGCGGCGCGTGCCTGCTCCGACGTCGATGCCGACGCCGAAGCCATCCTCCGCGAAGCCGGCCTCGACCCCGCCGAGATCGCTCGCCTCAAGCCCGGCTGACCCGCGTCAAGAAAGGGGTCGGGTTGGATCCGTCAACTTTTCCCCCTCTCGGGGGAAAAGTTGACGGATCCAACCCGACCCCTTTCTTGACGCGGGGTGCGGGCCCAGGTGTGGAGCCGGGTGCGGAGGGCCTCGGGGGTGTTGCAGGTCGGATCCTCGAGGACGCACTCGGCGAGGTAGGCGAGGGCCTCGCCGACCGCGGGGCCGGGCGCGAGCCCGAGCTCCGTCATCACGGCCCGCCCGTCGAGCGCAAGGTCGGTCCGGTGCAGCGCGAGGGCCCCCGCGCGCTGGATCCGCTCGATCCGCTCGGCCAGCGCCTCGACAGCCGCGCGATCGCGGGCGGCCGCGGCGGGATCGCGCGCCGCGAGGGCGGTGAGTTCGGCGCGGCGCAGCGCGAGCAGTCCCGAAACCCCGTCATCCCCGACCCGCGCGAGCAGACGTCGCAGATCCGCGTCCCCGCGAAGCGGCTGGGCATCGAGCGGATGGCGCAGCAGGAGCTGCGCGATCTCCCGGCTGCGGCGATGGCCGAAACGCAGCGCCGCGAGGATCGCTTCGACCCGCGTTCCGCGCAGCCAGCCCGCGAGGCGCAGCTCGAGGACCGGCGGGAGCGCTGCGACGACGGCCGGGGCGTCGTCGCGGGCGCCCGGCGCCAGCTCGGTCTCGAGGCGGGTCTCGCGCAGCAAGCGCAGTCCGGCGGCGACGCCCGGTGCGAGCAGCAACTGCCCGAGCTCGTGCCGGACGCGTTCCCGAGCGACACGGCGAAGTGTCAGACGCGCCTCGGCCATGGCCGGCAGGAGGTCCGGCTCCGGGACGAGGCCGAGCGTCGCGACGAGCCGCGCGGCGCGCAGCGCGCGCAGAGGGTCTTCTGTGAAGCGAGCCTGGGCACTGCCGACCGCCCGCAGCCGGTCGGCCGCCAGGTCCCGGGCCCCGTCGAACGGATCCACCCAGCGATCGGTGGCCGGCTCCCAGGCGATGGCGTTGATCGTGAAGTCGCGATGGGCCAGGTCCTCTTCGAGACGGGGGCCCGCGCGGAAGGTCGTCACATCGATGGGTCGCGTGCCGCTCGGGATCATCACCGTCCCGTGTCGGAGACCGGTCGGAATGGCGCGCGGAAACAGTGTCAGCACACGCTCGGGAGGCGCCTGCGTCGCGACATCGAAGTCCGTCACCGGAACGCCACGCAGCAGGTCGCGCACGCACCCGCCGACGAGGACGGCCTCGAAGCCGGCGTCGTGCAGCGTCGCGAGGACGGTGCGCACGGCCGGCGGCAAGGCAGAGGGGGCAGGGCGTTCGAGTGTGCGGGGCATCCCGGCAGCGTACCGCTCGGGCCCGGGCTATTCTGCGGCGTCCGCGTCCGGGTCGGAGGAGATCGATGGCGAAGCACGGCGGTCGCGAGATCCAGTTCCGCAGCGGCGAAGAGCCCGTGCGAGGCTATCTCGCCACGCCGGGCAGCGGTCACGGGCCCGGCGTGCTGGTGCTCCAGGAATGGTGGGGGCTGGTTCCGCATGTGCGGGATGTCTGCGATCGCTTCGCGCGGGAGGGCTTCGTCGCGCTGGCCCCGGATCTGTATCGCGGCGAGACCGCCAGCGATCCCGACGCCGCCTCCCGGCTGATGATGGACCTCGAGATCCCGCGCGCCGCTCGCGATCTGGATGCCGCGGTGAAGGCGCTGCTCGACGAGCCCGCCACCGACGGACCCAAAGTCGGTGTCGTGGGATTCTGCATGGGCGGGCAGTTGGCGTTGTTCGCCGCGTGTCGCAACCCGTCGCTGGGCGCCGTCGTGAACTTCTATGGCATCCACCCGAACGTGACGCTCGATCTCGAGCCCCTGCAGGCGTCCGTGCTCGGGATCTTCGCGGAGCGGGACCGCTTCGTTCCGCCCGAGAAGGCGCAGAAGCTCGAGAAGGATCTGCGCGCCGCCGGCAAGCGCGCGGTCTGCGAGATCTATTCCGGCGTCGATCACGCGTTCTTCAACGACACGCGCCCGGATGTCTACGATGCCTCCGCCGCGGCCCGCGCCTGGTCCGAGACGCTGGGCTTCCTGCGCGCGGAACTGCGCTGACCGAGGCGATGGCGCGGACCGACGAGGCGATGGGCCCGAGCAGGTCGCGGCCTTCCGCCGAACGAGCGCTGGTCCGCAGTGGCCGCCCCGAGCCTCCGCCTCCGCGCTTCACGCTGCCGCGGCTGCGCCCGCTCGCCGCCCTGCGCGAAGAGCTCGAAGAGCGCCTGACCGCGCTCCCGACCCGGCTCAACGAGTACGGCGTCGATCCCTTCGGTTTCGACCCGCACTACGCCGCGCCGTTCCTGCTGCCGGCGGCGCTGCTGTACCGCTATTGGTTCCGTGTCGAGACCGACGGCGTGGAGCAGGTGCCGGCCGGCCGCGTCCTGCTGGTCGCAAATCACGCCGGCAACACCTTCGCCTACGACGGAGTCATGCTCGGTATGGCGATGCTGCTCGAAGGACGCCCGCCGCGCGTCGTCCGCGCCATGGTCGAGTACTACCTGCCGACGATCCCGTTCTTCGCGACCTTCCTGCATCGGATGGGTTCCGTCGTCGGCACGCCCGAGAACTGCCTCCAACTGCTCGAGCGCGAGGAAGCCATCATGGTGTTCCCGGAAGGGGAGCGCGGCTTCGTGAAACCCTACGCCCAGCGCTATCGCTTGCAGCGCTTCGGTCTCGGCTTCCTGCGTCTGGCCCTCGAGACCGACACCCCCATCGTCCCGGTCGGTATCGTCGGCGCCGAGGAGCAGTCGCCGGGGCTGCGGCGCTCGCGCGGGCTCGGACGGCTGATCGGCGCACCCGTCGCGCCGATCACGTGGACGTTCCCGTGGCTCGGCCCGGCCGGCATGCTGCCGCTGCCGGTGAAGTTCCGGCTGCGCTTCGGCACGCCGCTCCGATTCGAGGGAGATCCCAGCGACGAGGACGCGCAGATCGAGCGCAAGGTCGAGGTCGTGAAGGACGCCATCCGCCGCCTGATCGCCGAGGGCCTGGAAGCCCGGCGCGGCTGGTTCCGATGAGCGCGCACGCACACCCGCACGCGGGCCACCGGCACGACGGCGATCGGGATCTGCGCGCCGGAGACCGGCGCGCGCTGCGGATCGCGCTCGCGATCACCGTCACGTTCCTGCTCGTCGAAGCGATCGGCGGTTTCCTCAGCGGCAGCCTCGCCCTGCTGGCGGATGCCGGACACATGGCGACCGACGCGCTCGGTCTGGGACTCGCGCTGTTCGCCGCCCGGCTGGCGGAACGCGAGCCGACGCCCGGCAAGAGCTACGGTCACCGCCGCGCCGAAGTCCTCGCGGCGCTCGGCAACGGCGTGCTGCTCGGCGCCGTCGCGCTGCAGGTGGCGTTCGAAGCGGTCGGACGCCTCGGCGCACCGCATCCTGTCGCGGGTCCACTGATGCTCGGGGTCGCCGCCGCCGGGCTGGTTGCGAACCTCGCCGCGGCTGCCGTGCTCGCGCGCGTCGGGAGCCGCGGCCTCAACGTGCGCGCGGCGCTGCTGCACGTGCTCGGCGACGCGCTCGGCTCGGTCGGCGCGATCCTCGCCGCCGTCGCGATCCTCTGGCTCGGCTGGCTGTGGGCCGATCCCGCCGTCGCGATCGCGATCGTGCTGCTGATCCTGGTCTCGGCCGTGCGCCTGGTGCGCGAGTCGCTGGACGTGTTGATGGAGGGGACCCCTCCGCACGTCGACGTCGATGCGCTGCTGGCGGCGATTCGCGCAGTGCCCGGCGTGCTCGACGTGCACGACCTCCACGTCTGGACGTTGACCTCCGGGTACCACGCGCTGTCGGCCCATGTCGACGTGTCGCCCGGCGCCGATCTGCACGCCGTGCTGCACATCCTCTCGGACCTCGCGCAGCAGCGCTTCGCGATCGCGCATACGACGTTCCAGCTCGAGCACGCCGAGCCGCTGCTGCAGATCGACGGCATCGCGCGCTGACCGGCAGCGGCGCCGCGTCCCCGCCCCGAGCCGAGCAGGCGCGTCGCTGGAGTGCGCCGGGACTCAGCGCTCGACCGGCAGGCCTCGGGCGAACAGCGGCTGCAGGTCCGGGCCCTGGCGCAGCGTGTGTCCGCCGTCGACGCCGATCACCTGCCCGCTGATCCAGGACGCTTCGTCGGAGAGCAGGAAAGCCGTCAGGGCCGCGACGTCCTCCGGGGTTCCGAGGCGGCCGACCGGAATCCGGCGCAGGTACTCCTCGGTGACCTCCGGGTTGGCGACCATCGCCTGCGTCAGCTCCGTCGGCACGAGCCCCGGCATCACGGCGTTCACGCGGATGCCGTGCTCGCCGAGATCGTCGGCCGCGCAGCGCGTCAGCATGTTGACGCCGGCCTTCGACGTGCAGTACGCGCTCATCCAGCGGTGTGTCAGCGCGCCGGCGATCGACGAGATGTTCACGATCGCGCCGCCCCCCGCCGCCTTCAGGGCCTGGGCTTCGGCGCGCAGGCAGCGGTAGACGCCGGTCAAGTTGGTGTCGAGCAGCGCCTCGAAGTCCGGCACGGGGCCGTTCAGCACGCTACCGATGTTGCCGATGCCGGCCGCGTTCACCGCGAGCCGGAGCGGACCGAGGCGTTCGACCGCCGCGTCCACGGCCGCGCGGACGGACTCGTCGTTTCGGACATCGCAGTGGATCGCGCTCGCGGCGGGTCCGAGCGTCTGGACGGCGCGTGCGAGCACCTCGTCGCGGCGGCCGGCGATCAGCACGCGCGCCCCGCTGGCGACGAGCACGCGGGCGCACGCGAGGCCGATCCCCGTGCCGCCGCCGCTGACGAATGCCACCTGGCCCGCGAAGCGCTCGCTCATCGTCGGCTCCCCGGCGGCAGGATCGCGAGGTCGGGACACGCGGGCGCGGCGCTCATGGCGGTTCCTTTCGGTCGAGGGCGAAAGCTTGACCCGCCGGCGAAGCCGTGTCGAGGGAGATCTGCGGCCGGCCGTCTCGGACCCGTGCGCGCGTGGCGGCGAGCCGGAGACGCCGGTATACCTGCCACCCGGTGGAACGCATCGCGCGCCTCGTCACGACCTATCCGCGCTCGGTCGTCACGATCGTGCTGCTGCTGACCTTGCTGCTCGGCAGTGAGCTGCGGCACCTGCGGCTCGAAGTGCGGATCGCGGACGAGGTGCCGCACGATCATCCGTACACCGCCATCGATTGGCGGCTCGAGGAGGCGCTCGGGCTCGCGCAGACGTCGATGATCGGATTGACGCCGGCGCACGGCGATGTCTTCACGACCGACACGCTGGCGCGCATCCGGCGCATCACCGACGCCGTGGAAGCGCTGCCGGGCGTCGTGCCGGGCAGCGTCCTGTCGCTGACGGCACGGGGCGCCAAGGCCATCACGGCCGACGGCGACCAGGTGCTGGTCGAACCGCTCGTGCCGGAGGAGATCCCGCAGGATCCGGCCGCGCTCCAGGCGCTGCGCGAGCGCGTCTTCTCGCACCGGATGTACGTCGGGACGCTCGTTGCGGCCGATGCGTCCGGCGCGATGATCCTCGCGGATTTCGGCGACGACGTCTCGGTGCGCGAGGTCACCGCGAACCTCGAGGCGATCGCCGCCGCCGAACGGACGCCGGGCGTCGAGCTGTGGGTCGGCGGGCAGGCGCCGGCGCTGGCGGCGCTGAACGAGGCGACCTACGGCATCGTGCCGCTCGTCGGGCTCGCGCTGCTGGTGATCGCGCTCGTCCACTACGAAGCGTTTCGCACGCTGCAGGCAGTTTTTTTGCCGCTCGTCACCGCCGGGCTCTCGGTGATCTGGGCGATGGGGATCACGTCGGCGGCCGGCTTCCACCTGACGCCGTGGACGGCCGTCACCGCGGTGCTGATCCTGTCGGTCGCCGCTGGGCACGCCGTCCAGATCCTGAAGCGCTACTACGAATGCTTCCACGAGCTCGGCGACAACCGCGCCGCCGTGCATCTGTCGCTGGTGCGGATCGGACCGGTGATGGCGATTGCCGTCGGCATCGCCGCGGCGGGGTTCGCGTCGCTCGCGAGTTTCGGGATCCCGTCCGTGCGTGACTTCGGGTTGATGGCCGCGTTCGGCATCCTCGCGACGCTGGTGCTGGAGCTCACGTTCATCCCGGCCGTCCGGACGCTGCTGCGCGCACCGCGCTCCGCCGAGGCGGTCCGGGAGCGCAGCCATCGCCGGCTCGATCTCGCGCTGGACCTGCTGGTGCGAGCCGTCCTCGCGCGACCCGCCTCGGTGCTGGCCGTCGTGATCGCCGTCGCCGTCGTCTGCGGCCTCGGCGTGACCCGCGTCGAGGTCAACACCGCATTCCGCTCGTGGTTCGCCGCCGACGAGCCGGTGATCGCCGCCGACGCCGCGATCCGCGAGCGGCTGACCGGCACCTCGACGATCCGGATCCTGATCGAGGCCGACGAGCCCGATGGCTTGCTCGATCCGCAGGTGCTGTCCGGGATCGCCGAGCTGGAGGCCCGGATCCGCGAGGATCCGGCGATCACCGCCACGGTGTCGGTCGCGGACTACGTGCGCATGATGAACCGGGCGATGCGCGGCGGCGACGACGCCGAGCTGCGCATCCCGGACCAACGCGCCCTCATCGAGCAGTACCTGTTGTTTTTCGAGCCGCAGGACTTGCAGCGCGTGCTCTCGTCGGACCGCCGCGTCGCGGCGATCCACCTGCTGGCGAACGCCGACCGGGTCGCGTGGACCGAGAGCCTGTTCGCACGCGTGCGCGCCGCCGCGCAGGATCGCTTTCCGGCCGGGGTCCGCGTGCGCGCCGGCGGCGGGGAGCTCGGCCAGGCCGCGGCGCTCAACGACAGCGTCGTCCGCTACAAGATCCAGAACATGGTGCAGATCGGCGCCGTGATCTTCCTGCTGTCGTCGCTGGTGTTCCGGTCGGCGGGGATCGGCTTGATGGTGCTGGCGCCGCTCGGCGCGGCCGTCCTCGTCAACCTCGGCATGATGGGGTGGATCGGCAGCTGGCTCTCGTTCGCGACGGCCAGCTACACGGCGATGGGCGTGAGTCTCGGGGCCGACTTCGCCATCTACCTGCTGTTCCGGTTGCGCGAGGAGGCGGCGGTGCGGCCCTTCGAGGAGGCGGTGGCGGAGGCCATGCGAACCTCCGGCCGGGCGGTTTTCTTCGTCGCGTCGGCGATCGCGGCCGGCAATGCGACGCTGCTCGCGTCGGACTTCGCGCTGTGGCGCCAGCTCGGCGGCTACGTCGCGCTGATGATGGCGACGAGCTGTGTGACGACGCTGACGATCATCCCGGCGCTCGTGCTGCTGGTGCGCCCGAAGGTGCTGGCGGGCGCCCGGTCGCCGGGCGCTCGCGAGCCCGGCGCCGGCGCCGCGGCACGAACGGCCGCGCTCGGAGCGGCGCCGGCACGCGCCCCGGTCCTCCCGCGGACGCTCGAGCGCTGAGCCGCCAGGCTGCGCACCGGCGCGGCTGTTATCCTCCGCTTCCCGCAAGGCGCCCGCGGATCGGCCTCGAGCCGGTCGAGCCGGTCGAGTCGCTCGTGCCGGTCGTGCCGGGCAGGACGGGCAGGACGGAAAGGCAGGTATGAAGAACGTCGTCGCACGCCAGGCTTCCGAGACGACGAACCGACCCGCACGAGCCTCCGCATCCGGCTCGGCCCCGACCCCGGCGCCGCCGTCGGGACTCCGGCGGGCGTACGCCTCCGTGGCCCGCGAGCTGCGCGAGCATATGTTCGCTTACGGCGTCGTCGCGGTGTTCCTGGCGGCCGGGCCGCTCGCCGTCGCGATGATCTTCCCGGAAGCGTCACCGCTGCTCGGCCTCGTGGGGGGGCTCGTGTTCGGCGTCTACGCGGCGCTGTGCGCCGTACCGGACAAGTTCTTCGGTTCCTGACTGGCGCGCGCTCAGGCGATGCCATGTCGACGCATCTTCTTGTATAGCCCCTCACGGGTGATCCCGAGCGTGCGCGCCGTCGCGGCGCGGCGGCCGCCGTGGGCTTCGAGCGCGCGGCGGACCAGCCATGCCTCGATGCGCGCGATCTGGTTCTGGAGCGTGTCGGAGCGGGGATCGACGCCGCTTTCGACGACCGGCCGCAGGGCCGCCTGCAGACGCTCGGACAGATGCCGCGTCGCGATCGAGTCGCCCGGCTCGACGAGCGCGAGCGCGCGCTGCATCTCGTTCTCCAGCTCGCGGACGTTGCCGGGCCACGCGTGGACGTGCAGCAGGTCGATCGCATCCGGCGCGAGCCGGCAGCCGGGCTTGCCGTCGCGCGCGCCGTGCCGGCGCAGGAAGTGCTCGGCGAGCGGCACCACGTCCTCGCGCCGCTCGCGCAGCGGCGGGACCACCAGGTGGAAGACGGCGAGCCGCCAGTAGAGATCCTCGCGGAACGCGCCGCGCGCCACCTCGTCCTGCAGCGTGCGGTTGGTCGCCGCGACGACGCGCACGTCGATGCGCCGCGTCTGGGTGCTGCCGAGCGGCCGGACCTCGCGCTCCTGCAGCGCCCGCAGCAGCTTTGCCTGCAGCGGCGGCGACGTCTCGCCGAGCTCGTCGAGGAACAGCGTGCCGCCCTCGGCCAGCTCGAAGAGGCCTTTCTTCTCACGCTCGGCGCCGGTGAACGCGCCGCGCAAGTGACCGAACAGCTCCGTCTCGAGCAGCGTGTCCGGGAACGCCGCACAGTTGATCGCGACGAAGGGCCCCGTGCGGCGCGTGCTGCCGTCGTGGATCGCGCGTGCGAGCAGCTCCTTGCCGGTGCCGGTCTCGCCGGTCACCAGCACGGTGGCGTGCGAGCGCATCGCGCGGGCGGCGAGCTCGAGCACGCCGTTCATCGCCGGACTGCGCGCGATCAGCGCCGGGCGCGCTTCGATCGGCTTCTCGTCGTCGTCGCCGGCCCGGCGCGGGCTGCGAGGCGTGGCGGCGGCGCGCGGCGACACGCGCGCCAGCAGCGCGCTCAGCGGCTCGTGCGGCGGCACGCCGCTGCGCGCGGCGACCAGATCCGCTCCGGCGCGGCGCAACGCCGAGGCGGTGTCGCCCGCCAGCTCCGGCAGCCGCACGACGATCGGCGGGCAGCGGCCGGGACCGGCGCGCCGCAGCCGGCGCACCGTGTCGCCGGCGACGGCGGCGTCGTCGCAGTCCACGACGAGCGCATCGAACGCTGCGAGCGGCAGCGCCGTCGCATCGTCGGCATCGCGCGCCCACGCGACATCGAGCAGCGGCGACTCCGCCACCGCTTCCTCGCGCAGCTGCGCCGCGCCCCCCACCCACAGGATCGACCGCATCCGCTCCATCACGCCCTCCGTCGGCCCCCCGGACGATGACGGAGGAGCAAAGAGCGTGCCGGCCCGGTTCGCCGTCTGCGCGGTGGAGAGATCGGGTGGCGGCCGATCGCGGCGACGTGTGGCCGGGAGTGGCGGCCGATGTCGGTGGAAGAGGGTGGCGCGGACTCGAGGCGGAATCTCGATTCCATAACACCGTTCGATCGTCGATCGAAGTGTGTAGGTTTCGCGTGGTGTCAGAAAAGGATTGACGAAGCGAAGCGCGCAAGAGTATGAGGATCGAGTCCCAGGATCCCGGCCTTCGTCGAAGAAACCCACATGGTGACGGTCTCGGTCTCGAAATTCTCGAAGCCTGACCTTCGGAACCCGCTGATCCGACTCAGCGTGCTCGTCGTATTCATCCTCGGTGCCTGCAGCCCGACACAGTGGGGAGGAGCTCCCGTCGTCTGGCCGAAGGCCGCTCGCCTCGGAGACACGGTCGCCATGTCGATCAGTTCGAACCATGTGCCGTTCTTCGGAGCAGCGCTCGAGCGGTACAACCTCTCCGAAGACAACGTGACACTGGAGATCACGAACGGAGGGGCACTGCTGGCCACGGTGGCACCGCGTGCGGTGTTCGACGGACTGTCGGCACCGACCAGCCTGAAGAACCAGGTGGCGGCCGGTCCGTACCTCACGATCGCCGTATTCGACCTGCCCGCTTCGCTGCCGATTTCGCTGCCGGCCGCGACCACGGTGGGTCTGCTCATCGACGGCGTTGTGACGGGAATCAACGGGAAGCTCGACATTCTCGACACCGGGGGGAGCCCGGCGGCGTTCACCAGCGAATCGGGGCCCGACGGACTGGGTCCGCGGTCCGCCCTGCGACTCCAGGGGCGGGCTGCTGGCACCGGCGTGGATGGCTTCGATCCCGCGTGGGAGATCGGCGCGCTCGAGTTTCGGCTCGAGTACCCGAGCGGCAGCGTCTCGGAACCCGACGCGTTTCCGGGGACGGAGGCGAGCCGCGCGCTCGTCTTCGCCAGCGCCGAGGATCCGCCGGGCTCCGTGCGCGTGCTTGTCACCGACCCCCGGGGCTTCATTCTGCCGAGTGCCCCGGGCTACCCGGGTGGCGACCGCGTTGGCGAGGGGCCGCTCTTGGACGTGGCCTTCGCGAAGGCTCCGGGTCAGGGCTTCGAGGCGGAGGACTTCACGATCCGCGATCTCAAAGTCTTCGACCCCGATGGGGTACTCCTGACACCCATCTTCTCCCCCGGGACCGACACGACCCACTACTTCGCTCGCATCGTGCGCAAGAACCTGGCGGAGTAGCCGAGTGCGGCGGAACGCATCGTTCGCTCTCGCTGTGTGTCTGTTGGCGGTCACCGGCGCGCAGCCCGCCGCCGCGAGCGCGCCGGGGGACTTGAATGACGACGGCGTCTGGGACGCGCGCGACGCGCTGCTCCTTGAGCAGTATCTCCGCAGCGAGGTGACGCTGGGCGCCGCGCAGCTCGCTGCAGCCGACGTGGCGCCGCTCGGTCGCACGACGACGACCGCGGGCGATGGCGTCGTCGACGCTGGGGACCTCGTCGTGCTGCTACGGTTCCTCGCCAACGACGATCTCGACGGGGACGGCCTCTCAGCAGCCTTCGAGGTGGCGCACGGGTACTTGCCCCTCGTGACCGACGAAGACGGCAATGGCGTCCTGGACGGTCTCGACGACGACGATCAGGATGGCCTCAGCAACACCGACGAAGAGCGGATGGGTTTCGATCCGCGCAATGCGGACAGTCACGGCGATGGCGTCATCGACTCGCTGGAGCTCGCGAGCGTCCCGAGCCAGGCCGTCGCCACCAACGCATCGACATCGACGGAGTTCCTGTTCGACCAGACGGAGAAAGAGACCACGCCTCTGCAGACCGGAGCAGAGACAGCCGAACTCGACCCAGACGTCCTCGCGGTGTTGCGCGGCACAGTTCGGACGCGGGCCGGGGAGCTACTGGCCGGCGTCAGGGTCTCGATTCTCGGCCGCCCCGAGTTCGGCACGACGACGACGCGGGTCGACGGCATGTTCGACCTCGTCGTCAACGGTGGCGCCACCCTCACCGTGGTCTACGACCACCCTGAGTTCCTCGCGGTACAGCGAAAGGCAACGGTTCCGTGGCAGGACTACTACACGCTTCCGGACGTCGTCCTGGTGCCGCTCGACACGGAGTACACGGACATCGACCCCTCTCAGGCGCCGGCGATCCAGGTCGCTCGGGGCAGCATCTCGACAGATACGGCTGGCGCCCGGAGGCCGACTCTGCTCTTCCGGCAGGGAACCGTGACGACCGCGACGCTTCCGGACGACACCACCCAGCCTCTGGCCGAGTTGCGCGTCCGAGCCACGGAGTACACCGTCGGCGATTCCGGCCCGGAAGCAATGCCTGGCGAGCTTCCGCCGCAGGTTGCATACACGTACGCCGTTGAGTTCACCGTGGACCAGGCGCGCGCGCTCGGAGCCAAGCAGGTGCGCTTCTCTCTGCCGGGCGCGCCCGAGCCGATCGCGTCTTACCCCGTCTCTGCCTACCTCGAGAACTTCCTCGACCTACCGGTCGGGACGACGATGCCCAATGGCTACTACGACCACGAGAAGGGCGCATGGCTTCCCGAGAAGAGCGGAGTGGTCCTCGCGATCGTCGGGATCACAGGCGGGATGGCCGATCTGGATATCGACGGCGACAGCCAGCCCGACGATACCTCGAGTCTCGCGATCACCTCCGACGAGCGCACGAAGCTCGCTGAGCTGTTCGACGTGAACGACGAACTCTGGTGGGTGCCTCTCTCCCACTTCAGCGACTTCAACGTCGGTCCGGTCTTCGAGACACCCGACATCAAACCCGGCGAACCCGTCGCCGATGGGGAGACACCACCCGGCCAGACCGAGATCTGCAGCGCTTCGACGATCGTGTGCGAGAGCCAGGTCCTGATCGAGACGGTACCCGTAGCAGGCACGCCATTCGTGCTGTCGTACGCCAGTGACCGCACACCTGGATACACCGCGAACTACACGATGCGCTTCCCACTGCGCGACGTTTCCGTGCTCACGTCGAACGTCCTGGGCGTCACGCTGGAGGTCAGCGTCGCTGGCCAGAAGTATGCGTATCGCTACACGCCCGCCGAGGTGAATGCCAACGGGAAGCAGGTGGTCGAGTGGGACGGCAGGGACGCCTATGGTCGCGTGCTTCAAGGGCGCCAGGCCGTCAAGGCCGAGCTGACCTACGAGTACGGGTTCCA
>CAADGG010000055.1 GCA_900696485.1 uncultured Pseudomonadota bacterium
GTCGTGGACATCTGTGATCCTCCGGAGCCGGGCTCGCCCGGCTCGCCTTCGCCGCCCTCACCACCGATCGGGATCGAATCGCCCATGGTGGCTTACACCTCGCCCTTGCTCTTGACTGCCGCCCGGAAGTCCTGCATGGCGACCCCGAAGTCGAAGTAGCCACGCCACTGCATGCCGAGCGTGTTGAAGTCGGTGTCGCCGGACTCGATGGTCGGGGTGCGCTTGCCGCGCAGGTAGGCGATCTCGATCGCGGCCACGTCCGCCGGGTTGGCGAAGAGGTACCACGCCTTGGCGCTCCCGCCGGTGAGGCCCTGGGAGTTGAGGTAGGGCGACGCGACCGGCTTCCACTTCCCCGCGTGCGGGTTGACGGCGGGCTTGCCCTTGTCCGTGGTCGTTGTCTCGTTGATCCGCGTCTCGGTCATCAGCACCTGGGCCGCGACCTTCAGCGACGACGGCACGAGCAGCACCGAGGGCGCGAGTAGGATGGGCTTGCCGTCGGTGTCGGTCTGGTCGAGGAACATCTGCTCGCCCTTGGTCAGGGCGTCAATCGACAGGGCCGTGTCCGCGCCCGAGAAGAAGTTCTTGTTGCCGACGCCGAAGAAGTTGGCCGGGTTGGCCAGGAGCAGTTCGAAGACCGCCTCCTCGCGCTTGAGGGCCGACATGCGGCCGATGATGCGCGGGATCTGGAGGAACGCTCCAAGATCGTCGTTGATCATCATCTGCCGGTTCAGGACGATCATCCGGCCGTAGGTCTCGACCTTGTTGGTGTACGCCTGCTCCGACAGCCCGGCGTGCTTGAGCTCTCCGTCGGGGCCGACCTTCTCGAAGACGCCGTTGCCGGTGAGCCGGTAGCGGGTGACCTCCTTGAAGTCGTTCACGTCCGTCTCGGCGCAGAAGAACCCGACGACGCTCTCGACGGCGGTGTACGCCGCGAGCATGGTCTTGTTGGCGACGTTGGAGAGGATGCCCGACAGCGAGATCGTGCTGAACCCGCCCGCCGCCTGGATGAGCCGACGCTCGGCGCTGAACGCCGCCCGGATGGTGTCGTTGTCCACGCGGCCCGGGCGCACGTGCTCGCCGCCGGCGCGGATCACCTCGTACAGGAGCGAGTGCAGGCCCGCCCCGCGCAGGTCCGAAGCCAGGGCCGCGTTCATGGTGCGCTCGTCGTACCACTGGCCGACCTGCTTCTCGGGCAGGCCCGCCGTCAGGCAGAGCGCGGCCTCCAGGGCGCGGCCGGACTGCGCGGTATCCGTGTCGCGGCGGATGCCACCCGCGGCAATCGTGGGGCGGTCGGCGCGGAGCACCGCCAGTTCGGTGCGATCCGCGTCCCACCCCTCGGCGATGGCCCTGGCCTCGATCTCGGCGTGCCGGCCGCCGCCCGCGGCGCAGATGCGACGGACCTCGGCGATGCGCCTGGTCTCGGCGACGGTCTCGGCGCGGATGCGGGCGATCACATCCGTGTTCTCGCCCGCGCCGCCGCTCCCGTCGGGGTCGGCATCCGTACCGCCCGCTGCAGGGACATCCGCTTCGAACAGAGCCTGAAGGTTGGTCTTCTGCGTGTCGGTGAGGGAAGCGGGGTCAAAGCCCTTGGCCTCAAGCCACTGCTCGAACGTCATGTCGTCCTCCTTGACTCTGTGTGCAGCGCCGGCGGCGACCGCCGCGCTGGTGTTGTCGTCCGCGCCCAGCGCCACGAAACTCACCTCGCCCAGCGTGCTCTTGCGCGCGATGAGCACCGGCCCCTCGAACTCGCGCCCGTTGGCCGCAGCCTTCCGGCCCCTGGGCACGTACTCCATCTGCCCCGCCACGGCACCGAGCGACGCCTGCCACGGGAACCCGTTGCGGCTGCTCTCGACGATCTCGCGGGCAACCGGGCCGGCCCCGGAGATCACCCCCGAGACCAGCAGCTGCGAGCCCTCGACCTTCACAGAATCGGTGTGCCCGACGATGAGCGAGCGGTTGTGGTCCTTCAGGATCGGGCGGCTCTTCAGCCCGCCGCCGGCGACCTGCAGCCCCGCGAGGTCCACGACCACCGGGTGCGGCCAGCCCGCCAGGACCATCGGCCCGCCGGTGTAGGCCACCATCGAGAACCGGCGCAGGTTGGCATCTTGCCCATCGCCCGTCGCAGGGGCGGCCTCGATCCAGCCCTCGACCGGTGCGCACAGGTTCAGCGTGCGCGGCGGGCGTGGGGAGCGTGCGGGGGGTGGGGGATGGTCAGGCATCGTCGTCCTCCTTGCCCGTGCCGACAGGAGCGAGCGGTTCGTCGCGCTCCGGCGCGAGGCCCAGTTCCTTCATGAGCGAGACTTCCTTGGCCCGCTGCCGCAGCTCGTTCTCCCAGTCGCGCCCCTGCTTGGCGTACTCGGCGGCCAGCGTGGTCGTGTGCGACGCCAGGCGCGTGGCCTGGGCCGTCGCCTCCTTGGCGGGGTCCACGTGCTCGTTGCCATCCCAGAACCACTGGTGCGGCAGGCCCTGCCCGGTGGCGACCAGCGTGCGCACCGGCAGCGGCAGCAGATCCGAAATCAGGACCGCCTCGCGCAGCCACGCGTCGAGGAGCCGGTCGAGCACGACGCACGCCAGGTGCTCCTGCTCGACGCGGATGCTCTTGAAGTACGTCTGGTGGTCGAGGCGGCCGCTCGCGTAGTTGTACCCCGACGAGTTGCACGCCGCGACATTGAACGGCATGTTCAGACAGCGGGCGATCTCGTTGAGGATCTCGCGCTTGAACTCCGCGTAGGTCGTGCTGGGCTGTTCGGCCTGCACCTGCGCCATCTTCCAGCCGCCCGGCATGGTGAGCAGCGAGCGGGCCTCGAGCTCGATGGCGTCCATCGGCTCGACCGCCTCGGCCTCGCCGTTGGCGGGGGCGTCGGTGTAGAGAATGCCCGCGAAGTCGGCGGCGGTCTCCGCCGCGCCCAGCACCGCCA
>CAADGG010000056.1 GCA_900696485.1 uncultured Pseudomonadota bacterium
GAAAGTGCATCGCGCCTCCCGGCGTCGCTGTCGCCGTCGAGCGCCGAGACGCGCGGCCGTGAGGCGCGAGGGGCAAGGCCAGCGCCCCGCGCTGCCCGCAGGGTTGCCTTGCGCCTCGCGCAGGCCGCGCGACGCTGCGCGCGCTGACGGAGGCGGCGATGCCGGGAGGTGAGGTGGGACTACGGTGCTTCTGGGCGATTCAGCCCGGCGAGCACGACGCCCCGGAGGGCACGAGGGGCTCGCGCGGAGCCGGGCGGTGGCGTCTCAGCGGGAGACTCGCGGAGCACAGTGCGCGCGAGCGCACGATGCGCGGCCTCAGCTCATCGCTCGAGCGAGGGCTTCGTCGATCAGCCGCCCGACGGAAGCGAGGCGGCTGCCGTCAGAACGCGCCGCGCTGCCGGAGCGAGACGAAGGCCGGGGCCTCGCCGACGATGATGTGGTCGACGACGCGGATCCCGACGACCTCGCCGGCTTCCGCCATGCGGCGGGTGAAGGCCAGGTCCTCGGCGCTCGGCGACGGATCGCCCGAGGGGTGGTTGTGGAAGAGAAGGATCCCGGCGGCGTTAGCAAGGAGCGCAGCGGTGAGGATGCCCCGCGGCTCGACTGCGGCCCGGGTCAGCGTGCCGATGTAGGCGAGCTGGTGCCCGATCGCGCGATTGCGCGTGTCGAGGAACAGCGCGCCCATGACCTCGCGATCCCAGCACGACAGGATGGTGTGGAGGAACCTAGCGGCTGCGGCGGGGTCGCCGCAGTGTTCGGGCGACTCGTACGGTGTGGCCTCTTCGCGGACCAAGGCCACGCGGTAGCGGGCGATGGTCTCCGGCTCGAAGCCCGGCTCACCGGGCTCGACGAAGTGGAGGCGGTTCTGGGACTTCGGCTCTCGGGTCTCGCGGTTGGGTGTCGTTCGGCGCATGCCCACCCGAGATGAAGCCGCGGAGCGGCGCGACAAGGCTGGCCGCAGGCCACCCGAAGGGCTCGGCCTTGCGCGCCGCGAGCAGCGGAATCGAATGTGGGGCGCCGATGAAACGACAGCCGGGCGCTGGCGAGCCTGGTTAGGCTCTACACGCGGACAGCATGGAACAGCATCGCGTTCGCGGTCATGTAGTACGGCAAAAGGCGCTCGAGCTGCATGTCTTCTGGCAGTTCTTCAGGCGAGATCTCTACCATCGACCTTACAGCTAACGCATTACGACGAAGGGTCTCGAAGTACACCTGCACGGGCCGGTGATAGTGGCGCACAGCCGTAGGAAAAGTTGGCCCAAGCCGGTGTTCAGAAGCGAAACAATCCAGGTATCGCGGCTGGCCCGACTCCAGCCGGTTCCTTCTTAGATACGAGAAGCACGGATGCGTGACGGTGAACACGAGTTCGCCACCAGGGCGGAGCGTCCTCGCAACCTCCTGAAGCACCCCACCAAGATTCTCGACGCACATAAAGACCATGCTCGCTACGACAACGTCAAACGCGGCTGCATCGAAAGGAAGAGAAACGGTCGTATCGGCGACGAGCGTTCGTCCGGCGGCGCCGCGCTGTGATGATCTCGCCACGCGGATCATCCCCAGCGACCCGTCCAACCCCACCACGCATTCATATCGCTGGCCCAGCGCCTCCAGAAGGGCCCCCGTTCCGCATCCTAGGTCGAGCGCCTTTCTGTCGCGACCACTTGGCAGTCGACTGACAACCGCGCGGCGGACCGCGGCCGCGAAGACATGGCCAGCTTCATCTTCGTTCCGCTCCACCCATTCCGCATACTGAACAGCAAGGCGGTCCCACCTCTCCAGGTCTACCACGCCTGCCGACTCCTAAGACCCGGCCACATCCGAAGCGCTCTGCGCCGCCGCCACGGGCTCCGAGCTGACCCTCGCTTTGCGGTGCTCGTGAAAGAGCCGCTGAAACGCCGATTGGCTGACGCCCGGCATGCCCTCCATCGCCGTGTACAGCTCTGCCAGCCAAAGGCGCGCAGGCTCAGTGCGTTCAAGCCCATTGAAGCCAATGACGCGACCTCGCGACTTCAGGGAGATCAGAATCCTCACAGCACTCTCATGCGCGACAAGACGTCCGCGCCAATCCAATCTGAGCAGTAGGACTGTCCAGCAGCAGAGCAATACCGACGTGACTCCCCTGAGCGCTCGGCTTGAAGACTCACTGATCCCAAAGGTTGAGCTTCTCCCCATTCCTGCACCACGCCGAAGCTGACAGTCCTGGTTGAGTTGGTCAATGCCTGGTTCCTTTCGGAGTTTGCTGGCCGGAGGGAGCCGTAGGCTCCCGGAGGGCTGCAAACTCCGCCGGCGCGAGGTCTCCTACCCCCGAGTGCGGCCGGTCGTGGTTGTAGTCGAGCCTCCACGATTCGATCACCCGCCGCGCGTGCTCGAGGTCTTCGAACCAGTGGGCGTCGAGGCAGTCCTTCCGGAACGTGCCGTTGAAGCTCTCGACGAAGCAGTTCTCGACCGGCTTGCCTGGGCGAATGAAGCGCAGCTTCACGCCGTTCTTGAAGGCCCAGGCGTCGACCTCCTTGCCGGCAAACTCCGGTCCGTTGTCCACCACGATCTCCTCGGGCAACCCACGCTCTTCGGCGAGCTCATCGAGCACCCGCACCACGCGAGGCGCCGGCAGCGAGAAGTCGACTTCGATCCGCAGCGCCTCCCGGCTCCCGTCGTCGAGCACGTTGAAGGTGCGAAACGGACGACCGTTCCACAGAGCATCGCGCATGAAGTCCATCGACCAGCGGCGATTCGGTGCATTCGGCGTGGGCGACTTCTCGCGCGGTGCCGCCGCCACCAGCTTCTTGCGGGGCTTCGTGCGCAGCTTCAGGCCCTCGCGCAGGTAGAGCCGCCGAATCCGCTTGACGTTGACCCGATGGCCTTCTCGACGCAGCTTCTTGGTCAGCATCGAGTAGCCGTAGCGGGGGTAGAGCGCCGCGAGATCCAGCAAGCGTGCCAGCAGCTTCGCATCCTCCTGGCGCTTCGAGCGATAGCGAGCGCTCGACCGCGCCACCGTCGCCAACTGGCAGCTACGACGCTGCGAAAATGACCACTCCTCCCGGAAGTAGCTGGCGACCTGGCGCCGGGCCGACAAGGTCACCACTTTTTTCCCAAGGCTGCGGTCAGCGCCTGCTTGTCGAGCGTCAGGTCGGCGACCAGGTGCTTCAGTCGTCGGTTCTCCTCCTCGAGCTGCCGCAGGCGCTTCGCCTCGCTCACGTCCATACCGCCGAACTTCCTGCGCCAGACGTAGAACGTGTGCCGCGAGATCCCATGCTGCCGGCAGACCTCCTGCACCTGCATCCCGCCCTCGGCGGCCTTCAGCACACCGATGATCTGCTCCTCCGTGAATCGCTTCTTGCGCATCCAGTCCTCCCTCCGGCCTTCGCGGCCTGTCGGAGGACTGTCAGCCTACGATTGGCTCAGGATTCGGGGAGAAGCTCATGCGGCCTTGGCCTCACGACACGCCTTGTGGACCTTGGGCGGGTTGTCCCAATCGCGGTGAATGCGCATCGACTGACCGCAGATCTCACAGTCCGTCTCGTACCATGCGCACTCTTTGTGGTAGCTAGGTGGGTCAGTCCAGTCCTCATGCACGCGGAGCTCGCCGCCACAGTGTCTGCATTCGACCGTGTGCCACTTCGACACGACTGCACCCCTCAGCCGTTCTCCCGAGCGCAGTTGGCCTCGGGCGATGCGCCTCTAGCCCTTGCGGCGCGCTAGCTCGCCGGTAGCTCACAAACTCAGATTTTGCCGCGTCGATTGTAAACGGAAGACGGGGGCGGTCAAGGTCCACGCGCGGGGAGGGTCTGGGAGCCAGCGGCCGTGCGCCTCCTCGACGGCCGGGTACCCAAGCGGGGCGAGTGCCCTCCTTCGGCCACCGGGCCGAAGGGCGGACGACCGGTCCGCTGCCATGAAAGGCAGTCGGCTGGGCTCGGCAGGGGCTACAGGCGCGGCAAGAGCTCGTGGAGGACCTCGACGAGATCCTCTTGTTGGACATCCAGGCGGCCGAGGCGTTCGACCAACTGCCGGAGTTGCCTCTCTGTGAGCTCGATAACGAACGTCGGCTCAAGGCGTGTCTGGCGCGACTCAGCCGTGCCGCCGTTCGAAGCCCGCTCGGGCTCTAGGCCCGCCGCCACACCCTCCGCTGCAGACCGCGCAGGCGAAGATCGCTCTCTCCGGTTATCGAGCTTCGCCACCTCTGCGTGACTGATCGGCGCGTTGACCTTCCGCGCCCGGCGAAGGATCTGCTGCTGCTTGGACTTCTCAAGGCGCCCGAAGATCCGCGCAGTCTCGGGATTCCCGAGCAGCCCTTCATCGAGCGCCTCTCGGAACGGTCCCTCGGCCTTCAGGAGCGTCAGGTACTTCGACACCCACGACTTCGACTTCCCCAACTCCTTCGCCAGCTCCGCCTGGCCGAGACCGGTCTCGTCGAGGCAGCGCTTCAGGGCGTTGGCGACGTCGAGGAGCTTGAGGTTCGAGCGCTGGAGGTTCTCGGAGAGCTGTGTGAGCGTGTTGCGGCCGGTGTCGTGCTCGCCGTCGCCGGCGACGAGGCAGGGGACGGTCTCGAGACCGGCGATGCCGGCGGCGCGCCAACGGCGCTCGCCGGAGATGATCACGTAGCCGCCGTCGGGGTCGGGCCGCACGTGGATCGGGTTGTGGATGCCGATCGCGGCGATGTTGCGGGCGAGGCCTTCGAGCTCCTCCTGGTCCTCGGGGCTCAGAACGTCGGCAACGAAGTCGCTGCGGACCTGGCGCGGGTCGGGATGGACCTCGCCGATCGGCAGGTCGACCACGCGCCGCTTGCCGCCGGCCTGACGGCGCTCGGTTTCCTCCTTGAGCTCGCGCAGTCGGTCGAGCGAGCTCATCCCCAGGGTCGCTTCAGCCATCGATCAGCCCTCCGCACAGCTCCATCCAGGTCTCCCGCGTCTCGCGGTCGGCGCGGCGGAAGCGCCAGACCGGAACGCCTTCATCGAGCGCGTCCGACACCGCGACGCGCAGCGTGAGGAAGGGACGCGTCAGCGGCACGTGCTCCCCGAGCAGTTCGATGTAGCGGTTCTGCTGACCCGACGAGCGCGTGAAGCGGTTGATGAGGACGCGGTTCTCGAGCCCCGGCCGGATCGTCCGAATCTCCTCGATCGTCGCGAGCGTCTGCCCGAGCGCGAGCAGCGAGAAGCTATTCGGCTCGAGCGGTGTGACCACGAGGTCGGCCCAGACCTGCGGCCCGAGGTGGCGAAGGCCGATCGCCGGCGGCGTGTCGATCACCACCAGGTCGTAGGGCAGCGCCCGCAGACGGTCGCGGACGCGCGTCGCGTCGGCGAGGCCGACCCGCTGATCGACCTCGTCGAGGCGCTGATGACCGTGGAGGAGGTGGAGACCGCCATCGGTGACCGAGGGCGCGATCGGGCCGTCGGCGAAGA
>CAADGG010000057.1 GCA_900696485.1 uncultured Pseudomonadota bacterium
ACGTCGCCGGCCAGGACGTCGAGATCGCCGAAGCCGAGGTGCGGAATTTCGTGCGTACGCTCATCGCGGATGTAGAGGGTGTCTTCTACACGGTCCGCGCGCTCGACGAGCGGCGGGCCACGAACGCGGAGCTGATCGAGTCGGTGCGCCATGTCGAGGAGACGACCGTTCGCCGTCTGCGGGCCGCCGAGGTGTCTCCCGCCGAGGTCGGCCTGCTGCGCATCGAGCGGCTCCGGCTCGAGCAGGAGACGCAGCGGCTGCTGCGTGAGCGGGAGGTCGCTGCGTCTTCGCTGACGCGCCTTCTGGGACGCGCGCGCTCGGAGGAGATCTCGCCGATCGGCGACCTGGATCCGGGCCCGATGGCAGGGGTTCTGGTGCCGCCCGTCGCGACGGTGGCCGCGATGGACCGACCGGACCTCGAGGGTGCGCAGCGCGGGATCGAGCGCGCCGATGCCGACCTCCGTCTCGCCCGCACCGAGATCTGGCAGGACTGGACCGTAAGGCTGGGAACCGAGAGTGATCGCCAGGTTTTCGACGCGCCGATCGGCGTCGAGCGCGATGCCGCCCTCGGTATTGGCCTCACGGTTCCGATCCCGCTTTGGAACCGCCAGCAAGGCCGCATCGCTGCCGCGGCCGCAGAACTCCGGCGCTCCCGACGTTCTCGCGACGCGCTCGTCCTGCGCATCGACGAGGAGATTCGCGCCGCCGACGCACGGGTGCGAACGCTCCGCTCGAGTGTCGACGCCTACGCCGAAGACATCTTGCCCGAAGCCAAGCGCTCGCAGGAGCTCTTCGAACGCGGCTACCGACAGGGGCTCGTCGGCATCGCGGAGCTTCTCCAGGCGCAACGCCAGTACAACGAGTCCCGCACGCTCTACCTGGAGCTTCTCGGTGATCTGCGCCAGGCCGCGATCGCGCTCGAGGCCGCGACGGGTACGAGCCCGCATCTGAACGACTTGCGCCAACCCGGAGGCATGCCATGAGACCGTCCTCGTTCCTTCTTGCGATGGCCCTCTGCCTGACAGGCCCTGCGCTTGCGCACGAGGGCGAGGACCACGCAGCCGCCCCCGGGACCGAGTCCGCGGCGGGCGTGGCGACGGGACCCGTCGAAGTCTCCGGGGTCGCGCAGCGCAACCTAGGGCTCACCGTCGCGGAGGTGGAGCTGCGGCCGATCGAGACGACGCTTCGGGTCATCGGCGAGATCCAGGCAGATCCCGCACGTTCGGGGACGGTGTCGAGCCGCATCTCCGGTCGCGTCTCGGCCGTTTTCGCGCAGGAAGGCGAACACATCGAGAAGGGAAAGCGGATGGTCGAAGTCGAGAGTCTCCAGCTCGGCGACCCGCCTCCGCGCGTCGGCTATGTCTCGCCGGTGAGCGGGGTCGTAACGGATCGCCATGTCGTCGTCGGCGATGACGTCGAGCCGAACCGGCATCTGTTCGAGCTCGCGGATCTCCGCGAGGTCCTCGCCATCGGGCGGGTCTTCGAGGGGCAGATCGGTCAGGTCGCGGCCGGTCAGAAAGTGCGGGTTCGCGTTCCGAGCTATCCAGACGACGTCTTCGAAGGTGTGGTCGAGCGGCTCGGCGGGAAGCTCGAGGCCGGAAGCCGCTCGCTCGCCGTCTACATCCGCGTCGCGAACCCCGAGGAACGCCTGCGCCCCTACATGCGCGCGACGCTGAGCCTCGTCACCGGGGGCGAAGACCTTGCGTTGGCGATTCCGAAGACCGCAGTCCTCGGCGAGGGAGGCGAACTCTATGCATTCGTGCAGGACGAGGAGCGTGCGGAGCGATTTACGCGCCGGCCCCTCGTGCTCGGCGTCTCGGATGACCGTTTCGTCGAGGTGATCGAGGGGCTCTCTCCCAGCGAACGAGTGGTGACGGAGGGGAACTACTCGCTTCAGTACGTGACGCCGATCCGGGAGGAAGCAGACGAGGATGCGGCGGTGGTGTCCGCAGGCGAGGGCGAGCCGCGTGCGCACGCGGAGGACACCTGGATCGCGGCGTTCTTCTGGGCTGCCGGGTTACTCGCCTCACTTATGGTCGCCGCTCTCGTCTACCGGATCTGGCGCGGCAGGCTTCGCGCCGCACCCGAGGCACGCTAGCCATGCTGAATCGGCTGATCGCCTTCTCGCTTCGCAACCGGCTCTTCGTCGTGGCGGCCTCCGTTCTGGTTTTTCTCTACGGGATCCTCGTGATCCGCGATCTCCCTGTAGATGTCTTTCCGGATCTGAACCGGCCGCTCGTGACAATCTTGACCGAGGCGCCCGGACTGGCGCCGGAGGAGGTCGAGACGCTGGTCACCTGGCCGCTCGAGACCGCGGTGAATGGTGCGCCCGGGGTCGTGCGCGTGCGCTCCAACTCCGGGATCGGCCTGTCGATCGTCTTCGTCGAGTTCGACTGGGGCATGGACATCTACCGGGCTCGCCAGCTCGTGCAGGAGCGGCTGCAGCTCGCCGCCGAGAAGCTCCCGGCGGGAAGCGCGCCAGTCATGGGTCCCATCTCGTCGATCATGGGGGAGATCCTCTTGATCGGGGTGTCGAGCCCGGACGGCAGCACACCTCCCCTCGAGCTGCGCAGCATCGCCGACTGGGTCATCCGACAGCGACTGTTGACGATCCCCGGCGTTGCGCAGGTGGTCCCGATCGGCGGGGGGGTGAAGCAGTATCAGGTGCTCGCGGATCCCGAGCGTATGGCCGCCTACGGCGTGAGCCTCGAGGAAGTGCTCGACGCGGCGGCTCGCTCCCAGACGAACACCCCCGGCGGCTTCCTGAATGCCGCCTCCCGCGAGGCCCTGGTCCGCAACATCGCGCGCACCGCCGACCTCGACGCGTTGCGGGCGACGGTCGTGGCGACGCGCGGCGAGGTTCCCGTGCGACTGGCCGACGTAACGGAGCTCCGGATCGACCACAACATCCTGCGCGGTGACGCGGGCGTGGATGCCCGGGCTGCGGTCATCGTGTCGGTCCAGAAGCAGCCTGGCGTCGACACGATCTCCCTCACCGAGAAGGTCGAGGAGGCACTCGCCGAGATCGAGCACGGCCTTCCCGAGGGCGTGGAGTTGACCCTGCTCTTCCAGCAGGCGCGCTTCATCTACGCGGCGATCGCCAACGTGGAGGAGGCGATCCGTGACGGCGCGGTGATGGTCGTGATCATCCTCTTCCTGTTCCTGCTGAACGTGCGAACCACGCTGATCACGCTCACGGCGATTCCGCTCTCGTTCGTGGCCACGGCGATCTTCTTCGACTTTTCGGGCCTCTCGATCAACACCATGACACTCGGTGGGTTGGCGGTTGCGATCGGCATGGTCGTGGACGATGCGATCGTCGATGTCGAGAACGTCTTCCGGCGGCTGCGTGAGAACCGTCACTTGGAAAGCCCGCGTCCGGTGCTGCGCGTGATCGCCGAGGCCTCGGCGGAGGTCCGGAACTCGATTTTCTACGCGACGCTTCTCATCATTCTCGTCTTCGTGCCGCTGTTCGGTCTCGCGGGCATCGAGGGGCGCCTGTTCGCCCCGATCGGCATCGCGACGATCGTCGCGATGACGGCGTCCTTCCTCGTCTCGCTGACCGTGATCCCCGCTCTCTGCTCGTATCTCCTTCCGCGCATGAAGCGGATGGACTCCGAGGAAGACGGCTGGGTGGTCCGCCAGCTGAAGGACCTGGATCGGCGCTTCCTCCTCGGTCCGGCGCTCGCGCATCCGCTCGCGGCCGTCGGGATCGCGGGCGCGCTCGTCGCCGGCTCCTTCTCGCTCTATCCGCTGATGGGCAAGGAATTCCTGCCCGAGTTCAACGAGGGCACGGCGACGATCAACGTGCTCGTGGCGCCGGGCACGTCGCTCGAGGAGTCGAACCGGATCGGGACGACCGCCGAGCGGCTGCTGCTCGAGATTCCCGAGATCGAGAATACCGGCCGCCGAACGGGGCGAGCCGAGCTCGACGAGCACGCCGAGGGTGTCCACTACAGCGAGATCGACGTCGATCTGAAGCCCTCCGAGCGCTCTCGGGAGGAAATTCTCGAAGACATCCGCGAGAAGCTCTCGGGAATTCCGGGCATCGCCCTGAACGTCGGCCAGCCGATCTCCCACCGCCTCGACCACATGCTCTCGGGCGTGCGCGCGCAGGTCGCCGTGAAGCTCTTCGGTGACGACCTGAGCCTGCTGCGCGCCAAGGCCGCCGAGATCGAAGCCGTGCTCGGGCGCGTTCTCGGTGTCGTGGATCTCCAGACGGAGCAGCAGGTTCTGATCCCACAGGTCCGAATCGCACTCGACCGCGAGCGCGCCCAGCTCTACGGCGTGCAGGTCGGGGATCTGGCCGAGATCCTCGAGACCGCCCTCAACGGCCGCGTCGTGGGTCAGGTGCTCGACGGGCAGCGGACCTACGACGTCTACGTCTGGTACGACGAGCCCTTTCGCGGCGATCTCCAGGCCATCGGCAAGATGCTGGTCGACACCCCATCCGGGGAGAAGGTACCGCTCTCACTCCTCGCGGATGTCCGCGAAGCGAAGGGCCCGAACATCATCAACCGCGAGAACGTGCGCCGGCGGATCGTCGTCTCCGCAAACGTCTCGGGGCGCGACCTGGCCTCGACGGTGGCGGGCATGCAGACCGCGGTCGGCGGGATCGATCTTCCGCAGGGCTACTCCGTGAGCTTCGAGGGGCAGTTTCAGAGCCAGCAGGAGGCGACGCGACTGATCGCGCTACTCAGCCTCTTCACGCTCGCCACGATGTTCCTGCTCCTCTACTCGCACTTCCGCAGCGCCGTGATCGTGGCGCAGATCCTGCTGAACATCCCGCTCGCGTTCATCGGCGGTCTGGCACTCACCTACTGGATGGTCGAGACCGTCTCGATCGCAACGCTCGTCGGGCTGATCACTCTCGCGGGGATCGCCTCGCGCAACACGATCATGATGATCTCCCATTACCTGCACCTGATGGAGCACGAGGGGGAGCGCTTCGACCGGCAGATGATCGTACGCGGATCCCTCGAGCGTCTCGTGCCGGTGACGATGACGGCTCTGACGGCCGGTCTCGCGCTGATTCCGCTGGTGCTCGCCGCCGGCGAGCCGGGGAAGGAGATCCTCTATCCCGTGGCGGTCGCGATCCTCGGAGGGCTGCTCAGCTCGACGCTCCTCGACATGGCCGTCACACCGGCGGTCTTCTTTCGATTCGGGCGGCGCGCCGCAGAGCACTATCTCGCGCGCGAGAGCGGCGATCCGCTCGATGCGATTCCCGCGGTCGCCGTGGCCACGGAGAGGTTTGCGGAGTCGTCGGGGTAGGTCGCCTCGAGGAACGGATCTAGCCAAGTAAGGAGTGACGTGATGTCGAAGACGATCTTGGCCGCTGCCCTGGCGGCAGCTGTCCTGCTGGCTTTGCCGCTCGAGGGAAGCGCGGACTCCCAACACGGAGGCGAGCTCCTGGCCGCCCCCGAAGAAGGACATCACGCAAGCCACGGCGGCGCTTCGCCGCAGGTCGAAGGCCTGGCCGGCGCCTGGGCGGCGCTGATGGCCGGACGCGATGCCATCGCCGGCGACGTCGAAAGCGGCGCGCTCGGTGAGATCCATACCAAGGCCGAGCCGCTCCCCCGCCTGGCCGCCATACTCCTCGAGCGGTCGGGAGGTCTCGACGCAGGCAAGCGAGCGCGTGTCGAAGGGGCGGCGAAGCAGATGGCACGCGTCGCGGAGGCGCTCCACGTCGCGGCCGACGGAGGCCACGCCGCTCGGACCCGCAAGGCGCTCTCCCAGCTCGATGGGCTGCTCGAGCTGATCCGTACACAGTACCCGGTGGGTGCCCTGAACGAGGGGAGCGGTGGGTACGGGGATCACTCGAATACACGGGACAGCAGCCCGGCGGCACACGCACATCGAGCGACGCCTGCGGGCGTCGTCCATGTTCCGCCGGAGGCGATCGTTCACGTCCGGGCTCTCGATACGCTTCGCTTCGAGCCCCGACGGATCGAAGTGCAAGCGGGGATCCCGACTCGGATCGAACTCGAGAATGCGGGCGCTGCCGAGCACTCGCTCGTCGTAAAGACGGCCGGCGGGGATCGCGACTGGGTACACATTCACGTTTTGCCGGGCGCCAGCGAGGCGGCGACCTATCGGCTCGACACGCCCGGAACGTATCCGGTGCTCTGTACGATTCCGGGTCACACGGAAGCCGGCATGGTCGGCGAGCTCGTGGTTCTCGTCCGCTAACTGCGGGGATTCGCCTACGTCCAGGCCGGCGGCGGCCGGAGGGACTCCCCATGCGAGACGAGAAAGCCCGAATCGACGAACTCGCTTGCCCGCGATCCGGTCACTTGCCGTCATCGAGGTGCGTATTCGACGAAGAGCGCTCGGGGGCACGACTCCCTCACGCCAGAGTTGGCGTTGCGGTGGAGATGCGACGGGCTCTCGAAGAGGAGAACTCATGCTGAGGAAGACGGAGATGCCGTCGGTGTCGAAACTGGTGGCCGGAGCAGCCCTGACGGGGCTGCTGTTGGCGGGAGCGCTGCCGCAGAGCGCCGCGGCGCAGACGGGGCAGCAGGGTCACATGGGGGTGAGCGGCCTCGAGGCGGTGCTCGCGGCGTCGGCTGACACGCCGGCGGAGCACAAGGCCCTCGCGGGTCACTACCGCGCGAAGGCCGAGCAGGCCCGCGGAGAAGCGGAGACGCATCGCTCGATGGCGAAGAACTACGCGGGGACACTCAAGCCGGGCATAGCCGCCAAGCAGAAGCGGCATTGCCAACAGCTGGTCGATCTCAACGATCAGTCGGCGAAGCTCTACGACGAGATGGCCGCGGCGCACGAGGAAGCCGCCGGAAGCCAGTAGCATCGCAGTCGCGATCTAAACCCAATGCCAGGTAGTTTACGGCTACAGGTCGGGAACCTCGTCGTTTTCTCGGGTAGTTGCTCATCTTGATCTTGACGGCGCGTGGGTAGCGGCGTGGCCGGCGTGGAGGGAGGACGAGGAGAGCGAGCTGTCGGCGAAGATCCTCCAGTCTGCGGGGCAGATTGCCGGGGGAAGCGATCCAGGCGGTGACTTGCCAGAAGCTGCGCAAGAGGAGTAAGGCGTGGCGGAAGCTGATGCGGGAGGGTGGGAGCGAGGCACGTTGCGCGACCTCCTGCATGTGCAAGCGAACGAGGTTGTAGGCGATGGCGAGCCCCCACACTTCCTGGCGGAGGCGCTCGGGAGCACGGCTGCGCATCGCTTCCTCGCGCTCGAGAGCGTGGGTTTTGATCTCGTCGAAGCCGAGCTCGAGCTCCCAGCGCTCGTGGTAGAGTTCGGCGATCTCCGCGGCTGGATAGGCTTTGGGATCGAGTAGCGAGGTGAGCAGGGTTTGGGGGCGGAAGCCTTTGCGCTGGTAGCGCAGGGCGCGGACTGGGAGCGTCTCGGGCAGCTCGGGATGGGCCCGGCGCGCTTGGCGCGGGACCGTGATCTCGACGAGCTCATCGTGGGGTCCCAGGCGTTGGAGGGTCCGCCACCGAAGGTTCGCCTTGGCACGGATCAGCCAGTGTCGCTCGGCGCCGCTCGTCGTCAGGCGGTGGAGCAAGCCGTAGGAGAGAAAGCCCCGATCGAGGATCACGAGCGAGCGATCGGTGAGCTTCGTCCACAGCGGCTCGGCCAGGGTCGTCTCGCCCACCGACCAAGGGCCGAGGGCGAGACCCGCGAGCAGGTGAGAGCGCAGCACCATGAGCGCCACCATCCGCAGCTGCGGATCGCCCGCGACGCCGCGGCTGCTGCCGGGCCGCCCGAAGGCCGCCTCGTTCTCGGGGGTGTCGGGGATCCGCAGAGAGGATCCATCGACCCCGTAGACGGCCAGCCCCCGCCAACGGTGAGTGTCGGCGGAGGCCGTTGCCCAGCGGGTCGCCGTCGTCTCGAAGAGCGTCTCGAGCGGCGCGGCCCCGAGTCGATCGCGGGCTTGCACGACGGCGCTGCTGGTGGCGACGGCGCGGCCGGACAGGGGCGTTTTGGCCGGCAGCACCAGACCGAGGTGATGGACCACCTCCTGGATCGAGCGGTCCCGAAACAGGCCCATCCCGATTACGGTCCACACCACCTGCTCAGCGGGTAGCTTGCGGCGTCGCACGGTCGCCGAGCCGGTCGTCGCGAGTGCTTGCTCGATCCATTGCGGATCGAGCGAGCTCGCGAAGACCTCGAAGCTCGCGGCCCGCTTCCCGCTTCCCACCTCCTCGAACGCCTGTGCGAGATCCATGTCCATCCCCCCCCTCGGTCTACTTGGAACGCCGCGGGCGGGGGGAGTGACCCGCGGATCGCCTCCGGAGCGTGGATTGCCGCCGCCGCTCCCGTCGAATCCGGTCTCGATTGATCGCCGAGAGCTTCTCGATCGCCGCCCACCAAGCGTGGTAGGCCGCGACGCCGTGCTCGGCGAGTGGAACGAGTTCCGCCGGCAGCGAGATCTGCTCGCTGCGTCCGCCTGCGTGCGTGACGCTCAAGTACGTCGCCCGATGGCCCTCGTCCTCGACGCAGTGGCAGCCCGGCTTGCCGCAGCGAAGCCAGCGCACGACGACACTGCCTCGAATCACATCCTCGAGGGGTGGGAGCTTGGCAAGGATCTGGCGACGCCGGTCTCGATCACTCGGCATTACTTACGCATGTATAGACGTAAGACCTCCAGTCCGCAACCCCGATCCACAAGCCCTGCTCGCCGAAGGGCGCTATCCGGTGGATCGCGCAAAGGAATTCGTCAAACTAACTGGCATTGGGGTTAAGGCCAGCTACGCATTTCGCCGTCTCGTCAGCGGGAACAAACGGGTAGTGCCGCCCGCGATAGCGAATGCGCCTATCGAGCCGTTCCATTGCTTGCAGCAAGTCCGGATTGAGCCACGGAAAACAGCGTCATAGTCACGTGGCGAGAGCGCGCAAGATGAAGCCGGGAGACTCCCGGACGGCCTCAAAGCTTGGCCCGCTTGAGCAGTTGCGCGTTGATCGCCACCACCACCGTGCTCGCTGACATGAGCACCGCGCCCACGGCGGGGGTGAGTAGGATGCTCCATGGCGCAAGCACGCCGGCGGCCAGGGGAATCGCGAAGATGTTGTAGCCCGCCGCCCACCAGAGATTCTGCACCATCTTCCGGTACGTGGCCCTGCTCAGGGTAATGATCCGCGGAATGTCGCGAGGGTCGGACCTCACGAGCACGATATGTCCGGCCTCGACGGCGACGTCGGCTCCCGCGCCGATGGCGATCCCGATATCGGCCGTGGCCAGGGCCGGTGCGTCGTTCACGCCGTCGCCGATCATCGCGACTTTCTTCCCCTGGGCCTGAAGCTCGCGGACCTTAGAGGCCTTGTCGTCGGGCAGCACTTCAGCGAACACGGCGTCGATTTCGAGTTCCTTCGCAACAGCATCGGCCACGGCCTGTGCATCGCCCGTCAGCATGGCAACCTGGATCCCTCTCTCATGCAGCGCCGCGATGGCATCGCGGCTTTCCTCCCGAATCGCGTCCGCCACGGCGTAAACGGCTAGGGCACGGCCTTCACGAACGAGATAGATCGCCGCCTGCCCGCGGCTGGCCGCGGCCTCGGCCGCCTCTTGAAGCGCCGGTGGTACCTGGACCTTCTCCGTCTTGAGGAGCGCCGGGCCGCCCATATGGTACTCGGTGCCTTCGATCATGGCCGCTACACCCTTGCCGGTGATCGCGCGGAAACCATTCGCGGCAGGAACGTCTATGCCTTTGTCCTCTGCGGTCTTCACGATGCCCCGGGCGATCGGGTGCTCGGACTCCGCTTCGATGCCGGACGCGATTCGAAGCGCTTCGTCCTCCGCCATGCCTTCCGCAACGGCCATGGCCACGACCCGGAACTCGCCGAGCGTCAACGTCCCTGTCTTGTCGAAAATCACGGTGTCGAGGTTGCGAGCCTCCTCGAGCCCGCGTCGGTCCCGCACCAGAAGACCGTTGCGGGCCCCCAGCGTCGTGGAGATGGCCACCACCAACGGCACGGCCAGTCCGAGCGCGTGCGGGCAGGCGATCACCAACACCGTCACCACCCGCACCACCGAGAAGTCGATCGCTGCCGCCAACAACTGCCACACTCCCAGGGTGATGGCGGCAGCGGCGATCGCCACGAAGGTCAAAAGCCGGGCCGCGCGATCAGCCAGGTGTTGCGCTCTGGATTTGGATTTCTGCGCATCGGCGACGAGCCGCATGATGCCGAAGAGCTTGGTCTTCTCCCCCGTCCCGGTGACCTCGACGCGCAGGGATCCTACTCCGTTGATCGTGGCGGCGATCACCTCGTCGCCTTCCCGCTTCTTCACCGGTCTGGACTCACCGGTGATCATCGCCTCGTTGATGTCGCTCTCGCCCTTGCGGACTACCCCGTCCGCGGGAACGCTTTCGCCCGGACGCACCAACACGAGGTCCCCGTTCTGCAACGCGCTGACGGCGACCCTCTCCTCGCCCCCTTCGGTGATCCGTGTCGCGGTGTCCGGAAGGAGCTTTGCCAGTTCCTTCAATGCCCCTTGCGCCTGATTGATGGACCGCATCTCGATCCAGTGGCCAAGAAGCATGACCGCGACCAGCGTGGCCAATTCCCACCACAACGCACTCGCGTCGATCAGCCCGAACTGAACGACCCAGGAGAACAGGAAGGCGACCGTGATCGCAAGCGAGATGAGGGTCATCATCCCAGGCAATCGGTCCGTCAGTTCCCGCCATGCTCCCTGCAGGAAGACCAGACCACCGTAGACGAAGACAACCGTGCCGAGTACGGGTCCGATCCAGTTCGATCCGGGGAACTCCGGGGCCCGGTAGCCGAGGAGCTCTTGGATATGGACCGACCAGAAGACCACCGGAACGGTGAGAGCCAGCGAGAGCCAGAACCGGTCCCGGAACATCGCGGGAGAGTGGCCCTCGTGCTTGTCATGGTTGTCGTGGCCTGTATGGTTGGACGCCGCTCCCTGCTTGTGAGGCTGCGCGCCCGGCGTGTCCGGGGAAGGATCCATGAGCCCTCCTATGCATTGCTCGTACGGTCCGACACGTCCCGCAGTGACAAGGAGCACGCAAGTCCTGTGTCAGCGCACGGGGGGGATGCCAGCCGGCGCCTCCGCGTGCCCGGCTGAGGGTTCCGCGAAGGACGACGAGAAGCACACGGCTCACGTTGGAGATCACGCGCGCGCCCACGGCGATCACGCGGCGGATGGCCATGGCCATGACCACGCGAGCGGATCCGGACGGCAGCGCGAGGCGGGTAGTCTTCCTGCCGCACGGACTTGCTGCCGTGACGATGCCGAGGCCCCTGCGATCGTGGCATCGCTTCTCGATGCGAAGTCGCAACCCCAGCCCATCGCACACGCGCTCGAGAATCCGGTCGAGACCCCTCCCGCGGCCGCAGTCCCGAGCGGCACGTGGCTGCGGGTTCGGCAACCACCGCCGCTACCCTTCGCCCGCTCGAGACGACCGCTCCTGATCTGAGCCGCTCCAGGTTCGACGCCCGAATGGCGTTCCCCGGATGTTCCGGGGTG
>CAADGG010000058.1 GCA_900696485.1 uncultured Pseudomonadota bacterium
CCAGACGCGCGTCACTCATATCGCAGCGCCTCCACCGGATCGAGGCGCGCGCCCGGTTCGATGAACCAGCGGGCCAGACGCGCGTCACTCATATCGCAGCGCCTCCACCGGATCGAGGCGCGCGCCCTGCCGACTCGGGATCAAGGTTCCGCCGAGGGCGAGGGCCATGGCGATGGCGACGACGATGGCGATCTGCATCGGGTCGAGTTCGGCGGGGAGTTGCGAGATGCCCTGGTAGACGGAGGCCGGCAGCGCATCGATGCCGGTGAGGGCTTCGACCTGGCGCTGGACCCAATCGAGGCGTGCGGTGACGGCGATGCCGGCGACGACGCCGATGGCGGTGCCGACCAGCCCGATCAGCGCGCCCTCGATCGCGAAGATCCGCTCGATCGCCTCGTCACGAGCGCCCATCGCCTTCAGGATCGCGATGTCGCCAGCCTTCTCCATGATCATCATCACCAGCGTCACGACGATCGCGAAGGCCGCCACCACCATGATCATCGTCAGCAGCACGAACATCATGACGCGCTCGGTCTTCAGCGCCTGGAAGAAAGCCGGGAAGAACTCCTTCCAGTCGCGCGTGTAGAACGGAAAGCCGAGCGCAGCCTGGACCTGCTGGCCGACCTGGACCGATCGATAGAGATCCTCGGTACGGACCTCGAGACCATCGACGACGTCGCCGTCGAGGCGCCGAAAGTCCTGCGCGGCCGGCAGGCTCACGTACGTCACGATGTCGTCGAGCTGGAACATCGTCGAGCGGAAGATTCCCGCCACGACGAAGCGTTTCAGCCGCGGCGACGGGCCGAGCGGCGTCGGCGGGCCCCCGAACGGCGCGACCAGCAGGACCGGGTCGCCGACCGCGAGCCCGAGCGAACCGGCCAGTTGATCGCCGAGTACGATCCCCGGATCCGGCTCTGGCTCCGGATCCGCGCCGGCGTCGGGCGCGCCGTCCGGTGGCAGCGGATCCCGCGGCAGCAGGTTCTCGAGCGCGCCGGTGATCAGATCGTCGCGCAAGTCGGTGACGTCGCCGATCCGCAGCGGGTCGACCCCCTGCACGCGGACGCCGACGATCTCACCGGCTTCGCCGCGGATCATCCCCTCGGCGCGCAGGAACGGCGAGGCGGCGACGACGCCGGGCGTCGCGACGACCCGCTCCAGCACCTGCTCCCAGTCCGCAAAAGTGCCGAGGCCACTTTGCACCGTGAAGTGTGCGCGGTTGCCGATGATCTCGTCCCGCCACGTACGCTCGAACCCGTTCATCACCGACAACACCGTGATGATCAGCCAGACCCCCGCTGCGACACCAGCGACACAGATCGACGTGATCACCGAGATGAAGGTCTGCCGGCGCTTGGCGATCAGGTAGCGGACCGCCACGAACCACTCGACGCGGCCGCGCGTGTCGGCCAGCCCCGCCGCCCCGAGCGGGGCGAGCCCGAGCAACACCAGCGCCGCCAGCGTCCCGAGCAGCAACAGGCCGACGGCTCCGGCTGCCTCGCGGAGGCCGAGCCCGAACCAGACCAGCGGGGGCACCGGGAGGACCAGCAGCAGGCCGAGCCCGAACGTCCCGAGCGCGAGGATGCCGAGCGTGCGCGGGCGCGCGACGCGCAGCGCGAACCACACCAGTGCCATCGCCACGGCCACGGCGGCGGCGGCGCCCCCCAGCACCAGCGGGAGCGCCTCGAGGAGTTCCGCACGCCGGCCCAGGGCGCCGGGCACCACCGTATCGAGAGCCACCCAGGCGGCGCCGGCCGTCCACAGCAGGAACGCCGCGATCCCGGTGCGCCCGTGCGACTGCTGCCGGGCGAAGCGCTCGAGGACGACGACGGCCGCACCGCCGAACAGCGCCGTCAACGCCACGAGCCCGATCGCGAGCAGTACGATGAAGCCGAGCGCGAGCGCGCCGCCGGCCAACCCGACCCACTCCCAGAGGACTCGCAACGCGTCCAGGATCGCTCCTCAGCCCGTGTGCTCGGGGCGCATGTACGGGAACAGCAGCACTTCGCGCAGATGCGCGGCGTCGGTGAGCACCATGACGAAGCGATCGATGCCGACGCCGAGGCCGCCGGTCGGCGGCATGCCGTGCTCGAGCGCGAGCAGGAAGTCCTCGTCGAGCGGGTGCGCCTCTTCGTCGCCGGCGTCGTACAGCCGGCGCTGCGCCTCGAAGCGCGCGCGCTGGTCCTGCGGGTCGTTCAGCTCGCTGAACGCATTCGCAATCTCCATGCCGGCGACGAACAGCTCGAAACGCTCGACCAGGCGCGCGTCGTCCGGCGACCGCTTCGCCAGCGGCGAGAGTTCCACCGGATAGTCGACGATGAAGGTCGGCTGCACGAGGGTCGGCTCGACGTGTTCGCTGAACAGGTGATCGACCAACTGCCCCCAGGTCGGCGCCGCACCGGCATCGAGCCCTCGCTCGCGGACCCGCTCGCGCAGACTCTCGACGTCGGGCGCCGCCAGCACGTCGATTCCGGTCTTCTCGAGGATCACCTCGCGCATCGGGCGGCGCGGCCAGCAGCCGCCGAGATCGATCTCCTGCTCCCGGAACGTGACCCGCGTGCCGCCGGTCACCGCCTGCGTCACGTGCTGCAGCAGATCCTGCACCAGATCCATCATGTCGCGGTAGTCGGCGTAGGCCTGATAGCACTCCATCATCGTGAACTCGGGGTTGTGTTTGCGCGACACGCCTTCGTTCCGGAAGTTGTGGCCGATCTCGTAGACGCGCTCGAGGCCGCCGATGATGAGCCGCTTCAGGTACAGCTCGTCCGAGATGCGCAGATACACGTCCTGATCATACGCCTGGTAGTGGGTCGTGAACGGCCGCGCCGCGGCGCCGCCGTAGAGCGGCTGCAAGACCGGCGTCTCCACCTCGAGGAACCCGCGGTCATCGAGAAAGGCCCGCAGCGCCTGCAGGATCCGGGAGCGGCACACGGCGATCTCGCGTACGCCGGGGTTCACGAGCAGATCGAGATAACGCTGCCGGAAGCGGGTCTCGACGTCCTGCAGGCCGTGCCACTTCTCCGGTAGCGGACGCAGCGCCTTGGCCAGGATCGTGAGCTCCCGGACGTCGACCGTGAGTTCGCCGGTGCGGGTGCGCCAGAGGGGACCTTCGACGCGCACGAAATCGCCGACATCGACCTGCCGGAGCTGCTCGAACCGTTCGCCGCCCAGCTCGGCCTTCTTGCCGCTGATCTGCAAGTCGCAGCCGCCCTCGCGCAAGGTGAGGAACATCAGCTTGCCGAACGAGCGGATCGCCATCACGCGGCCGGCCACCGCGACGGCCGGCGCCTGCTCGGCCAGCGTATCGGCTTCCACGTCGTCCCATCGCGCGCGCAGCGCGGCGACCCGGTCGGTCGCGCCGACGCGCGCCGGATACGGATCGACGCCGGCCTTGCGCAGGGCGGCGATGCGATCGAGACGGGCCTGGCGCTCGTAGTCGCTCACGCCGCCGAGCCTCCGGCGTCGGCCCCGGAGCCGCCCCCCGCGGCGCGCTTGAGCAGGGCCGCGCGCAGGAAGCGATCGAGGTCGCCGGACAGGACGGCCTCGGCGTTGCCGACCTCGACCTCGGTCCGGTGATCCTTCACGCGCTGCGCTGGATGCAGGGTATAGGATCGGATCTGATGGCCGAAGCCGATCTCCTTCTTGTCGCCTGCGATCGTCGCCATCTTCGCCTCCTGCTCTTCCCGCGCGCGCTCCCACAGCTTGGCCCGCAGCACCTTCATCGCATGCGCCCGGTTCTTGTGCTGCGAACGCTCCGCCTGACAGGCCACGACGATGCCGGTCGGAAGGTGCGTGATCCGGATTGCAGACTCCACCTTGTTGACGTGCTGCCCGCCGGCGCCGCTCGAGCGATAGGTATCGACGCGCAGATCCTTGTCGTCGACGTCGACTTCCGCCGTATCCTCGACCTCGGGCAGCACCGAGACCGCTGCAAACGCCGTCTGGCGGCGGTGGTTGGCATCGAACGGTGAGATCCGGACCAGGCGATGCACCCCCTGCTCGGTCTTGAGCCAGCCGTACGCGTGATCGCCCTCGAGCAGGATCGTCGCGCTGCGCAGACCGGCCTCGTCGCCGGGCTGGCTGTCGAGCTCCTCGGCGCGCATGCCGTGCGCCTCGGCCCAGCGCAGGTACATGCGCAGCAGCATCTGCGCCCAGTCGCAGGCATCGGTGCCGCCGGCCCCGGCGTTGATCGACAGGATCGCGCTCGAGGCATCGTGCTCGCCGCCGAGCAGCAGCTCGAGTTCGATCTCGTCGAGGGCGGCCTCCGAGGCATCGAGCTGCTCGGCGACCTCCGTGAGGGCCGCCGCGTCCTGCGCCTCCTGCGCGAGTTCGAGCAACGCCCCGGCGTCGTCGAGCTGCGCCCCGACGGCGTCGAAGCGCGCAAGCTTGCGCTCGATCCCGCCCTTCTCCCGCAGGATGCGCTCGGCGCGCTCGCGATCCTCCCACAGATCCGGCGCGGCGCTGTCGGCTTCGACTTCGGCGAGCCTGGCGCGCAGTCCCGGGACGTCAAAGACGCCCCCGGAACTCGCCGAGCTGGTCGGCCTGGACGCGCAGACGCTCGGCCAGTTCGGCCGGCAACCAGTCCTTGCCGCGCTCGTTCGCGCGGGTTCCGTTGTTCGCGTCACTCATGCCGTCTCCTCTCGCCGGCCCCCTCCGGCCCGCCGCGCGCGCCGGACCTGCTGCGCGCGATGCCCCAGCAGGATCCCCGACGCGACCCAACACATCCCCGCAAACCAGTCGCCGTGTCGTGTATAGAACGAACCGCCGTCGGGCGCGGGGCGCAGGACGATCTCGCCGATCCGCACGTCGCGCTCGAAGATCCTCGTCTGCTCCTGCACTCGGCCGCGGTCGTCGATCAAGGCCGAGACCCCCGTGTTGGCGGCCCTCGCCGTCCACAACCTGCTCTCGGCGGAGCGCAAGGCGGTGATGGCGAGGAACTGATAGGGGGCTCCCGTGCGTCCGTACCAGGCGTCGTTCGTGATCCCGAACAGCGCCTCGGCGCCGTCCGCCGCGAAGCGTCGCATCAGGTCCGGGAACAGCAGTTCATAGCAGATGGGGACGCCAACGCTCACCGGGTCCGCGTCGTCACCGAACGGGAGTCGGATCGCGCGGGGCGCCGGGCCCGGGCTCACATCGGTGTCGGCGGCGCCCCGTGCGATCGCCGAGACGAAGCGGCCGAGCAGGTCCCGGAACGGCACGTATTCGCCGAACGGCACCAGATGCGTCTTGTCGTAGCGATCGAGGAAGCGACCCGTGGCGTCCCAGGCGAAGGCGCTGTCGTAGAAGGCGCGTCGCTCACCGGTCCGTTCGAAGCCCACGGCCCCGACCACCAGGACGACGCCGTGGTCCCGTGCCAGCCGCGCGAGAAAATCCGCCAGCTCCGGCGCGGCGTCGGGCAAACCGGGGACCGCCGTCTCCGGCCACAGCACCACCTGGGCGCCGGCGGCGACCGCGCGACGCGTGAGCTCGGCGTAGATGTCGAGCGTCCGCATCGCCCACTCGGGATTCCATTTGACCCCTTGCTCGATATTGCCCTGCGCGATCGCCACGCGCAGGCGGCGTCCGTCCGGCGGCGCGTCACGCGCCAGATCGAGCGCACCGGCGACGTGCAGCGTCGCGACCGCCGCCAGGGCCGCGAGCGCCGGGCGCGACAGCCGGGCGCCGTGACGCCACGCCGCGAGAAGCGCCGCGAGGGCCGCTCCGCCGAGCGCCACGACGAAGCTCAGGCCGAACACGCCGGTGAACGGCGCCAGCGCCAACAGCGGCCCGTTGTGATGTTGCGCGTACCCGAGCAGCGCCCACGGGAAGCCCGTCGCGACGAAGGTCTTGCCGTGATCGAGCGCTGCCCACAGCGCCGCCGCGACCCACGGCGAGGGCAATCCCGACCCCGGCGTCGACGACCTGCGCGACAGCGCGGCGGCGGCGGCGCCGAAGGCCGCCGCGAACAGCGCCGGATACAGGGCGAGCAGCGCCACGGCGAACGGACCGAGGATCGCCGGCGCATGTCCATACTCGACGGTGACGACATGAATCCAGTGCAACACGCCGCAGTGTGCAATCCAACTGGCCGTGAAAGCCGCGCGCGCAGCGCTGCGCGGCGGGAGGCCCCGCAGGCCGAGCAGCAGACACGCCGGCGCCAACCACGAGACGAACAGACCGAGATCCACGACGCGATCGGCGATCGGATGCGGAAACGCCAGGAACGTCGTGGCGACGTAGCCGGCCAGCCAGCCGCGCCGGGCGCGCCTCGCCATCACGCGTGGACCCGGCGCCACAGCCGGCGCTCCTCGGCTCGCATGCGGCGTGCTTCCTCGTCCCGTTCGTGGTCGTGGCCGAGCAGATGCAGGACGCCGTGGATCAGCAGTCGCAGGCACTCGTCGTCGAGTGTTCGCCGGCCTCGACGGGCCTGTCGCGCGGCGCTCTCGATCGAGATCACGACGTCGCCGAGCAGCGCCCCGCGACACTCGGCATGCGGCCCCTCGAGCAGCGAATAGGACAGCACGTCGGTGGGCGCCGGCTGGCCGCGATCGCGCTGGTTCAGCGCGGCGATCGTGGCGTCGTCGACGAGCAGCAACGAGAGTTCCGCGCGCGCGTGCCCGAGCTCACGCAGCACGGCGCGGGCGCGACGCGCGAGCAGCCGGCGGTCGGGTCGCGGGCCGACGGCACGCCGCGGCGGACCGCTCAGGCGGACCGTCATTCCTCGGTCGGAGCCGGCGGCCCTGCAGGCGGGCGGGCCAGACGCTCCAACGCATCCCGCGTGGCCGGCGCCATCGGGAAGGCGCGGTCGTAGGCGCGGATGATCTGCTGGACCAGCGGATGGCGTACCACGTCGGCCTCGGTGAAGCGCATGAAGCCGATTCCGTCGATGCCCTCGAGCACGCGGGTCGCCTCGATCAGACCGCTGGTCCTGTCGGGCGGCAGATCGATCTGGGTGGTGTCGCCGGTGACCACCGCCTTCGAATCGAAGCCGAGCCGCGTCAGCAGCATCTTCATCTGTTCGCTGGTCGTGTTCTGGGCCTCGTCGAGGATCACGAACGAGTCGTTGAGCGTGCGGCCGCGCATGAAGGCCAGCGGCGCCACTTCGATGGCGCCGCGCTCGACGAGCCGCTCGGCCTTCTCGTACGGCACCATGTCGTGCAGCGCATCGTAGAGTGGCCGCAGATACGGATTGACCTTCTCGGCCATCGTGCCGGGCAGGAAGCCGAGCTTCTCGCCGGCCTCGACGGCGGGACGGGTCAGGATCACGCGCGAAACCTCGCGGCGATTCAGCGCGGCCACCGCGCACGCCATCGCGAGATACGTCTTGCCGGTGCCGGCCGGCCCCAGCGCGAAGACGAGATCATGGCTCCGGATCGTGTCGATGTAGCGCCGCTGCGAGGGATTCTTCGCGATCACGCGCCGGCGCGAACCGACCGACGAGAGCACATCCTCGTAGACGTCGGCGAGATCCACCTCGGGACGACCCGAAGCGAGCCGCGCCGCGGCCGTCACGTCGCGCGTGTGGACCGGCTGGCCGTCCCGCAACCAGCCATAGAGTTCTTCCAGCACCTTGCGGGCGGCGCCGACGGCGCCCGGTTCGCCGACCAGGCGGACCTCGTTGCCCCGCGCGCGGACGTCGACCCCGAGCTCCCGCTCGAGGATCCGCAGATGACGCTCCCCGTCGCCGTAGAGCTCCACCGCCATGCGGTTGTCGTCGAAGATCAGGGTCTGACGGGTGCTGGCGGGTTGTTCGGCCAGGAAGGCGCTCCGCTAACGTTCGGGAGCCAGGATGAGAACGCCCCCGTCGCGATGGGCCAGATAGTAGGCGGCCGCCGCTTCGGCCGTCAACGCGGGACCTTCACCGTCCGGCCAGGCCGGCAGCTCGGCCAGCGACGTCGTCGGCCGTCCCTGCGCCGCGGCCGCCGCGAGCGCCAGATGACGCAGCCGCAGCGCCGCCGCGCCGGCCCGAGCCTCGGCGAGCGCGGAGGGCGGGATCGGCAGCAGCGCCGCTTCCGGATCGGCGTCCGGCGCCCGGGCGAGGGCCCCGAGCGCGAGCAGCGCCAGGGCGCCGAACGGAAGCACCGTCGCCAGCGTGCGCCGCAGGCGCCAACCGGCCCGCCGCGCGGCGCCGGCACGCGCGTAGCCATCCGGCGCGAGCAGCGCTTCGATCCATCCCGCGCGGGCGAGTTCCACGAAGATCCGCATGCCGAGAAACGTGCCGAGCCGGGAGAGATCGATCACGCGTCGCACCGAAGAGCGGCCGTCGATCAGCAGGAACAGCCGCTCGGTTTCGGCCGGCCACGCGGACGCACAGCCGGCCGGTGAACGCCGGTAGTCCTCGATGCTGCCGCGCCGCCGGAACACCTGCGTGTCGGCCGGCAGCTCGGCGTGGAATGCGCGCCACTCATCGAGCATGCGCAGCCCGTCCATCAGAAACTGCTCGGCGGCGATCAGCGAATGCGCGGGACGATCGTGCAGGATTGGCTGCGCCGCGAAACGAAACGATCCGTCCTCCCAGCGCAGCAGCGTGAAGAGCGTCTCGCGGGTCAGCAGATCCTCGATCTCGTGCAACACCGAGAGCGGTAGCTTCGCATCGACGAGGTGATGCCGAAGGCCATCGCCGGCCGCGGCCCGGGCTCGCGTCGCGGCCTCATAGGCCTCGCGAGGCAGGGCGCCGCAGCGAACGGCCAGATCACCGAGCGCTTCGTCCTCGAAGGCACCGACCGGTGTCGCTGAGACCACGCAGCCATCCTCGAAGCGAAGCTCCACCTCGCCCCGCGAGCCGCGTACCTGCAGCACACCGGTCTTGCGCTGCTGACCGATCAGCTGGAAGACCTCGCCGATGCCGAAGTCGCGCAGATTGCCGTGGAGGGCGATCGCCATGGGCTAGCTCCGTGTCCAACGGGCCCAGAAGCCGAGACCCACGGCCGAGGCGAGCCCGACACCGGCGAGGGCGCTGATCGCGAGGGGCCCGGCCGCCCCGACGGCCGCCGGATCCGTGACGACCTCGCCGCCGCCGAACCCGAACACGCCCGCCATCGCCAGCGCCGTCCAAGCGGCCAGCGACCAGCCCGGACGTCGCGGCTCCGCTTCGAGCAGTCCGGGCAGGAACGGAATCCCGTACCGGCCGAGCCGCGCCAGCAGGGCGCGCGCCCCCGTGCGCTCGCCGCGCGGCTCCCACGGTCCCACGTGTCGAGCCTCGAGCCGGCGCCGGGCGCACGCCGCGCACAACCCGTCGCTCGGCTCGCCGCTGCGACAATGCGCGCACAGCCGCGTCCCACAGTCGACACACGCGCGCGACGGGGTGCGGATCTGCGCGAGCGCCGTCGCGGCCGCGGCCAGGACCACGAACCCCAGCGCGACCCCCCACGGTCGCGTGCCGAGCACGCCCGGCGCCACCGGTGCGCGCAGGGCCACGGCGAGCGCCGGATCGGCGGCCGCGCGCAGCCGTGCCCGCAGCGCCGCCCGGTCGAGCGGAAGATCGGGCAGGGTCCCGTCGGAGTCGGCCATGCGCTGGGTCAACGCGCGGGTCCGGGCGGGATCGATCGCCTGGGCCGCCGCCAGGGCCGCCGCATGCGAATCCATGTCGATCGCGCGGACGTGGGCCTGCGCCAGGCTGAACCAGAGATCGGCCGACGGTTGCAGCTCGACCGCGCGTTGCAACAACGCGACGGCGCTGGCGGCATCGCCGGCGGCCAGATGCACCCGCGCCGTCTCGTCGAGCAGACTCGCCGTCGCGACACTCGGGTCCTCGAGGAGTTCCGCGGAGAGCGCTTGCGCGCGGACCAGATCCCCCCCGCGACGCGCCCGGCGCACGAGGATCTGCATCGCCAGCCGATCCCCGGCAGCGCTCGCACGCTCGAGACGCCGAGCGTCCGCGACGTCGATCCAGCCCCCTTCGGCGGCGACCGCCGCGAAGACGACGGGGTCGGCCGAGAAGGATCCGAGCGCGCGGCCGGCGGCGCCGGCGAGCGGACCCAGCGCGACCACGACCAGTAGCGCCGCCGCCCCGAGAGCCCGACGCTGGCGTGTGTCTCCTGCCCACCAGCCGAGCGCGAAGAGCGCGAGCGCGATCCCGACAACGCCTTCCCCGAGCGCGGCGGGCAGCAGGATCAGCACCGCCATCGCCGCGGCCTTCGCGAAATCGGGCATGCCGGGATCGAGCCGATGCGCGAGGTCATGGCCGGCGTGCGGCGAGGCCCGCAGGCCGCGCACGGCGATCCACACGAGACCCGCACCGAGCACGGCGACGAACAGCAGCGTGAGCAGCGTCGCTTCGAGCCAGAGCCGGCTGGCGAGGTGATCGGGCAATGCGTAGAGCGCCGCTCGCGCGGCACGAGCCGCCGAGCCGATCCCGGCGCCTTCCGTCCACTCGGCGCGAGCCCGTGCGAGCTCGGCGGCGGGCAGACCCGGCGCGAGCCGCACCGCGGCGTCCGCGCGCTCACGAAGCGAACCGAGGCTCGGATCGATCAGCAGTGCGCGTGCCAGCGGCTCGACGTCGCCGATCCCGAGCGCATTCGCGGCCCCGCGGACACGCTCGATCCGGGCGTCCAGCCCATCCGCCGGCGCCTGCCACGCCTGCACGAGACTTGCGAACGACAGCGGAACCGGTGAGCGGCGCGGAGCGGGGGGCTCCACGCGAGACGGACGGGGTTCGGCCACGGCCGCCGGCGGCGACACGACCGGAACCTCGACGCCATCCGCCGCTGCCGCGGCCAGCACAAGCGGCGGCGAGCCGGCGATCGCCAGCGCCAGGACGGCTCCGCAGACCGTCCGCCCGGGATGCAGCGGAATCCGGCTCAAACGCTTCCCCTCCGGACACTCGGGTCCGCCGGTTCTATCGGCCGCCCGTGGCGTCGGATGAAGCGCGGGGCCTCCGGGCGCCGGGAAGAGCCGTCCGCTGGCGTGTGCTGCCGGTGCCGCCTATGTTCGGCGCCCCTCGCAGCCCGGAGATCGATGCCTTGGCCAACCACAAGTCCGCCGAGAAGCGCGCCCGCCAGAACGCCAAGCGCCGCGACCGCAACCGCACCGTCCGCGCCCGGACGCGGAGCGTGGTCCGAGGCGTGCGCGCCGACCTCGAGCAGGGCACCGGGGACCTCGCCGTCCGCGCGCGTGAGGCCGAGAGCGCTCTGCGCCGAGCAGCCACCAAGGGCGTGATCCCGAAGCGCCGCGCGAGCCGCCTCGTCTCGCGCATCGCGAAGCATGCCAGCCGCTCGAACGCGTCGCACGGGTCGCCCGCGAAGAGCTGAGGCGCGCCGGCGCAGCCCGGAGCGCGCCGTGCGCGGATCAGGCGCCGAGGTTGAGGACGAGTCGCTCGAGCGCCAGTTCCGGCGCCAGGGCGCCCTGCCCCTTCAAGGCTTCGTCGGTCTCGTGGATCGCCCGCAGGCCCGCGAGCAGGCGCGCCACGGAGTAGCGACGCGCCTGGCTCTCGAGCTTGCGGACCACGAACGGCGGGCCGGCGACTCGTCCGCCGCTGCGTACGCGCAGGATCCTGCGCATGTGACTCGCGAGCGCCCCGAGCACGACCGGTGGCGGGGTTCCCGCGCCGAGCAGATTCGCCAACACCACGATCGCGTCGGCGGAGCGTCCCTCGCCGATCGCATCGGTGAGATCCCAGACCCGCTCGTCGGCCAGATCTGCCACGCCGATCGTCACGTGTGCGAGCGTGATCGTCTGACCCGGCCCTGCGAGCAGTGCCGCCTTCTCGATTTCACTGCGGAGTCGCAGGAGCTGCGGACCGATCCGCTCGACCAGTCGCTCGGCCGCCTCGCCGTCGATCTCGGCACCGATGCGGCGGGCCTCGCGGCGCGCAAAGGCCGCGAGTTCGCGCGCATGTCCGGGCGCCTCGCATTCGACGAGCGCGGCGGGTTCCGCGGCGAATGCCTTGACCCAGGCCAGGCGGCGGTCGACCCCGCCCGCTGTCACCACGAGGACCGACGACGCATCGACCGGCTGCGCGCGCACCAACGCCGGCAGCGCCTCGCTCAACGCCTTCCAGCCACCCCGCCCGCCGACCGGCTCACGCAACCACACGAGCCGGCGCGGCGTCAGGATCGGCAGCGTGTGCAGGGCATCCGCCAGCCGGCCGGGCGCGGTTTCGTCGCCCTCGAGACGATCGCTGTTGAAGTCCTCGGGGCCCTCGGCGAGCACCGCGCGGCGCAGCGCCGCCAGGGCGTCGTCGCGCAGCAGTGGCTCGCTGCCGGCCAGGAGATACGCCGGCCGCAGCTTCCCGGCAGCCAACTCGGCTGCCAGTTCGTCGGGCGTCAACGCGCCGCCGTGAGGCGTTCCGCCAGCGCGTCATGGACGCGCCCGGCGATCAGTTGAGAGAGGCGCCGCAGGGCCTCCTCGCGATTCTTGCGCTCGACTTCGACGTCCGCACTCGCGAGGTACAGCTCCCAGTCGCGCAACGAAGTATTGTCGAAGGTCAGTTCCGTTCCGTCCGGCCGCCGGGCGACCAGCCGCACGGGCAGCTCGACTTCGAACTCGAGCGCCAGCTCGACGGACGAGAAGCTGCGCGAGCGCGTCGTCAGCGGCAGCACGGCTCCGGAGAGCACGAGATCCGCGCTGGCCGCCTGGCGCACGACCTGGACCCCGCCACGGCGGGTGAACTCTCGCCGCAACGCATCGGTCACGAGCCGCTCGACACCCGGCTCGAAGGACCGGTTGCTCAGCGGTTCGATCGCCACCCGCTGCACGTCTCCGAACCCGCCGGCGTAGCGGACCATCCGATACTGGGAGCAGCCGAGCGGAGCGCCCGCCAGCACGAGGACCGAGAGCCACGCCAAACCGAGCGTCGCCCAGGAGGGAACGCGGGCCGCAGCGTTGCGCGATCCGAGCGGTCGGAACACGGCGGTCCGGAACACGCCGGATCGAAGCCGGGGCGCGGGGGACCCGAACGAGCGGAGCGGGGACGACACGCGGCGCATGGCGTCTGTCCATAGCAGAACGCCCTTACAGGCGGAAGCGCCCGATCTCCTCTCGCAGCGTCTCGGCGGCGGCCCGCAGGTCACCGGTCGAACGCTCGGCCTGGCCGGCCGCCTCGTGGTTGGCACGGGCGCCCTCGGAGACCTGTCCGACGAAGGCCGCTGCTTGCTGGCAGGCCGCCGTCTGGTCCTGGAGCGCCTGGTAGATCCGCTCGACGGCCTGCCGCACGACCTCGACGCCCGCGCGGATCTGATTGCCGCCGCGCGCCTGCTCCTCCGTCGTGCGATACACCTGTTGGGAGATGTCACGCATCGTGGCGGTGCCACCGAGCACGACCTCGTTGCCCTCCTCCTGCTCTCGTGTCGCGCTGCGCAGTTGTTCGACGCTGACCCGGATGCCGTCCATCAGGGTCTGGACGTGGCCCGCCGCCTTGCTCTGCTCCTGCACGGCCGCGACGATCTCGGCGATGCGCTGGCCGCTTTCGCGCGCCGTGCGGGTGATCGCCTCGAGCGACTCCCCCGCTTCCGCCGAGCGCTCGACGCCGACCCACACGCTTTCGCTGCCGCGTTCGATCGCGGTGATCGCGGCGCCGCTCTCCTCCTGCACCGCCCGGATCAGCGTGCCGATCTCCTTGGTGCTCGACATCACCCGGTCGGCCAGCTCCTTGATCTCGTCGGCGACGACGGAGAAGGCCCGACCCTGCTCTCCCGCCTGCGCGGCGATGATGGCGGCGTTCAGCGCGAGCAGGTTGGTCTCGTCGGCGACGTCGTCGATCACGTCGACGATCGCACCGATCTCCTTGGCGCGGCCGCCGAGGCCGCGAATCACCTGCTCCACGGTGTCGGTCGCATCGCGGATCGCCTCCATGCCGGTGATCGTCTCCTGGACCTTCTGACGTCCCCCCTCGGCGACGCTGACCACCTGGGCCGAGAGACGGGCAGTCTCGGCGGCGTTGCCATCGACTTCTCGCATCGAGCCCGCCATCTCCTCCACCGAGGACTGCGTCTCGATGGCGGCTTCGGACAGGCCTTCGACGTGCCGCGCCATCTCGGTCACGCTGCGGATCATCTGTTCGATCGAACTCGACGCCTCGTCGATCTTGCCGGACAGCACCGATGCGGTCTGGTTCAGTTCCTCGCCGGCGGCACCCATCTCGAGAATCGAGCTCGACGACTCCTCGACCGATGCGGACAGCTCCTGGGCCGAGCTGGTGATGCCGGCCACCTGCTCGCGCACCGCGTCGGTCGACGCCCGCGCGCGCGTCACGGCCTGCTCCTGATCCGCCGCCGCCGCGGCGACGGCTCCGCCGACGGCGCCGAGTTCGGCCGCCGCCCCCTCGACGCGCTCGGCGGCCTGCGTCACGCGGCCCACCGTCTCGCGCAACGCCTGCCGCATGCGGTCGAACGCGCGCCCGAGATCACCCAGTTCGTCCTCGGACTCGAAGATCTCGGCGCGGTCGAGAGCGCCCCGCGCGATCCGATCCGCCTCGGCGCGCAGCGCGGTCAGACCTCCGCTGAGATCCCGGGCGACGATCTGGGCCGAGGCACAGGACACGAGCAGCGCCAGCAACAGCAATCCGAGCAGCTCCGGCGTCGCACCGATCGCCCGGGCCGGCAGCGCGCTCGCCCGCAGCATCGCCACGAGCACACGTCGGCCATCCTCGCTGGTGCGCCAGGCGAGATAGCGCCCGTCGACGAAGCCGGAACCGACGCCGCTTCCGGCCTTGATGTCGGCCGGCATCGCGACTTCCTCGGCGTCGGGTCCACGGCCGCCGACGAGAGAGCCCGTCTCCGCGTCGTAGAGAGCGAACGAGCCGTCCGTCGCGGAGATCGGCAGGGATGCCAGCGACAACGCGGCCGGTGACTGTTCGATGCGGTCGTCGAGCCACTGTTGCTGCTGCTCGTGAACGACCGCCGCGACCGCCATCCCCACCTGGCGTTGCGCGACGCTCAGCATCGCGACCACCGGGACCACCGTCGTGATCAATACGGTCGCCTGCAGTTTCCAGGCGAGCGGCAGCGGACGGGCCGCCTTGGCACGCAGGTCGGGATCCGCGATCGTGCGTGCCAGCCGCGCACGGATCGGCGCGATGTCGCGCTTGAACAGGAAGGTCACGAACGGACTCGAGAACGCTCCGCCGAGCGCGCCGGCCAGCAACAGGGTTCCGACGTCCCACGCGGTGACGCTCGGCACCCACATGCGCAGCGTCAGACCGACGGCGAGAGCGCCCGACGGCCACAAGATGAAGGAACTGAGCAGCACCTCGCGCACGACGTCGATGGAGGCGCCGAAGGCCCGCAGATCATCCTGCTCCGTCGCGGTGCCGGCGGCCTCGAGATCGAGCCAGTGGACCAGGATCCGGATCGCCTGCTGGAACATCTGCGAGGCCACCACCAGCGCGACGATCCAGACCGCCACCACGACGAAGAAACGCTGCCAGAGAGCCGGCCCCCAGTCGAGCAGACGACTCAGGAAGATCGCGATCACGCTGACGTTGATGACGCCGGAGAGCAGCGTCAGGAGGTTCCAGCGCAGGAACATCCGGCGCCCGGGAGAGCCCTTCGTTCTTCGCTCGGCGTGACCGTTCTCTACCGACATGATTCGCCTCATCCGACCTTCAACAGGCCCTTGGCGACCTGCAGGACTTTGTTCGCCTGAATGGGTTTGCACAGGTACTCATCGGCTCCCAACGCCAGCGCCCGCTCGCGGTCCTCCTTGGCGCCCTCGGTGGTGATCACGACGATCGGCATGCTCTTGAGGCTCTCCTCGCCGCGGATCAGGCTGATCAGTTTGAGGCCGTCCATGACCGGCATGTTGATGTCCACCAACGCCAGGTCGAAGTGATCGCTCGTCACCTTGCGCAAGCCATCCATACCATCCTGGGCTTCGACGATGTCGATGTCTTTCAGGCGCTTCAACGCGAAGACCAGCAGCTGCCGCATGGTCGGGCTGTCTTCGACGATCAAAATTCGGTGTCGGCCCATGTCGATTCCTCCCCACTCCGTCCGGAAGCGGACCGGGAGCGGACGCCCCTCACTTGGTCAGCAGATCGATGAAACCCTGGATCGTGTTGAGTTTGCGTTCGGATTGCGAATAGAGTCGTGCCGCGAAGATCGCAGTGGCCGCGTGGCCCGCGAGCAACGTGAACAGCTCGTGGTCCAGCGGCGTGAAGCCGGCCTTCTGCTCCAGCAGCCGGTGGATCGCGATCGCCCCGATCGGCCGTTCCTGGACCCGCAACGGGATCGCGACGATCGGCTGACCGATCTCGTCCTCCTCCGATGCCTCTTCGGAGCAGGCCGTCTCACCACTGGCCAGCGCGCCCCCGATCAATCCCTGTCCCATCCGGCACACCGGGAAGTCGCTCAGCACGGCCCCCTCGGAGGCGACGGCGGAGAGCGCTCCGGTCTTCTCGTCGAGCACGTAGATGGCGAATACCTCGGCGCCGATCAGGTTGATCACGATCTCTACGATGATCTGCAGTACCTCCTGCAGATACAACGTCGAGTGGAGCTGGAAGCTCGCGACATAGAGGCTGGCGAGATTGTTGTTCTCCTCCTCGATCTCGATGTAGCGCTCGGTGAAATGGCGGTTCTCGTCCTCGACGGACTGCAAGCGCTCGAGCATGTCGCTGCGCTCGCCTTCCAGACTCGCGATCCGGGCCAGCAGTTCGCGCCGCAACTTCTCCCATTCGTGCTCGTCGGAGGCGGCCAGTTGCTGCGTCTCGACGCGTGCGACCTCGCGGCGCAGGCGCTCGTTCTCGCGCAGCAGCTCCTGGGTGAACTCGGCGCCTTTGCGAAACAGCCCGAGCACCTCCTCCGCCCTGGAGAAGAGACCTTCGCGCTTCTCACTCATGCCGGTTCCCTCCGCCCCGGTTCCGCACCGTTCGATCATTTCCCGCAAGGCCTCCATCGATCACCGCGACGATCCGCTGGAGCGGCAGCACGGCGTCCACGGCGCCCGTCCGGATCGCCTGCTGCGGCATCCCGAAGACCACCGCGGTCTCCTCGGACTCTGCCACCACGCGGCCTCCGGCTTGCCGCACCGCGAGGACGCCGCCGCGACCATCATCCCCCATGCCGGTGAGCACGATCGCCAGCAGATCCCGCCCGGCGAAGTGCTTCGCCGCGGAGATGAAGAGCCGATCCACGGAGGGGGCGTACTTGTCTCCGGGAGCCGCGCTGGCGAGCCGGACCAGCATCCGCGCGCCGCTGCGCTCGAACTCGAGATGGCGCCCGCCCGGGGCGATCAGCACCAGGCCCGCCGCCGGCTCGTCCCCGTCTTCGGCCTCCCGCGCCGAGAAGGCCGTCAGTCGGTCGATCCGCTCGGCGAACCCCCGCGTGAAACCGGCCGGCATGTGCTGGGCGACCACGATCGCGGCCGACGGGGCGGACACGAAAGTGCCGAAGATCTGCATCAGGGCGGCGGGGCCGCCGGTCGAGGATCCGATCGCGACGAAACGCGGCGCGGCCTCGGATCGTTTCGCGGTGGTGCTGACCACGGGCTGGGCGGTCAGGCGCTCGCGGACCTTCTCGATGCGAAGCTGCCGGACGCTGTGCACCTTGCGCAACAGCTCCTGCTCGATCCGCTCGAGCTCGGGTCCGGCGCGGGGGGTCGGCTTGGCGATGAAGTCCACGGCGCCGAAGTCGAGGGCGCGGAATACGTCCTGGTCGCCCGTCCGGCCGCTGATGACGATCACCGGCGTCGGGCAGCGGCTCATCACCAGGCGCAGGAACGTGAACCCGTCCATCCGCGGCATTTCGAGGTCCAGGGTGATGAGATCCGGCTTCAGGTCGAAGGTCTTGCGCAGAGCCTCCTCTCCGTCGGCAGCCGCCCCCACCACCTCACAGAGCGGGGAGCGCTCGAGCATGCTCGAGATCGTGCGCCGGCTGAACGCCGAGTCGTCGATCACCAGGACGCGAATCCGGCCTTGCGGCTTCATCGCGGCCCCCGTCGATCGACGGCGAGCAGCGTCCGCTCGGCCGTTTCGTGCCACGGGTCGCTCTCGGAGGCCTTGCGATACACCATGTCGTGGTGCAGATGTTCGAGTTCGAAATCCGTCGAGAGGTTGATCAGCGATTCCGAGTGGCCGAGCAGGAGGTAACCACCGGGACGGAGCTTCTCGTGGAAGGTCTTCACCACGTGGCGCTTGGTTTCGAGATCGAAGTAGATGATCACGTTCCGGCACAGGATCACATCGAGCACGCCGAGCAACGAGATCCGCTTCTCATCCATGAGATTGAGGTGCGCGAAGGTGACGTGCTTCTTGATCTCGTCGTTGATCCGGAACTGGCTGTCCTTCTCGACGAAGTACTTGTGCCGCAGCCAGGGCTCGGTCTGTCGGAACGACGCTTCCCGGTAGATGCCACGACGCGCCTTGTGGAGCGCCTGTTTGGAGATGTCCGAGGCATAGACGCGCAGGTCACGCCCCGGTTCGATGCCGGCTTCGGCCGCCAGCATCACGATCGAGTACGGCTCCTCGCCGCTCGAGCAGCCGGCGCACCAGATCGAGATCGCTCCGGATTCCCGCCCGCCTCGGCGAGCCTGGAGCGACGGAATGATTTCCTGCACCAGCGCGGTCAGCTGTTGGCGTTCGCGCAGGAAGTAGGTCTCGTTGGTGGTGAGATTGTCGATCGCCCACGCCAGCTCGCCTTCGGCGGTGGTGTCGCTGCGCAGCGCATAGTGATAGGAGGTGAAGCTCCGCAGACCCAGCTCGACGAGCCGGCGGCCGAGCCGGCGTTCGAGCAGGTAGCGCGATTCCGTCCCGAAATGGAGTCCGCAGTGCGAGCGCAGCAGCTCGGCGAGCATGCGGAATTCCGCTTCGGTCATCGCGACCTCGCTGGGTCGCTCCTCGCCCATGACGCCGACTAGCCCTCCTCGAGCCGTGCGAGCGTCCGCAGCAACACTTCGCGGACGAACTCGTCCTGCTCGCGTTCGAGATGTCGGAGCACGGCCGGCAGCGCCGAACGGGTGCGACGCAGGGCCAGCGCCTCGAGGACCGCCGCGCGCACGGCCCAGTGCTCGTGCGCGAGCAGCGGCACCAGCGCCTGCAACTCCGACTCGCTGCCATGCTGCTCGAGACAGCGCACGGCGCTCTGCACGACCTCGGCATCCGCATGACCGAGAACGGCGCGGATGGGTTCGAGGGAGACGGCGGCGCCGATCCGTTCGAAGGCTTCGACGGCGGCGATGGCGACCCCCGCCACGTCCGCCAATGCGTGGCGCAGCAACCCTTCGACCCGCTCGCGAGCCTTCGGATCGGCCGCCAGCGTCGCTTCGAAGCCGGCGATGGCCCGGACGGCCGCGGCGCGGACGCTGGCATCGTCGTCGCTGAGCAGTCGCTCGAGGTCGGGCAGCACCGCCGGCTCGGCGCCGACCCCGAGCGCCGCGGCCGCGGCCGCCCGGACCGATGCGTCTTCGTCGGCCAGCGCCAGCCGGAGCATTTCGGCGGCGACATCGGGGCCCATGCGCGCCAGCGCCGTCACGGCGGCGCGCCTCACCTCGGGACTCGGATCCTGCACGAGCAGTGACATGTGTTCGGCGTGCTCGGGGCCGCCGATCTCGCGGAGGATGCGTGCCATGGCGAGCCGGATCGGCACTTCCGCGCCGTCGAAACCGCCGGCCAGCAGTTCGAGCAGGCTGCGCCGGACCTCGGCGGCCGGCGCCGCAGTGGCGATCCGGACCAGCGCGTCGGTGACGGCGATCCGCTCGTCCTCGGCCTCCGGCTCGAGGTCGCTGGCCGTCCCCTCGAGCCGGCGGACCAGCGCAGACGTCGCGGCCGGATCGGCGCGACCGGCAAGCCCGCGCGCCGCGGCGATGCGCACGACGGGTTCGCCGTCCTCGAGGGCGGCGATCAGTCGCTGCGCCCCACGCGGACTCGTGGTGCGTCCGAGCAGATCGCAGGCCAGCGCACGGACTTCGACGTCGAGCGCGTGGAAGCAAGCGTCGATCTCGCCATCGGCGAGCTCGTCGAACCCGGCCAGCGTGGTGAGCGCCACCTCCGCAAGCGCCTCATCGCGTGCCGCGAGCAACAGCGGAACCACGCTCTCCGGCGCCCGCACGATGCCGAGGAACTGCACCAGCAGCAGCCGGATCCCGAGCTCTGCTTCCCCGAGCCGCCGGGTCGCGTCCGCGATCGTCGCCGGGGCGGCCAGGACGCAGGCGCGGATCCGCGCGGACAGATGCTCGGCGCTGGCCGGGTCGGCCCGGCATACCCTGCGTAGCAACGCCTCGCAGGCCGCCTCGCGAGCCGCGCGCGAACCCGCTGACAGGCCGGCCAGCAACACGTCGAGGGCCTCCGGGTCGTCGCCCTGACCCAGCACGGCGAAGGCCACCGGACGCAGCAAGGGATCGGCAATCGCGTGCTTGAGCGCCTGCACGCTGAGCGATGCATCGAGACGCGCCAACCCCCGGAGCGCCGAGAAGCGCACCAGCGGTTCCTGCTCCTCACGCAGAACCGTGTCCGACAGCGCTGCGATGGCTTTGCGGCCCCCGATCGCCCCGAGCGCGTCGGCCGCGGCGGCACGGACATTGGCATCGGGATCGCCGAGCCGCTCCATGAGCGGCGGAACCGCCCGTTCGCTCCCGATGCCGGCGAGCGCATCGACGACCAGTTTCCGCACGTCGACATCCGCGCTCTCGAGGGTCGCGAGAAGCGGCTCCACCATGCGTCGGCCGATCCGCACGAACGCCTCGACGGCGGCATTGCGGCGGCCGGGGTTGTCCCCGTCGGCCAGGGCTCCGATCAGGTGTTCGGCGACCGGCCAATCCTCGGGAACTCCCACCAGGCATGCCACGGCGCTCTTGCGCACCCGCCAGCTCTCGTCGCCGAGTCGCTCGGCGAGCCTCGGCAGCGCGTCGGCCACCGGCAGCGTCACCAGTCGTTCGACCGCCGATCGGCGCACCTCCTCATCGGCGCTGGCGAGGTCGTGCTCGATGCCCTCACGGTCCTGCGGATCCCCGCGCATCACGGGCCGCTTCTCGCCTTCACGACGCGGAGCAGCTCTTCCGCGAGGTGATCCCGTTCGGCACGCACGCTCGCATCGATGCGTTCGCGGAACAGCGCGCGCCCTTCTTCGAGCTCATCGCGCATCGTCGCGAGGGGATCCCCGCTACGGCGGGCGGCGGCGAACTTCTCCGGGTTGTAGAGCGCAATGTCCGAGACGATGATGCGGGCGAGCCGCTCGGCCTTCGCGCGCTCGGCCGCGAGCGGATCCGAACCGGTCGCCTCTCGGGCGTCCACGGCGCCGACGGACGCCGGCGCTGCCGCCGGACGGGGCTCGCGCCCGGCGGGCGGCGCGTCGAAGACGGTCTCGCGATCGGGGTGGCGCGACGCCTCGCGGACTTCCGGGTGTCCGCTCGCCGGCGCCTCTCCGAACGGATCGGCGCTCTCCCGAGCGGGGGCACTCCCCGGCGATCGGCCGCCGCGGGCGACGTGGCCGTAGAGCCCCGGCGGCCGGATCGATGGGGCCGGCGCCGCCGAGCCGTCCGCCGCCTGCAGGTCGACACCGAAACCGGTCAGGATCGCATACAGGGCATCCGGAAGATCCGGCGGCTCGACGTACACGTCCGCCCCGTAGATCTCGCTCGGGGCCCGACGGTAGCGATCGTCCTTGTAGACGGCGCCGACGAGGACGACGGGAGTCTCTCGGAGGCTCTCGTTGCGCTTGACGACTTCGCAGACCTGGAAGCCGTACATCTTGGGAAGCGCGGCGTCGAGCACGACGACGCGCGGAAGCGCGCGCTGGATCGACAGGATCGCCTCGACTCCGTCATGGGCGACGAGGGTCTGCAGGCCCCATCGCTCGAGCGCTTCGGCGACGAGTTTGGACGTTTCTGCGTCGGCATGGGCCACGACCACCAGCCGCTCTCGGTCGAAGACCGGACCGGGCTCTCCGGGATCGGGGGCGCCGAGCGGCGAAGCCGCGACGGGCGGCTTCGCCGTCGCGACCGGGACGGACGCGGCCGGGGCGGCCGGCGCGGGCCGGGCCGGCGCGGACGCGTCCTGCTGCGGACTGCGCTCGGCTTCGCCGTGCTGCGCGCTCGCCGGGCTCGCCTTCGGGCTCGCCTGTTGGGGCGGCAAGCGGACGCGGAAGACGCCGTGGCAGCGGCTGCAGCGCAGCCGCGCGCCGTCGGCGCCGAGTTGTTCCGGCTGCACGCGGTAGCGCGTGTGGCACTTCGGACACGCCGCGATCATTGCCGAATCCTCCCCCTCGAGCGCGACCGGTCGTATCCCAACTCACGGCCTGGCTGCGAATCCCCAGCTCTCATCGGCCGCTGGAGCGAGGGACTGAGCCCCGCCGGCGACTGAACTTCCCGAGCCATCGCGATTTTCTGGAACCCCATGTTGCGACCGCCTGTAGCTGAAATCCCCCGGTCGCCAGAATGCGCCGGGTCCTCGCCGTGCGACCCCGCCGTCCGCCGGGTCACGAACCCGACGCCGGCGCCGGGGTCTCTACCGCGGCCGACCCTCCGTGCGCGAGCGCCGAGCGGTACACGCTTTCGAGCAGATGCTCGAGCGAGAGCATCAGCGTGGGAGGCTCCCCCTCGCGCCGTACGACGGCCCGCACCGTCTCGTAGCCGGTGTGGGTCACGAGCGGCGGCGCGTCGCCGATCTCGCTGCCGGAGACCACGATGACCTCGGCGGCGGCGTCCACCCGGAGCCCGAACACGAGCCCCTCGACTTCGACGATGACGATCCGCGACTTCGGGCTCTCCGCGATGGCCTCGCGGCCGAGCGCACGGCCCGCATCGACGACCGGGATGATGGCGCCCCGCAGGTCGATGACGCCTTCGATCAGGCCGGGAGCGCGCGGGAGCGGCGTCACGGTCTGCGCGCGCACGATCTCGCGGATCTGCTGCACGTCGATTCCGTAGCGCTGGCCATGCACCTCGAAGCAAGCGAGTTCGATCCGCGCCTCCTCGAAGGCCGGACTCACGACGCGGCCCCCGCGTCCGTGCGCCGGCCGAGATCGAGCAGGCGATCGACGTCGAACAACGAGACGAAGCGCTCCCCGTGCGGCACGAGCGCGCAGACGGCATCGGACTCGCGGGCGTCCGGCGAGCGCGTGGCGGCCGCCGGCGTGCGCAGCACCTCGCTGACGCGATCCACCAGCACGCCCGCCAATTGGCCGTCCTCTCCACTCATCACGACGATGCGATGGCGACGCCGATCGAGCGCGGCCGGCACGACGGGCAGATCCAGCCGACAACGCAGATCGAGGACCTGCACGATCTCTCCGCGCAGCGAGATCACGCCGCGCACGGCGGCCGGCACGTGCGGCACGGGCGTGATCGGACGCAGCCGCACGATCTCGCGCACGCGTTCGATCGGCAGCGCGTACGGATCCTCGTCGAGCCAGATCACCAACAGCTCCCGTAGCTCGACGGCGGTCTCGTCTTCGGCGGCGCCGCCGATCCGGCCGACCGCCGCGCGCGCCAGATCCTCCCACGCCGCCGGATTCCCGCTCGTCATGCCGCCTCCCGCCGGCGTCCCGCATCCTCGACGAGAGCGGCCACGTCGACCACCAGCACGGTGCCTCGATCGCCGAGTTCCGTCGCTCCGGCAATCCCGTGCACGGAGCGCACGGGGCCTTGGATCGGCTTCAACACGGCATCCTGCTGCCCTTCGAGCCGCTCCACGAGCAGCCCGGCGCGAACATCGCCCAGGCCGACGACGACCACGGCCTGGCGCACGTTCTCGGCCGGGGCCGGCAAGCCGAACTCCACATGCAGGCGTCGCAGCGCCAACGGCTCACCGCGCAGGTTCAGGAGCTCGCGGCCCTCGCTGCGCAGGATCTCGACGGGATCGACGAGCAGGGTCTCGAGAACCGAGGTCAGCGGAATCGCGAAGCGCTGGTCGCCCACCCCGACGACCAGCGCCTGGATGATCGCCAGCGTGATCGGCAGCGTCAGACAGATGGTCGTGCCGGAGCCCGGCGTCGACTCGACGTGAACGAGGCCCCCGAGCGCCGTCACGTTCTCACGGACGACATCCATCCCGACGCCGCGGCCACTGGTCTCCGTGATCGCATCCCGCGTGGAGAAGCCGGGCAGGAGAATCAGATCGAGCGTCTGCTTCGGCGTCAGCAACGTCTCGGGCGCCAGCAGCCCGCGCGCCACCGCCTGCGCGCGGACGACCTCGAGATCGATCCCGCGGCCGTCGTCGGAGACCTCGATGACGACGTGATTGCCGCGCTGATACGCCTCGAGCCGGATCGTCCCCTCGGCCGGCTTGCCGGCGGCCACGCGCTCGTCGGGCGGTTCCAGCGCATGGTCGAACGCATTGCGCACGAGGTGCATCAACGGATCGGCGAGCTCCTCGACGATCAGTTTGTCGAGTTCGGTGTCTCCGCCATGGATCTCGAGCCGGACCTCCTTGCCGACTTCCCGGCGCAGCCGGCGCACGACGCGCGAGAGCTTCTCGAACACCTGCCGCATCGGCACCATCCGGACTTCGAGCACGCCGGCCTGGAGTTCTTGCAGCTTCCGCTCGAGCGCCTTGTGAGCCTTGGCCAGCTCGCGCGCCAGACGCGCGACGCGCGGCTCGCCGAGCAATTGCTCGGCGATCGCCCCGATGGTTCCGCGCTGGATGACCAGTTCGCCGACCAGGTTCATCAGCTCATCGAGCTTGCGGATGTCGACACGAACCGTCTCGCTGATGGATTTGAGCGACTCGAGGTCGTCGGCCGGCCGCGCGGGAGTGTCCTCGGACGCATCGGACTCGCCGGCCGGCGCCGCCTCGCCGTCTCCGGCGGCCGGCTCCTCGTCCGCCTCGCCACCTTCGCCGAACGCGGCGCGGCCGGCCGCAGCCGCGTCCTTCCCGAGCTCGTCCGCGGCGTCCGGCGGGTGCGCCGAGCCGGTCGCGAGCGTCGCGCCGGCCTGCACCATACGGACGCGGGCCGCCGGAAGATCGAGGCGTCGCTCGAAGCTCTCGGCGTCGAGCTCGCTCGCGACGATCAGCGAGAAGCAGATCTGCGACTCCGGCGTGTCGCCGGGGGCGGGCAAGGTCGAGATGATCTCGCCGAGGGCACGCGAGGATTCGCTGAGTTCGGCGAGCCCCTCCTCGAAGGCGAGCAGATCGAAGGACGCCTCCACCACGTACAGCGCCCGGCCGCCGCGCAGGCTCTCTCGCAGCCGGTGCTCCTCGTACTCGGTCAGCGCGCGGAGCAGGGATGCCTCGACGGCCAGCGGCTCCGGGACGCAGCCCGCCGCCGCATCGCCATGGAGCGCCGACTCGATCCGCTGCATCAGGTTGCGCAGTTCCTCGGAGCCTTCCGGCGTCGCCGCTTCGCGACCCACCAGATCGACTTCGACGGCCAGCACGGCGACGGCCTCGTCGAGCAGGTCGAGGGCGCAGGCGCCGGGATCGAGTCGTCCCATGCGCAGATCATCGAGGATGTCCTCGAGCCGATGGGAGAGTGCGCCGATCCCCTGGAAGCCGAACATGCCGGCTACGCCCTTCAGCGTATGAGCGGAACGGAACAAGCGGTTGACGAGGTCGGGCACCAGCTCCCCGCGGACGCGCTGATCGCCGAGATCGGCGAGATCCGCCCGCATCCGCTCGAGCAGGTCGTCCACCTCCGAGACGAACTCGCGGGCGACCTTGCTGCGAGCGGGCGATCGCTTCCGGCGCACCGCCATCGCCCGTTATCCTTCCCGGGTCTTCGCCAGCAGCTCGCGCGCCGCGCTGCGCAAGGTCTCCGGCTCGAAAGGCTTGACCAGATAGGCATCGGCACCGAGTTCGAGGCCTCGGGTCCGGTCCCGCTCCGAGCCCTCCGTCGAGATGATGAGCAACGGGATCGCGCGATAGGCGGCGTTGCGCCGGACGAACGACACCAGCTCCAACCCGTTGATGTCGGGCATGTTGATGTCGGTCACGATCAGGTCGTACTGATCGCGGGGGAGCGCGCGCAACGCCTCGAATCCACTCGCCGCCTCACTGATGCGGACCGCGTCTCCGAGCTCTTCGAGAGCAGACACGACGAGCGACCGCATGGTCGGCGAGTCTTCGACGATCAGGATGTGCTGCACCTGTCCAGCCTCTTTGGATCGAGCCGGTCTCGACCGGTCCCGGATCACCGCGCGGGGTGTCCACGCAACGGAATCAACCCACTCCTTCGGCCCGGAGCGGGGTGCGCTTGAGGCGCAGCGCCCGTCGCAGATCTCCGCAGCGACGCGGCTTCCGCGCGGCCGGCCGGCGAGATTCCGGCAACCACGCCGGCGCGTCAGAACGGGTCGGACTCGGTCGCGGCACGCTCCCCCTCGACCTGCGCGAGCGCGCGTTCGAGGACGGTGCGCTCGAGGGCCAGGCCGGCCTCGTGGAGCACGACCTCGAGGGCGCTGGTATCGCCGAGCGGCCGCTGGGAGGCGAGATTGTCGGCGTAGAGCAGCGCCGCGATGCGTTCGCCACTCTCGATCGGCGCGGCGTAGAGCTCGTTCGGCGGCGCGTGCCCCAGGCGGGAAGACAGGTCTCGGTCGCCATCGTCCTCGAGCGCCGTGCGCACGGGGGCCTGCGCACGCAGGACTTTTCGACACCAGGCCGGCTCGTCGGAAGGGAACCGGATCTTGCGCAGATCCTCGTCATCCGGACCCCCGGCGTCCGGCATCCCGACCTGTGCCACACCGAAGGCTTCGCCGTCGCGGACCGCGAAGATCGCGACCCGGTCGAACACACTCCCCGCGTACTCGAGCAGCAGGCGCAAGACGTCCCCCCGCGAGGCCGGGTCGCGCATGCGCGCACTGACGTCGCGAAGGCTCCGCAACGCGTCGGCGGACTCCTGGCGCGGCGCTGCCATCGGAGCGCGCGGCGCCGCCTTGGCGTGGGCCCGCTCGAGAGCACCGCGCAGATCGGCGGCCAGCGTCTCCCGGCGCTCCCGCGCGCGCTCGTCGGACAACATGGTGAGATCGGGACGTTGCGCGATCGCATCCGGAATCGCGCGCTCATTGACCGGCGACACGGTGGTCCCGGGCGCCACCAGCAGGACCAACGGGAACCGGGCGACCTGGGCGCGCAAGCGGGCCGCGATCTCCGACCAGTCGTTGGCACGGGAGATCGGATCCGGCGGCGTCTCGGTGCTCAGCAGGACCAGCGGGAGTTCTCCCCGCACGAGATACTGGCGAATGCGCGCGATCGCCTGCTCCGAGCGCTGGAAGATATGGACGCGCACCGGGACCGGGGCGAGCGCTCGCTTCACCCACTCGAGCACACGAAGCTCGCGATCGACGGCGATGACCGGCAGCGGGCCGGCGCCGGCCTTCGGTCCGGCCGGCGGCCGCGGGGCCGGGGCCGCCGTCTCGGCCGCACGCGGCGGCGAAGATCGGGTCATCGCGCTGAGCGTGGTCTCTTCGTCGACGCCATCCGCAAGCGCCTCGCCATCGGCTTCCGGAGCCGAGAGGAGCACCGGGAGCTCGTTGCCGTCGACCTCGTCGTCGACCAGTTCGAGGACGCTGACCGCCAGCGCCTGAGGCTCCTCGATCTCGTCGGCAGCGGACTCCGCCGGCTCGGCGAACGCAGCGGTCTCGATCATCGCGATCGCCTCGGCGTCGTCGGCGACGACTGCGTCCACCGGCATCGCGATCACGTCGGCGTCGGCCATCTCCGCGACGGGTTCGGAATCCTCGACATCGACGCCGGCGAATGACGTCTCGTCGTCGCTGGCGATCGCCGAGGACCGGCCGCCGATCTCGGGTGACTCGTGGGCTCCCTCATCGCGCATCCGCGTGCCTTCGAGAGCCAGGAACTGCGCGTTGAGACCGGTCCGCAGCAACAGATCCTCGGCGATGTCGCCGCCGCCCGGCTCGTCCCGGATCTCGAAGCTGAACTCACCGGAGGGCCATGCGAACATGCGCAGCACCGTCGCCTCGACGTGGCGGCCGCGCAGTTCATCGAGGCAACCGGCATCGAGCGAAGTCCGGGCGCACAGCAGCGCCTCGAGCGGAACGCCTTCCTCGCGCGCCGCATCGTCGAGGGCCTCGACCTGCGCCGCCGGAAGGATCCCGGCGGAGGCGACGAGGTCACGCAGGTCCCGCGGTCCGTCCTTGACGAAAGCGCCGCGAATCAACCCGCGGCGAAACAGCACGTGCCCCTCGCCGTGGCGCGAACGGATCCACAAGATGCCCGACTTCCCGGACAGGCTGACGATCTGCATGATCTCGCCGAGTCCGAGGTCCTCGAGGCTGCCCACCAGGCTCATCCGCTCCACCTTTGCCGAAAGCGACCCGACCGACGCCGCCCAGACCGCATCCGCATGCGGGGACCCGCCGGTGTGTTTCGGGCACACGGGCCGGCAACTTGACCCGACACAGACGGAGGCCAGCGCGGTTTCAGCGGCGCCCGACGAGGCGCGTGCAGGTCCGGCAGCCCGCGTGCATCGCGACGACCGAGCTCAGCCCGGCGGTGTCCCGGCGCGACCCGGGCGGGCTCCCCGCAGCCCGGCCGGCGTGGCGGCCGCGCCGGCGGGCCGCAGCAGCTTGATCGACGTGGCGCTGCGGGGAAGCGTCGCCGCCGCCGCCTCGAAGGCGCCCCGCCACGGTACGGCCTGGCCGGGTGCCGTCACGAAGCGCAACAGCAGCCGCCCGGCGCGCGGCGCGAGCGCCTCGGAAGCGCCCGACAACAGCCCGAGCGCAACCCGTTCCGGCGCCTCGACCCCTCGCGGCGGCGGCAGGTCCAGCGCCACGACCCCGGCGCCCAGATCGGCCGCGCGCTCGACCGCCAGGCGCACGGCGTTGCGATGCGCGTCGGCGTCGAAGTGACCCTCGGCGCCGAGCCCCAGCAGCAGCACCCGCGGCGCCAGCAGCCGACCCTGCGTCAGCAGCAGCGCCGCCTCGCCCCACTCACCGCGCAGCCGGGCCGCACCGACCAGCCCGCTCACCCAGCCACACAGCCGCCAATCGGTGAGGCCGGCTCCGCCCCGCAACGGACGTCGATCGCGAAAGAACCCGGCCACGGCGAGCTCGGCACCGACCCGCACCAGCGATCCCGCTTCGACCTCGACCGCGAGCGTCGATCTCACGAAGCGCTCTCTCCCGGCGCCGGCGCGCCGTCCGGGTCGTGGTCCGGCTCCTCCGACGTCGCTTCCCCCGGGACCCGGAGACTTCGACTCACCGCGTCGAGGACCCCATTGACGAACGCCGGAGACCGCTCGCCACCGAAGCGGCGCGCCAGCTCGATGGCCTCGTCGATCGCGACCGAGGCCGGAGTCGCGCCCCAGACCATCTCCCAGATCGCGAGCCGCAACACGTTGCGATCGACCGTCGCCATGCGCTCGATCCGCCAGTGCGTCGCGTTGGCCGCGATCCGCGCGTCGATCTCGTCGCGGTGCTCGGCCACGCCCGTCACCAGCTCCTTCGCGAAAGCTCGCGCGCCCTCCGGCAACTCGAAGTGGCTGCCGACCGCTCCGAACGCCGCCTCAGCCTGGGCGAGCGAGCCTCCGGGCTCCCCGCGCGCCCCGAGCTCGGCGGCATAGAGCACCTGCAGCGCCGCCTGGCGCGAGGTCCGCCGGGGGGCGCTCACGAGCGCCGTCCGCGGCCGCGCGGCCCTCGCGTGACGCCTCGCGGCGCTTGGGTCCGGGGCCGTCGCGGCCGGTCGCCGTCGTCGGGCGGGCGCCGCAGCGCCGTCGCCAGATGCGCCATCTCGATGGCGGCGAGCGCCGCTTCGATGCCCTTGTTGCCATGCTCGCCGCCCGCGCGCTCCAGCGCCTGGTCGACGTCGTCGCAGGTGAGGAGCCCGAACGCCACCGGCACATCGGTATCGCGCACGATCTCGCGCACGCCGTCGGTGACGGCCTGGCAGACGTACTCGAAGTGCGGAGTGCCGCCACGGATCACGACGCCCAGGGTCACGATGGCATCGTAGCGCCCACTGACCGCGAGGCTCCGCGCCGCCTGCGGGATCTCGAACGCGCCCGGCACCCACGCGACGTGGAGGCCCTCGGCATCGGCCCCGCGCGCCACCAGCTCCTCGACGCAGCCGTCGAGCAGCCGCACGCAGATCGGGTGGTTGAAGCGCGACACGACGATCGCGAAGTGCTGTCCGGCGACGTCGCGCCGGCTCGCATAGAGTTTCACGGCGCCCTCCGGGCTGCAGCGACCGGCAGCGGCTCGGGGCGCGCTTCCAGCAACAGATCCGCCCCGAGCCTGCGCACGCGCTGGACGCGGAACCGTGGGGCCGCGGCCAGTGCGGTCACGCCGAGCGGACCGATGGCCGGGCGGCCCTCCGCTCCGATCAGCAGCGGCGCCGCGATCCAGAGCAGTTCGTCGACGAGCCCCTCCCGCCACAAGGCCGCCGCCAACTCGCCGCCGCCTTCGACGAGCAGCGTCCCGAGACCTTCGGCGCCGAGCCGCGCGAGCGCCGCGCGCAGCGCGGGCCGGCCGTTCCGGGTCGGCCGCAGCGCCAGCAGCCGTACGCCGCGCGCGGTCAGCTTCGCACGGCGGACCGCCGGCGCGGCGCGGCTGCACAGGACCCAGCTACGCGCGGGCTCGTCGCGAAACATCCGGGCCTCCGGCCCGACCCGCAGCGCCGAATCGAACAGCACGCGGACCGGCCGGTGCAGCACGCGCGCACCGCGCCGCGCCGTCAACTCGGGATCATCCGCAAGCGCCGTCGACGAACCGATCATCACCGCGTCCGTCCGCGCACGCAGTCGATGGACGAAGCTGCGCGCCGGCTCTCCGGTGATCCAGCGCGACGCGCCCCCGGCCGTCGCGATCCGGCCGTCCAGCGAGGCCGCCAGCTTCACCGTGACGAACGGCCGGCCGCGCTCGATCCGGGACAGGAAGCCACGATGCTGCTCGCGGCATTCCGGCTCGAGCACGCCCACCCGCACCTCGACCCCCGCGCGGCGCAGCGCCCGCAGCCCGCCACCGGCGGCGTGCGGTGCCGGATCGCGATGACCCACCAACACGCGCGCAATACCGGCCCCGATCAGCGCCTCGCTGCACGGGCCCGTCCGCCCGTGGTGGCAGCACGGCTCGAGCGTCACGGCCAGCGAGGCGCCGCGCAGCGCCGCCCGGCCGTGCCGTCGCACGACCTGCTCGATCGCGTCGACCTCGGCATGGCGCCCGCCCGGCGGCCGCGTGCGGCCCCGTCCGAGGACGCGAGCGCCGCGGAACACGACGGCGCCGACGGCAGGATTCGGGAAGGTCCGGCCGAGCGCGCGGCGCGCCTCGGCGAGTGCGAGTCGCATGGCGTCCTCCGGAGTCAAGACGGCCGCCGTCTTGCCTCGGAGCCAGACCCGTCCTGCACCGTGACGAGTGGGGTGGGCGAGGCGTCGGCGGCGAACCCCTCGAAACCCGCTTCCGCGTCGTAGCGATGCGGGCGGGCGGACGCGAAGAACGCCACGTAGTCCTCGGCGCTCTCGAAGCTGCGGAACACCGAGGCAAAGCGCGCCGCGGACAACAGATCCACGCTCGTCAGGTCCTCGAGCACCCACTCGCCCATCTGTTCGCTCGCCACCTCGGTCTGCCCGGTCTCCTGCAGCCGCTTCTCGATCCGATCCGCCAGTCGTTCGAGCGCATCGATCGACACCGGGCGTTTCGCACAGGCCCGCTCGATGCTGGCCAGAAGCTTGCGGCGATCGAAGTCCTCGCGCCGCTCGTCGCGCTTCACGAGTTTCGGCAGCACGTCCTCGACGCGCTCCCGGGTCGTGAAGCGGCGCCCGCACTCGAGACACTCCCGGCGGCGGCGGATCTCCGCCTCGTCCCGCCCGAGCCGCGAATCCACCACGCGGTTGGCATCGTCTCCGCAGTACGGGCAACGCACCGGTCAGTGACCCGGTCTCGGGTCGGAGCGATCGGCCCGCTCCGACCAGCGTGCGGGATACAGGGGAAAGCGTCGGCAGAAGCTCTCGACTTCGCGACGCACCGCCGCAAGGCGCGCCTCGTCCGCCGGCGCTTCGAGCACACGGGCGACGAAGTCCGCGATCTGCGTCATCTCCGCTTCCTTCATGCCCCGCGTGGTGACGGCCGGCGTCCCGAGCCGCACCCCCGACGTGATGGCGGGCTTGCGCGGATCGTACGGCACCATGTTCTTGTTGGCGGTGATGCCGGCCTGTTCGAGCGCGTGCTGCGCCTGCTTGCCGGTCACTTCGCGATCGACCAGCGACAGCAGGAACAGATGCACGTCGGTGCCGCCGGCCACGATCCGGAAGCCGTGCTCGCCGACGCGGGCGGCCAGCGCCTTCGCGTTGGCGACGATCTGCTGGCAGTAGCTGCGGAACTCCGGCCTCGCCGCCTCGCGGAAGGCCACCGCCTTGCCGGCGATCACGTGCATCAGCGGACCGCCCTGCCCGCCCGGGAACACGGCCGAGTCGACCTGGCGGGCAAACGGGGCGTCGCACAGGATCAGGCCGCCGCGCGGTCCGCGCAGCGTCTTGTGGGTGGTGGTCGTCACGACGTGCGCATGCCCCACCGGGGAGGGGTGCACGCCCGCCGCCACGAGTCCGGCGATGTGGGCGATGTCGGCGAACAACAGCGCGCCGACCTCGTCGGCGATCGCGCGAAAAGCCGGGAAATCGAGCGTGCGCGAGTACGCCGTCGTGCCGCACTGGATCAGCTTCGGGCGATGCTCCCGGGCGAGCCGGCGTACCTCGTCCATGTCGATCGTCTCGCTGTCGCGCCGGACGCCGTACGGCACGATCCGATACAGCTTGCCCGAGAAGTTCACCGGCGAGCCGTGGGTCAGATGGCCGCCGTGATCGAGGTTCATCGCGAGGATCGTGTCGCCGACGTCGAGCAACGCGCGATAGACCGCCTCGTTGGCTTGCGAGCCGGCATGCGGTTGCACGTTGGCGTGCTCGGCGCCGAACAGCGCCTTCGCCCGCTCGATCGCGAGCGTCTCGACCTCGTCGACGACCTCACAGCCGCCATAGTAGCGGCGCCCCGGATAGCCCTCGGCGTACTTGTTCGTCAGGACGGAGCCGACCGCCTCGAGCACCGCCTCGGACACGAAGTTCTCCGACGCGATCAGCTCGAGGCCGAGCGCCTGGCGCCGCGCCTCGCCACGCAGCAGCCGCCCGATCTCCGGGTCGGCTTCGTCGACGGCGCCGGTCTCCATCCGCTCACGCTGCCACGCGCGCCGGCCGAGCGCATCGATCTTGGCGATGCGCGGCACGTGCCGGCCCCCCTCGAACCCGGTCTCGAGGAAGGTCTCGACGATCGGCCAGGCGGCCTCGGCGCCGAGCCGATCGGCCGACAGCGCGAGCACGTTCGCGTCGTTGTGCAGCCGCGCCATGCGCGCCATGTCGACGTCGAGCGCGATCGCGGCGCGCACACGCGGAAACCGGTTCGCCACGTAGGCGACCCCGTTGGCGGAGCCGCACAGCACGATCGCGCGATCGGCGGCGCCCTGGGAGACCGCCTCGGCGGCGGGGCCCGCGTAGTCGGGGTAGTCGACCGGCTCGGAGCCGTCGGTTCCGAAGTCCTGCAGCTCCCAGCCGGCCCCTTCGAGCCGCTCGCGCAGCACGCGCTTCAACGCCACGCCGCGGTGATCGGCGGCCAGCGCAATCCGCTTCGGCATGTCGAGACTCCTCCTTGCTACGGCGTGCGCCCGAACAGCAGGCTCACGCTGACTCCGCCGAAGCCGAAAGCATTCGACAGAACGGTCTGGACCGGGACCTCGCGGGCCTTGGGTGTCACGTGATCGAGAGCGCACTCCGGATCGGGGACCTCCAGATTGATCGTCGGAGGCAGCAGGCCCGTCTCGAGGGAGCGCACGCACAGGATCGACTCGACCGCCCCGGCGGCGCCCAACAGATGTCCGAGGCTGGACTTGTTCGCCGACACCGGCAGGCGTCCGGCGCGCTCTCCGAAGACCGCGCGGATCGCCAGGGCTTCGCTCCGGTCGCCGACCGGCGTGCTGGTGGCATGTGCATTCACCGCATCGACGCGATCCGGTGTCAGATCGGCGTCGGCCAGCGCCCGCTCCATGGCGAGCCGCGAGCCGCCGGCGTCCTCGGCGGGACTCGCCAGATGTTGGGCATCCGCCGCTTCGCCGTAGCCGAGGAACTCGGCCCGCACGCGGGCCCCGCGCCGCGCCGCATGCTCGGCCGTCTCGAGGATCATCACGCCGGCCCCCTCTCCGAGCACGAAGCCATCGCGGCCCGTGTCGAAGGGACGGCTCGCCTGCGCCGGATCCTCGTTGCGGGTCGACAGCGCCCGCATCGCCGCGAACGCCGCGATCACGAGCGGATGGAGCGCAGCCTCCGTGCCGCCGGCCACGACGACGTCGGCATCGCCGCGCTCGAGCAGCCGGGCGGCGGCTCCGATGGCCTGGGCCCCCGAGGCGCAAGCACCGACCGGACATAGGATCGGCCCGCGCAGGCCGTACGCCATCGAGACGCAGCCGGCCGACATGTTCGGCAGCACCATCGGCACGGTGAAGGGCGACACCCGGCGCGGACCGTGCGCGAGCAGCACGTCATGGCTGGCCAGCAACGTCGTCACGCCGCCGATGCCGGAGCCGATCGCGACGCCGATCCGATCGCGATCGTCGCCACGCCGCGCGAGCCCGGCATCCGCCATCGCCTCATCGGCCGCAACGAGGACCAGGCGGGCGGTCCGATCGAGACGGCGCAGATCTTTGGTCGACAGTCCGGCGGGCTCGATCTCCGCCTCGCATTCGGCGGCGAAGCGCACCGGCAGCTCGCTCGCATCGAAGCGGGTCAAGGTCCGCACGCCGCTCGCACCGGCGAGCACGGCGGCCCAGGTCGCATCGACATCACGCCCGAGCGGCGAGACGCAACCCATCCCCGTCACCACGATGCGACGGCGCTCCGACCGTGCTCGCTGCATGGAATCCCCACCGGACCAGAAGAAATCGAAGTACCGCGCTCCCGTCGTCGCTCGAAGATCCGCCCGCGTCCGGCTCGCCGTGACTCGGCACGGCGACGGCTCGGATCAGCTGGCGACGGCGCGTGCCCGGACATAGGAAATGGCATCGCCGATGGTCTGGATCTTCTCGGCGTCGTCGTCGGGGATCTCGATGTCGAACTCCTCCTCCATCGCCATCACCAGCTCCACGATGTCGAGAGAATCGGCACCGAGATCGTCGATGAACGACGCTTCGGGGACGACCTCTTCTTTCGCAACGCCGAGCTGCTCGGCAATGATGTCGGCCACTCGCTGTTCGATCGGCTGTTCGATCGCCATGGTCGTTCGCCTCCGGAGGAACGGGCTCGAGGGAGCGTCGAGAGAGCGGGAGGAAGCCCCCCGGCACGCTGCGACGCGGAATCTAGCCTGCGCCTCGGCGATCCGCCGCCAGCCGGCGTTCCCATGAGAAGGCACAACCGTGCGTCATGGCGCCGATTCCGGAGCTCCGGCGCAGCGCCGGCGCAAGGCGGGCACACGCGGCCGAGACGTCGTTTGCCAGGGCGCAGCCGATTCGCGGCTACGGAGCCGGCTGGGCGTCCGCTCGCGCCGCCGCGAACGTCGCCGCGGCATCGAGGCCGGCCGCATCGATCAGCGCCGCCCGTGCGACCGCCGGCTCGATCCGGGCCACCAGCGCGGAAAGCACACGCGCCGGCCCGATCTCCAGCATCCGGGTCGTCCCGCGCGTCGCGAGCCGTTGCACCATCTCCGTGAACCGGACCGGCTCGGTCACTTGCCGGTACAACAGCTCGCTGAGCGCCGCGCCGTCGCGAACGACGTCGGCGCTGACGTTGGCGACGAGCGGCGGCGCCGGATCCGCAAAGCGCAGCCGCGCGAGATCGCTGCGCAGCCGCTCGGCGGCCGGCGCCATCAGCCGGCAGTGGAATGGCGCCGAGACCGCAAGCGCCACGGTGCGCCGCGCGCCGGCCTGCCGAGCCTCGGCACAGGCCTCCTCGACGGCGGCCGCCGTTCCGGAGACGACCGTCTGGCCGGGCGCATTGTAGTTGGCGGGGGCCACCCAGGCGCCGCTGCGCTCGCGGACGCGCGCGCAGACGGCATCGACGGCGTGCGCATCCGAGCCGAGGATCGCCGCCATCGCACCCGCCCCGGCCGGCACGGCGTCCTGCATGTACGCGCCGCGGGCGCGCACGAGGCGCACGGCGTCGGCGAGTGCGAGCGAGCCGCTCACCACCAGCGCGCTGTACTCCCCGAGGCTGTGGCCGGCCACGTACGCCGCCGGGAGCGGACCGCCGCATCGCTCTTCGAGCGCGCGCCACAGCGCCACGCTGGTGGCGAGGATCGCCGGCTGCTGCATCTCCGTCGCGAGCAGCGCGTCCTCCGGGCCGTCGAAGCACAGCCGCGAGAGCGGCAGGCCGAGCGCGTCGTCCGCTTCGCGGAAGACGGCACGTGCGGCCGGCGACGTCTCGTAGACGTCACGGCCCATCCCGACGCGCTGCGCACCCTGGCCGGGGAAGAGAAGCGCGAGCAAGACGGCGCGCCTACTCCTGCTCGGGAATCTGCAGGCGCGTGGCGCCGCGGTAGTGGCCGCACTCGCGGCACACCCGGTGGGGCAGCCGCGACGCGCCGCACTGCGGACAGTTCGCACGACCGGGCACCGTCAGCGCGTCGTGCGAGCGCCGCCAGTTCTTGCGCGTCTTCGAGGTCTTTCGCTTCGGAACCGCCATCAGCGCTCTCCCTTGCTCCCGCCGTCTCTGCCGACGCTGCGCAGCGCCTCGAGAGCCGCGAACGGCGAGGTCGGCCGTTCCGCCTCGCATTCGCACGTTTCGAGATTCCGATCCACCCCGCAGCGCGGGCACAGCCCGCGGCAGTCCTCGCGGCACAGGGGCTGGACCGGTACGGCCAGAGCGACCGACTCCCGCAACAGCGAGCGCAGGTCGATCTCCGGCCCGTGAAACCATCCCATCTCGAACTCGTCCGCCAGGCACACGCCCCATCGGGACAGCTCGCGTGCCGCCTCCGGCTCGGGCGGGACGCGGGCGCCCGCCGGTTCCAGCACCAGGCGAAACGGCTCGCGAAGCGGGGAACGATAGCGGACGAGACAGCGGCTGCACTCGAGGTCGAGGGCCCCCTCGATCCTCCCGTCCAGATACAGCTCCGATCCGATCTTGTAGGCCTGCAACGTCGCCGTCGGGACGATCGCCAGCTCTCCGCCGAGCTCGGGGACCGACTCCCGAGCATCCGCCCAGCCGGGATCGTCCGGACCGAACTCGAACTCCGTGGGGGTCTGCTGGACGCGATCGACGAGAATCTTCATGGAGGTCTTCGTGCCGGTGTGCGCGCGGCGGCGTTCGGGACGATCCCGAGTGCGGGCGGGAGCCGGGGACTAGCAGAGAAGGGAGCCCTCCTGCCACCATCCGGCGCGCGACCCGGCTACAGTGCGCGTCCCATGACGATCCGGACCCGCTTCGCTCCGAGCCCCACGGGGTTCCTGCACATCGGCGGCGCCCGCACGGCGCTCTACAACTGGGCCTGGACGCGCCGGCACGGCGGCGTGTTCCTGCTGCGGATCGAGGATACGGACCGCGCGCGCTCGACGGCGGCGTCCGAGGCCGCCGTCGTCGACGGGCTGCGCTGGCTCGGCATGGATTGGGACGAGAGGCTCTCACGCCAGAGCGAGCGCGGGGATCTGCACCGCGCCGCCATCGAGACCCTGCTGGCCCGCGACCGCGCCTACCGGTGCGTCTGCACGCCGGACGAGATCGGGGCGCGCAAGCAGCAGTTCGTGGCGACCGGCGCCAAGTGGACCTACGACGGCCGCTGCGCCGAAGCGAACCACGGGCCCGCCTGCGGTCCCCACACGGTCCGGCTCCGCGTGTCGAAGACCGGCCGGCTCGACTGGCAGGATCTGGTCTTCGGCCCGAGCGGCCAGGACGCGCGCGAGATCGGCGACATGGTGATCCGCCGCAGTGACGGCTCGCCGCTCTACCACCTGGCCGTCGTCGTCGACGATGTCGACATGAGGATCACCCACGTGATCCGCGGTGCGGATCACCTCAACAACACGCCGTTCCAGCTCGCGCTGTACCGGGCGCTCGACGCGCCGATCCCGCAGTTCGCGCATCTGCCGCTGATCGTCGGCGCGGACGGCCGCAAGCTGTCGAAGCGACGCGATCACGTGTCGGTCCAGCATTTCCGTGAAGCCGGCTATCTGCCCGAAGCGCTGTGCACCTGGCTGGTCCGGATCGGCTGGTCCCACGGCGACCAGGAGATCTTCTCGCTCGCCGAGATCCGCGCGCTGTTCAGTCTCGAAGCCACCCACCGCTCGCCGGGCCACGCCGATCCCCAGAAGCTCGACTGGATCAACCAGACCTGGATCAAACGGCTGCCCGCCGAGCGGCTGGCAGCGGAGCTTCAGCCGTTCCTCGCGGCCGCCACCGATGCCGACGCCGCGGCGGCGGCCGGCAGCGATCCGGGTCTGCTCGGACTCATCGATCTGCTGCGCGAGCGCAGCAAGACGCTCGCCGAGATGTCCGAGCGTGCGCGCTTCTTCGCGCTGCCGGACGCGGCGCTCGCCTACGACCCGAAGGCCGTGCAGAAGCATTGGAAGCCGGCGCTACGCACACCGCTCGCGGCGCTGCGCGACGCGCTCGTGGCGCTGACCGCCTGGGAGCCAGCGGCGATCGAGGCGGCGTTCGAGGCCACGCTCGCGCAACACGAGGGCCTCGGCCGCGGACCGCTCGCGCAGGCGGTGCGCGTCGCGGTGACCGGCAGCGCCGCGTCGCCGGGCATCTACGAAACGCTGGCGGTCCTGGGTCGCGAGCGGACACTGGTTCGGCTCGAGCGCGCCCTTGCGGCATGGCCGGCGGCGAGCTGATCGCGGCGCGCTCGGGCTCGTGCAGAGGGCCCGGCGGTGGCGAAGCGGTCACGTGGGGCGAGCCGAGCGCGGCGTGGATCCCCGGCAAGGATTCGAACCTTGATTGACAGGGCCAGAACCTGTTGTCCTACCATTAGACGACCGGGGAATCGCCAGCCGCCGAAGAGGTAGCCGAGCCGACCGGCCTTCTCAACCGCCGGCCCCGCGCGAGCGCGCCGTCACGATCCACGCCGACGCCGGCGCCTCGATCCCGCGCGGCGTCTCGAAGCGGGCGAGTGCCTCCCGCACCGCGGCGACGACGCGCTCGCGCTGCTCGGGTCCGGCCTGCGCCTCGCGCAGCGCCTGGCCGACCGGGCCGACCGCGAGGAACAGCTCGAGCGCCTCGTCGAGCCCGCCGTTCCCGAGCGGCATCGGCTGGTCGATCGCCTCGTGCGTGACGTCGACGAAGCCCGCGGCCGCGAGGATCTCGCGCACGCGCCCGGCATCGGCGAACGCGAACGGCCCGGGAGCGTCCGGCGGCGGCGGGGGCGGAAACGCGACGTGCTGCATCGCGGCGAGCGCCGGCGCCATCATCCACGGATTGCGCTCACGACCCTGCCAGCACACGAAGGCGAGCCGGCCGCCGGGTCGCAGCGCCCGGCCCAGGTTGGTGAAGGCCGCCGGCGGGTCCGCGAAGAACATCACGCCGAAGCGCGAGTACACGCAGTCGAACCCCGCGTCGGCAAAGCGTGCGGTCTGGGCATCCGCGCACTGCCATTCGATGCGCGCTCCGAGCCCGGCGGCAGCCGCCCGCGCGCGGGCGCGCTCCAGCATCGGCGCCGAGATGTCGACGGCGACGACGCGCCCGTCCGCCCCGACGGCGCGTGCAAGTTCGAGCGTCGTACCCCCGCAGCCGCAGCCGACGTCCAGCACGCGCTCGCCGGGTGCGATCCCGGCGCGCTCGCGCACGAGCGTGCCGAGCGCCGCGAGCTGCGCATCGAGCCGCTCCTGCATCGCGACCCACGACGGGCCGGCGGCTTCGTTCCAGTAGCGGATCATCTCGGCGTTGGCAGACGCTGCGGTCATCGTCGGATCTCCCGGTCAGAGTTCATGCAGAGTTCGCGCAGAGTTCGTGCGATGGGCGCGCATTCGAGCGGCCCGATGGCTCGCCTTCCGTCGGGCGCCACGGGAGAGTACCGTCCGCCGGCAACCCCGGCCGATGCTGCGGAGCCGGCGGGGGGCAGGGAAGGCGTGTCCCGTCAGATTCGTGGGGTGGGTGCGCACTCTTCGACGCGGATGTGGAGAATCGGGCGGCCCCCTGCGACGTCCTCGAACGCTGGCGGCGACTGCGGGAGGACGGATCGAGCTGCCTCGGGACGTCGTTCCGTCCCGGAACCGGCGAGGCGCCGGCTGCTCGCCCCGCCGCTTGGAACCTGCGGGGCTCAGGAAGGAACGCCCCCGCCGCCATCCGGTAGACCCGTCGCCATGACGTCGAGAGACACCGCTCCGGCCGCGCGAGACATGCAGCGCGCCGTGCACAGGGCGATCGGGGGAGCCGGTCCCGTGGAGTTGGCTCTCGCCATGTCCGAACAGGCGCGCGAGATCGCGATCTGCGGGACCATGGCGCGAGACGCGGCGCTCTCCTACGACGACGCTCGCGCACGGGTGTTGCGCCGGCTGCTCGGCGGGCGATTGTACGATCTGGCCTATCCGGAGTCCGGCCCCTGCCGACGCACGTCGTCCGGCTTCGGCTCCGAGAGGTCGTCTCGACCGGGTGGACGCGGCGCTCCCGAACCGGAGCGACTCGACCGCGATGACGGGGCGCGCCACGCTGACAGGCTTGCCGAGAATCGGCCGACGATGTTCGGAGGCGGGTGGGAGGAGCACACCCTGCGCCGATGTCCTCGGCGGACGAGCTTCGGCGCTGCGTACGGCTTTGGTACGGCCGCCTCCGGATTACGGCTCCG
>CAADGG010000059.1 GCA_900696485.1 uncultured Pseudomonadota bacterium
ACGAGCGCTCTCTGTCCCTTCATCGCAGCGGTTCGAGCCAAGAACCGCTCCGTAGAGAGACACCGCCAGACGTTCTTGCGACCCGATCTGGGCAACCGGCAGCGCTTCAGGAATAATGCGGGTTAGGACCAGTCCAGACCAAGGGCGCCGTGGGGACGCCGGCATCCGCGTCGGCCCCGAAGAGGGACACCGACTCGAGAAGCGTCCGGAAGGAATCCGCGCTCATCTCGTAGCGCCGAAGCAGCTCGCCCCCGACACGCACCTCCACGGACTCGAGAGTGCGAGAGAGCTCGCGCTTGAATCCCGCCGTGTAGTTCACCGGCTGGTCCTCGCGGACGGCGGGCGCCACCTGGAAGTTGATGACCCGGTCGCGTGAGGGGTCGCCGTCCAAGCTTTGAAGGCTTCCGTCCGGCTGCCGACGCATCGTGTAGCGGATCTCGTCGGGATAGGCGGCGCCGGCGTCGCCATGGTCGGTGTAGCGGACCATGAAGACGTTGCCGTGCAGATCCTCCTGCTCCGAGAGCATCCACTGGAAGACGTCACTTCCGCCGGGTCCGACCTGTGAGGCGGGCATCATGCCGTAGCGCATGCGAGCGCCGCCGGGCTGGAGCACCGTCCAAGTTCCGTCGCTCTCGTGGATCACGCGCAGGAAGCTCTCGCGACGAGTGCGGTACTCGCGCGGTCGCGAGGAGTCAGAGGGATCCAGGGGAATGAGCTCCTCGCCGTCGAGCAGAAAGGTGTCCTGCGCATCGTCGTAGGCGGGGATGCCGGCTTCGAGCGAGCGGGAGATCGCCGAGAGGCCGAGCGTCCAGCCGTAGCCGACCCAGGAGTCACTTCGCGACTGGCTCGAGTAGCGGAGCGCCACGTTGGGAGCCATCCCGCCCGTCGCGGGAGGGACAGCAATCGGGATCTCGAAGGTCGCGTCGCCAGTGAAGGGGCTGACGGTCGCGTGCTGCGCGCCGGGGTCGCTGGACTGAACGAGACCGCGTCCATTGGGCAGGGTCGAGTTGTCCGTGGCAAGAGCCCCGGCGGGAGCAACGCGAAAGAGGAGCTGCCAAGCGAGGTGCAGGACGAGAAGCGTGCGGAATCAGGTGCAGCGGCGCATGAGAACCCTACCTCGTGGACGATCGGGGCGACGAGGACGGCGAAGGGGCGAACTCGCTCAACCGGACCACACAGGGCGCGTCGACTGGATCGACCGTCTGTGCTGCGGTGAGGCCGAGGCCGATCACTGGACCTGATGTGGAGAGCTCGATCTCCGCTTTCTCGGGCAGCACGAGCACGATGCGTGCCACGGGATCTGCGGAGGCTGGACAGCGCTGCGCGGTGGGCGGATGCTCGTCGGCGTCGCGACGTCGGATGGCGACGGAAGTGGGAGACGGGGGCACCCCGTCACGATCCGCTTCCAGGGATCGCAGGCCCTCGACGATGGTGCCGGCCGGTACATCGAGCGTGAACGCGGACTCAGTCGAACGCGCATCCGGGAAGCCGACCTCCAGAAGCATCCGCCGCACCGCGTTCTGCGAACGTGCACTCGCACCCGGAAGCAAGCGGACCGCTGATAGCGCTTTCTGGAGTTCAGGCGAAATCGTCTGCCTGAGGCTCGACGGGGGATCGGCATCGGAGCCGGGCGCGGTCGAAAGCGGCCCGGGAACGGCGGGCAAGTCCTCGGCTGCCGGCGAGGCATCACGAGCCGGCAGGGCGAGGGCGGCAACGAGCGCAATGCCGCTCCAGAGGCGGGGCAGACGTCGACGCCAGAAGTGACTCTGCATAGGGGCTCTCCCTTCAGTGGCAGCGTCGCTGCCGCCCTAGCTCCGTTTCCGGATCCAGTGCTCAGAAGACGGTGACGCTCGTTACTTGGACAGAGATCGGGTTTCCTTCCCGGTCCCAGGCGCCGAAGTCGGCGGTGATGACGCTCGCCGGGTCGAGAAGCGCCGCGTTGGCGTCTACGAGCGTGAAAGGGAAAGCGAGGCTGCTGATGGCAGCCGAGGTCCCAGCAGCGGAGCCGACGTAGCCGTGGTAAGACCAGGACACCCCAAGGTCCTTCAGCCAGACGACGGCGGGACTGCCAGAAGAGCTCGCGTCGCGGATGTCCACCAGCTCGGCAACGGCAGCACGAACTACCACGGTCCCCTCGACCGCCCAGATCGGCGTGTCAGCGCTCAGCGCGATTCGCAGCTCGGGCTTCGGGACCACGGGCTGGAGCCACGTTGGCGCGATCGTGACCCACCCATTGGCTATGTCTGCGAAGGCCTCGAGCGGGGTGGGGCGCCCCTCGATCAGTTCGCTCCCACCACCTGGCAGGCTCACAGAGATCGCGGAGGGCAGGATTGAAAGCTGCCCGTGGTAGTCGGGGCCGGGTTGCTCGACGACGCTGCCGGTCGCCGGATCGAAGCGCCGGTGCGCCACGAAGAGGTCGTGACTGCCGAGGGGCGCATCGATCGGGATCTCTACGAGCGAGACCAGCTGGACGCCCACAACGTCCGCCTTCACCCGCGTGCTGCCGAGCGTGACCAGCTCGAAGCCGCTCGGCCCATCCAAGCGATAGACGAGTTCGCCGCGCTGCGGATCGGAGACTTTGCTCCCACCGTAGCCGACCCGACCGCGCTCAGCGGGCGTAAGCCCGCTTTCGCCGTCGAGAGGGATCAAGATGGTGGAGCCCTGCTGGGCCGAGAGTGGTGCGATGCGCCCTTGGCAGGCGGCAAGGCCACCCGTCAGCAACAGCAGACAGGGGAGCAGCTTGAGCGATCTCACGACATTCCCTCCAAACATTCTCCCGCCACGCGGGCTCACACGAGGCAAACGCAGCCGCAGCGCTGCATACGGCAGACGCAGATACAGCCCACCGCCGAGCCCACGTGCGCAGACCGCGTACGCGGACCAGCGCAGCCGGCCCGCAAGCCCTGTCACGAGCTGACACACCATACTGCGTTTCGTGAGGGAGATACAAGAAAAACCGATGACGTTCCGTCGACCTGGACAGTGTCCGGTTTTCACACCCGATCGGGGCGCTTTCCCCGCGTGGCCTCGTTGCGACTCGTGCGGCGTCACCGATTCCTGCCGCCAGAAGTAGCTGTCGTTCGCAACGGCGGGGGCGACGCACCTCCATCTCTATCTCGTCGTGGCCGGCGTCTCGCTCGTCATCGACGCGGTGGACGTGATCCGCCACCTGCTCGGCGACGGCCAGCTCCTCGATTGGGACGCCGGTGGGCCGCCGGGGCCGCGTCTGCCGCAACGAAAACGGCTCGAAGATTCGCCGGCGTCACGCGCGGCGCAGCGCGCGCACGACGAAGGGGCGGAGCTCGGCCGGCTCGACGAGCTCGCGGAGGGAGCCGACGTCGCGCGCCCGTTCGACGGTGTGGACGGCGTCGAACTCGGCCGCGACCTCCGCCTGCACCGCGAGCGTCACCTCCTCGAGCGCGGCCTCGAGACGTCCGCGAACCTCGGCATCCGGATCGCGGCGCAGCTCCTGCTGGAGCGAGCGGATGCGCGGATGCGCACTGGCGCGGGCGCGCACCTCGCGGTTGAAGACTACGGCGGCCGCCGGTCCGCCGCCGATCACCGAGGCATAGCTGCCGCGCAACGCCACCGCTTCGAGTTGCGGGTTGAGCGCCTGCGAGAACACGACGTACGCGCCGCCGTGATAGCGCGAGACCACCACGAAGAGGATCGGGCCGGCGAAGTTCACTACCGCCCGGGCGATCTCGGCGCCGTACTCGAGCTGGAGCTTGCGCATCGACTCCGGCGAGCCATCGAAGCCCGAGAGATTGGCGAGCACCACCACCGGCCGGTTTCCACTCGCCGCGTTGAGCGCGCGCGCCACCTTCTTCGAGGACTGCGGGAACAGCGTCCCTCCGGTCCAGGCCTCCGGACCATCGGCAGGCCGATAGCCCTCGCGCGTCACGCTGCGGCCCTCGATGCCGATGATCGTGGCCGCGACGCCGCCCACGTGCGCGTCCCAGACGATCGCCGTCTCGGCTCCCACCCACTGGCGCCAGCGCTCGAGATGGCCGCCGTCCTGGTCGACCAGCGCGGCCATCACGGCCCGCATCGGGAACGGCTTCTTGCGCCCGGGGTTCGTCGCGTCGTCGAAGATCTCGCCGACCCGCGTGAAGTCGCTCCCGTCTTCGCGGCACGGGAAGTCGACGAGACTTCGCTCGATCGGGTCGCTGGTCGGCGCCGCCCGCGGGCCGCGCTCGCCGGGCACGACGTAGGTGTAGCGGTAGTGGTCGTAGAGGATGCGGTAGGCGTCCGCGAGGTCGACGGCGTAGTACTGGGCTTGCCCACTCGGGCCCATGACGCGCTCGAAGCCGCCGATCCCGACCTCGTCCTCGGCCGCCACGCCGCCGGACGCCTCGAGCGCCGCGCGGCCGGTCAACACCAGCGACGCGCCCGGCGTCATGATCAGCGCGCCGCGCGTGTGCATCAACATCGTGGCGAGCGCGTCCCAGTAGCTCTGCGCGCCGACGTTCACGCCGTGCACGATCACGTGGATCGTTCCGCCGCCCTGCGTGAAGGTGACGATGCGCCGCACCGCACGCGCGGTGGCATCGAGGTTCTCGGTGCCGCTGTCCATCGCGATGCGCGCGCCGCTCGAGATCGGGATCCACTCGACCGGCACGCCGCGCGTCTCGGCGAGGTCGATGGCGGCGACCACGCGATCGCACTCGGGTCCGGCCAACGAGCCCATGCCGAGCGTCGGGTCGGACAGGATCAGCACCCGCTCGATGCCCTCCGGCACCTTCTCGGTGGCCGTCCGGATCAAGCCGAACACGATCGCGCTGGTGTTCCGGCCGAACGGACGGCCCGCGACGCTG
>CAADGG010000060.1 GCA_900696485.1 uncultured Pseudomonadota bacterium
ATCGGCTCCTGCGACGGTCGAAACCCGCCGCGACGGAAGGATCAGCCTCGGGCGACTTCGGTAGCGATGCGCTTGGCCCACGGATAGTCGGCCTTGCCACTCGGCGAACGCATCACCTGGTCTACGACGTGCAGGACCCGAGGCACCTTGTAGCTGGCGAGCTGCTTGCGGCAGTGCGCCAGCACGTCCTCTGGCGCCGGCTGGCGCCCGGGACGCAGCTGCACGATGGCCGCGACCTTCTCGCCCCAGCGCGGATCCGGAACCCCGACGACGAGCGTATCGAAGACATCCGGGTGTGATTTCAGCGCGCCTTCGACCTCCTCGGGGAAGATCTTCTCGCCGCCGGAGTTGATGCACTGCGAGCCGCGTCCGAAGACGGTGACGGTGCCGTCGGCCTCGCGACGCGCGAAGTCTCCGATCAAAACGTGGCGCACTCCGCCGTACTCGACGAACGTGCGCGCGCTCTTCTCCGGATCCTTCCAGTAGCCGAGCGGCACCCGCCCGCGCAGCGCCACCTTGCCGATCTCGCCCGAGCCGGGCGCGAGCTCGTGGCCGTCGTCATCGATGACGACGGTGTTGCTGTCCATCTGGAACTTGATGCCGCCATCAGGCTGCGCGCCTCCGGCGTCGTAGCCATGCGAACCCGTTTCCGACGAGCCGAAGTTATCGAGGATCACGAGCTTCGGAAAGTGCTGGCGCAGCTGCGCCTTCACCGGCGGAGACAGGATCGCGCCGGCCGACGACAACACGAACAGCGACGAGAGGTCGTACGACACGCCGGGCTCGTCGAGCGCCTCGGCGAGCGGCCGCGCCATCGCATCGCCGACGATCGACAGCGAGACGGCGCGCTCGTCCTGGACTGCCTGCCAGACCGAGCGGGCGTCGAACCGCGGCACCAGCACCGCCTCGAAACCCTGCAGCAGCGCGATCCAGGTGCCGAGCTGGCCGGCGCCGTGGATCATCGGCGCCGCCGACGCCACCGCCTGGGGCTGCTTCGCCGCGGCGCGCTCGGCGACGTCCTCGGGTCGCTCCGGCGCCGCTCCCATCGGGTTGCCGCCCATCATGCCGGCGAAGAAGAAGTCCTCCTGGCGCCACATCACGCCCTTCGGCATGCCGGTCGTCCCGCCGGTGTAGATGATGTAGAGGTCGTCCGGCGAGCGCGGCGCGAAATCCCGCACCGGGGATCCCGCCGCAACGATCGCATCATAGGACTCCGTGTGCTCCGGCAGCGGGGCGCCGCCAGAACCGTCGTCGACCGCGATCACCGTACGCAGCCGTGGGCAGCGCTCCCGGATCACCGCCACGCGGGGTGCGAGTTCACGGTGGTGCAACAGCGCAACGGACTCGGAATCATCGACGAGGTAGCGCAGCTCCTCCTCGACATAGCGGAAGTTCACGTTGATCGGCACCGCACGGATCTTGAAGCACGCGATCATTGCCTCGATGTACTCGACGCAGTTGCCGAGATACAACGCCACGTGTTCCCCGGCGCCGACGCCGCGCTGCTGGAGCCCGTGCGCAAGCCGATTGGCCCGCTCCTCGAGCTCGGCGTAGCGACGGCGCTGTTTCCCGCACACCAGTGCGGTGCGTTCCGGCACGCGGTCGACGATCGACTCGAAAAGGTCTGCGAGGTTGTAGTGCATGGCGCGCTCCTCCTGTGCGGACTGCGGCCTCAGGGGCGTTCGCTGCGCACGATCCACATCGAGAAGAACTGTGAGCCGCCACCGTACGCATGCCCGAGCGCCGTCCGGGCGCCGTCCACCTGATGCGCGCCGGCCTGGCCGCGGACTTGCATCGCCGCTTCCGCGAAGCGCAACATGCCGGAAGCCCCGATCGGATTCGACGACAACACGCCGCCGGACATGTTGACGGGCAGATCGCCGTCGGGTGCGGTGGCGCCCTCGTAGGTCATCTTCCAGCCGGAACCGACCGGGGCGAAGCCCAGGTTCTCCAACCACATCGGCTCGAACCACGAGAACGGCACATAGATCTCCGCGCAGTCGATCTCGCGCCGTGGATCGGTGATGCCGGCCTTGGCGTAGACCTCCTGCGCACACTCCTGCCCGGCCCGCGGATTCACCTTCTCCTGTCCGGCAAACTGCGTCGGCTCGCTGCGCATCGCCGTCGCGTGGATCCACGCCGGCGGGTGCGCACCGCCCGTCGCCGCACGCTCGCTCGACAACACCAGCGCGCACGCGCCGTCGGACGACGGGCAGGTCTCGTGGAAGCGGATCGGATCCCACAGCATCGGCGAGTTCGCGACGGTCTCGAACGAGAGATCCGGCTCACGCAGATGGGCGTAGGGGTTCTTGTTGGCGTTGCTCCGGTCCTTCAGCGCGACGCGGATCCCGGTGTCCTCCGGCGCGCCGCTGCGCTGCATGTACGAGCGGATCAGCGGCGCGAAGTACCCGCCGGCGCCGGCCACGACAGCGGACTGCAACGGAGTCTTCACCGTGAGCGCCCACATCGCGTTGCTTTCGCTCTGCTTCTCGAACGCGACCGTCAACACACGCTCGTGGAGTCCGGCCTGGATCAGGTTCGCGGCGACGACCGCCGTCGAGCCGCCGACCGATCCGGCCGTGTGGACCCTCAGCAGCGGTTTGCCGGCGGCGCCGAGCGCATCGGCCAGGTAGAGCTCGGGCATCATCACGCCCTCGAACATGTCCGGCGCCTTGCCGAGGACGACGGCGTCGATGTCGCCCCAGTCGAGTCCGGCATCCGCCAGCGCGCGCTCGGCGGCTTCGCGCACGAGGCCGGCGATCGATACATCGTCGCGGCGCGCCGTGTGGTGCGTCTGTCCGATCCCGATCACCGCGCAGCGTTCCGCCATCACTCGCCCTCCAGCACGCAGACCAGGTTCTGCTGCAGGCAGGGACCCGACGTCGCGTGCGCGACGGTGCGGCGGGCGCTCCCGTCGTGGATGCGCCGCGCGGCCTCGCCGATCCGGATCAGGCCGGCGACCATCATCGGATTCGCGGCGAGCGCCCCTCCGGACGGGTTGATCTGCGTGTCCTCGGCGAGGCCGAGGGCCTCGCGCAGGATGTACTCCTGATGCGTGAACGGCGCATGCAGCTCGGCGACGTCCACCGGCCTGCGCGCCACGCCGGCCTTCTCGCCGGCAATCCGGGTCGATGCCGACCGCGTGAGGTCGCGGGCTCCGAGCGCGTGCAGGTCGGCGCGATGATCGATGCCGCGGATCCAGGCCGGCCGCTCGCAGACCTGCCGCGCGCGATCGCCGGCCACCAGCACCAGAGCGGCCGCGCCGTCGGAGATCGGCGCACAGTCATGCTTGCGCAGCGGTGAGGCCAGGTACGGCGCATCGAGCAGATCGTCGATCGCGAAATCGCCGGCCACCGTCGCGTGCGGGTTGCCCTTGGCGTCGCGTCGACTGCGGGCGGCGACGGCCGCCAGATCGCGCTCGCTGCGGCCGCTCTTCTCGAGCCACGCACGCGCCTGCAAGGCGGCCAGCGACACCGAATCGGGCCACAGGGGCGCCACGACGTAGGGATCGAGCTGCCGCGACAGGACCTCCGGCAGATCTCCCGGTGAGGACTTGCCGAAGCTGTAGACCAGCGCGGTCTCGGCCTGGCCGGTCTGGATCTTCACCCAGGCCTCGTAGAGCGCCCAGGCGCCGTCCATCTCGACATGGGACTCGGCGATCGGCGGCCACGCGCCGGCGGCGTCGAGCGCCAGCACGAATGCGAACGGCTGGCCCTGCAGGAAGTCCGTCGAGCCCGAACACGTGAAGTCGAAGGGCCGCTCGACGCCGCTGCGTTGCACGGCTTCCTGCACGACCGGCAGCAGGATCTCGACTTCGTTGCGCAGGTCGCGCCGTGCGTGCCGGGACTGGGCGAAGGAGACGATCGCCACCTCGCGCATCACAGGTGCTCCCGCAGCTGATCGAAGGGAACGTCCGGTTCGCCGGTCGGCTCGAACCAGCGGATGCTCTGCAGCGTCGGCGCGAGCCGGTCCGGTTCCACCCACGCGGCCGCCACGCGCATGCCGATCCGCACCTCGTCGAGCGGACAGCCCTGCACGACGCTGAAGAACGGCACGTCGGCGCCGTCGAGCAGGACGTGCACGCAGGCGAACGGCAGCGGCACGTCGAGGTTCTCGGACGGCACACGGACGATCGCGAAGGTGAGGATCGTGCCGCGATCGGAGACGTGAACCTCCTCTTCCGTCGCGACCGCACAGCGCGGACACGAGCCACGGGGCGGCACGTAGACCTTGGTGCAGACGGGGCAGCGTTGGCCGAGGATCCTGCCCTCTGCGATGCCGTGCAGGAAGCGTGACGTCGCGATCCCAGCGGTGTAGTGGTACGTGAGCCGCATGGGGGTCTGGATCGACCGCACCGGTTTTCGTTCGGCATCGCTCATCGAGACGTCTCCAGCTCGAAGCATTCGATGTCGCCGATCTCACCGACGGTCTCGGCGCGCCAGCGCGGGCGGACCCGGGCCCCCGTTCGCAGTCGCGCCGGATCGGCGTCGACGACATGCAGCAGCGCCGTGTCGGCGCCATCGAGGCGGATCAAGGCGTAGGCGAACGGCCGCGCGAGCGGCTGCTTGTCGCGCGGCTTTGCAACGAAGGTCCAGGACTCGATGACGCCGCCCGGACCGACCTCCACGAAGCGATCGCTGACCGCGGCGCCGGTCTCCGGGTCTGCCTCCGCCGGCGGGCACAGCACGCGGCCGGCCGACGTCTCGACGCCGACGATCTTGCGCTCGCGGAGCGCCGTGAAGAAGCGCGAGAGCACGGGGCCGACCGAACGCCGGTACGGGTATTCGAGGACGTGCGGGGCCGACAGGATGTCGGCGGCCTGCGTCTGCTGGCTCATGCAGGGCTCCGGGGCGTGGCGCGCCGCGTCGAAGACGGCGGCCGGGATCCGCTGCGATTCGACGAACTCTCGGGCGCGGGACTCATGGCGCGCTCAACGCGGCTCGGGATCGAGGATCAGCTCGGCTGCGACGCGGACGTGCTCGACCACCGCGCGCTCGTCGTGCAGGCCGGCTGCCCATCCGACCAGCGCGGAGAACCAGGTGTGCGTGAGCGTCTGCGCGATGTCGTGCTCACGCTGCGCGAGCCGCCGCGTCGGCGGGGCGTCGCGGCGCGCGCGCGCGCGGGAACCCACGCCGCCGGCGCCGCCATCGAGTGGCGCCGAGAGGTCCGGCGCCTCGCCGCGCAGCGCGGCGGCGATCAGCCGCGCCATCCGCAGCTGGAACGCCGCCACCTGGACCGCGAGATCCTCGGAACCCGTGAGCGAGCGGATCAGCGCTCGGGCGAACGGCGTGCGACCGATCAGCGCGCGGCTGGTGCGCCGGAAGAACTCGACGACGCGCCGGTAGGGCGTGGCGCCAGCGGGCGGCCGCACGGCCAGCGCCTGTTCGAGACGCGTCACCTCCTCGTTCAGCGCGAACAGGAGGATGTCCTCCTTCGAGCGGAAGTACTTGTAGAGCGTCCCGAGCGCGACGTCCGAGCGCTCGGCGACATCGCGCAGCCGTACGGCCTCGAAGCCGCCCTGCTCGGCCAGTTCGACCGCCGCGTCGACGATCCGGCGCATCCGGCGCAGTTGGTTCGCAGCCAGGCGGGCGACGGGGGGCTCCGGAACGGGCGGCGTCCCGGCGACCGGCGGGGTCGGCTCAGCCGCTCCGGCCGTCGCGGTCCGCGGCTCCGTGGAGCGAGCCGCCGCGGAGCCGGGCGTGCGCGCGGGCGCGCCGGGGCTCGGAGCCGGGCTACCGGAATCGGCCGGGCGGGGGCGGGCCATGGAGTGGGATTAGAACATGTTTCAATCTTGCGAGCAACCCGGAGAGCCGGGCCTCGCGGAGGGCCGCGGCGCCCCCGCCGAGAAAGAGGCCGGGGTTTCCTCGCGCACGACGCCGCGCGCCCGCAGCTCGCCGATCGTGACGATCCGACCGGTCCACGTGGTCGGCTGTTTCGCCATCCACCCGACCGCGTCCGACATGATCACCGGATCCTCGAATCCGAACGCGCTCGGATCCGCGAGCGTCGCCGCGAAGCCTTCCGTCCAGACGGGCACTTCGAGACGCAGGCAGTTCACCGCCACGCCGCGATCGCGCAGCTCGAAGCCGAGACACTCCGTCAGTGACTCGAGCGCCTGCTTCGTCACGGTGTAGGACGGCCGACCGAACTGGGGAAGCTTCGCCACGCCCGAGGAGATGTTGATGATGCGCCCGCCGCCCGCCGCCGCCATTCGCGGACCGAGATGCCAGATCAGCGAGAACGGCGCGTTCAGGTTCACGTCGACGGCCAGCCGCCAGCGCTTCAGGGGATCCTCGAGCGCCGGCTTCGCCGGTGCGATCGCGGCATTGTTGACCAGCAGATCGCAGCGACCCCAATCTGCGTAGATCCGCTCGACCAGATCGGCGATGGCGGCTTCGTCGCGGACGTCGAGCGGCGCGGCCCAGGCGCGCCGGCCGCTGGCCTCGACCGCGGCGGCCGTCTCGTCGAGGGTTCCCGGCAGGGCGCCGGGCTTTTCCTGGGTCGAGCGCGCCGCACAGACGATGTCGTAGCCCTGCTGCGCGAGATCGACGGCGAGCTGGCGGCCGATGCCGCGGCTCGCACCGGTAACGACTGCGACGCCGGCCACGGCCGTCGGCGCGGTAGGTGCCGTGGTCATCCGCGCACCGTGCGGAAGAACGCGCGCACGTCCTCGGTCAGCAGCGCCGGCTCCTCGAGCGCGGCGAAGTGACCGCCCCGCGGCATCCGCGTCCAGTGCTGCACGTTGAACGCGCGCTCGGCCCACGCGCGCGGCGCGCGGTACAGCTCCTTCGGAAACAACGCGCAGCCAGTCGGGGTCTCGACGCGCTCGTCGGCCGGGCCGAAGCGGCCGGAGCGCATCGTCTCGTAGTACAGCCGCGTCGACGACGTGATCGACTGGGTGACCCAGTAGATCATCACGTTGGTCAGCAGCTCGTCCTTCGTGAAGCGTGTCTCGACGTCGCCGTCGCAGTCGCTCCAGGTCCGGAACTTCTCGACGATCCACGCGGCGAGGCCGGCCGGCGAGTCGTTGAGCCCGTAGCCGAGCGTCTGGGGCTTGGTGCCTTGGATCTGCTGATAGCCGGTCTCTTCCTTCTGGAAGTGCGCGAGGTCGCCGAGGGCGGCCTTCTCGACGTCGTCGAGCCCCGCCATCGGATCGCTGCCATCGGTCGGCGGGAACGCCACGACCATGTTCAGATGGATCCCGACGCAGTGCTCGCGATCGACGAGTGCGTTCTGCGTCGAGATGATGGCGCCCCAGTCCCCTCCCTGCGCGCCGTAGCGCGTGTAGCCGAGACGGGCCATCAGTGTGGCGTTCACCTCGGCCATCTGGCGCACGTCCCAGCCGGGCGCACGCGGCGGCTCCGAGAAGCCGTAACCGGGGATCGCCGGGCACACGACGTGGAAGGCATCGCGCACGCTGCCTCCGTGCTGTGTCGGGTCCGTCAGCGGACCGAGGATCTTGTAGAACTCGAAGATCGAACCCGGCCAGCCGTGCGTCAGCACGAGTGGAAACGCGTCGGCGTGCGGCGAACGGACGTGCAGGAACCGCACGCGGCGCCCGTCGATTCCCGTCTCGAAGTGCGGGAAGCCGTTCAACAGCGCCTCGTGGGGGCGCCAGTCGTACTGCGTGCGCCAGTAGTCGACCAGCTCGCGCAGGTACGAAAGCTCGGTGCCATAGGTCCAGCCGGCGCCGTCGAGCTGATCCGGAAACCGCGTCCGCGTCAGCCGCTCGCGCAGATCCTCCAGCACCGCCTCCGGCACCTCGATCCGAAACGGCTCGATGCCGTCACGCATGCCCACACCTCCCACCGCCGCCCGTCGAGACCACCGCCGTCGAGAAACGGACCGTCAAGAAAGGGGTCGGGTTGCCGCGTCAAGTAACTCGGAACGGCGCTCCCCGCCATCGAAAAGTTGACGCGGCAACCCGACCCCTTTCTTGACGCCTGTCTCGACGGCCGGTTAGCGGGCGTGGGCGGCGAGGACTTCGGGAGGGGCCTGGACGAGTTCGATGAGGACGCCCTCGCCGCTGATCGGGGCGGCGTCGTTGCCTTTGGGGTGCAGGAAGCAGACGTCGTAGCCGGCGGCGCCCTTGCGGATGCCGCCGGGGGCGAAGCGAACGCCCTGGCCGGTGAGCCAGTCGACGGCGGCGGCCAGATCGTCCACCCAGAGCCCGACGTGGTTGAGCGGCGGGTCGTGGACGCGCGGCCTGGCCTCGGGATCGATCGGCTGCATCAGATCGACCTCGACGGCGAACGGACCGGCGCCGATGGACGCGATGTCCTCCTCGACGTTCTCGGCCTCGCTGCGGAAGCTGCCCTTGAGCTCGAGCCCGAGGAGGTCCACCCAGAGCCGGCGCAGCGCCTGCTTGTCGCGGGCGCCGACTGCGATCTGCTGGACGCCGAGGATGCGGAACGGACGCGCGGACATGCGAACCTCCCTGCCAGGTACGCGAGGCAGGGTACCGGCTCGGCGCGGCGCGATCATCCGGCGGCCTCGGCGAGGCGCCCCCCGGCCGGGTGCTAGCCTGCTCCGATCGTGGCCTCCACCGACGAAACACCCCGCGCCGCCGTGCACTTCCGGACCCTCGGCTGCCCGAAGAACCAGCTCGATGGCGAGGTCATGCTGGGCTCGCTGGCGACGTCGGACTTCGTGCTGGCCGAGCGAATCGAAGACGCGGACGTCGCCATCGTCAACACGTGCTCGTTCATCGAGAGCGCGCGCGAGGAATCGATCGACGCGATCCTCGAGGTCGCGGCGCTGCGCGGCAGCGGCCGGCTCCGCGCGTTGGTGGTGACCGGATGCCTGCCGCAGCGCTATGGCGCCGATCTCGCCAAGGAGCTGCCGGAGGTCGACGCGTTCGTCGGGACGGGCGACTTCCCGCGCATCGCGGAGATCGTCGACGACGCGCTGCGCGGACGCGGGCGCGGCGTCTACGTCGAGACCGGCCGCACCCATCTGTACGACGAGCAGGCGCCGCGGCTGCTGATCGGGCCGAGCCACACGGCCTACATCAAGATCGCCGAGGGCTGCGATCGGATCTGCGCGTTCTGCGCGATCCCGGGGATCCGCGGGCGCTTCCAGAGCCGCGCGCTCGGCTCCGTGCTGGCCGAGGCGCGCCAGCTCGCGGCGGCCGGGGCCCGCGAACTCAACCTCGTGGCGCAGGACTCGACGTCGTGGGGCAAGGATCTTGCGGGCCTCGTCGACGGGGCCGGGCGCCCGCGGCTGCCAGACCTGCTCGCCGGGCTCGATCGCGCCGACGGCCTCGACGGCGTCGACTGGATCCGGCTGCTCTATGTCTACCCGAGCGCTGTCACCGACGAGTTGATCGACGTCGTGGCCGGGGCCCGGCGGCTGCTGCCCTACATCGATGTCCCGCTGCAACACGGCAGCGATTCGATGTTGCGGGCGATGCGGCGCGGCACGACGGCGGAGCGGCAGCGCCGGCTGGTCGAGCGGCTGCGCGCCGCGATTCCGGACCTGACGCTGCGCACGACCTTCATCGTCGGCTTCCCGGGCGAGACGGACGCGGACTTCGAAGCGCTTTGCGACTTCGTTCGCGAATCTCGTTTCGACCGTGTGGGGGTATTCCGCTACTCCAATGAGGAAGGAACAGCCGCGTTCGACCTGCCGGGCAAGATCTCGAAACGCGTGGCACGCGAACGGCATCGGGCGCTGCTGAGTCTGCTGCGGGAACTCCAGGCCGAGCAACTCGCCGGACTCATCGGCCGCGAGGTCGACGTGCTGATCGACGCCGGCGGGCGCGATCGGGCGCGCGGCCGGCTGCGCTCGCAGGCTCCGGACATCGACGGCGAGGTGCTGCTGCGCACCGGCGCGGCGACCGGGCAGATGATGCGCGCCCGGATCACCGCCGCCCGCGCGCCGGACCTCGTCGCCGCGCCCGTCGATCAGGCCCCGGCCGCGTAGTTCTTGCCGATCAGGTACTTCTCGGAGCTGCCGGCCCGGGTCGCGCGCAGACCGACGATCTTCGCGCTGCCGAAGCAGCGTCCGATCCGCTTGGCGGCAGCCTGGGCTTCGGGGCTCTCGAGGAGCTTCAGGATCAGGGCGCCGCCGGGGCGCAGCAACTTCGGAAGCAGCGCCTCGACGGCCTCGAGCAGCGTCTCTTCGCGGGCCCGATCCGTGGCGCGGACGCCGGTGAGCTTCGGCGCCGCATCGGACAGCGCGACGTCGGCCAGCCCGCCGAGCGCAGCGAGAATCCGAGCATCGACGCCTGGTTCCAGCAGATCCCCCTGGATTGCGATCACGTTCGCATCGTCACCGAAGGGCTCGATGTCGGCGATGTCGATGCCGACGACGCGGCCGCTCGGACCCACCTGCTCGGCCGCGACCTGCAGCCAGCCGCCCGGCCAGGCACCGAGGTCGACGACGCGCTGGCCGCTGCGCAGCAGCCGATGGGCGCGCTGCAGTTCCTCGAGCTTGTACGCCGCGCGGGAGCGCCGGCCCTCGCGCTTGGCGCGTCGGTAGAGGGCGTCCTTGCGCTCGTACAGCGGACTACGTGCGGGCGGCGATCGCCGCGCGCACGCGGACCAGGCCGTCGTTGGGCCCCGGCACCGAGCCGCGCACCAGCAGCAGATTGCGCTCGGCGTCGACCTGCGCGACGACCAGGTTGCGGGTCGTGACCTGCTCGTTGCCGAGCCGGCCCGGCATCCGCTGGCCCTTGATGACATGCCCCGGATAGGCGCCGGCGCCGATCGAACCCGGGTTCCGGAATCCCTCGTGGGTGCCGTGGGATTCCTTCTTCACGGCGAAGTGGTGGCGCTTCACGACGCCCGTCGTCCCCCGCCCCTTGCTGGTGCCGATCACGTCGATGCGTTGACCCGGCTCGAACAGGTCGGCCTTCAGCTCCTGGCCGACCTCCCACTTCGTGGCATCCTCAGCCGACACGCGCGACTCGTGCAGATGGCGCTTCGGCGAGACCTGGGCCTTGTCGAAATGCCCGAGCAGCGGCTTGGTCGTCCGGGTCCGCGTGCGTTCGCCGAAGCCGAGCTGCAGGGCGTCGTAGCCATCCCGCGCCGCGGTCTTCTTCTGTACGACGGCGTTCGGACCGGCCTCGAGGACCGTCACCGGGACGACCTGACCGGCTTCGTTATAGATCCGGGTCATGCCGATCTTCCGGCACAGCAGCTCGATGCCGGCAAGACTCTTGTTGGAACCGGCCGTAGATCTGGTTGCCACGCGACACTCTCCCAGCCCGAGAAGGCAGCGGAAAGTAGGAGAACCCTTCCCTCATGTCGAGCCAGCCGCCCCCGCAGGTTCCCCGGCCCGGTCCGATCCGCGCGACGCTGATCCCGGGGGACGGCATCGGACCCGAAGTGACGGAGGCCTGCGTCCGGGTCCTGGACGCCGCCGGCGTCTCGATCGCCTGGGAACGGGTCGAGGCCGGCGGCGAGGTCGTCGCGAAATACGGGACTCCTGTCCCCGAGCCGGCCCTCCAGTCGATCCGGCGCCTCGGCCTGGCGCTGAAGGGCCCCATCACGACACCGGTCGGGGAGGGCTTCCGGAGCGCGAACGTGACGCTCCGGCAGACGCTCGACCTGTACGCGTCGATCCGGCCGGTGAAATCGATCCCGGGGCTGCCGAGCCGCTTCGAGAACGTCGACTTGATCGTCGTCCGGGAAAACACCGAAGGCCTCTACTCCGGGCTCGAGCATCGCGTGGCGCCCGGCGTCGTGACGAGCCTCAAGGTCGTCACCGAGCGCGCGTGCCAGCGCATCTCGAAGTCCGCGTTCCAGCTCGCCGAGCGCCTCGGCCGGCGCCGCGTCACGGCCGTCCACAAGGCCAACATCATGAAGCTGACCGACGGCCTCTTCCTCGAATGCGCGCGCAAGGTCGCGCGCGACCACCCGGAAGTCGCCTACGATGAGATCATCATCGACAACTGCGCGATGCAGCTCGTCCGCGATCCCTCGCGCTTCGACGTCCTGCTGCTCGAGAATCTGTACGGGGACATCCTGTCGGATCTGTGCGCCGGTCTCGTCGGCGGCCTCGGCGTCGTACCCGGCTCCAACGTCGGCGACGACTGCGCCGTCTTCGAGGCCGTCCACGGCAGCGCCCCGGACCTCGCCGGAAAGCGCCTGGCGAACCCGACCGCCGTGATCCTGTCGGCGGTGGAGCTGCTGCGCCATGTCGGCGAGACGACCAGCGCCGCCCGCATCGAGGCCGCCATCCACGCGTGCCTCGCGGACCCCGCGAGCCGCACCGGCGACCTCGGCGGGCCGCTCGGCCTCGACGCCTTCACCGACGCCGTGATCGCGCGCCTCGCGTGACGAGGCCACCGGCGCGCGACAACGGCGGACCGGTCATGATACACCCCGTCCGACTGGCCGCGCCGAGCCGTTTCCCCCTTCGCCCCGACCGCGTGGAGATCCGTGCCGCCGCTCCCCGAGCAACGACCCACTGACGCCTCGCCGGGCCCGCGTCCGCCCGGCTTCGTCGCGTTCTTCATCGACCGGCCGATCTTCGCCGCCGTCGTTGCGATCCTGATCACGCTTGGCGGCGCGATCTCGATCCCGCTGCTGCCGGTCTCGCAGTTCCCACCGATCGTGCCGCCGACCGTGCAGGTCAGCGCCAGCTTCGCCGGCGCCAGCGCCGACGTCATCGAGCGCACGATCACGCTGCCGATCGAAGAACAGGTCAACGGCACCGAGGGCATGCTCTACATGTCGTCGACCAGCGCCAACGACGGCCAGATGAGCCTGACCGTCACGTTCGAACTGGGCCGCGATCCGGACATCGCCACCGTCAACGTGAACAATCGCGTCACCGTCGCGGAGCCGCGACTGCCGGAGGAGGTGCGGCGCTTCGGCATCACGACGCGCAAGCGCTCCCCGGATCTCACGCTGGTCGTGAACCTGCTGTCGCCGGACGAGTCGCGGGATGCGCTGTTCCTGTCCAACTACGCGCTGATCAACGTCGTCGATGCGCTGAAGCGCGTGCCCGGGGTCGGCGAAGTCTTCATCTTCGGCGAGCGCCGCTACGCGATGCGGATCTGGCTCGATCCCGAGAAGCTCGCGAAGCTCGAGCTGAGCGCCGGCGACGTGATCGCTGCCGTCCGCGAACAGAACCAGCAGATCGCCGCGGGTCGCTCGGGATCTCCGCCGGCTCCAGCGGGCCAGCAGCTCGATCTCCCCCTGCGCACGAAAGGACGACTCAGCAGCGCCGCGGAGTTCGAGCAGATCGTGATCCGGGCCGAGCCGGGCGGTTCGCTGCTCCACCTGCGGGACGTCGCCCGCGTAGAGCTCGGTGCGCAGAGCTACAACGGCTTCACGCGGCTGTCCGGTCAGCCGACCGTCACGCTCGGCGTCTTCCAACTCCCCGAAGCGAATGCGCTCGAGGTCTCGAGTGCGGTGCGTGCGGAGATGGCGCAGCTCGCTGAGCGCTTCCCACCCGGCGTCGACTGGATGATCCGCTACGACCCGACGCTGTTCGTCGCCGAATCGATCTCGGAGGTGGTCCGAACCCTCTTCGAGGCGATGATCCTGGTCTTCCTCGTGGTCTTCCTGTTCCTGCAGGACTGGCGGACCACGCTGATCCCGGCGATCACGATTCCGGTGTCATTGATCGGGACCTTCGCAGCGCTGAACGCTCTCGGGCTGTCGATCAACACGATCACGCTGTTCGCACTGGTGCTGGCGATCGGCCTCGTCGTCGACGACGCGATCGTCGTCGTGGAGAACGTCGCCCGGCTGCTCGCGGAAGGCCTGCCGCGGCGGGAAGCCGTGCGCCGCTCGATGGGCGAAGTGACCAGCGCAATCATCGCGGCGACGCTGGTGCTCGGCGCGGTCTTCGTGCCGGTGGCGTTCCTGCCTGGGACCACCGGCCTGCTGCTGCGCCAGTTCGGCCTGGCCGTGACGGTCGCGGTGCTGATCTCGCTGCTGAACGCGCTGACGCTGTCGCCGGCGCTGTGCGCGCTGCTGATGCGCCGCGAGCCCGAGCGCAAGAGTCGCTTCTTCCGCGCCTTCGACCGCGGCTTCGGCCGGATCGTCGCGGGCTACGATCGCGGGGTGCGGCTGCTGCTGCCGAAGCGAGCGCTGGTGCTCGGCATCCTGGCCGGCCTCGGCGGCGCGACCTTCCTGCTGTTCCGGCTGGTCCCGACCGGCTTCCTGCCCGACGAGGACCAGGGCTATTTCATCGTCAGCTTCCAGCTTCCCGATGGCGCCGCGCTCGATCGCACCTTCGACGTGGCGCAACGGATCGAGACCATCCTGCTCGAGACGCCGGGGATCGTCGGGACCAACCTGTTCGGCGGTTTCGACGCGCTGACCGGAACCTCGCCGCCGAACTTCGGCTCGATCTTCGTCACGCTGGCGCCGTGGAACGAGCGGGCCGAACGCGACGAGTCCCTCGAGGCCGTCTTCGCGCATGTCCGGCCGCGCGTCGCGGAGATCGAGGAGGCGCGGGTCTTCGTGCTGAATCCGGCGCCGATCCGCGGCCTCTCGAGCACCGGTGGCTTCGAGTTCCAGCTCCAGGACCGGGCCGGCAGCAGCCTGGAAGAGCTGTCGCAGGTGGCCGATCGCATCATCGAGGAAGGCCATCGCGCACGCGAGCTCGCGAACCTGTTCACCAGCTTCCGGCCGGTCGCGCCGCAGATCTTCGTCGATCTCGACCGCGCCAAGGCCAAGATGCTGGGCGTGCGCGTGGACCACGTCTTCGAGACGCTGCAGGTCTTCATGGGCGGCCTCTACGTCAACGACTTCGACCGCTTCGGACGGCTGTTCCGGGTCTATGCGCAGGCGGAGGGGGACTTGCGGGCGGCACCGGAAGACGTGGAGCGGCTCTGGCTGCGCTCGGAGCGCGGCGAGATGGTGCCACTCTCCACGCTGGTATCGCTCGAGCGCATCGCCGGCCCGCGCGACATCCCGCACTACAACGTGCACCGCTCGGCGAAGATCCAGGGCCAGCCGGCGCCGGGCTACAGCTCCGGCCAGGCGCTCGACCGGATGGAAGCGATCGCCCGCGACGTCCTGCCGCCGACGATGTCGTTCGAGTGGACCGGCACGGCGTTCCAGGAGCGACAGACCGGACGCGAGGCGCAGGTCATCTTGATGCTGTCGTTGCTCGTCGTATTCCTGTTTCTCGCCGCGCAGTACGAGAGCTGGAGCCTGCCGCTGGTCATCATGCTGGCGGTGCCGCTGGCGTTCCTCGGCGCGCTCGGCGCCCAGGCGCTGCGCGGAATCGGCAACGATCTCTACGGCCAGATCGGGCTGGTCACGCTGATCGGACTCGCCAGCAAGAACTCGATCCTGATCGTCGAGTTCGCCAAGCGCCGGCGCGAGGAAGGCGCGAGCCTGCTGGACGCCGCTCGCGAGGCCGCCGAGACGCGCTTCCGTCCGGTCGTGATGACCGCGTTCTCGTTCATCCTCGGTGTCGTCCCGCTGGTGATCGCCTCCGGCGCGGGCTCGGCGGCGCGGCGATCGCTCGGCACGGCGGTGTTCGGGGGCATGCTGGTGGCGACCGTGCTGACGCTGGTCCTCGTGCCGGCCCTGTACGCAATCATCCAAGGAGCGGTGGAGTGGGCCGCGCGCACGCTCGGCCGGAGTCGACGGTCCGAAGGAGTGGCGGAATGAGCGAGCGAAGCGGCCCGTCGCAGCGGCGGTTTCGGGACAGCGCGTCGATCGCGATCCTCGCGGTGTGCTGCGCCCTCGCGTGCGGCCGGGGCGACGAGGTCGGCCCGGAGATGCCGCCGGCGGTGACGGTCGCCACGGCCCGCATCGGCGCGGTGCCGGATCTGCGCGAGTACGTCGGCAACGCGCGGGCGGCGCAACGCATCGACATCCGCGCGCGGGTGCGCGGCTACCTGGTCGAGCATGCCTTCGCCGACGGCGCACGGGTCGCCGCCGGCGACCTGCTGTTTCGGATCGATCCGCAGCCGTTCGAAGCGGCGCTCGCCGCGGCGAAGGCCGAACTCGCGCGCACCCGCGCCAACGCCACGCGGGCGGCCCGCGATCTCGAGCGGGCCGAGGAACTCTACCGAGCGAACGTCGTCAGCATCTCCGTGCTCGATGCCCGGCGCGCCGACCGCGATGCCAGCGCGGCCGCGGTCGTGGCCGCCGAAGCCGACGTCCGGACCGCGGAGCTGGATCTGTCGTACTGCCGGATCGAGGCGCCGATCACCGGCCGCATCTCGCGTGCGCAAGTCGACGTCGGAAACCTCGTCGGTGAGTCCGGGCAGGACACGATCCTCGCGGAACTCGTGCAGGAGGATCCCATCTACGTGTACTTCGCGCCGACCGAACGCGACCGGCTCGAAGTGATCCAGGGCGTCCGCGAAGGCCGCATCCCGAGCCAGCGCACCGGCACGATCCCGGTGCGGCTGCGGCGTGGCGACGGAACGCCGTATCCGCACGAGGGTGTCGTCGACTACGTCGAGCCCACCATCGAACCGACGCGCGGCACGATCACCGTCCGTGCACTGCTTCCGAACCCGGACGGAGACCTCAAACCGGGGGAGTTCGTCCGCGTGATCGCCGTGTTCCCGGACCTCACCGACGCCGTCCTGGTCCCGCAGCGCGCCATCCTCGACGAACAGGGCGGGAGCTACGTGCTGGTGGTCCGAGACGACGACACGGTCGTGCAGCGTCCGGTCGTGATCGGAAGCGAGCACGACGGCCTGCAACACGTCCGCGAGGGGCTCGCCGCGGGCGAGCGCGTGGTCGTCGATGGGGTCCAGCAGGCGCAGCCCGGCGAGAAGGTGCGGCCGCAGCCGCTCGAAGCTCCCGCTGCCGCCGACGACCGGCGCGGCCGCGCTGGACGCTCGGGACGACGCGCGGGGTAGTATCCGGGCCCGAAGGAAACCCGCTCCGAGGAGGTCATGCCATGTTCGGCCGCCGTTCCGATGCGACGCTCGTGACCCAGCTCTCGACGATGCGCCGCTTCATGCCGCACGTGTCCCCGCGCCGGAACGACTCCTTGTTCTACATGATGCAGGACATCGAGGTCGAAGCCGCCCTCGAGTTCCTCGACAAACGGAACCGGGAGCGACCCGAGGACCGCCCGCTGACGCTCTTCCACCTGCTGCTGCGCGCCTGCTCGCAGGCTCTCTATCTACGACCCGGCGTGAACCGCTTCGTGAAGGCGAGGAGGCTCTGGCAGCGCGACGGCGAGTGGATCACGTTCAGCGCCAAGAAGGAGATCAAGGACGGCGCTCCGATGCTCACCGTGAAGAGCCGCTTCCATCCCGCGACCGAGACGCTCGACGACATGGTCGACCGGATCTACGACCGGCTGCGGGCCGGCCGGGCCGGCAAGCAGACGACGAGCGACAAGGAGATGAGCCTGATGGTCCGGTTGCCGGTGTTCGCGATCAAGGGACTCATGGCCCTGGCGCGCATCGGCGATGATCTCGGACTCCTGCCGCGCTCGATGATCGACGCCGACCCGCTCTTCACGTCGATCTTCCTCGCCAACCTCGGATCCATCCACTACCCGGCCGGCTTCCACCATCTCTGGGAGTATGGCACTGCGTCTCTTTTCGGTGTCATGGGGAGGATCGAACCCGGCGACGGCGGACGCCGCCGGATCCGGATGGCCTGGACCTACGACGAGCGCATCGAAGACGGCCTCTACTCGTACTACACCCTGGAGCTGATCCGGCAGCACCTCGAGAACCCGGAACTGCTGATCGTCACGCAGGGGGAGCCCGCGTAGCGTCCCCGGCCACGTCCAGCGCCGGGCGGGAGGCGCACACCCGAAGCCGAACTCCGGAGGCGGCCCGACCGATTGCGTGCGAAGCGATCCGGCTCGCCCGCCGAGGACCTCGGCGGAGGGTGTGCGCCTCCCGCCCGCACCTCCGGGCCCCGCCGGCCGAAATCCGGCGATTCGGTCAGCCCTTGTGTTCGGACTCGAGCTTCGCGATCGGCTTCTCGGTGAACAGATAGTCCTTCAGCTCCTTCGAGAACGTGTCGTCGCGGCGACGGATCCACTCGAGCACCATCGCGGCATGCTCCTTCTCCTCGTCCCGGTTGTGGACGAGGATCGCGCGCAGCGCGGGGTCTCGGCAGGCGTCGACGCGCTGGTTGTACCAGTCGACGGCCTCCAGCTCTTCCATCAGCGACACGAGCGCGCGATGCATGTCGCGCGTTGCGTCGCTGAGGTCCTCGAAACGTTCGTGCAAGCCTTCGTTGGCCATGGATTCCCTTCCTCACGCGCTGGAATCGCGCCCGATTATCCTCGCCGACGGCCGGCGCCCCGACAAGTCGGGCGGTACGCCCGGGCGGAGCCGGCGGTCAGCCGGGCGACGGCGCGCGGCGCCGGATCCAGACCGTGGCGAGCGTGCCGACCACGAGGTTCGCGGTGGCGATGCCGAGGAACACGCCCGGCACACCGAACCAGCGCGCGCCGAGCCACGCCACCGGCACGTTCAGCGCGAACATCCGCAGCGCCGAGATCGCGGTGGCGGAGAGCGGCAGACCGAGGCCGTTGAACGCCGCATTCGACGTCATGATGAGGCCGGCGGCGCCGTACGAGATCGGTACGAGCCGCAGATAGCCGGTGGCGACCGCGGCGACGGCGGCATCGTCGGTGAAACGCGTGGCCAGCCACGGCGCCACGAGCCAGAGCACCGCGGCGGCAACGACCCCGAAGCCGAGCGCGAAGCGCAGCAGCAGCCGCAGCGCCTCGTGCAGGCGCTCCGGACGGCCCGCGCCGGCATTGGCCGCGAAGAACGGATTCACGACGGCCGACAGGCCGAGGAACGAGATCATCGCGAGGCCCTCGATGCGCGTGGCGATGCCGAGACCGGCGACCGCTTCGGGACCGAAGCCGGCGAGGATGCCGACGATCAGCGCCGTCGACAGCGGGATGATCGCGTTGGTCGCGGCGGCCGGCAGGCCGACGTGCAGGATGCTGCGCGTCGATGCGCGAAACACCTTCCAGCGTGGTGGCGCCTGCGTCTCGAGCAGACCCTCCTGGCGCATCTTCCACAGCGCAGCAGCGCAGAAGAGCGTCCATGCCGCCACGTTGCCGAACGCGGCACCGCGCAGACCGAGTGCCGGGACGGGCCCGGCGCCGAAGATCAGCAGCGGATCGAGCAGCGCATTGAGCGCTACGGCGGCGATCATCGCGCCACCCTGGAAGCGCGTGTCGCCGGCCGCCCGCACGGCGCCGAGGCCCACCATCGGCACCATGAAGAGCGCGACGCCGGGCAGCCAGATCTGCAGGTAGCCCTCGATCAGCGGCAGCAGCTCGGGCCCGGCGCCGAGCGCGTCGAACAACGGACGGATCGCCAGCGCGGTGGCGAGGCCGAGCGTCGCGATGACGCCGAAGGTCAGCAGCACCGCATCGGTGGCGAGGCGGCGCGCGGCGGCGGGTTGGCCGCTCCCGAGCGCGCGCGCCACCGCCACGGAGGTCCCGGCGCTGAGCCCGATCGCGACGCTGATGACGCTCATCGCGACCGGCATGCAGAACGCCAGGGCTGCCAGCTCGCGGGCGCCGAGCCGGCCAATGAACCAGGTCTCGGCCACCTGGAATCCGATGTTGGCGAGGATGCCGGCGAACATCGGGGCCGCTTGCGACAGCAGCGTGCGGCCGACCGGGCCGTCGACGAGCCGGCCGGCGGGCCGCCGGATGCCGTCCCCCGCGGCGACTGGCTCGGAGCGCCCCGCGGCGACCGGTTCGGAGCGGGTGGCGGGGGAAGGCGGAAACGACATCTCGGCGCGAACGAATAGCCGAGCGGCCCGCCGAGAACCCGCGACACGGTGAGCGGCCCGCCGACGCGATCGGCTCCAGGCGAATTTCCGAGACAGGACACTAGACTGCGCTCCGCCTCGACCCGCCCCCCCGCCCGGAGGCGGGCCGGGGCCAGGTGTGTTTCCGGGCCGTTTCCTGGAACGGCAGGATGGAGACGATGGCCGAGCCGCCGCCGCGCACTCTCGACGAGCTGGTGACACGCGCCCGGGAACGCACCGGAGCCGTGCGGGCGACCGGGCTGCGCGGCGCGGCGCGGTCGCTGGCGGCCGCGCACCTGATCGGCGCGCACGCGCCGGCGCCGGCGCTGGTGCTGACGCCCGATGCCAAGAGCGCCGATGCGCTGCTCGAGGATCTGCGCGCCTTCCTCGGCGAGCCGTCGCCCGAGGACGGCGGCCGCGTGCGGCCGTTCCCACGCCCGGACACGCTGCCGTACGACCGCCATTCGCCACAGCCATTCCTCGTCGCGCAGCGGATGGATGCCCTCTACCGCCTGCTTGCCGCGCCGGCGGACCTGGTCCTCGTGGCGCCGATCACCGTGCTCGCGCTGCGCGTGCCGACGCGCGCCGTGGTGCGCGCGCGCACGGTGCACCTCGAAGTCGGTCAGACCATCGATCGAGACGCCCTGCTCGAGCAGCTCGTCGCAGCCGGTTATGCGCGGATGCCGCTCGTCGAGGAACGCGGCGAGCTGGCCGTGCGCGGCGGCATCGTCGATCTGTTTCCGCCTCATCGTCCGCGGCCGGTACGCGTCGAGCTGTTCGGCGATGACGTCGAGTCGATCCGCGAGTTCGATGCGGCCAGCCAGCGTTCGCAGGAGCGGCTCGCGCACGTTGCCGCACCGCCGCCGCGCGAGCTGCTGATCGATCGCGCCTGGCTGATCGCCCGCGGCGAGGAGATCCGCCGCGCTTCCGAATCCGCCGGGGCCGCCGCCCACGAAATCGACGAGCTGCTGAACGCGCTGCTGCGCGGGCATCTGCCGGCCGGCGCCGAGTCGCTGGCGCCGTGGATCCAGCCCGCCCAGGAGAGCGTCTTCGACTGGTTGCCGGAGGACGCGCTGCTGCTGGTCGAGGAGCCGGAAGCGTGCCGGGAGCGGCTCATGCGCTTCGCCGACGAGGCGGCGCAGGGTCACGCGGTGGCGTTCGAGGCGCGGCGGCCGGCCGCCCCCCCCGCGGCGCTGCTGCTCGCAGCCGACACCGTCGAGAAAGCGCTCGGCCAACGCCGTCCCGTGTCGCTCGAACGGCTCGACGTCGCGGACGAGCACGACACCCCCCGCCTGTCGCTGCGCTGCGCCGGCCACGAGGAGCTGCGCCACGAGCTGACCCGCGCGCGGGCCAGCGACGCCGCGCTGTTGCCGCTGGTGACCGCGCTCGAGCGCTGGCGACAGGACCGCTGGCGTGTGGTGCTGACGGCGCCGCTGCTGTCCGGCGCCGAACGCATCCGCCAGTTGCTCGCCGAGTACGGCCTCGCGCCGCAGCTCGCTCGCGACGCGCGGCCCGGCGCGCGCTGGGGTCGCGCCGGCCGGGTCGAGATCCGCGTCGCCGACCTGTCCGAGGGCTTCGCGCTGCCGGCCGAGCGCTTCGCGTTGCTGACCGCGGAAGAGCTGTTCGGCGCCCGCGAGCGCCGTCGTCACCACGGATCGATCCGCGAGACCGCGGCGATCGAGGGTCTCGCCCAGCTCCGGCCCGGCGATCCGCTGGTGCACGCGGAGCACGGCATCGGCGTCTACCGCGGCCTCGTCTCGCTCGACCTGCGCGGCGCCGGCCCCCGAGTGGAGGGCGAGTTCCTGCGCCTCGAGTACGACGGCGGCGATCGGCTCTTCGTGCCGGTGTATCGCCTGCACCTGGTGCAGCGCTACGTCGGCGCCGAGGGACACGCCGCGAAGCTCGACAAGCTCGGCGGACAGAGCTGGGAGAAGACGCGCAAGCAGGTGAAGGGTTCCCTACGCGACATGGCGCGCCAGCTGCTGAACCTGCACGCCGCGCGCGAGCTGGCCGAAGGCTTCGGCTTCTCGCCGCGGGACCGCCAGCTCGAGGAGTTCGAAGCGGCCTTCCCGTTCGAGGAGACGCCGGACCAGCACGCCGCGATCGAGGACGTGCTGGCGGACATGCAGCGACCGAAGCCGATGGATCGCCTCGTGTGCGGGGATGTCGGTTTCGGCAAGACGGAGGTGGCGATCCGCGCCGCGTTCCGTGCGGCGATGGACGGCAAGCAGGTCGCTGTGCTGGTCCCGACGACGGTGCTGTGCACGCAGCACGAAGAGACCTTCCGCAGGCGCTTCGCCGGCTACCCGGTCCAGATCGAGTCGCTGTCGCGCTTCCGCACGCCGAAGGACGCGGCGCGCGTCGTCGACGGACTGCGCAGCGGCGCGATCGACATCGTCGTCGGCACGCATCGGCTGCTGCAGAAACGCGTCGAGTTTCGCGACCTCGGGTTGCTGGTGATCGACGAGGAACACCGCTTCGGCGTCGCCGACAAGGAGCGCATCAAGCGACTGCGCCAGACCGTCGACGTCCTGACGCTCACGGCGACGCCGATCCCGCGCACGCTCCAGCTCGCATTCGCCGGTCTGCGCGACCTCTCCGTGATCCACTCGCCGCCGGCCGATCGACTGGCGATCCGGACCCAGCTCGCGCGCTGGTCGGAGTCGCTGATCCGTGAGGCGATCCTGCGCGAGTTGCGGCGCGGCGGCCAGGTGTTCTTCGTGCACAACCGCGTGCACTCGATCGGCGAGGTGGCCGATCTGCTCGCACGCCTGGTGCCGGAGGCGCGCGTGGTGGTCGCGCACGGCCAGATGGGAGAACGCGAGCTCGAGGCGCGCATGTTGCGCTTCCTGCACGGCGACGCCGACGTGCTGCTGTGCACGACGATCATCGAGAGCGGCCTCGACATCAGCCGGGCCAACACCATGCTGATCGACCGTGCCGACCACTTCGGTCTGGCCCAGCTGTATCAGCTCCGTGGACGGATCGGACGCAGCGCGCAGCGCGCCTACTGCTACCTGCTGGTGCGCGGCGCCGAACGCACGCTCAGCGACGACGCGCGCAAGCGGCTCGAGGCGATCCAATCGTTCACCGAGCTCGGCAGCGGCTTCCGACTCGCGAGCCTCGACCTCGAGATCCGCGGCGCCGGCAACCTGCTCGGCGCCGCCCAGTCCGGCAACATCGCCGCGGTCGGCTTCGACACGTACATGGAGCTGCTCGACGAGACGATCGAGGAGCTGCGCGGCAACACCCGGACGATCTCCGTCGATCCGGAGATCCGGTTGCCGGTTTCGGCGCGACTGCCCGACGACTACGTACCGGACGTCAGCCAGCGGCTGGTGCTGTACAAGCGGCTCGCCTCCGCCCCGGACGAAGCCGACGTGGATCGCATCCGGGACGAGCTGCTGGATCGCTTCGGCCCGTGTCCCGGCGACGCCGACAATCTGCTGGCGGTGATCCGGCTGAAGATCGCCGCGCGGCGGCTCGGCGTCGCCGCCGTCGATCTGGCCGGCGACCAGATCGTCCTGACGGCGGCCGAGAGCACTCGCATCGATCCGCGCCGGCTGGTGAATCTGCTGACGCACCCGAGCGCGGGGATCCGCGTCGCGCCGAATCACCGCATCTACGCGCCGTTGCCGCGCCACGACCGCACGCCGGCGACGCTCTTCACCGTGGCCCACGCGCTGCTGGCGCAACTGGCGGTCTGAGCGCGAGGCCGGCGGGCGCCGTGGCGACCGCCGCAGGCCCTCGGCCCCGAGGGGCCAGACGGCGACGAGCCCACCAGTTACCCTGCGGCGCGTTCGCGGAGGTTCCAACGCATGACCGGGTCCGATCTCTCGTCGCGTCGCCAGCGGGCGGCGCTGGTCCTGATGAGCCTGTGGCTGGTCCCCGGCGTCGCCGTCGGCCAGCCGGACGAACCGACGCCGGCCGCGGCGGCCGAAGTCATCGAGGTCGTCGATGGCATCGCCGCGCAGGTCGGCACGGACGTCGTGCTGGTGTCCGACGTCGCGCGGCTCGCCGACTCGATCGAGGCGCAGATGCGCGAAGCCGGCGCCACGGATGCCGACGTGCAGGCGATGCGCGGCCAGGTCCTCGATCGCCTGATCGACCGCACGCTGATCTCGCTGTTCGCCCGGCGCAACGAGATCCAGCCCAGCGACGCCGAGATCGACGAGGCCATGCAAGCCGTCGCGCACGAGAACCAGATGTCGACCGAGCAGTTGCGCCAGAGCGTCGAGGCGCAGGGCATGACCTGGGAGGCGTACCGCAAGCGTCTCGGCGACGAGATCGTGCAGCAGAAGGTCATCGGCGGCATGGTCCGCGCCCGGATCCGGGTCGAGGAAGATGAGATCCGCCAGTACTACGAGGAGCACTTCGGCGACCAACCCACCACTGGGGACGAGGTCCACCTCCAACACATCGCCGTGGCGGCTCGGGACGACAAGCCCGCATCGAAGCGTGTCGCCTGCGACCGGGTGCGCACAGCGCTCGGGCAGGTTCGTGGTGGCCGCGACTTCCTCGAGGTTGCGCGTGAGTTCTCCGAGGGCACGCCGGATCTCGGCTTCGTCCCGATGGCGAACCTGGCGCCGTGGATGGCCGGTCCGGTGGACCAGTTGCAGCCGGGTGCCGTTTCGGGTGTGATCGAGCTGCCGGTCGGCTGTGCGGTGCTGCGGCTGGTCGAACGCCGGGAGGTCCAGCCGGTCAGCTACGAGCAGGCCGCCAATCGCATCCAACGCGTCCTGACGGACCAGAAGTACGAACAGGAGCTCGAAGCCTTCCTCGAGCGGCTTCGCAAGCAGACCTACGTCGAGCGCAAGGAATCCCTCGGCAGCGTGCGCACCGATGCTGCATCGGGAGCCGGCGCGCGCGTGCAGTGAGCGTCTTCGCGGACGCGGCGCCGCGCGAAATCGTGGTGCGCGGCGCGCGCGAGCACAACCTGCGCGGTCTGGATGTCCGGATCCCGCGCGACAAGCTCGTCGTACTGACGGGCCTTTCCGGCTCCGGCAAGTCCTCGCTCGCGTTCGACACGATCTACGCCGAGGGGCAACGACGCTACGTCGAGTCGCTGTCGACCTACGCCCGGCAATTTCTCGACCAGATGCGCAAGCCCGAGGTCGAGTCGATCGAGGGCCTCTCTCCGGCGATCTCGATCGAACAGCGCAACGTCGCGCGCAATCCGCGCTCGACGGTCGGCACGATGACGGAGATCCTCGATCACCTGCGGCTGCTCTATGCCCGGGTCGGAGAGCCGCACTGCTGGCAGTGCGGGAAACCGATCGCGAGCCAGACGGTGGCGCAGATGACGGATCGCGTGCTCGCGCTGGCGGAAGGAACCCGTGTGCTGGTGCTGGCGCCGGTGGTGCGCGGCCGCAAGGGTCGCTACGAAAAGGAGCTCGAGGCGTTCCGGAGTCAGGGCTTCGCGCGCGTCCGGATCGACGGCGTCGTGCACGAGCTGGCCGACGAGATCCGACTGGTGCGGCACGCGACGCACGACATCGACCTGGTCGTCGACCGGATCGCGGTGCGGGAGATGGCCAGAGGCCGTCTCACCGAGTCGCTGGCGACCGCCCTACGGCTCGGCGCCGGAATGGCCCGGCTGGCGGTCGGGGCGGGCGGCGAGGAATGGCTGCTCGCCGAGCGCAACGCATGCCCGGACTGCGGCGTTTCGTTCCCGGAACTGGCGCCGCGGCTGTTCTCGTTCAACTCCCCGCACGGCGCGTGCCCTGGCTGCGGCGGCCTCGGCACGCGCGACGAGCTGGATCCGGCGCGCATCGTGCCGGATCCCGAGCGCCCGCTGCGGGACGCCGTCGAACCGTGGGGCACCACGCGTCGACGGCCCCGCTACTACGTCGAGCTGCTGGCCTCCCTCGCGCATCACTTCGGCGTGTCGCTCGAGACGCCGTGGTGTCAGCTTCCGGAAACGACGCAGCAGGGCATCCTGCACGGCGTCGCCGGCGAGGTGGTGTTCCAGTTCTCGCGCGCCGGCCGCAGCGAACGCGTGCGTCGTCCCTGGGATGGTGTGCTCGGCGAACTGGCGCGCCGGCAGGACGCCGAGTCGCTGGCCCGTTTCCATGGTCCTCAGCCATGTCCGGACTGCGGCGGCGGCCGGCTGCGGCCGGAAGCCCGCGCGGTGCAGCTCGGCGGCCTGGCCCTCGATGCGTTGTGCCGGCTGTCGATCGCGCGTGCCGCGGGCTTCCTCGACGACCTCGTGCTGCCGCCCCAGCGCCGTCCGATCGCCGAGCGGATCCTGCGCGAAGTGCGCGAACGCCTGCGTTTCCTGCTCGACGTCGGGCTCGACTACCTGACGCTCGATCGTCCGGCCGCGTCGCTGTCGGGCGGCGAGGCGCAGCGCATCCGGCTCGCGACGCAGGTGGGCGCGTCGCTACTGGGCGTCCTGTACGTGCTCGACGAGCCGTCGATCGGTCTGCATCCGCGCGACAACCGGCGCCTGCTCGGGGCGCTGCTCCGGCTGCGCGACCAGGGCAACAGCGTCCTCGTCGTCGAGCACGACGAGGAGACGATCCGGGCGGCGGACTGGGTCATCGACATGGGTCCGGGCGCCGGCATCCACGGCGGAGAACTGGTCGCGGAGGGCCCGCCGGCCGCCATCGCCGCGACGGCGGGGTCGCTGACCGGCGACTACCTGGCGCGCCGCCGCCGCATCGCGCCACCTGCGACCCGGCGCATGCCGGGAGAGCGCTGGCTGACGCTGCTCGGCTGTCGCGAACACAACCTGCACGACGTCGATCTGCGGTTGCCGCTGGGGCTCTTCAGTGTCGTGACCGGCGTCTCCGGCTCCGGCAAGTCGACACTCGTGAATGACACCCTCTACCGGACGCTCGCCGCGCGCCTGCACGGTGCGCAGGAGCCGGCCGGGCGCTTCACGTCGCTGAGCGGCCACGAGTCCATCGACAAGGTGATCGCCGTCGACCAGTCGCCGATCGGACGCACGCCGCGCTCGAACCCCGCCACCTACACGGGGGTCTTCGACGGCATTCGCAAGCTCTTCGCGCAGCTTCCGGAGGCCCGCCTGCGCGGCTGGGGACCCGGGCGCTTCTCCTTCAACGTGAAGGGCGGCCGCTGCGAGGCCTGTCACGGCGACGGCATGCTGCGCGTCGAGATGCACTTCCTGCCCGATCTCTTCGTCCCGTGCGAAGCGTGCCGCGGCCTGCGCTTCGGCCGGGAGACACTGTCGATCCGCTTCAAGGATCACAGCATCGCCGACGTCCTGGCGCTCTCGGTGGAGCAGGCGCTGACGCTCTTCGAGGCCTTCCCGGCGCTGCGTCGGCCTCTCCAGACGCTGCACGATGTCGGGCTCGACTACGTGCATCTCGGGCAGCCGGCGACGACGCTGTCCGGCGGCGAGGCCCAGCGGATCAAACTGGCGCGCGAGCTGGCGCGGCGCGCTACCGGCCGCACGCTCTACATCCTCGACGAGCCGACCACCGGCCTGCACTTCGCCGACGTCGATCGCCTGCTCGGCGTGCTGCAACGTCTCGTCGAGCTCGGCAACACCGTGCTGGTGATCGAGCACCACCTCGACGTGATCCGTTGCGCGGACTGGGTCATCGATCTCGGACCGGAGGGCGGCGAAGCCGGTGGGCGGGTCGTCGCGCAGGGGGCTCCGGAAGTGATCGCACGGGCGCGCGACAGCCATACCGGGCGCGCGCTGGCGGCGGCCGGCACCGACTGAGCAGAGCGCCGGAGATCGGCGAACGGGGCAGTGGCGGCCGCGCTCGGATCAGGCGCGATCCCGATCCGCGGCGCCGGCGAAGGCCACCCGGTCGCCGGCGGACTTCGCCCGGTACATCGCCTGGTCGGCGGCCTGCAGCAGGGTCTTCAGATTCGTGCCGGCGTCCGGATGCAGCGCCACGCCGATGCTCGCGCTGCAGGAAACGGCGGTGCCGTCGATCGTGACCGGAGCGGCCGCGGCGGCGGCGACGCGATCGGCCACGTCGCGAGCGCCGTCGGCGTCGACGTCCGTCAACAGCAGCACGAACTCGTCCCCGCCGATGCGGGCCAGCAGATCGGGCCCACGCGTGCAGTGTTCGAGACGGGCCGCGAGCTCGCACAACAGCAGATCCCCGATGTCGTGGCCGAGCGAGTCGTTGACCTGCTTGAAATCGTCGAGATCGAGATAGAGCAGAGCGCCGCGTTCCAAGCGGCCGGCGGCGCCGGCGAGCAGGCCCGCCGCATCGGCTTCCAGACCGCGCCGGTTCAGCAGTCCGGTCAGCGGATCCTGATACGCAGCCGCTTCCATCTCGCGCTCACGCAGCTTGGTTTCGGTGATGTCGACGCACGTGACGAGCAGGTCGTTTCCGGCCGGGACCGCGAGGAAGCGCAGCCAGAGTTCCTTGCCGTGACGCACGACGGCGCGCTCGAGATCGCAAGGCTCGCGCGTTTGCATGACATCGCGGAACCTCTGGAACAGGATCGGCGTATGGGGATGCACGACGCCCTTGAACGGCTTGCCGACCAGTTCGGCTTGCGGGCGGTCGAGCCAGGCGATCGCCACCGGATTGGCGAACAAGCAGATGAAGTCGCGGATCTCCCCCGCCGGATCGCGCTTGGGTCGCAGGCGCAGGATCCCGTTCGGAGACACGTCGACGAGGCTCCGGATCAGCGCTTCGCTACGCCGCAGCGCGCCTTCCGCGCGCTGTCGCTCCGTCACGTCCCGCAGCAGGATCACCCGCCCGCGCAGGCTTCCGGAGGCGACCCGGATCGGCGACACGATGATCTCGAGCCGGCGGCCACCGGCATCCTCGCAGACGGCCGAGCCACAGCCGGGAGCATGCAAGGCCGCGATCAGCGCCGGGTCTCTCGGCAGCAACTCCTCGACGCGGTAGCCGATCGTCTCGCGCAGATCGGCACGGCCGAAGACCCGGGCCGCGGCAGGATTCAGATCGACGACCCGGTCGTACGCATCGACGACGACGACGGCGTCCTGCATGTACTCGAAGACCGCGTGGTACGCGATGGGACTTTGCCGGAACAACTCGAGACGCAGGAATCCCCACGCGTAGAACACGCTGCTGACGGCGAGCGCCACCGGGGTGGGACCGAAGTCGCCGGGGAAGTACCCCAGCGTGAACAGCACGTTGGTGGCCGATGGCAACAACGTGGCGATGAACAACAGCGCGACTTGCGAGCGATACAGCTTCGATCCCCGCCACCATTCGATGGCGAGCAGGACGAAACTGGCGCCCATCGTCAGATAGCCGTACGGGAGATGGACACGCCAGAACCAGGGTCCCCAGTGCTCGCGCACGTCGTCGCTCGCCACCAGGAACCGCGACGGACCGGTCCACATCCACTCGTGGGCATCGTTGGTCCAGGTGAGGGCGATCGTCGCGGCCGGAAGCGCCAGCAGGGCCGCGACATGCAGCGGCCGGAGCCGAGCCGTCTCCAGGTACTGGAGGAAGAAAAGCAGGATCAGCGGGCCGACCAGGGCGACGCCGGTGTACTTGAACTTCGCCGACAGCAGCGCCGCCGCGGGCGACGCAGCCTCGGACTCGGCGGCCGCTCCGATCGTCCAGACCGCCACCGCGATCATGCACAGGCCGAGGGTCCGGGTCCCGGGACCATAGCGGTGGTGCAGCAGCGCGAAGGCGAGGAGCAGATAGACGCCGCTCCCGAACAGCAGCAGCGGCAGCCAGCTGCCGGGCTCAGGCATGACGCAGGCCCTCCGGCCGGCCGGCGGAGCGACGCGGAGATCGCGAGCGAAAGATCTGGCAGAAGAAGAGCGGCATCGAGCTTTCCGGAAGCGGGCCGCGAGGGGCCAGACTGTCAGGGCCATCGACACGGCGACCCGCCGGCTTGAAGCCTGGTAGGATGCGTCCCGCCGAGACCCGGAAAGGAGCGGCCGTGCCGATCTCCGCATCCGCCCCCCAGCGCGGGAACCCGTACGAGAATCCCGAGCTGCTGCGCTGGCTCGACAGCTACGAGGGCCTGCCGGACATCGCCGATCCGGGGGAAAGCGCCGCCGAGCAGCGCTCGCGGGCCGGGGCCCGCGCCTACGAGCTGTTCGGGCTTGCCGGTGCGGTCCTGCCCGGGGTCGCGCTCGCAGCCGGCATCGCCGCCGTGGCCGGCGCCGCCGCCGACGGGATCGGCCGTGGTCTGTTCGGCTTCGAGCGCAGTCCGATCCCGGGTGTCGCCCTCGCGATCCTGCTCGGGCTCGCGATCCGCAACGTTCTCGGACTGCCGATCGTCTATGACGCCGGACTGCGGCTGTGCGTCAAGCGGCTGCTGCGCGTCGGCGTGGCGCTGCTCGGGATCCGGCTCTCGCTCGCGGCCGCCGGCGCGATCGGCGTCGCGGCCCTGCCGATCGTGGTCGGCGCGATCGGCGTCGCGTTGTTCGTCGTCACCGGGCTCGGCCGCCTGCTCGGGCTGCCGAGTCGGCTGTCGCTGCTGATCGCCGTCGGCACCGGCATCTGCGGCAACACCGCGATCCTCGCCACCGGTCCGGTGATCGACGCCGACGAGGACGAGATGAGCTACGCGGTCGCGTGCGTGACGATCTTCGGACTGCTGGCGCTGTTGCTGTACCCGCCACTCGCTCATCTTCTGTTCGCCGCTGATGCGCCTCGCATCGGGCTGTTTCTCGGCACGGCGATCCACGATACGGCGCAAGTGGCGGGTGCCGCGCTCTTGTATGCGCAGCACTACGGGGCGCCGGAAGCGCTCGACGTCGCCACGGTGACCAAGCTGGTGCGCAACCTCTTTCTGCTGGCGGTGATTCCGCTGGTCGCGCTGCTCCATCGCCGCCAGCGTCCGGGGGGCGTGAGCCCCCTGCTACGAACGCCGTTCCTCCAGCTCGTTCCGCTGTTCGTACTCGGCTTCGTCGCGATGACGGCCGTCCGTACGGTCGGCGACCTGGGAGAGCGGCCCTTCGGCCTGCTCGCGCCAGAGTCGTGGCGCACGATCATCGACACCGCGAGCAATGTCTCGAGCGGGTGTCTCGCGCTGGCGATGGCGGCGATCGGGCTCGGCACGAGTTTCGCCAAACTGCGCGTGCTCGGAGCGCGGCCGTTCGCGGTCGGCATGATCGCCGCGGGGCTGGTCGGCGTCGCGAGCTATGTCCTGGTGCGGGCGATCGCGTGAAGCGGACGACGTCGGCTCCCGCCCGGACGTGCGCCCCGGCGAGGATTCGACGGCGGGCCACCGGCGGGGCCCGGACCGGGCGCTAGAAGTGCGCCGCGATCGTCTCCTGGATCGCCAGCGCCGCAGCGCGCGGATCCGGCGCCGTGCGGATCGGGCGACCGACGACGATGTAATCCGCTCCGGCCTCGAACGCCGCGCGCGGCGTCGCGACCCGGCGCTGGTCGTCCTCCCCGGCCGTGCCGGCCGGCCGGATGCCCGGCGTCACGATGGCGAGGCCGTCGCCAACGGCGGCGCGGATCCGGCGCGCTTCCAGCGGGGAGGCGACGACGCCCGCGCAGCCGGCCGCGAGCGCCGTGTGGGCGCGCTGCAGCACCAGATCTTCGGCCGTCACCGTCGGCGGATAGCCGAGATCCTGCAGATCGACGGCATCGAAGCTGGTCAGCACCGTCACGGCCAGGACGCCGAGGTCATCCTGCTCGGCGCACGCGGCCTCGAGCACGCGCCGGCTCGCGTGCACCGTCACGAAGCGCGCTCCGTGCGTGCGGACATTGCGGACGGCCGCGGCCACGGTGGCCGGGATGTCGAACAGCTTGAGGTCGAGGAACACCTGATGTCCAGCATCCCGCAACTCGCGGACCAGCGAGAACGCACCATCGCGACAGAACAGCTCGAGCCCGACCTTGTAGAAGCCGACCGCATCGCCGAGCGTGCGCACGAGCTGCCGCGCGTCCTCCGGCCCGGCACAGTCGAGCGCGACGATCAGCCGCTCGTGCGCGGGGATCGCGCGGTGCGACGGGCGCTCGGCGGCGTTCATGGCGCGTTGCTAGCTCGCGCGCGACGCTCGCGCCAGCAGCGGACGCACGCGGGAGTCGGACGCGGCGGAGCGGTGCGCCCGGGGTCCGGGCGCTGCGCGGCCCGGCGTTCAGGCGCCGCGCGGCGCGTAGATGCCGAGCAGCTTCCAGAACGGCGCCCAGCGCGCGTTCAGCACGCCCAGCTCCCAGCAGAGTTCCCGGGGCTTTCCGAGCGCGGCACGCGCGCGCTGCGCACCGGGCGAGCGCCGCCCATACGCCTCGCGCAGCACCGACTTCGGAATGCCGTAGGTCCGGACCACGTGGCGCGACGGCCGCATCATCAACTGCGTGGCCACCTTCATCACGATCGCGGTCCGCAAGCGCAGCACGAAGAGCTTCGGCCCACGCAGCGCGGGGACGTGGCGCCGCAGGTAGTGCCGCGCAAAGGCCATGTGCCGGGCTTCCTCGGTCACGTGGATCCGGCTGATGCGGTCGATCAACGGATGCAGTTCGGCGCCGCTGGCGAGCGCCCGCCGCTGCACCCAATCGATCGGATCCTCTCCGCTCAACACGAAGAAGAAGAACAGCTCCGGAAACCTGCGACCGAAACGGATCACCTGCCGTTCGCCGGCACCGACGATGGCCGGCGGGCGGACGTCGAGACCGGCGCGGCGGACGCGCTGGACGAACTCCTGGAAGAACAGCGAGTGGTGCGCCTCCTCGATGACCTCGTGGTAGCAGTACCGGAACTCGGGAGCGTCCTCTGGAAGCCGCGCCGCAAACTCCAGCAGGCCGCGCTTCAGCACGCTCTCGAACGCACGGCCGGTGCGCGCGAAGGTGGCGGTCATGTGCAGCCCGATCCGGGCCCGCACCGGCTGTGGCTGGCTCCGGTACCACACTGTGGCGCCGAGGGGATCGTCGGCAGACAGCTCGAAGCGCGGGTCCTCGGGATCGATGGCGTACGCGGGGTCGTCCCACGGAATGTCCGCGTAGGCGTCGTAGTGCTTCACGACGGATTGGTGGGAGAGCCGGGCGAGAAACCCCTGGTAGGCGGTCTCGCTGGCAGCGTCCTGTCTCTCCTCGTCCGGAAGCTCGAGCAGTGTCGTGGCCGGGGCAGTCATGGGGTTCTCCTCGTGGGCGCGAAGCGGCTCGGTTCCACGGCCGGCTCGAGTCGGAGCGCACCGCGGTCCGGATGGTCGAACCAGCGGCCGAGCTCGGGATCGAGCCGACTCGCGACGAGGAACACGATGATGCGACGCAACTCGGCGAACGCGTCGTCGAGCGAGATCGAGTCCGGATCGACCTGCAGCACCAGCGCGATGCCGTCGAGCAACGCGAGCACGACGCCGGCGACTTCGTCGGCACGCGGGAGTTCGACGCCGAGGGCATCGTTCAAGCCGGTGACGATCGCCGCGCGGGCGCGCGCGAGGATGGCTTGCAGGGTCGCGCGGATCTCCGGCTTCTCGTCCGCCAGCTCGAGGGTCAGGAACTGCAGGAGCCGGAGGATCTGCGGCGTCTCCTCGAGCAGCGCGCGCATGCCGGCCAGCGCGCGGTCCAGCCGGGCGGCCGGGTCATCGCCGGCCTGGAGCGCGGAGTTCGAGATCCCCTCGATCCACGCGGCGGCCGTGCGCTCGGCCACGGCCGCCAGCAGTCCCTCCTTGCTGCCGAAGTGGTAGTAGATCGCCGTCTTGGCGATTCCGGAGCGTTCGGCGAGATGATCGACGCCGGCCCCGGCAAAGCCCCGTTCGGCAAACACCTGGCTTGCCACGTCGAGGATCCGCTCGCGACTCGCATCGCCGCGCGTACTGCGGCGATCGGTCGGATTGGGGCGCGTCGCCTTCCGCGGGCGCTCGGCGTTCGGACGGGATCCGCGACGACCTTCGCTATTCATCGTACGTACCATTCTGTACGAATATCTGGTGACCGTCAACCGGGCCAGGACTCGAGCGTGTATACCCCCGGGGGGTTACAGCAGCGCGAGGCGCTCCTGGACGATGGCGTGGATCTGCGACGCCACGGCGTCGGGTTCGCGGTCGCCGTCGATCCGCACGAGGTACGGGCGATCGATGCTGCGGAATACCGCCGCGACGTCGATGAGACCTCGTGTGTTCTCGAACGCCGGCTCCGCGATGCCCCCGCGCGCGGCCACGCGTTCGAGTCCGCGGGTCGGGTCGACCTCCAGCAGCAGCGCGAGATCGGGCAGCGGAAACTCGGCCTCCGCCTCGGCGAGCAGCCGGCTGGCGTCGAGTCCCCGCGCGCCCTGGTACGCCACCGTCGAGAGGAAATAGCGGTCGCTCAGAACGATCGCGCCGCTCGTCAGGCCCGGCTGGATCACGGCGGCGACGTGCTCGCGGCGATCCTCGACGAACCACTGCAACTCCTCGTCGGGCGCAACCCGCGTTCCCGAGCGCGCCAGCGCGCGGATGCGCTGGCCGAAGCGGCCGTCGGTCGGTTCATGGGTCTCGATGACGCGGTGACCGGCGGCGCGCAGGGCCACCGCGAGCCGCCGGAGCTGCGTCGACTTGCCGGCGCCGTCGATCCCCTCGAACACGACCAGCCGACCGGCGTTCACCACGAACTCGTGAAGCGCCGCTGGCGAAACGGCCGCGTGCCGAGCGCAGCGACGGCGAGGGCCGTGGCATGCCGCTTGCTCCTCGTCATGCCGGCGTCGCAAGACGCCTCCCGCCTCCGCTCCTTCAACGGGACCGGGGGCACGGGCGGGAGGAGTGGCGCCGGACGGAAGCAAGTGGTGCGAGCCGGGAATTTCAAACGGGGTGAGGCCCGGCCCGTGGCATCCGTCTGGTGCCTCTCCGTTCGCCTGCGGCTCACTGCGCGCCCCGGCCAAGGCGCCGGGGCTTGCCGGTGCCTCTCCGTTCGCCTGCGGCTCACTGCGCGCCCCGGCCAAGGCGCCGGGGCTTGCCGGCGTCTCTCCGTTCGCCGCAGGCGAACGGCGCGCGCCGGGCCGGGGACCGGCGCGCGCGGGGTTCCCGACGTCGGAGGAACTAGATCTTGCCGATCAGCAGGAAGGCGGTGACGAAGCCGACCAGCGCAATCGACTCGATGAGCGCCATGCCGAGGATGAACGGCGTGTTCATCGCCCCGGCGGCCCCGGGATTGCGGGCGATGCCGGCCGTCGTATTGCTGGCCGTGAGGCCCTGGGCGAGGCCGCAGCCGAGTGCGGCCAGGCCGAACGCGAGACCGGCACCGAGAGCCGGACCCCAGTTGGAGCCCTGCTGCGCGGCTTCTTCCGCGAACGCCACATCGGCGACGAGCAGCGCGGCGAACGTGAAGACCAACAGCTTGCCGAAACGAACGGGAACCATACTTGCTCCTTGCCTTTGCCCCGATCCGGACGGTGGGGCCTCGTGGCTCGTCTCGAAGAACCCTAGTGGTGCTCCTCGAGAGCCAAGCCGATGTAGATCATGCTGAGCAGCGCGAACACGAACGCCTGGATGAACGAGATCACCAGGCCGAGACCCAGGAAGATCGCCGGCACGGCAACGGGCATCAGCCCCAGCCACACGGCCACCACGGTATGGTCTGCGAACATGTTCGCGAGCAGACGAAGCGCCAGCGTGAAGACGCGCGCGATGTTGAGCGGCAGTTCGATCACCACCATCAGCGGCGCCAACAGCGGCACGTGGTAGTGCTTGCCGCCGATCTTCAGGTCGAACAGCGGGCCGGTGAACTGATAGACGTACTTCCAGCCCTGCTTCACGATGCCGACGTAGTGGTAGACGAAGAAGACGATCGTCCCCCACGCGAGGCCGACCGAGATGTCACTGGTGGCGCCGCCGACCGCCGGAACGAGTCCCAGCAGGTTCGAGATCAGGATGAAGAAGAAGATCGAAGAGACCAGCGGCAGGAAGCGTTGGTAGTCGTGACCGATGGTCTGCTCGGCGAGCTCCGCAAGCCCGTCGAGGATCGCCTCGATGCAGTTGCGCACGGTGATGCCGCGATCCGGCAGCACGCCGCCGTCGGCCGCGGCCAGCGAGCGCCGCACGGACCAACCGGCCAGCAGCAGCAACCCGACCGCCAACAGCGCGGACTGGATCACCCAGTCGATGCCGGCATGCTCGAGCGGTCCATAGATGCTCACGGCGCGTCCCCCGTCTCATCGATCGCGTCGTCCTCGTCGGGCACCGGCAGCGCGACCTCGGCGCGCCAGACACTCCAATGATCCCACGCCGGGTCGTCGGCCGGCAGCACCGGGGCGGCGGGATCGATCGGCGGCGCGAACCACCACGCGCCGATCAGCACCGCCGGCACCACGGTCGAGACGCCGAACAGCAACCCCAGCGGATGGGCGCCGGCTGCGAGTGCAACGCCCAGCGCGCCGAACAGCATCGCGAGCCGCAATCCGAGCAGCGCGGTCCAGAAGCGCGCGCCATCGAGCCGGTCTTCGAGCACTTGCGTGGCGCACGCGCACAGCGCGCGAAAGTTCACCGCCTCGAGCGCCGCGCCGAGCGCATAGGCCGTCGCGAACGCCGGCCCGGCCACGAGCGCGGACACCGCGACGCCGCCGGCCGACAGCGTCAGGTTGAGGCCTTGCAGCGCGTTCGCCTCATCGATGGTTCTCGCGGTCCTGCTCACTTCGACTCCGGCGCTCCGCCGCTCCCGTCGCGCCGGCTGTGGTCGTCCGGCCCGCCCATCACGTTCCGCATCCGCCACATCCGCATTCCGAACGCCGCGAATCCGATCGCCATGCCGACCAGGAAGCCGGTCGGTTCCGTCCCGAAGCGTCGGTCCACCCAGTACCCGGCCAGGCCGCTGATCACCACCGCCAGCACGGCCTCGACGGCGCCCTGGTACGCAGATGCCATCCCCTGCTGCGCCGTGCGCGAGCCCGGAACGCGAGCGCCGCCCTTTTCCGGCCCGCGGGGGGGCTCGGACGGTTCGCTTGCATCGCCGGGTTCGCTCATCGGCATCCCTCCTCGGGGAGGCGGGATCGCTCCCCGAGGGCTCCAAGAGCGGCGCGCACCATAGCGACTGGCCCCCGGCCGCTCAACGCGGCCGCGATCCCGTCGCCGGGGCCCGCGGACGTGCGGTCCGGAGCTTGCGGAAGGCCCGCTCGGCGGCGGCCAGCGTCTCGGCGACGTCGATCGGGCGGTGCGCCAGCGACACGAAACACGCCTCGTAGGCCGAGGGCGGCAGGTAGATCCCCGCGTCGAGCATCGCGTGGAAGAACACCCGGAACTGCTCGGGATCGGCCTTGCGCGCGTCGGCGAAGCTCCGGACCGGCCCGGGATGGAAGAAGAACCCGAACATCCCGCCGGCTGCGCTGGTGGACAGCGCCACGCCGGCTGCCTGGGCGCGTTCGGCAAGGCCCTCGGCCAGCGTCCGGCTGCGCGCCTCGAGCGCCACGTAGGCCCCGGGCTCACGGAGCCGACGCAGCGTCTCGAGACCGGCCGCCATCGCCAGCGGGTTGCCGGACAGCGTCCCGGCCTGATAGATCGGACCGTCCGGCGCGATCTGGCCCATCAGGTCCGCCCGCCCGCCGTACGCGGCCGCCGGGAGCCCGCCGCCGACGACCTTGCCGAGGATCGTGAGATCGGGCCGGATGCCGTAGCGAACCTGCGCGCCGCCCCACGCGACCCGGAATCCGGTCATCACTTCGTCGAAGATCAGCAGCGCGCCGTGTCGGTCGCACAGCGTGCGCAGCCCTTCGAGGAAACCCGGCACCGGCGGCACGCAGCCCATGTTGCCGGCCACCGGTTCGACCAGCACGCCGGCGATCTGATCGGGCCAACGCGAGAATGCGTCGGCGACGGCGTCGACATCGTTGAACGGGGTCTGCAGCGTGAGCGCCGCGAGTTCCGGCGGGACACCTGGCGAGCCGGGAATGCCGAGCGTGGCGACGCCGCTGCCGGCTCCGACGAGCAGCGAGTCCGCATGGCCGTGGTAGCCCCCGTCGAACTTGAGGATCCGCGAGCGCCCGGTGGCGCCGCGCACGAGCCGGATCGCGCTCATCGCCGCTTCGGTCCCGGACGACACGAAGCGCACCTTCTCGACCGACGGCAGCGCCGAGCAGACCAGCTCCGCCAGCTTGATCTCGCGTTCGGTCGGCGCCCCGAAGCTGGTGCCGGACGCGGCGGCAGCGCGCACGGCACGCAACACCGCCGGGTGGGCATGCCCGAGGATCAGCGGTCCCCACGAGCCGACATAATCGACGTACTCGTTGTCGTCGGCGTCCCAGATCCGGGCGCCCTTGCCGCGCACCAGGAACGGTGCCGTTCCGCCGACCGAGCCAAAGGCCCGCACGGGGCTGTTGACGCCGCCCGGGATCACCTTGCGGGCCCGGTTCATCAGCTGCTTCGATCGCGTGCGTTTCATCGGCCGGAAGATAGGGGGCCGCACTCGGTCTGTCGGGTTCCCGGAACGCGTCGCGCCGAGCCGGCGCCGTGCGACGAACGGCGACCGCGGCGGCCTGCTTCAGTCGCCCCGTCCGTTCGGGCGCTTCGGACCGAGCCGGCTGCGTACGGCGTCCTCGAAGGCCGCGACGGACGCGCCGGCATGCTCGGCCTTCAGCTTCGCAAGCCTCGGGTAGCCGGCTCGGCTCTCGGCATCCCATTCGTCGGCGAAGCGGCCCGACTCGATCTCGTCGGCGAGTTCGCGCATGCGCGCGGCGACGTCCAGGTGGTCGAAGCGTCCGCGACGCGAGAGCTGGCCGTACTGGCTGGTCGGCGAGTGCAGCTCGAGCTGGCCGACGAAGCCGAACTCGCGCAGCAGCCGGTAGTTCCGCTCGACCTCGCCGGACAGGTAGAGTTCGGCCAGGACGGCTTCGATCGGGATCTCGCGCTCGATCATGGTCCGGACGAAGGCGCCGGTCACGTGCGTCAGCGCCGGCGAGAGGATCTGTTCGACGGCCAGGTCGAGGACCGCCTCCTGCATCGGCGTGAGTTCGATGGCGCCCTGGCGCAGGCCGCCGATCGCCTTCGCAACGGCGAGCGTGCGCGCGAGCGCCGTGCCGGTGACATCGCGATGCACGCCGACGGCCGTGACGAAACCGGTCCCGTCCGTGAAGCAGCGCCGGACCTCGGGGCCCAGCATGCGCGGCGCCACCAGGCCGACGTCGCCGGGCGGCTCGTAGCGGCCGAAGGCGACCGTGTAGCCGCTCGCGACGACGGTGAGACCATCGGCAGGCCGTTCGATCGGGAGCTCGGGGATCGCACCATCGGGGATCAGCAGGCATGCGATCGGCGCCGTGCTGGCCGCGTCGAGATCCGCCGGGGTGAAGCCATCGGCCTGCGCCTGCGCGCGCGTCTCGTCGGCGCGCACGCACACGCGGACCCGGCAGCCCGAATCCCGCAGGTTGAGCGCCCAGCAGCGTCCCTGGTTGCCGTACCCGACGATGGCGATGTCCTGGCCGTCCAGCCGGGAGACGTCGCCGTCGTCGTCGCCGTAGATCTTGGTCATCGGTGCCGGAACTCCCACGGCGCCCCCCCCGGCGCCCCCGTGTTCGGAGCATACCGCGCCGCGTTCGCCGGCGGCGGCCGAGCGATCGGGAGCCTGCGGGGCGGACGCTCCCGAGCGCGGCGGACGCGCCCGCGACGCGGCTTGTTAGCATGCTCGGAGACACGCTCGGCCGCGGGTTGGCCGCCCGCGTCTCCTCCCTTGCACGGAAGTCGCCATGTACCGCATCACCCGCTCGATCTCGTTCTGCTACGGCCATCGACTGCTCGGACACGCCGGCAAGTGTCGTCACCTCCATGGACACAATGCCCGCGCCGTCGTCACGCTGGAGGACGCCACGCTCGACGAGCAAGGCATGCTGGTCGACTTCTACGAACTCGGAAACGCCATCAAGGGCTGGATCGACGACGAGCTCGACCACACCATGATCCTGTGCCGGCAGGATCCGTTGGTGCCGCTGCTGCAGAAGGCGGGAGAACGGATTCTCGTCGTCGACTGGAACCCGACGGCGGAACTTCTCGCCCGCATGATCTTCGAACGCGTGGCGGCCGCCGGCTATCCGGTCCGAGACGTCACGCTGTGGGAGACCGAAACGTGCTCCGCGAGCCATCGTGCCGATCCGAGCCGACCCGCGGAAGAACGTGACTCCGGCTGAGGGTTCCTACACCCGGAAACGGGACAGGGATTCTCGCAGGGCGCCGGCGCGCTCGAGCAGGTCCTGGGTCGCGCGGCCGAGCGCGGCGGCGGTCTCGGCGTGCGTCTCGGTGCGGCCGCCCACCTGCGCGAGGGAAATCGAGGCGCTCGCCATCGCCTGAGACTGCTCACGAAGCGCACCATGGATGTGCGCGATCCCCTCGCGAATGCTCTCGAGGCTGCGACCGATCTGCCCGGTCCCGCTCGCCTGCCCGGCGGTCGTATGATGAACCCGCTGCGCAACATCCCGCATGTTGCGGCTTGCCGCCCGCAGGACTTCGTTCCCGCGGTGCTGCTCGGCGCTCGCGTTGCGGATCTCCGTGACCCCCGCCCGCACACGCTCCATCTGTTCGGAGACGTGCCCGGCGGCATGCGTCTGCTCGCGGACGGCCGTGACGATGTCCTCCGCCCGCTGGCCGCTCCGTCGCGCCGACTCGGTGATCTCGCTGAGTGACTTGCCGGCCTCCTGGGACAGCGCGACGCCGTGCTCGACGCTCTGGCCGCCTTCTTCGATCGCGGCGAGCGCATTGCGGCTCTCGGACTGCAGCGATCCGATCAGCTCCCCGATCTCCTGGGCGCTGCCGAGGACGCGCCGGGCCAACGTCTTGATCTCCGCCGCGACGACCGAGAAGGCGCGCCCGGATTCGCCGGACTGCGAGGCGATGATGGCCGCGTTCAGCGCCAGCAGATGCGTGCTGTCGGCAACACTCTCGATGACATCGAGCACGCGGCCGATCTCGGCGGCGCGCCGATCGAGCGCCTGGACCACCTGCTGCGCCGCCGCGGCCGAGCCGCGGATCGCCTCCATGCCGGCAGCGGTCTCGAGCACGCGGTCCCGCCCGCGCTCGGCGGCCTCGGCCACCTGCCGCGACATCGAGGCGTTCTCTTCCGCGTAGTCGCGCACGGCCTGCATCGAGCGCGCGATCTCCTCCATCGACGAGCTGGTCTCTTCGGCGGCTCCGGACAGATGCTCGGTGGTCTCGGCGATGCGCTGGACGCCAGCGGCCGCCTGCTCGACGGAGGCGGCGATCTCGTCGGTGCGTCCGGCCAGCGTCGAAGCCATCGCGTTCAGCTCCTCATCCGACGCGTTGAGCTCCAGGATCGCTGCGCTCGACTCCTCGATCGCCGCAGCCAGTTCGTCGGCCGAGCCGGCGATCGCTCCGATGCGGCCGTTGGCGTTGTCGACGGCGCCCCGCGTCTCCGCGATCGCGGCCACCTGGTCGCTCGTGGCGTGCGCGACGTCGACCGAGACCGCGCCGAGATCCGCTGCCGTCCCCTCCACGCCGTCGACCGCCCGCGAAACCTTCTCGACCAGGCTGCGCAGATCCGCGACCATCCGGTCGAAGTCGCGACCGAGCGCGCCGAACTCGTCCTCGCTCTCGAGCGCCGCCGTCGTACGCAGGTCGCCGCCGGCCACCTGTCGGAACCACTGCCGGAGTCGCCCGATCGCGAAGCCGGCATCGCCCGCGAGCAGCTGGGTCAGCGCGAGGCCGATCGATCCCGAGGCCAGTGTCAGCAGCACGAACGCGAGCGTCAGGCGTTGGGTGCTCGGCGCGATGTCGCTCCAGGGCGTTGCCGCGACGAGGATCCCGCGTCCGCCGGAAATCCGCGTCCAGGCGAAGACGTTCGGGCTGTAGCTCTCGAAGCCATCGCCGCTGCTCGTGTCGGCGGACCGGATGCTGGCCAGCTCGGACGCTTCCAACAGATCCGGCGGTCCCGCGAGCACGACCTCGGCGCGGGCGTCGAGCAGGACGATGCCGCGGGCGATGCCCAGCGCGACCGCCTCGCGTGAGAGGGAGTCGATCTGGTCGGTGACGTCGGGACCCTCACGTTCCAGGACGAATTCCAGGAAACGGAGCTGGTGGCCGGCCTCGACGGCCTCGAGCGGATCCCCACTGCGGCGCTGGGCCAGGAACGCGGCGAACCCGATGGATCCGATGACGATGACGAGGACGGTCACGCGAAGCTTCGTCGCGAGTCGGAGCGTCGCGGAAGCCCGTTCGCGGCGGTCGGGATCCGGGACCCGGGCCGACAGCACGGTGAGCGCGCTGCGCAGCAGGCGCTTGGCGAGCAGAAAATGGATCATGACGGCGACGGATGCGGCCGACAACGTAGAAGTGTAGGTGACCGCAAGACCGTAGCCGCGCAGCTCCGGATGGAGGATTCCGACGCCGACGACGACGATCAATCCGCCGAGCGCCCACCAGAAGACGCCCGCCACGGCGACGCGAATCGGTGCGCGCAGGGCCGCTGTGAGACCGGCGAGATCCTGTTCTCGACCCGCCGGATCGTCCGCCGGGCGTCCGAGCGAGTTGCCGATCGGCACGAACGCGCGCATTCCCTGCCACTGGTATGGCGCCGTGCACAGCAGGAAGGCGAGGCCGACGAAGCCACCGAACGTGCGCCACTGGGCGGGCGAGAGCTGCAGCAGCGAGCCGACGTACAGGGTGACCAGGAGCACGGCGACAGCCGATACCGCCACGGACAGAGCGATCCAGCGCCAACGCATCGTTCGGAGATCGGCTGCGGTCAAGCGGAGCGGCTCCTTCGGGAACCCGCTCGATCGGCGCGATGGCAGCGGAGATTGAGACGGACGCGCCTCCCGGGTGAGAATCCCCACCGGCCGAGATCGCCGCCAGGCACGTCGAGCCCCGATCGCTACGAGTCAGCGGGTCCGGACGGCAGCGCCGCGGCGTCCCGGCTGATCGTCGCGGTCGATGGCCGCGGGGTCATCGGAGCCCATCGGCTCGATGGACGGGGCTCGACCGGCCGCCAGGTCCTCCAGCGAGTAGCCGAGATCATCGGCATGCAGCGCGCGTGTCAGCGCGACCGCCATGAAGACCAACAGGACACAGAACGGGAATCCGAGCGTCGTGATCACGTTCTGCAGCGCCTCGAGTCCGCCGCCGAGCAGCAACGTGGCGGCAATGGCGCCGAGCAGCAGCGTCCAGAACACGCGCTGCCCCATGTGGGAAGGCCGATCTCCGTGGCTCGAGAGGAGATCGACGACCAGCGCCGCCGAATCCGCCGAGGTCGTGAGGAAAACGATGATGACGACGACGCTCAGGAACGACGTCAGCGTGGCCAGCGGGTAGTTGCCGAGAAAGGAGAACAGCGCCACCGAGACGTCCGCTTGCACCTGCGCGGCGAGCGGAACCCCTTGGTGCAGCTCGAGGTCGATCGCGGCGAGACCGAAGACCGAGAACCACACGACGGTAAAGGCCAGTGGCGCCCCGAGCGCGCCGGCGACGAACTGGCGGATCGTACGACCTCGGGAGATGCGGGCGATGAAGATCCCGACGTAGGGAGCCCATGAGATCGTCCACGCCCAGTAGAACACCGTCCAGCTCCGCTGCCAGTCCGTGCCCTGGTACGTCTCGGTCCAGAACGCCAGCCACGGCAGGTTCTGCAGATAGCTGCCGAAGTTCTGCACGATCCCCGAGGTCACGAACAGCGTCGGACCGGCGATCCACACGAACAGCAGGATCACCAGCGCGATCGCAATATTGAACAGCGAGAGCCGCTTGATGCCGCGGTCGAGCCCCAGTGCCACGGAAGCCGTCGCGACGAGCGTGACCACGGCGACGATGAGCATCTGTGTGACGGCATGGGTCGGAACGCCGGTGAGAAAGTGCAGCCCACTGGTCAGCTGCAGCGTTCCGAGACCCACCGAAACTGCTACTCCGAAGAGCGTTCCCAACACCGCGACGGTATCGATGGCCCAACCCCAGGGTCCGTGGATCCTCTCGCCGAGTACGGCGTAGAAGACGCTGCTGATCCGCATCGGGAGCCCCTGCCGGTACGTGAAGTAGCCGATGGCCAGGGCCGGCAGCGTGAAGATCGTCCAGGTATGCAACCCGAAGTGGTAGAGCGCAATGGTCATCGCCAGCTTCGCCGCCTCCGGCGAGCGGGCGGCCACCTCCTCGAGGGGCGGATTCGCGAAATGGGACATCGGTTCGGCGACGCCCCAGAACATCAGCACCGTCCCGATACCGGCCGCGAACAGCATCGAGAACCACGTGAGCGTGCCGTACTCCGGGCCCTCGTGGTCGGCACTGAGGCGGATGTGGCCATAGCGGGACAGCGCCACCCACACCAGGAATCCAAGTAGGCCGGTGACACTCAGGACGTAGAACCAGCCGAAGTACGCCACCGTGAAGGTCGTGAGCAGACCGAAGAACTCGGCAAAGCCGGCGTGAAACGGAATTGCGAAGGCGATGAACAGAACCGCCAGGACGGCGGAGACGAAGAAAATCTGCGGGACCGCATTGAGTCCCATCCGGTCCGCGAGTCGCTCTATGATCCGATTCAGTGTCATCGTTTCCGCTTCGGCAGAGCGGCGATCATACCCGATCATCGGAGTTCTTCGACCGATCGGAGGTCAGAAGCGCAACGGACCGGAGGCGAAATGCGTGATGCACGCTGCCACGCCGCGCTTTGCAGGCGGTGCTCTAGACACGTTTTCGTGTCGAGTACGTCGATCGTGCAGCGACGGCGACGGGACGGCGCCGGACGCCCGAGAGGGAGCCTCCACGCACGCGGATCGGGTCGTCGGGGGCTTCGACTGGGGCCTCGCTGCGGGGCGGAAGTTCTCCGGGCCGCAACGCGGCGAGCCTCCCTCGGGGGGGCGGGCGGGCAGGGGGGGCGGGCCCGGCTCAAGTTCTTCGCGCGGCCCGCCGAAGGTGTCTCGATCGCGAGCGCCGGGGTTCTGGTCAGGAGGGGCTCCCGAAACCGGCAGAAGAGAGAGACCCGATGAGCCCCTTCGTCCTCCGTCTTGCCAGCCTCCTCCAAGTAGTCGCTTGCGGCGTCTTCCTCTCCGCCGCCGACGCCCGGGCCCTCTCCTTCCAGGCGGATTTCACCGGGACGAACGCTCGCGTCCAGGCCGGTGACACGTACGCGGATCTGTTGGCCGCGCATCTGGCCGGGACGCCGCTCGCCTCCGTCACGATGACGGCCCTCGAGGACGTCTCCGCTCGGGTCGAGGCGGGAGGCAACGGCGATTACAGCATCTTGCTGACCGCGGTCCTCGAGATCGCCGTCGCGGGCCAGTACGCGTTCCAGGTGGGAGCAGACTGGGGGCGCGGCGGCGCCGCCGTGGTCATCGACAACGACAGCGGGGCAGTGCTCGACGAGTTGGTCCGGACCGACGACATCTGGTGGGCCAACGACTGGAACCACGCGGATGTCTTCACGACGCAGCTCGAGCTCGAAGCCGGGACGTCGTACACGCTCGCGTGGCTCGGTTTCGAGGGTTGCTGCGGCGGCGTCACGTCGATCCGTTTCTCGGTCGACGGCGCTCCATTCCAGGGGCTGAACGAATCCAACATCGGGCCCTTCGTCGTCCCGGAGCCGGGCAGTGGCTTGCTGCTGGCGCTCGGGCTGACGGGGATCGCGAACCGGCGCCGAGGCGAGCGCGGGGAACACGCGCCAGCCGGCGCGGCGGCCGGCGCTGGCAAGCCACCGGCGCCAGCCAGAAGTTGACGAATCCAACCCGACCCCTTTCTTGACGGCTCTCGCGGCGTGGGAGGGACGGGGGCGGCGTCCTCGCCTACGCTTTCGCGTTGGCACGCGCGCGAGGGATTCGATTGGTCCGCTTCCTCCACACGTCGGACTGGCAGCTCGGGATGACGCGGCACTTCCTGTCCGAGGAGGCGCAGGCGCGCTTCACGCAGGACCGGATCGATGGGATCCGGCGGATCGGAGAGCTCGCCCGCGCGCACGACGCGGCGTTCGTCGTCGTCGCCGGTGACGTCTTCGAGTCGAACCAGGTCGCGCGGCAGACCGTCGTGCGGGCGCTCGAGGCGATGGCAGCGATTCCCGTTCCGGTGCTGCTGCTGCCGGGCAACCACGATCCGCTCGACGCGGCCTCGGTGTACCGGGCGCCGACCTTCGTGCAACGGCGTCCGCGGCAGGTGTCCGTGCTCGAGGAACCGACGCCGATCGTGCCGGACGCTGCGTCCGGCGTCGAGGTGATCGGTGTGCCGTGGGGGAACAAGCAGCCGCTCGTGGACCTCGTCGCTGCGCAGCTCCGGGCGCTCGCGCCGTGTGCGCCCGGCCGGCTGCGGATCGTCGTCGGACACGGCTGCGTGGATGCGCTGGCGCCGGACCGCAGCCGGCCGGAACTGATCCGCTGTGCCGAGGTGGACGCGGCGCTCGCGGACGGGCGGCTGCAGTATCTGGCGCTCGGCGATCGCCATTCGACGACCGCGATCGGCGACTCGGGCGCTGTCTGGTACAGCGGCGCGCCGGTCGCGACGGACTTCGGCGAGATCGATCCGGGCAACGTGCTGCTCGTCGAACTCGCAGCCGGGGCGCCGCCGGTCGTGACCAGCCTGCCGCTCGTCGACGCCGGCGGTTGGCGGTTCCTCGACGAGCAGGCGGCGTTGAACTCGGGCGCCGATGTCGAGGTGTTCGCGACGCGGCTCGCGGCGATGCCACACAAGGAACGAGCGATCCTGCGCCTGCGGCTCGTCGGGAGCCTGGCCCTCGACGCCCATGCGCGGCTCGAGCAGGTACTCGACGAAAGCCGGGAGCTGTTCGCCTCGCTTCAGATCTGGGCTCGGCATACGGATCTGGTCGTGTTGCCGGACGCGGACGGCGGCGACGCCCTGGGCCTCTCCGGTTATGCGAGACAGGCCTGGGACGAACTGGACAGCACCGCGCGCGGCGAGGGCGAGGACGCTGCGGAGGCGCGGGATGCGCTGGCGCTGCTGTTCCGGCTGGCGCGGCGCCAGCAGCCGGCGGAGGGGTCCAGGACGCCGTGAGGGTGCTGCGGATCCGGATCGCGAACTACCGCGGGAGCGACGCGCACGAGGTCCGCTTCGGTCCCGGCGTCACGGTGATCGAAGGCCCGAACGAAGCCGGGAAATCCTCGTTGGCCGAAGCGCTCGATCTGATCTTCGAGTACTTCGACAACTCCACCGACACGTCGGTCCGCAACATCTTCCCGGTGCACCGCGACGCTCATCCGGAGATCGAGGTCGAGATCGAGACGGGACCGTACGCGTTCCACTACCGCAAGTGCTTCGGACTCAAGACCAAGGCGGCGTCCACCGAGCTGCGCATCCTGCGACCGCAACCGGAGAACCTCACCGGCCGCGACGCGCACGAACGCGCGCGCCAACTGCTCGAAGACACCCTCGACCTCGATCTGTGGAAGGCGATCCGGATCGAGCAGGGCCGCGGCATCGATCAAGCCGTGCTGGCCGACAGCCGTGCGCTCGCGCGCGCGCTCGACGCGGCGTCCGGTGGAAGCAGCAACAACGAGGGAGACCCCGCCCTCTTCGAGCGCGTCCAGACGGAATACCAGCGCTACTACACGGCGAAGGAAGGCAAGGCGAAGGGGGAACTCGTCGACGCCGAGCAGCGCGTGGAGCGGTTGCGCGCGCAGGTGGCGGAACTCGAAGCGGAGCAAGGCGCCATCGAACGACACATTGCCGAGAGCGCGCAGCTCGCGGATCGACGCCGGCGGCTCGACGAAGAGCTGCCGAAACGCCTCGCCGAACTCGAACGATGGGCGGCGCGGGCACAGGTCGTCGAGGCGCTGCGCAAGGAGCTGGCGACGACGGAGGTCGAACGGGAGCGGATCCGACGCGATGTCGAGGCCGCGGCCCGCGCGGGCGCCGAGCGAACCGCGCTGGCCCGCAGCGTGGCGGAGCAGCAGGCGCGCATCGAGGCCTTGGAGGCAGAACAGCACGCGGGCGCCGAACAGGCGGACGAGTTGGCGCGGCAGATCACCGCGGCGAAGCAGCGACGGGACGAGGCGCGGAGGCACGCCGAAGCCGCCGAGCGCAGCGAGCGACGGGCCCGAGCTGACGCCGAATCCCGCCGCCGGGAGCTCGAGGCCGCGCAGCTCGGCGAGCGGCTCGTGCGCGCGCGCGAGCAGCAGGTGAAGGCGCGCGAAGCGGCCGCTGTGTTGGCGACGAATCGCGTGACGCGCGAGGCCCTGCACGCGATCCTGGAGGCCGACTACGCGCTTCGCGAGGCCCAGGGACGGCTCGAAGAGGGCGGTCCGCGGCTCGCGCTGCACGCGCTCTCGAAGATCCGGATCGACGTCGACGCGGAGCCGATGACGCTCGCGGGGGGCGAGACACGGGAGCTGTCGGTTGCGCACGAGCGGACGCTGCGGGTGCCGGGGGCGCTCGAGATCCGGCTGCAACCCGGCACCAGCACCGGCGAGCTCGAGGCGGCACGGGAGCGAGCCGCGAGCGAGCTGGCTGCGCGGCTCGAGCGCCACGGTGTCGCATCGCTCGAAGCCGCGACGAGCGCCAACGTCGCGCGCGAGGACGCGGTCCGGATCGCGGCGGAGGCGGAACAGCGCCTGACCGACTTGCTTCGCGACCTGCGCGTCGAGGAACTCGAGGACAAGGCGAACCGCGCGCGGGCCGCCGTCGACGACTATCTGGCGCGGCGCGGCGCGGCGCCGGAGTTCCCGGCAACGCTCGACGACGCGAAGAGCGCCCTGGCGCGTGCGGAGGCGGTGAGCCACGCGGCGAAGCAAGAGGCGGAGCGCGCCGCGGCGGCCTATGAACCGCTGCTGACCCATCACGAGCAGAAGCGGAACGAACGCAGTCGCCTCGACGGACAGCTCGACCACGCACGGCACGATCTCGCCGGCCTCGCGGGTCGGCTGGCGGCCAGCCGCGGCGAACAACCGGACGACGCATTGCGGAAGTCGTTCGACGAGGCCACCGCGCACGCCGAACGCGTCGAAACCTCATGGGCTTCGCTCGCGCAGCGGCTGGCGGCGGAGCAGCCCGAAGCGGTCGAAGCGCGGAGACGCAGCGCGCAGGCTGCGCTCGACCACGCCCGCAACGAATCGCATCGGCTCGATACCGCGACCGCGCGCGTCGGCGCGCTGCTCGAGGTGACCCGCGAGGCGGGACTGTTCGAACGGCTCGAAGCGGCACGCAGCCAGCTCGACCACGCCGAGCGGGCCCGCGAATCCCTCGTGCGCCGGGCCGCAGCCGCGCGCCGGCTGCTCCAGACGCTCGCCCGACACCGGGAGGCCGCCCGGCGCGCCTACGTCGAGCCGCTGCGGCAGCGCATCGAGACGCTGGGGCGCGTCGTCTTCGGCCCGTCGTTCGCGATCCAGCTCGGCCAGGATCTCGCCATCGAAACGCGGACGCTCGACGACACGACGCTGGCCTTCGAGCAGCTGACGACCGGCACGCGCGAGCAGCTCGGTCTGCTGACGCGGCTCGCCGCCGCGATGATCGTGGCGCCGCACGAAGGCGTGCCGCTGATCGTCGACGACGCGCTCGGCCATTCGGACCCGGAGCGCATCGAACGCATGAACGCGGCGATCGGGCTCGCCGAATGCCAGGTGATCATCCTCACCTGCTGGCCCGAGCGCTTCCGCGGCATCGCCGGCGCGCACGTCGAGCGGCTCTGACACGGCTCCGCGCGCGACCGGAAATCCGTCCGCCGTCTCGGTCCCGGCGCCTAGTCCCCGCCCGCGTCGCGCTCCGCGAGGCGCGTGATCGACACCAGGTTCTCGCCTTCGGCGAGGTCCATCAGCGTCACACCCTGCGTCGCGCGGCCCATCGTGCTGATCCCGGACACGCGGCAGCGCAACACCTTGCCGCCATCGGTGATCAGCATGACCTCATCGTCGTCCGTCACCTGCGCCAGGCCGATCACCGGGCCGTTCCGATCGCTGGTGCGGATCGTAATGATGCCGGAACCGCCGCGCTTCTGGATCCGATAGTCTTCGAGCGGCGTGCGCTTGCCGAAGCCGTTCTGCGTCACCGACAGGATCGTGGCGCCCGGCGACAGGATCTCCATGCCGACGACTTCGTCGTCGCCCGCGAGCGAGATCCCGCGCACGCCCATCGCCGAACGGCCCATCGGCCGCACATCGGTTTCCTCGAAGCGGATCGATTTGCCGCTGCGCGTGGCCAGCAACACCTGCTGGCCTCCATTCGTCCGCGCGGCGGCGATCAGCTCGTCTCCCTCGTCGAGGCTGATCGCGATGATGCCGGCGCGGCGCGGATTGGAGAACGCCGCCAGGTCCGTCTTCTTGATCACTCCGCGTCGAGTACACAAGATGACGTATCCGCCGTCCTGGTTTTCCGCCTCCGCGGACGGCGACGCGAAGCTCCGCACCGGGAGCGTGGCCTGGACGCGCTCGCCTTCGCCGAGGGAGAGCAGGTTCGCGAGCGAGCGGCCCTTGGCGGCGCGTCCGAGCTGCGGCAGTTCCCAGACCTTCTTCCAGTGCACGCGACCGCGGTTGGTGAAGAACAGCACGTAGGCGTGCGTCGAGGCGGAGAACAGCCGGACGACGAAGTCCTCGTCTCGCGTCTCCATCCCGCGCAGACCCTTGCCGCCGCGCCGCTGCGCCCGGTACTCGGTCACCGCATTGCGTTTCACGTAGCCGAGGTGCGAGACGGTGACGATCATGTCTTCTTCGGCGATCAGGTCCTCGGTCTCGATCACGTCGACGGCGCCGGTGATCTCGGTCCGGCGCGGATCGCCGTACTTCTCGCGGATCTCGGCCAGCTCCTCCAGCACGACCTCCAGCACGCGCGCGTCGCTGGCCAGCAGACCCTTCAGGTCTTCGATGCGCGCGCGGATCTCGGCCAGTTCGTCCAGGATGCGCTGTCGCTCCATCGCAGTGAGCGCGCGCAGCCGCATCTCGAGGATCGCGTTGGTCTGGCGCTCGGAGAGCGCGAAGCGCTCCATCAGCGCGGCGCGCGCCGCCGCGGTGTCCTGCGCGGAGCGGATCAGCGCGATCACCTCGTCGAGATTGTCGAGCACGAGGGCCAGGCCCTCGAGAATGTGGGCGCGCGCCTCGGCCTGGCGCAGGTCGAAGATCGCCCGGCGGATCACGACCTCGCGGCGGAACTCGAGGAAGTGGCGCAGCACGGCCTTCAGCGACAGCGTCTGGGGGCGACCGTTCACCAGCGCCAACATGTTGACGCCGAAGGTGGTCTGCAGCGGCGTCTGCTTGTAGATCTGGTTCAACGTGACGTCGGGGTTCGCATCGCGCTTGAGCTCGATGACGACGCGCATGCCCTGGCGATTGCTCTCGTCGCGCAGATCCGAGATCCCGACGATGCGTCCCTCGCGCACGTGTTCGGCGATCTTCTCCTGCAGCGACGCCTTGTTGACCATGAACGGGATCTCGGTGATGACGATCCGCGCGCCGCGCTTGCCTTCCTCGACCGCGGCGCGGCCGCGCACGGTGATGAGACCCCGGCCGGTGGTGTACGCCGCGCGGATCCCGGCGGTCCCGCAGATCAGCGCGCCGGTCGGGAAGTCCGGACCGGGCATCTTCTCGAGCAATTGATCGAGCGTGCAGTCGGGGTTCTGCGCCTCCAGCATCAGCACGTCGACGAGTTCGCGCAGGTTGTGCGGGGGAATGTTCGTGGCCATGCCGACGGCGATGCCGGTCGAGCCGTTGGCGAGCAGGTTCGGGAGCCGCGTCGGCAGCACCACCGGCTCGTTCGTCGAGCCGTCGAAGTTCGGCGAGAAGTCGACCGTCTCGCGGTCGATATCGCGCAGCAGTTCCTCGGCGATGCGCGCGAGCCGGCTCTCGGTGTAGCGGTAGGCGGCCGGCGGATCGCCATCGATCGAGCCGAAGTTGCCCTGGCCGTCGATCAGCGGGTAGCGGAGCGAAAAGTCCTGGACCATGCGCACGAGCGCGTCGTAGACGGCCGAGTCTCCGTGCGGGTGATAGTGCTTCAGCACCTCGCCGACGACGCCGGCGCACTTCGAGTACGGCCGCGTCGGGACCAGGCCCTCCTGCTGCATCGCGTAGAGGATCCGGCGATGGACGGGCTTCAACCCGTCGCGGACGTCCGGCAGCGCGCGGGTGATGATGACGGACATCGCGTAGTCGAGGAACGACGCACGCACCTCGTCCTCGATCGCGACCGGGATCGGAGCACGACCGGCCGGCGGCGCACCGGAGGGCACGGTCGGTTCGTCGGGCGGCGGCGTCGGATCGGCCACGGCGATTCGTCCCTAGATGTCCAGGTTCTGGACGTTCAATGCGTTCTTCTCGATGAAGTCGCGGCGAGGCTCGACGTCGTCCCCCATCAGCGTCGAGAACACCAGATCGGCCTCGACGCCGTCCTCGACCTTCACCTGCAGCAAGGTTCGCGTACGCGGATCCATCGTGGTGTCGGCGAGCTGGTCCGGGTTCATCTCGCCGAGACCCTTGTAGCGCTGGATCGAGAGCCCCTTCTGCGCGAGTTCGAGCAGCCGCTCGAAGACGCGCGGCGCAGTGGGGACGACCTCCGCCTCGCCGCCGTCGGTCTCGATCCGGAAGCTGCCGCGTCCGCCGGTCTCGCTCATCTTCGACACCAGCGCGGACAGGCGCAGCCAGTCCGCCGAGCGCAGGAAGCTCGCATCGAACGGGGTGCGATGCGAGACGCCCGCGCGGCGGCTCGTCGCGATCAGCCGGTGTGCGTCGTGCTCGGGGTCGGCCGCAACGTCCCATGCGATCTCGCGGGCGTCGGGATCGATCAGCCGGAGCTGCTCGGAGATCTGCCGGGCCACGCGCTCGCGCAGGGCCGCCGGATCGCGGAGATCCTGCTCGGAGGGCACGCCGGCCACGACGGCGGCGGCGACCACCCGCTCGTCGAGGCGCCGACGGGCGAGCAGCCGGAGCAGGCGGCTGTACTCGCTGGCATGCTCCGCCAGCTCGCGTACGGCGTCGGCATCGAGCTGCTCGGTGGCGCCTTCCGGAAACACGCGGCAGTTCGCCAGCGCGAGATCGAGCAGATATTCCTCGAGCGCCTTCTCGTCCTTGATGTAGCGCTCGGACTTGCCCTTCTTGACCTTGTAGAGCGGCGGCTGCGCGATGTAGAGGTAGCCGCGATCGAACAGCGGGCGCATCTGGCGGTAGAAGAACGTCATCAGCAGCGTGCGGATGTGACTGCCGTCGACGTCGGCGTCCGTCATGATGATGATCTTGTGATAGCGGGCCTTGTCCGGGTCGAAGTCCTCACCGATCCCACAGCCGATCGCGAGCACGATGGCCTGGATCTCCTGCGACGAGAGCATCTTGTCGAGCCGCGCGCGCTCGACGTTCAGGATCTTGCCGCGGATCGGGAGGATCGCCTGCGTCTCGCGGGAGCGGCCCTGCTTCGCGGTGCCGCCGGCGGAGTCGCCCTCGACGATGAACAGCTCGGATCGGCTCGGATCCCGTTCCTGGCAATCTGCAAGCTTTCCCGGCAGGCTGAAATCCGAGAGCGCGCCCTTGCGCCGCGCCAGATCACGGGCCTTGCGCGCCGCCGCCCGCGCGCGGGCGGCATCGACCACCTTGGCGATGCAGACGCGCGCCACCGCGGGATGTTCCTCGAAGAACGACGACAACTGCTCGTAGACGAGCTGTTCGACGAGCCCGCGCACTTCGCTGGTGCCGAGCTTCGTCTTGGTCTGCCCCTCGAACTCCGGCTGCGGCAGCTTGACGGAGATGACCGCTGTGAGGCCTTCGCGAACGTCGTCGCCGCTGACACTCTCGGCCTCGCCTTTGCCGTTCTTCTTGTGGCCGGTGAGGTAGCGATTGAAAGCCCGCGTGAGAGCGGTGCGGAACCCGATCAGGTGGGTTCCACCCTCCACCGTGTTGATGTTGTTCGCGAACGAGAAGACGCTTTCGTTGTAGGTCTCGTTGTACTGGATCGCGACTTCGATCGCGATCGGCGTCGCGCTGCCGTGGATCTCGGACTTCCGCTCGCCCGACATGAAGATCGGCGGCTCGTGCAGCGGAGTCCGGCTGCGATTGAGGTGTTCGACGAACGAGACGATGCCACCCTCGTAACAGAAGTCGTGGGCCTTCTGGCTGCGTTCGTCCTGGATCTGGATGCGGATCCCGGCGTTGAGGAACGACAGCTCACGGAGGCGCTGCGAGAGGACATCGAAGCTGAACTCCGTCGACGGAAAGATCTCGGGGTCGGGATGGAACGTGATCGTCGTGCCGGTGCGATCCGTGGTGCCCACGGCTTCGATCGGGCCGTCGGGGACCCCGCGCCGGTACGTCTGTTGCCAGACTCGGCCGTCGCGCCGGATCTCGAGTTCGAGCTGTTCGGAGAGCGCGTTGACGACGGAGATCCCGACGCCGTGGAGGCCGCCCGAAACCTTGTAGGTCTTCTCGTTGAACTTGCCGCCGGCATGCAGTGTCGTCATCACGACTTCGGCGGCGGATCGCTGCTCGGCTCGGTGTAGATCGACGGGGATCCCACGGCCGTCGTCCTGGACGGTCACGCTGGCATCCGTCCGGATCGTCACCTCGATGTGGGTGCAATAGCCCGCCAGCGCTTCGTCGATCGAGTTGTCGACGACCTCGTAGACGAGATGATGGAGACCGTTGGGACCGGTCGTTCCGATGTACATCGCCGGGCGCTTGCGCACCGGGTCGAGGCCTTCGAGAACCTCGATGTCACTCGCGTCGTAGCTCAACCCATCTCCCTCTCGGGATCCTTACAACGATCGGATCTGGAACGATCAGACCACGCACGCAACCGGTTCGGAGCCAGAAGCGGGCCATGCCCCGCCGGCATGCGCTCCCGTCGCGCATCGACACCGCTGTGCCGGAGCGTCGCCCGGGACGAGACGACGCCCCGAAGGTTCCGCCAGAGGCTGCCGGGCGTGCAGCAGGGAGGGAGTCGCGGCCGCCCGGCACGCGACGGGAGGACTCTAATGAATCCGTAAGTCCCCGTAAAGTCTCCGGGAACAGCTCGGGAATCGCCGTTGGGACGGGGTCCCGACAGGGCTCCGGGCCTAGAGCCGCATGGGCATCACAACCGCGACGCTGTCGGTGTCCTCGGCCGGACGTACGAGGGCCGGGGAGAGCTCGTCTTCGAGCAGCAGCTCGATTTCCTTGGCATGGAAGGCGCTGAGGCTGTCGAGGAGATAGCGGGCGTTGAAGCCGACCGAGAGGCCGTCGCCCTGGTAGTCGACATCGAGCTCCTCGAAGGCATCGCCCAGATCCGGGTTCGTCGACGTGATCCGCAGGATCCCCGGAATCAGCTCGAGACGGATGGCTTTGCTGCGCTCGACCGACACCAGGGAAGCGCGGCGGACCGCTTGCGCCAGGAGGTCACTCGCGAGGGTGACGCGCTGGGTGTTGTTCTTCGGAAGCACCTGCCGGTAGTTCGGGAATTCCCCCTCCACGAGCCGCATGACCAGCGTCACGTCGCCCTTTCTCGCAAGGGCCGAGTTGCCTTCGAAGCCGAGTTCGACCTCGTCGGCATCCTCCTCGTCGACGAGTTTCTTGAGCTCCGCAAGCGCCTTTCTGGGCAGGATCACATTGGTGGCGAAGCCATTGCTCTCGGCGCCGACCGCGCGCTCGGAAATCGCGAGTCGGTGGCCGTCGGTCGCCACCATGCGCAGTTTCGTCGCTTCCTCGATGAGCTCGAAGTACACGCCGTTCAGGTTGTAACGAGTCTCGTCGGTCGACGCGGCGTACATCGTGCGCTCGATCATGCTGGAGAGCATGACGGCCTGGATCCGTCCCATCTTTTCGGGCGCGAGTTCGGGCAGCGTCGGAAATTCTTCTGCGGCCGTGCCGGCCAGGGTGAAGCGGCTCCGGGCGCAGCGCAGCTCCAGATACGAGTTGGCGGTGGTCGAGAGCTGGATGCTCTCCTCGGGAAACTCCCGGACGATCTCGAACAGCTTCCGGGCGGACACCGTAAGACCGCCCGGCTTCGTGACCTCCGCGGTCTGGACGCTTCGAATCCCGATGTCGAGGTCGGTCGCGGCGATTTCGAGGCGGTTCGGTTTCGTCGCCGTCAGTAGTGCATTGGCGAGGATCGGCATCGAGTTGCGCTTCTCGACGATCGATTGGATGCGACCGAGGCCGCGCACGAGCTCCGAGCGCGAGATCGAGGTCTGCATCTTGTTCTCCCTCATCTTCTGGTTCCGAGATGAATTGGAATTCAGGGAAGTCGTGTCAGAAGCGTCCGACAAATCCGACAGAACGCACCGAAGTCAGCGTGGAATCAGGCTCTTTCACGTCATCGAAACGGAGCTCCGGAGGAACGCTTCGAGCGGGATCGAGATGTGGGAGGATGGTACCACGAGAACGGGGTCTGGAGCAGTCGCACGCGGTGGTTCAATGGGGGCAACAGGGGGACAGTCGCGGCGCTTCTCGTCATGGCGAACTCCAGCAAACAGAGCCCGAGAGCGGGACTCGGAGCTTGACATCCGGCGCGGGCGGTGGCTACCGTCGTTCGGCTCTCGCCAGCTCTCGATCGACCACGGCGACCCCGCGGCAATGACCAGAACGTGACCAAGGCGGCCAATCCATGAAGCGCACCTATCAACCGAGCCGCATTCGCCGTCGCCGGACCCACGGGTTCCGGGCGCGGATGAAGACGCAGGGGGGTCGCTCGATCCTGGCGAGGCGGCGGGCCAAGGGCCGCGCCCGGCTGGCGGTGTCGACGCCGTCCAAGTGACGCAACGGGGCGGGCGGCAGCGCTTCCGCCGCTCCGACCGCCTGCGCTCTTCCAAGGATTATCGCCGGGTCTCGCGGGATGGGGTCCGGATGTCGTCTCGGTCTTTCGTCGTGCTCGTTGCGCCCCAGCGCGAGGCCGATCCGGGTGCACCACCGAAGCTCGGAATCACCGTTAGCCGCCGGGTGGGAAACGCGGTCGTGAGAGCCAGTGTGAAACGCCGCCTTCGAGAATGGTTCCGACTCCATCGCGACCAGCTTCCGGTTGCGCGGGATCTCGTCGTGATCGCGAGACCGGCTGCAGCCGGTCTGAGCGCCGCCGAGGTCGATCGAGAGCTGGCGAGAGCCCTGCGACGGTTCTCCCTGGTGGAGAACCAGTGACGTCTACAACGTCTAGATGGGTGGCAGCGATTCCCCGCGCGTATCACCGATGGATTTCACCCTCACTCCCCCCCGCTTGCCGTTATTGGCCGACATGCTCCGAGTACGCAGCGACGGCCATCGAGAAGCATGGACTGCTTCGCGGAACGTGGCTGGGGACACGCCGGATCGCCCGATGTCATCCATGGCATCCCGGCGGCCTCGATCCGGTTCCGTAGCGACTCGCTGTGGATCGCAACGCCGTCCTCGCTTTCGTGCTCTCCTTCGTGGTTCTCAGCCTCTGGATGACCTGGGAGGCCGAGAACCGTCCAGAACCGGTCGAGGCCGAGGCGATTCTCGAAGAGGCGGCGCCGCCGGAGCGCATACGGGAGGAGCGGGCGTCCCCGACGCCAGTGCTGGCGCCCCAGCGCGAAACGTCGCCGGCGCCGGCTCCGCCGCGTGAGGAACTCGCCGCGGAGCGACTAAAGTTCGAGAACGGGAGCGTGCGGGTAGAGCTCTCTTCACGCGGCGCCGGCGTGACTCATTGGGAGCTGTTGAACTACCGGGTCACGGCGGCGGCAGATTCCGATCCCGTTGCGCTGATCGTGACGCCCGAAGGTGAGCCCCCGGCATTTGCGACCGCGTTCACGGAACTCGGGATCGGGGATCTCTCGGACGCGGTCTTCGACGTGGTGGAACGCGGTCCGCAGGACTTCGTCTTCGAGCTCGAGCGGGCAGGCGTTCGGGTTCGCAAGAGTCTGCGCTTCGAAGAAGATGGCTATCGGCTGCGCATGCGGATCGAGGTCGAGAACCAGACGCCGGACACACTCGAGCCGTCATTCCTGGTGGTGCTGATCGATCGCGGACGAGAAGGGGCGGATTTCCGAGAACTTGCGCTCGTGGCGCTAGCGGACGGAAGCGTCGAGCGGGCGCCGATCAGCGGCTTCGGACTCCAGGGATTTCTCGGATCGATGACAGGGGGAGCCCCGGAGCGCGAGCGCGCGTTTCCCGGAGCGGTCGAGTGGGCGGGGACGGACAGCCATTATTTCCTGACGGCGATGGTGCCAGACGTGGCGCGCGATGCGCTGGCGAGCTGGTCGGCGATCGAGCCGGGCCAGAAGGCGCAGGTGACGTTGTCGCAGCCGGTCTCCCTTCTGGCCGGGACGGCAGTCGCACGCGAGGTCCAGATCTACGCGGGTCCCAAGGATCCGCCGCTGTTGCAGGCGGTGGGGGCGCAGCTCGATCGGGCGATCCAGTACGGATGGGCCTGGATTGCACCGGTGACGCGCGGGTTTAGCTGGATGCTGAGCGTCGCGTACTCCCTGATCCCGAACTACGGCATCGCGATCATCCTGCTGACGATCCTCGTGCGACTGGTGACGGCGCCTCTCACGTACAAGCAGATGGAGTCGATGAAGCGGCTCGGCACCATGCAGCCGCGCATGAAGGAGCTGCAGGAGAAGTACAAGGACAACCGGGAGCGGCAGTCGCAGGAAATGGCGAAGCTGATGAAGGAAACCGGCTGGAACCCGCTCGGCGGGTGCCTGCCGATGATCCTCCAAGTACCTGTTTTTATTGGACTTTATTATGCTTTGCAGAGTTCGATCTCGCTCCGGCATGCACCGTTCATGCTGTGGATCAACGACCTCTCGAGTCCGGAGACGCTGTTCATGGTGCCGGGTCTCGAACTTCCGATTCGCGTGCTCCCGATCTTGATGTGCCTCAGCATGGTGGCGCAGCAGAAGCTGACGCCGACGACGACGATGGATCCGATGCAGCAGCGGATGATGCTCGTGATGATGCCGCTGATGTTCGGCTTCTTGTTCTACACGTTCCCGTCCGGCCTGGTGCTGTACTGGCTCGTCAGCAACCTGCTGGCGATCGCACAGATGCTCTACATGAACCGAAACCGGGCGCCAGCAGAGGCGACGGCGTAGGCATACGCCCAAGGAGGATTTGCATGTACGACCCGATGTCGGAAGCGCACGAGTTCATCGGGCAGAACCGTGGCGAGGCACTCGCCAAGGCGACGGCCTTCTTCGGAGTCCCGGCGCAGGAGCTGGCGATTCGCGAGGTGGATACCACGCTGGCGTCGGGCCTCGGCACCCGCGTCGCGGTGGTCGCGTACCTGCGCTCTTCCGGTCCGCCGGCGGGTGGCGGAGGCGATCGGGATCGAGATCGCGAGCCGCGTCGGGGCCGCGAGGACCGCGAGCCGCGCGGGGATCGAGGCCCGCGAGAGGCCCGCGGCGAGAACCGCGGGCGCGGCGGACGAGACCGCGGCGCGCGGAGCGAGCGGGGCCGGGAACGAAGCGAGGAGCCTCGGCAAGCGGCCGTCGCGAGGCCGGCGGAGCCGGCGGCGGGTCCATCGACGGGCACGACGACGACGCCACTCGGCGAGATCGGACAGTTCGTGTGCGGGCTCGTCGAGCGGATGGGTGTCGGCCCGTTCCAGATCTCCGAGTCCGATGCAACGGAGGGAACGATCGCGCTGCAGCTCAGCGGGACGGGTGCAGCGCGGCTGGCTGGCGGCGACGGCCGCACGGTCGAAGCGGTGCAGCTGCTCGCGAACCAGGCATCTTTGCGCGCGGGTGGCGACGATGCGAAGCGCGTCATCGTCGAAGTCGAAGGCAGCGAGGACGAGCGCACCGCGTTCCTCGAGAAGATTGCGGACCGCGCGGCGCAGCGCGCGACCGAAACGGGTCGTCCCGTTGCGCTTGAGGCGATGAGCCCGAGGGATCGACGGGTGATCCACGTCGCGCTGCGGGACGCCGAGGGCGTGGCGACGATGACGGTGGGCGATGGCCGCTACCGGCAGGTCGTGGTCGTCCCGGAGAGCGCCCCGGAGTACGAAGAGGCCAAGCGCTACGAGGCCCAGTCGCAGCGCGAGAACCGGGACTGACCGGCTTGCCGAAAATCGGCCACTGGCGAACGCGCATCGCCGGGCGGGAGGAGCACACCCGGAGCCGTAATCCGGAGGCGGCCGTACCAAAGCCGTGCGGAGCGCCGAAGCTCGTCCGCCGAGGACATCGGCGCAGGGTGTGCTCCTCCCGCCCGCCTCCGAACCTCGTCGGCCGATTTTCGGCAAGCCGGTGAGGGGCTTCGCGTTCCACGTGGAACCCCTCCGTTCTCGTCCGATGAGCGATGTTCCACGTGGAACCTCCGCCGGCTTCGCCGACCACCACGCTGTCCGTCTTGCGAGCCGGCCTTAGCGAGCTCGACCTCGAAGCCGGTCTAGCCGCTCCGCTGGCGTCCCTGTGCGAGCTGCTCGCGCAATGGGGCGCGCAGATGAACCTGACGGGCCACCGGACACCCGACGCGATCGCGCAGCGCCTCGTCCTCGACGCGCTGGCGCTCGCGGAGGCGCTGCCCGTCGATGCGCCGGAGAGCCTCGCGGACCTCGGAAGCGGTGCCGGTTTCCCGGGGCTGCCGCTCGCCGTCCGCTGGCCCACGTGCCGCATCACGCTCGTCGAGGCCCGTGAGCGCCGCCATCATTTCCAGCGTGCGGCTATCCGCACACTCGCCCTCTCGAATGTCGAGTCCCGGCGCGGTCGCCTCGAGGCGCTCGCTCCGGAGCCGCACGCCGTGGTCGTGGCCCAGGCCCTCGCGCAAGCAGATCAGGCCGTGGACTGGATGCTCCGATGGGTGGCGCCCGGCGGGTTGGTCGTCCTGCCCCAGTCGGCGGATGGACCGGCGTTCGCTGCGCCGCCCGGTCTCGAGGACGCACGGGCCCTCACGTACCGCGTCCCCCTCACCGGGCTCGACCGACGCGTATGGGTCGCACGGCGGCCGGTGGACGCGCCCGCCGCGCCTGTGGTACGAACAGAGCGTCTCCCGCGCTGACGGACGCGTTTCGGCCGGTTTCCGGACTCCGATTGCAATCCCGAGCGGATCCCGGATATCCCGATCGCGGCCAGACCGATCGAGACGAGAGTCCCCCAGGGGAAGCCAGCCATGCGCCTCCGCAGTCGAGTCTTTGCCATCGCCAACCAGAAGGGCGGCGTCGCGAAGACCACCACGGCCGTCAACCTGGCGGCGTCGTTCGCCGTGTCCGAGCGCCGCACGCTGCTGATCGACATGGATCCCCAGGCCAACGCGACCAGCGGCTTCGGCCTCGAGACGCCGGCCGCGCACGTCTACGACGCCTTGATCGGGCAGTGCGCGCTCAAGGACGTGTGTCGGCCGACGGAGCTCGAGGCGCTGCAGATCGTGCCGGCCGGTCCGGACCTGGTCGGCGCCGAGATCGAACTGGTCGACGCCGAGGACCGCGAGCGCCGCCTCGCTCGCGCGCTCGCCGACGTGCGCGACGAGTACGAGCTCGTCGTCATCGATTGTCCGCCGTCGCTCGGTCTCTTGACGCTGAATGCGCTGGTGGCGGCGGATGCCGTCATCGTGCCGCTGCAGGCCGAGTACTACGCGCTCGAGGGCCTCGCGCGCCTGCTCGACACCATCGAGCGTGTGCGGGAAGGTCTGAATCCCAGGCTGACACTCGAAGGCGTCGTTCTCACGATGATGGATGCGCGCAATAATCTGAGCCGCCAGGTCGCCGACGAGGTCCGCGAGCATCTGGGCGCGCGCGTCTTCGAGACCGAGATCCCACGCAACGTGCGGCTGTCCGAAGCCCCGAGCCATGGCCGCCCGGCGTTGTTGTACGACGTGCGCTCGAAGGGCGCGATCGCCTATCTCCAGGTCGCCGAAGAGATCCTGCGCCGCCTCGAAGCCGAGCAGAATCCGGCGGCGAGCGGAAACGAAGAAGGAACCCCATGAGCACCCCTCGTCGCAGTCTCGGCCGCGGCCTCGGCGCCCTGATCCCCGGCGCGAGCGCCGCGCCGCGTCCCGCCCCGTCGCCGCCGCTCCCCGAGGAGACCCCGGAAGCCGCCCCGGGTGCGCACGGGCCTGCCGAGCTCCCGGTCGCGCGCATTCGCGCCAATCCCGAGCAGCCGCGCCGCGTGTTCGACGCGGCCGAACTCGAGCGGCTGGCCACATCGATCGGCCAGTACGGCATCCTGCAGCCCGTCGTCGTCCGACGCGCCGCCGACGGCGACTACGAGCTGGTCGTCGGCGAGCGGCGCTGGCGTGCCGCGCAGCAGGCCGGGCTCGCGACGATCCCGGCCGTCATCGCCGACATCGAACCGCGCGACCGGCTCGCCGTGGCGCTCGTCGAGAACGTCCAACGCCACGATCTCAATCCGATCGAACTGGCACTCGCCTTCCGCGCGCTGGTCGAGCAAGGCGCGACACACGAGGAGGTCGGCGAGCGGGTCGGGATCGATCGCGTCAGCGTCTCCCACCATCTCCGTCTGCTCGAGCTGCCTCGCGAACTCCAAGGCGACGTCGAGAGCGGCGCGCTGAGTCTCGGCCACGCCAAGGCGCTGCTGTCGGTCGCGAGTCCCGAGCGGCGCCGTGCGCTGCGCGATCGCATCCTCGCCGAAGGGCTCTCGGTTCGCCGCGCCGAGGAGGAGGCGCGCGCGCTCGGAGCGCCGGCGCGCCCGCCGCGCAAGTCCCGCGCCGGCGTGCAGGTGCTCGATCCCGAGACCGTGCACCTGCTCGACCTGCTGCGCGACCGGCTCCAGACCCAGGTCCGGATGCGCGGCAGCGTCGAGCGCGGTCGGCTCGAGATCGAATACTTCGGCGCCGCCGAGCTGCAGGGCCTCGTCGAACGAATCCTGGGGGACGCGTGAATCCGGAGCCGGTGGATCCGCCCGCCGAGACACCGGCGCTGGGTCCCGTCTGCGCCATCGCGGCGGGGACCCGCTTCGAAGGGCTCCTCTCGTTCTGGGGCGAGGCGCGCGTCGACGGCAGCCTGCACGGCGAGGTCGCCGCCCGCGGCACGCTCGATGTCGGGCCGGAGGCACGCATTGCCGGCCGCGTGGAGGTCGACACGCTGATCGTGGCCGGGCACATCGACGGCCAGATCTTCGCTCGTGTGCGGGTCGACGTCCTGCCCGGAGCCCACGTCACGGCCGCGATCCGGACCCCGCGCCTGGTGGTCGCCGATGGCGCTCACTTCGAGGGGCACCTCGACATGGTCCGGGCTGCCGACGCCGGGGCGTCCGAGGCTTCCGTAGCCTGATCCGCGCCCCTTGATCCTCCCCCCGACTTTGTAAGAATCCGGCCGCCCCGCGACCCGCAGGAGGTCCGCCACGCGCCGGATCTCTGCCCGGGGGCCGGCGCTTCGTCCTCGGGCCGGCCAGACGGGTCCACCGAGCCAAGGACCGCCGGCCGCGGCCGCAGTGGACCAAACCGGGAGTGACGTGAGCGCGATGATCCGCCCCCAACCCGCCCCGCTTCTCGTCCTCGCGGCCGCCCTGCTCGGCGCTGCTCCCGCGCACGCGGCGGCCCTCGATCTGATGCCGGACCCGACGCGGCGCATCTTCCTGCTCGTGCTGTTCGTGATCCTCGTGCCGCTGCTGAACGGCCTGCTGTTCAAGCCGCTGCTCGCGGTGCTGGAGGAGCGGCGCCGCCGGATCGAGGGCGCGCGCGCGCGCGCCGCACAGCTCGCTTCGGACGCGGCCGCGCTGGCCACGAAGCACGACGAGGCGTTGCACGCGGCGCGTGCCCGCTTCAACGGCGATCGCACGCGGACGCTCGAAGAGGCCCGCGCGGCCCACCAGGCCGCGCTCAGCGAGGCCCGTCGGCAGGCCGAACAGGAACTCACCGCGACCCGCGCGCAGGTCGGGAGTGCGCTCGACGCGGCGCGCGCGCAGCTTCGCGCCGAGGCCGAGCCGCTGGCTCGCCATGTCGCCGAGCGCCTGCTCGGCCGGGGGCTCGCATGACACCGTCCGTTCCGCCGCGCCGTCCGTTCCGCCGCGCCGTCCTCCCGATCGCCGTCGTGTGGGCCGGCGTCCTCGCACCGGCCCTCGCGTTCGCCGCGTCCGGCGACGACGGGCACGGCAGCGGCCTGCGGGACTTCTTGTGGCACAGCGTCAATCTGCTGCTGCTGATCGCCGCGCTCGTCTACTTCGCGCGCGGTCCGATCGCGAGCTTCTTGAACGAGCGGCGCGCGAAGATCGAGGACGGGATCCACAGCGCCGGCCGTGCGCTCGCCGAGGCCGAGCGCAAGCTCGCGGCCTGCGAGCAGCGGCTCGCCTCGCTCGACGAGGAGATCGACGGCATCCGCAGCGCCGTCCAGCGCCAGGCCGAGGCCGAGCGCGACCGCCTGCTGGCCGAAGCGAAGACCACGGCCGAACGCATCCGACGCGATGCGGTGGCGGCCGTCGAGCAGGAGATGCGCCACGCGCACGCCGAGCTTCGCAGCGAGATCGTCGATCTCGCCGTGCAGCTCGCCGGCGAGCTGCTGCGCAGCGAGGTCAGCGACGCCGATCGCACGCGCCTCGTCGACGACTTCGTCCAGCACATCGAAGCCCCCGAGCCCGGCCCCGCCGACCCGCGCGGCGCGCAGGCGAGGCACTGAGCGATGGCGGCTCGTGGCTCCGCTGCGGCTCAACGCTACGCGAAGGCGCTGTTCTCGCTGACGCGCGACGAACAGCGCGCCGACGCGGTCGGCGACGAACTCGCCGGCCTCGTCGCGACGATGAACGCCGTGCCGACACTGCGCGATGTGCTGGTGCGACCGCTCTATCCCGCCGCCGAGCGGCGCGCGGCACTGCGCGCTGTCGGCGAGCGGATCGGCCTGTCGACCCTGGTGCAGCACTTCCTGTCCTTCCTCATCGACCAGCGCCGCACGCGCGACATCGAGGCGATCCTCGACGAGTATCGCAAGCTCGCCGAAGCCGCCGCGGGCCACGTGCGGGGTGAGGTGAGGTCGGCGGCGCCGCTCGACGACCGCCAGCTCGAGCGGCTGCGTGCCGCACTGGCGCGCCGGACCGGAAGCGTCGTGGACCTCGAGGTCCACGTGGATCCCCAGTTGCTCGGCGGCGTCGTGGCGCGGGTCGGCGACCTCGTCTTCGATGGCAGTCTGCGAACCCAGCTCGCGCAACTCCGCGCGAGCCTGACCGGAGAAGGTTGAACGATGCCCCTGGACATCAAGCCGGGTGAGATCACCGATATCCTGAAGCGTGAGATCGCCTCGTACGGACGCGAGATCGACATCGCCGAGACCGGCACCGTGTTGTCGATCGGCGACGGCATCGCGCGCGTGTACGGACTCGAGAATGCGCTGGCCGGAGAGCTCGTCGAGTTCCCCGGCAACGTCAGCGGCATGGTGCTGAATCTCGAAGACGACAACGTCGGCGTCGCGGTGATGGGCGCCTTCGAGCACATCCGCGAGGGCGACGTCGTGCGCCGCACCGGCCGCATCGTCGAGGTGCCGGTCGGCATGGGGCTGCTCGGTCGCGTCGTCGATGCGCTCGGCAACCCGATCGACGGCAAGGGCCCGATCGAGTCGACGGAGAACCGCCGCGTCGAGGTGAAGGCGCCCGGCATCGTGACACGGCAGTCGGTCAACGAGCCGATGGCCACCGGCGTGAAGGCGATCGACGCGATGACGCCGATCGGCCGCGGCCAGCGCGAGCTGATCATCGGCGACCGCCAGACCGGCAAGACGGCGATCGCCATCGACACGATCATCAACCAGAAGGGCGGCGACGTCTTCTGCATCTACGTCGCCACCGGCCAGAAGCAGTCCACCGTGGCGCAGGTGGTGGAGAAGCTCACGCAGTTCGGCGCGATGGAGTACACGATCGTCGTCGCCGCGACGGCCAGCGAGCCCGCGCCGCTCCAGTTCATCTCGCCGTACTCCGGCTGCGCGATGGGCGAATGGTTCCGCGACAACGGCAAGCACGCGCTGATCATCTACGACGATCTGTCGAAGCAGGCCGTCGCGTACCGCCAGCTCTCGCTGCTGCTGCGCCGGCCGCCGGGCCGCGAGGCGTATCCGGGCGACGTGTTCTACGTCCACTCGCGGCTGCTCGAGCGCGCCGCCAAGATGAGCGACGCACTCGGCGGCGGCAGCCTGACGGCGCTGCCGATCATCGAGACGCAGGCCGGCGACGTCTCCGCGTACATCCCGACCAACGTCATCTCGATCACCGACGGCCAGATCTTCCTCGAGACGGATCTGTTCAACTCCGGCGTGCGGCCGGCGGTGAACGTCGGCATCTCGGTCTCGCGCGTCGGCGGCTCCGCGCAGACCAAGGCGATGAAGGCGGTGGCCGGCAAGCTGAAGCTGAACCTCGCCCAGTACCGCGAGATGGCGGCCTTCGCGCAGTTCGGCTCGGACCTCGACAAGGCCACCCAGGAACAGCTTGCCAACGGCGAGCGCCTCACGGAGATGCTGAAGCAGCCGCAGTACAAGCCGATGCCGGTCGAGGAACAGGTGGTGGCGATCTACTCGGCGACGCCGGAGGACCAGCGTCCGTCGTGGGTGCGCGAGTACCCGGTGAGTGATCTCGGCCGCTACGAGAGCGAAATGCTCGGCTACATCCGGACCCAGCACCCGGAGCTCCTCGCGACGATCCGCAGCAGCGGAAAGCTCGACGCCGACGTACGGAGCAAGCTCGACGCCGCGCTCGACGCGTTCGCGAAGATCTTTCAACCGACGAGCCGCGGAGCCGCTGCGTAGCCGATGCCGAGCCTCAAGGACATCCGGCGCCGGATCACCAGCGTCAAGAAGACGCAGCAGATCACGCGCGCCATGCGCATGGTGGCGGCCGCCAAGCTGCGGCGCGCGCAGACCGCCATCGAGTCCGCACGCCCCTATGCGGACCGGATGCGCGAGACGCTGCGTGAGGTCGCGGCGAGCGGCGTCGGCAGCGAGCAGCCGCTGCTGCAGGCGCGCGAGCACGTGAAGCACGTCGACGTGATCGTCGTGACGTCGGACCGTGGGCTGTGCGGCGCGTTCAACACCAACGTGTTGAAGCGCGCGCAGGCGGACATCGCGGCCCGGGAGGCCGACGCCCCGGCGCTGTCGATCGTGCCGGTCGGGCGCAAGAGCGCCGAGTCGTTCCGACGCCGTCGCGCCGGCCAGGTGGTGCAGACCTTCACCGGCATCGCACGCGTCGAGTACGCGCACGCCGTCGAGATCGCCCGCTACGTGACGGACCGCTTCCTGTCCGGCGCGAGCGACGAGGTGCTGCTGATCCACAGCGAGTTCGTCTCGACGATGACGCAGCGGCCGCGCTGCTCGCGGATCCTGCCGATGGTCCCGGAGGACGATCCCGCGGCGCCGGCGGCCGGCGAACCGGCGAAGCTGCCGTACAAGATCGAGCCGGATGCCGAGTCGTTGCTGCGCGTGCTGGCGCCGAAGGCGCTCGAGGTCGAAATCTACCGCGCGCTACTCGACAACCAGGCCGGCGAGCACGCCGCCCGGATGACCTCGATGGAGAGCGCCACGCGCAACACCGAAGAGATGATCAGCGCGCTGACCTTGCAATACAACAGAGCAAGGCAGGCGGCGATCACAAAGGAGCTCGTCGAGATCGTATCGGGCGCGGAGGCGCTGTAGCCATGCGCAGCGAGCCGCACGATCGCCGGCTGCCGCGCAGCGAGCCGCAGGCGAGCGAAGCCAAAAACAGAAAGCAGGCGGCGATCACCAAGGAGCTCGTGGAGATCGTATCGGGCGCCGAGGCGCTCTAGGAGAGGGTTCGATGGCTCTAGCGAATGGTCACGTAGTGCAGGTGTTGGGTCCGGTGGTGGACGTCGAGTTCCCGCCCGGCGAGCTGCCGGAGGTGTACACGGCACTGCGGCTCACCAACGCGGCGATCGACGACCGCGACGACAACCTCGTCGTCGAAGTCGCCCAGCACCTCGGTGAGAACACCGTCCGCTGCATCGCGATGGACTCGACCGAAGGCCTGCGCCGCGGACAGCCCGTCACCAACACCGGCGACGGCATCCGCGTGCCGGTCGGCGCCGGCACGCTCGGGCGCATCATGAACGTCATCGGCGAGCCGGTCGACGAGCGCGGCCCGATCGAGGGCGGCACGACGGCACCGATCCACCGCGCCGCGCCGGAGTTCGTCGAGCAGGCCACGTCGGCCGAGCTGCTCGAGACCGGCATCAAGGTCGTCGACCTGCTCGCGCCGTATCCGAAGGGCGGCAAGATCGGCCTGTTCGGCGGCGCCGGCGTCGGCAAGACCGTCGTCATCCTCGAGCTGATCAACAACATCGCCAAGCAGCACGGCGGCTACTCGGTGTTCGGCGGGGTCGGCGAGCGCACGCGCGAGGGCAACGACCTGTGGCACGAGATGGCCGACGCCAAGCTCAGCGACGGCACCACCGTGCTGCAGAAGGCCGCGCTGGTGTTCGGGCAGATGAATGAGCCGCCCGGCGCGCGCGCCCGCGTGGGCCTCTCCGCACTCACCGTCGCCGAGCATTTCCGCGACGAAGAGGGCAAGGACGTGCTGCTCTTCATCGACAACATCTTCCGCTTCACGCAGGCCGGCTCCGAGGTGTCGGCGCTGCTCGGCCGGATTCCGTCGGCGGTGGGCTACCAGCCGACGCTGTCGACGGACATGGGCGAGCTGCAGGAGCGCATCACGTCGACGAAGAAGGGCTCGATCACGTCGGTGCAGGCCATCTACGTGCCGGCCGACGACCTCACGGACCCGGCGCCGGCGACGGCCTTCAGCCACCTCGACGCGACGACCGTCTTGAGTCGCGCGATCTCCGAGCTCGGCATCTACCCCGCCGTCGACCCGCTCGACTCGACGAGCCGCATCCTCGACCCGCAGGTGATCGGCGATGAACACTACAACGTCGCGCGCGGCGTGCAGCAGGTGCTGCAGAAGTACAAGGACCTGCAGGACATCATCGCGATCCTCGGCATGGACGAGCTCAGCGAGGAGGACAAGCTCACGGTGGCGCGTGCACGCAAGCTGCAACGCTTCCTGTCGCAGCCGTTCAGCGTCGCCGAGCAGTTCACCGGCACGCCGGGCGTGTACGTGCGCATCGAAGACACCATCCGCGCCTTCAAGGAGATCCTCGAAGGCAAGCACGACGAGCTGCCCGAGCAGGCCTTCTACATGGTCGGCACGATCGAGGACGCCATGGAGAAGGCGAAGCGGATGGCCTAGGCGTGGCGCTCCAACTCACCATCGTCACGCCCGAGGGGCCTCGCTACGAAGGCCCTGTCGACAGCGTCGTGGTCCCCGGCACCGAAGGCGACTTCGGCGTCCTCCCGGGCCACGAGCGCTTCCTCGCGCCGATCCGGATCGGCGAGCTCGAAGTCCGCAGCGGCAACGATCCGTCGTGCCGCTGGGCCGCCGTCGGTGGCGGCTTCGCCGACGTCAATGGCGAACGCGTCGTGCTACTCGTCGACACCTGCGAGTTCGCCGCCGACATCGACGAAGCCCGCGCCGAACGCGCTCGCGCCCGCGCCGAGCAGGAACTCGAGCACAAGAAGACCGCCCGCGCCGACCAGTTCAACTTCCGCGTCGAAGAAGCGGCGCTGCAGCGCGCGGTGATCCGGATCCAGGTGTCGAAGAAGAAGGGCATGGCGGCGTAGGGCGCGCGAGCAGCTCGTCCAATCGGCACAGCAGGTCTTCGACGAGCAGGATCGATCCGACCTCGCTTCGCTCCGCCGATCAAGCCGGATCCCCGGCGGTCATCGGTGTCTCCACGCGCGGGAGATCGATCTCGACACAGGTCCCCTTCTCGACTTCGCTGCAGATCCGGATCTCCCCGTCGAGCTGATGAACGATCGCGAACGCGGTCGAGAGGCCGAGCCCGGTGCCTTCGCCGTGCGGCTTGGTCGTGAAGAAGGGCTCGAACGCACGAAGCTGCGTCTCGGCGCTCATGCCGCAACCGTTGTCGACGACCGCGAGCTGGGTCCAGCCGCCCTGGCTCTGGATTTCTGGAGCCTCTGCAGGCGACAGCCGTTTCGTCTCGATCTGCAGCGCGCCGCCACGTGGCATCGCATCACGTGCGTTGGTCGCGAGATTCAACAGCAACTGCTCGAGCTGGGACGGATCGGCTCGGACGCAGCCGGCACGTGGATCGAGCTGCAGCTCGAGGTCGACGTCCTCTCCGATCAGCCGGCCGAGGAGCGCCTTGGTCGCCAGGAGGAAACGATTCAGATCCACGACGACCGGTATGCCGCGAGTGCCGCGATTGAAGGCGAGAAGCTGTCGGATCAGCGCCTGTCCGCTGTCGACGGTACTCGCGATACTCGTGATGTAATCGACCGCCTCATCGTCTTCGTCCACGCGATTTCGGAGCAGGTTGGCGAAGCCACCGATCACCATCAGCAGATTTCCGAAGTCGTGCGCGATCCCGCCGGCGAACTGCCCCACCGCCTCGGTGCGGTTCCGGCTCTGCAAGCGCTCCTCGAGCTGATACCGCTCGGTCCGATCACGCGTGATCCACACGCGGCCGCGAGGCGTTCCATCTGGACCCTGGACGGGAGCCGACGCCACTTCCAGGATCTGCGTCGGCTCTTCGAGCGTCAGCTCGATCCGCTGAATCTCGAGCGGCCGATCGTCATATCCCCGCCGTATGGCCGCTTCGCAGTGGCCTGCCGCGTCTTCTCCCGACGCGCCGGATACCACGTCTCTCAGCCAGGCCGCGAAGCTGGTCCCGCGCTCGTCGCCCTGGCTGATCCGTGGCGCGACCACCTCGCGCAGACACTCGATCGCGGGGCGACCGATCCACGTTTCCGGATCGGACAGCCGGAACAGGTCGGCTGCCGCGCGGTTGATGAGCCGATAGCGCCAGTTCTCGTCCAGGTGAAAGATGCCGATCGGCACTGCGTCGACGATCGTCCGAAACAGCCGGCGCTCGGATTCGAGCACCCGTTCGCGTGTGATCCGCTCCGCGAGATCGCGCATCGAAGTTGCATAGCCGGTCACCCGGCCGCTGCTGTCGAGCTGCGGGAACAGCACGGCCGACACCGGAACGAGACTCCCGGTGCGGGTACGAAGAACAGTCTCGCCCTGCCAGAGGCCGTTCCTCCGAGCGGCCGGAAAGATCTCCGTCGTCAGTCGCTCGGCCTCTTCTCGTGGATGCAGCTCGTAGACGCTCATGCCTTCGATGTCTGTCAAGGCGAGCAGCCGGCGTCCGGCTGCATTCAAGTACTGGAGTCGACCGTCGGAGTCGACGATGCCGATCAGGTCCGACGTCTCTTCGACGAGACGGGCCAGCCGCTCCCGCTCGGCTCGTAAGCTCTCCCGGACCCGGATGCTTCGCTCGAGAGCGACGAGGATCTGCGCCGCTGCCACGAGCACCGAGAGCGCGATCCACGCTCCGAGAACCCGTAGCATGGACAAGTTGGCCACGCGCATCGCTGCGTCGACCGGCCACAGCAGCGCAAAGCCCGCGACCGCCGTCGCGAGGATCCGCTCGGACCCCCGTGCCGATCGCCGAAATACATCGCGACCGAGAACCCAGGTGGAGCCGAGCAACCAGGGCCAGCCGACCGCCAGGACCAGCGCGAAGCGCACCTCGATTCCCAGGAAGAGCGCCGCGAGCGTCCGGGATGCGACGCTCAGGGCTGCCAGCGGCCAGAGCCAGCCGGGCGTCGCTCGGTCGACGAGAGCGAGTGCGCCGGCGAGCAGAAACGGACCGAACAGCGTCGCGAACCCGCTGCCGAGCGCCGCGAGCCAGGGGCTGTCGCTTCCCCAAGCGGAGAGCAGACCCGATCCATAGAGGAACAGCCACGCCCACGCCCAGTGCGACGCGGCCGGTGACGCGAAGCGCCGCAGGTAGAAGAACGCCAGGACGACCGCGACGCCGATCGGCGCAAGGAGGATGAGCTGGTCCAAAGCGCTCCGGACGCGAAGAACCGGTGCCCTCTGCACCGGAGACGAGCGGCCAGAGCATAAGCCGGTTGTCGTCAGCGAGGAAGAGGCGGGATCTGCTCCACGTCAATCTTCCTCGATTGCTCGCGCGACCGAGCAATTCCGTCCGGCGTGCTTGGCTTCGTAGAGGAGGGCGTCCGCACGCGCCATCAGCAGTTGACCTTGACGCGCGTTGCGAACCCGATCCGCGCACGCGGCGCCGACCGAGACCGTCACCGCGAGTCGGGTTCCCTCGAAAATGATCGAGCGCTCGGCGACCCGCAGGCGGATCCGTTCGGCGATGCCTTCGAGGCAATCGATGTCCACCCCTGGGAGGACGGCAACGAACTCGTCGCCTCCGATCCGACCGACGAAGCTGCCGCTCCGGACCGCCGTCCGCAGTGATTCCGCCACGCTCCGGAGAAGCGCGTCTCCGGCAAGATGTCCGTACGCGTCGTTGGCTTCCTTGAAGCCGTCGACGTCGATCATCACCACGGCCAGCGGATCCGGCCGCCGCCGTGCAGCACCCTCCCGGACCCGTTCCTCGAGGAATGCTTCGAAGCGCGCACGGTCAGGAAGACCGGTCAGCGCATCGATGTGAAGGCGGTCGACCAGCTCACGGTTGTGCAGCTCCAGCGCGCCCGCGCGCTGAGACACTGTCTGGAGGTCCACTGCCGCTTCGAGACTCACGGCGACGAGCTGCTGCCGGGCTCGCTCGAGCAGTGCGTCGTGCCCTTCTGTGCAGGGAGCGCCCGTATTGAGCAGCATTGCGGTCTCGAAGATTCCACCCTCGAGGCCGGCCACGAAGGACTCGGTCTGTGGGGCCGAGAAGCCGAAGTAGCGGGCTGCGAGATCGGCGGCCCACGCAACGTCGCGCGCTTCACCGGGACCAGTGATGAAGGTCGCCGTCGCGTCGGCGACGCGCAGGATCTGAGCGACGGCCCGCACGGAAGGCGGACACGTCGGTGGCACTTGCTCCGGGCAGTACTGGAATCGCACCGGACGCCAGATGATCTCCGGAAGCTGCCAGTGGCGGAGCACCTGACTGCCGATGACGCACAGCGTGTCGTCCGAAGCATCCGCGAGAGGTCGAGACGGTCCGGCCTGATCCGGGCCGGCTCCGTGTCCGTCTGGAGTCGGCCGGCTACCCATCTCGGCGAGCATGAGTTCACCGATCCGGCCGAGCAAGCCGCACAGGAAGGCTTCGTCCTCGTAGGGACACCGCACCAGCCGCGCCAGCGTCCGGGCGGCGACCGTCGTCACGACGGAGCGGCGCCAGAACGCCCCATGGTCGAAGCCATGATCCGTGCGCTGCGGCATCGCCTGGGCCAGGGTGAAGCTGAGCGCCATCACCTTGACGGTCTTGAGCCCGAGCCGCATGGCGGCCTCGCGCAAAGTCGCAACGGCTTCGCCACGCCGGAACACGGAGGAGTTCGCGAGCCGGACGAGACGTGCCGAGAGCGCCGGGTCTCGGGACAGGACTGCGATCAGGTGGTCGATCCGCACGTCGGGATCGCGGGTCAGCTCGAGCACCTCGATGGCGACGGCAGGCAAGGTCGGCAGGCGGTCGATCTGGCTCGCAAACGGTTGCACGGCATCGCCGTCGAGGTCACATCCCATCACGCTGTACACCCCTCCCCAGGAATCGAAGCAGAACCACGGCCTTGCGTCGCCCCGCGGTGTTTCGGACGATTCGCGAAGTTGCTCGATCGGGGAAACACCCGAGCGCCATCGGGAGGATGACGATCCATCGACGCCTGGCATCCGAACCCGGATCCGCGGTAGACCCCGTCACCGATGAGTCCGACTCGGCCACTCACCACGCAGGATGGAATACGTGCTCGGGATCCTGTGTGTTGCCTGGACGCTCCACGAGCTGCGGGGGCTGCTGCGCGGCGTGCGGCGACGTCCGCCAGTGGATCCGGTGATCGAGCTGCGGCGCGTCGAGTGCCGCACGCTGCTGCCGACCGCGCTCGGGTGCGAACCTTCCGTCTGGCAGGTGTGACGAACAGTTCAGCGGCTCTCCGGCGGGACCTCGGCAGCGCGGGGGCGGCCCGGCACCGCTGGCGCGTCGACCCAGACCCCGAGCGGGAAGCCATAGGGCGGCCCGGTCACGGCATTCGGAGCGAGCCGGCACGGCGGCGCTTCGCCGCTCGCCTGCCAGATACGGGCCGGCCGCGCGCCGGGCCTCGCGACGCGCGCGCCGGCGATTGGCCTTCGCGTGAGATCGCAGGCCGGCGGGCGCTGCCAACGCGCTTCGTAATGGCGCGCACCGCCTTCCCCGGAGACATCGCTCTCCTGTGCCCGTGGCGCCCCGATCGGGCTCCAGACCAGAACCAGAACGGACGCGACGGGCAGCAGCCTGCGCGGCAGGCGGGCGGCACCGAGCGGACGGAGACGCAGCGGCCTCCGTCCGCTCTCGCGACTAGCGGCCGAGCTGAACCAGATCACCGAGAAGATCGTTCGTCGTCGAGATGGTCCGGGTGTTGGCCTGGAACGCACGCTGATTGATGATCAGCCGGACGAACTCGGTGGCGAGATCCACGTTGGACTGCTCGAGGCTGCTGGCCCGAACCGAGCCGAGGCCGGCCGACAACGGCGAACCGATCAGAGGCTGACCGGACGCACGCGTTGCAACCAGGTTCGTGTTTCCGGTCGATTGCAGACCTTCGACGTTGGCGAAGTTCGCCAACGCGACCTGTGCGATCGGGATCGTCTCGCCGTTCGAGAACAGGCCCGAGAGGATCCCCACGCCATCGACGAGGATCCCCTGGAGCGATCCAGCCGCGAAGCCGTCCTGCGTGAAGCTGTTGGTGGCCGACCCGGTTCCGAACTGCGTCGTCGCATCCCCAGCACCGACGCCCGCGATCGGTCCGAATCCGAGCGTCATCGGCTGGCCCGGCGCCACACCGCCCGCAAACTCGAGCGTCAGCGCCGTACCGGTCGCCGCGGTGAGGACGCCATTCGCATCGAACGTGAGTGCCCCGCCACCCTGTACCACCTGCTCGTCGCCGGGATTGGCTGGTGGAAGTGTGGTCTCGTTCGCCGGCAGAGCGACGTTGAAGTCCCAGGTGGTGCTCGGCGGAGGACCGGCGTTGATCGCACTCTTCGTGAAGAACACCGTCGCCGAGTGTTCGTTCCCCAGCGAATCGAAGACCGTGACCACCGTCTGGAGCTCCGAGGTTCCGTTCGGATCCGCGGGATCGAAGCCGCCCGGAATCACCGGAGCATCGGCATCGAGATTCACGGACACATCCAGCACCGAGGTGGGTCGCGGCGGGGCGATCGCATTCGAGATCTGGATCGAACCGACCTGACCGTTCGAGACCTGCGTGATGGGATCGATCTGGAAGCCCTGTACCTCGCGGCCCTCCGGGTTCACGAGCACGCCATCTGCATCGAAGGTGAAGATCCCGGCCCGTGAGAATGCGCGCCCCTGCGGCCCGTCGAGGATGAAGAAGCCGCGGCCCTCGATCGCGAGATCCGTGGTGCGGTTCGTCGTCTCGAAGGTGCCCTGGGTGAACTGCGAACGGATATCTCCGACCTTCGCTCCGGCGCCGATCTGCGAGAAGCCGCCGGCCGTCGAGATGCTCTGCCCGAGCACGTCGGCAAATTCCGTTCGTCTGGCCTTGAAGCCGGGCGTATTCACATTGGCGATGTTGTCGCCGACCACCGAGATGGCGGTGGACGTTGCATCGAGTCCACTGACGCTGGCGAACAGGGCTCCGGAAAGGGGCATGATTCAGTACTCCTGGGAATTGGACTCGGAAACCGAGTCCGTGCAAAGGCCTACCGAGCGCTCGACCGTCGAGAGCCGGAGGGTCAGTCGATCTCGTTCGTGAATCAGGTTCTCGAGGCAACCCGCGAAGTCGCGATGCGGATTCGACGAGCCGAAGAGGCGAGCGAGCCGTAGCGTCAACCATCTGATCACGACTCGTCCTCCACCGGCGCCACGGCGGCCGGCTCCAAGCGCTCGACGGCTTGTTCGAGGCGTCCGATCCCGGCCGAGATCTGGACGAGCTGCTCGAGCATCGAGAACGTGGCCAACTGTGCGGTGAACTCGGTGGCGTCTTGGGGATTCAGCGGGTCCTGGTTCTCGAGCTGCGCGAGCAGCATCTGCAGGAACTCGTCGCGTCCTGGTGACGTGGACTGCGACCGCGCCGTCGCCGGATCGACCCCGGTTTTCGCTTGCAGCGAGATGAAGTCATTGATTTCCATCTTCTCTCCTCCTCCCGATCAGACGTGCACGTCGAGACGTCCGAAGCTTCCGTTCGTACCGGTGTCGGCAGTGCCCCGGGCCGCTGCCGTGCTGCGCGTGGATGCGGACTGGGAATCAGGACGCAAGCGATTCTCGGCTCCGAGACCATGCTCGCGTCCGGCGGAGGCGGCGCTGTCTCCATTCGCGCCCGCATCTCCGGCAGGCATGCCGCCATCCATCGGGGTGACGATGAAATCCGCGACCCGAAGATCTCGCGCCGCGAAGAGCTGCGTGATCGCGGCTCGCTCCGTCATCAACGCCTGCTGGCCTGCCTGCTCGCGGGCCCGGACGACCACCGCGACGCGGCCCTGTTGGAGCTCGACTTGCACCTCGATCTCACCGAGTGATGCCGGCGAGAGCCGCATCCGCGCCGTCCCGCCGCCTTGCCGTGCGAGCCACTCCACCTGCTGGACGACGGCCGCACTGGGTGTCGGCGGCGGCGGGGCGGTCCGCTCGGCGGGTGTGGGAGACGACGGCGCCGTCGACTCCCGGATCGCCGGTGATGCAGAGCCTGTCTCGAGCGAAGGCGCCACATTCGGTCGTTCGCGTTCCCGATCGCCGGGCGCAATCGGGCGTGCGGCTTCGAGCGGAGACGGCTCGGGTGCGACGAGCCCAGCCTGCACCGGCCGCAGGGGCGAGGTCACCGTGTGCTTCTCTCGCTCGGGTCCGGCGGTGTCGAGCCCTTCCTCGCGAGGCCGAGTGGGCGTTGTCGGTTTCGCCGACGGATCGGGACGCGCCGCTGGCAGCGTCGGCTCTGGAGAGAGCGCGAGGCGCTGTGCCAGACCCGCTGGATCCGTCGGTTCGACGCGACCTGGCGTCGTGTCGCGGACGGGCGGCGGTTCCAGTCGCGCCGGCGGAGTGAGCTCGGGATCGGACCGGGCCGAAGCGCTCAGCCCGCTGAGTCCGACATCGGCGGTCTGCGCGCCGGATCTGGCTGCGGCGCTCCGCGGCGGAGAGTCGAGCGGCGTGCTGTCCGAGGGGTCCAGCAGTCTGCTGCTCGGGGCGGCCGAAGCGTCTCCGCGCGCAGCTCGTGGTGGCGCTCCGGCGCTCGCCGCTGCATGTCCCGCTACGGGGTCCATCGGGAGCAGCGGAACTGGCGCCCGGGGCGTCCGCGTCGAGACATCGACGCGGAGATCCGTCTCCGGAACGTTCGGTGCCGGTGCTGCTTCGACCCGCGGGATCGCCCCGAACAGCGGATCGACCCCGATCTCGACGTCTGCCTGTTCGACGGCAGAGAGCTCCGACGCCGTCGGCTCGCCGCCCGGCGACGCCGCCGTCCCTAGGCGCTGCATGAGGAGCAGCGAGAAGAAACCGTTCGCACCGGCCGCTGGTTCCCCCGTCATGCTCGGAGCAAGCCCGGCGCCGGACGTCTGCGGCGCACTCGAAATCTGTCGCAGCAGGTCGAGGTCGGCCCTCACGGCTCGTCCTCCTGCTCCGGGACCGCGCCCACCTGCGGTTCTGGGCGCAAGGCAGGCGACGGCCTGGTCGGCGCCGACACGGAAGGAAGCCCAGGGAGAGGCACCACGCTCGAACGCGTCAGGGCGAGCGCCGTCTCGGGTGGCAGCGCCGCGAGGAGTGCTGCGGATCGCTTCGGCTTGATCCGGGCGAGCAGCGCCGATGCCATCTCGATCTCGAGCTCCTCGAGCAGGACTGCCGCACTCGCCGGCGGCATCGCCGCATACACCTTTGCCAGTCGCCCCACGCCGTCGCCTTGGAGCGCCTCGAGGACGGCAATTCGCTCGTCCACCTGCTCGCGGCGCGTCACTAGATCGTCGAGGAGCCGGCGTGCCTCGGCGGCGACCTCCTCGAGCGAGCGCTCTCTCTCGTCGAGGGCCTCTTCCCGGCGGGCGAGAGCTTCCGTCCGCTGCCGGAGTTCGCGAACGAGGCCCACGGGGACGAGACCTTCTTGCCCCTCGCTCGACGGGCTCGTCGGGCTCGTGTCGGTTTGCGAAGCCGTCTGCTGCGCCGCCGCGGACGGTGCGGCGTGCGGGCCGATCAGCACACCCACGGCGAGCAGAGCGAGCGCTGCGACGCTCCCGCGGAGTCGGCGGGCTCGGGTCATCGAAGCAGTCCCGGGCGCCGACGAACTCGCTGCGCCCGCTCGTCGATCTCGCTCTGTGCGCGCCGCTCGGCCTCTCTCCGCCAGTGCTGCACCTTGCGCTCTCGCAGGCGCTCGAGAGACTCGACGCGGTCCTGGGCGGCGCGGACCTCTCCGACCGCCGTCTCCACCGCCGCGCGAAGTGCCTCGTCCCGTGCGGCGAGCTCGATGCCTTCCGCGCACCACGCCTGCTCGACGCGGGCCAACTCGTACAGCGCACCCGCAGCCACGCCTTCCCGCAGCCGCTCGGCTGTCTGTGCCGCGTGGCGCTCGCGCGCCCGCTGGACTCCGTCTGCACGCCGACCGTGTTCCGCGTAGGCCCTACGGGCGGATTCGAGCGCCGCGACGAGCCGCCGCAACTCGAAGACCCGTACGGATAGCAGCGGATCGAGACGGAAACGGAAGCCCTTCATGGCGCCTCCGGTGCCAGAGCCGCGGCCAGCTCCGCCACGCTCGTGGACAAGTTCACCCGCTCGTCGGGCGCCTGCCGCATGAGAGCCCGCAGACGGGGCTCGAGGCGACGGGCTTCCTCGATGCGCGGGTCGCTTCCGGGCGCATAGGCGCCGGACGCGATCAGATCCTCAGCGGCCCGGTAGGTCGCGAGGGCCTCACGTGCGCGGCCGGCGTCCACCCGCTGCGTCTCGCCGCTGACGTCGGGCATCACGCGCGAGACGCTCGACAGGACATCGATGGGTGGAAAGTGCCCGCGTTCAGCGAGTTCGCGCGTGAGAACGACGTGGCCGTCGAGGAGCGAGCGCGCAGCATCCGCGACCGGCTCCAGTTGATCGTCGCCCTCGACCAGGACGGTGTAGATGCCGGTGATGCTGCCCCCGCTCGCGGCGGTGCCAGCGCGTTCGAGCAGCGCCGGGAGCGCACTCCACATCGACGGCGGGTAGCCTCGTGTCGCCGGCGGCTCTCCGGCGGCGAGTCCGATCTCGCGCAGCGCCGTGCAGAAGCGCGTCACCGAGTCCATCAGCAGCAGCACGTGTTGGCCGTCGTCGCGGAAACCTTCCGCGATCGCTGTTGCGGCGCGAGCTGCACGAACTCGAAGCGCAGCGCTCTCGTCACTGGTTGCGACGACGACGACGGAACGGGCGCGCGCTGCGGCAAGGTCGCGCTCGAGGAAATCCCGGACTTCGCGGCCGCGCTCCCCGATCAGCGCGATCACCGCAACGTCGCAGGCCGTGTATCGTGCGATCTGTCCGAGCAAGGTGGACTTGCCCACTCCCGATCCGGCGAAGAGTCCGAGCCGTGCGCCTCGGCCGGCCGTCAACAGTGCGTTGATGGCACGGACCCCGACATCGAGCGGTTGGTCGATGCGGGGACGCGTGAGCGTCGGCTCGGGCGCGCGATGCAGCGGAACCGGGTCCGCGTCGAGCAACGGCGGCCCGCCGTCGATCGGTCGCCCGAGTCCGTCGAGGACGCGGCCGAGCGTCGCGGGACCGGCCGGCACGAGCGCCCGCGCGCCGGACGAGACGACCCGCCAACCCGGTGCGACGCCATGCCCCGTCTCGAGCGGCATCAGAAGATGTCGGCCATCGCGGAAGCCGACCACTTCGGCCGCGAAACCCACCCCGCCATGGCCAGGCTCGACGCGACACAGCGAGCTGACCCGAGCACCGGCGAGACCCTCGACTTCGACAGCAGAGCCCATGACGGCGCACACTCGCCCCGCGTGCTCGTAGGGCGTGAGGCTGGCGATCCGGCGCTGACACGCGGCGAAAAAGGCGGCGTCGGGCAACGTACTCACGAGCGCGTCCTTCGTCGGGTGGGGGTCGGAACGGGCTTCGGATCGCACTCCGCCGCGGATGCCGGCACCCGTCGTGCGCGCTTGCGCGACCGGGACGCCGCGGCAAGCCGAGTATCCGCGGGCTTCGCCACGAACTCGCTGGCATCTCCCTCGGGACGCGCCGGGTCGAGCCCATCCCCAGGGTTCCCCGTTCCCGTAGCCGTCATCCGGTCCTTCGTCTCGGACAGGTCCTTCGTCTCGCTCTCGGCGCAGCCGGTGTCCTTCGGCGAGGGCTCCGGAGTCACCGCTGCGCCGCTCGGGTCGCCGGGATCCGCGAGCCCCGTCGCGCAGAGCTGTTCTTCGAGGCCGGCGCGGAGACGCTCGAGCGCGAGATCCACGGTGGCGCGGGCGTCACTCCTGTGGGCCCGAACGCGTGCATCTCCGGATTCCAGCGATGCGTCGGCCACGAAGTGGAGCACCCGGCTCACCCGTTCGGCAGGCTGCTGCGGCGAGAGGGCCGAGCGCACGACCTCCAGGTCATCTGGCGCCAACGCGATGTGCAGCGGCTCGTCTGGCTCGAAGCTCGCGAGAGCCTGGCCGACGAGCCCGGCGAGCGCACTGCGGTCGAGCGCGAGGGTGCGTGCAAGAATGCGTTCAGAGATCGCGCAGGCGAGGTCGATGATCCCGTGCCGGCTTGCGATGAGATCGCTCCGGCGTTGCCCGGACAGCGCGCTCGCCGCCTTCTCGAGCGCGGCGAGTGCGTGCTTCAGCGCCGCTGCATCCGCCCACGGAAGCTGCGCGCGGCCGGCCGCCTCGCCGTGCATGTAGGCTTCCCTGCGGATCGCGTCGAGGTCCGCCGGCGCCGGCTCGGGTGGCTCCGCGCCGCCAGCGCTCGCGTTGGAAGAGTCGACGCCCAGGGGCCGAACGTGAGGGACGAACGCCCCCTGCGTGCTGGGCGCTGCGGACGTGAAGCGGCGGATCCCGCCCGGCGAATCCGCCGGCTCGAAGCGTTCGAGTTCCGACCATGCCATCCGTCAGCTCCTCCTCAGCCAGCCCTGGATCGCGCGCACGGATTCGTCGGCGCGCAGGCGTGCCAGGTCGGCGGCCGGCTGCGGGATCCCACCCGGAGCCGTGGTCTCGGAAGCGAGTCGAGCGCTGGACGCTCCGGCTCCAGCAAGCTGTGCCTCGAGGTCCGCGACGCGCGCTGGCAACACCGGCGACTCGCCCGCGGCCAGGACGCGCGCGAGTGGGCGTACGACGAGCAACGAGAAGGCGATCAGCGCCCCGAGCATCAGCAGTCCGCGCAGGGCCGTCGCCGACAAGACCAGCAGATCCGGGTCGAGCCACGACTCCTCGATCGGCTCGGCCCCTTCCAGGGCGCGGAACGGAGCATTCGTGATCTTCAGGTCATCGCCGCGTTCGACCGAGAATCCCACCGCCCGTTTCGCCAGCTCCTCGAAGTTCGTGATCGCCTCGGGCTCCCACGGCTCGAAGCCCTGTTCGCTGCCCGGCTTGCCATCGATCAAGATCGCGACCGAGATTCGCTCGACACTTCCCGGTGCTTCGACGGAGCGACGCACCGTCTTGCTGATCTCGTAGTTGATGGTTTCGCTCGTGCGTGAGGTGCTGCGCGCCGTCCCGTCGATCGGTTCGGCTCCCGGCCGTCCCGGTACATTGCTCGCCGCCCCGGGCGGACCCGCGGCGATCGCGCTTCCGTCCTGGTCCGATTCGACGCTGCGCTGCTCGCTGCGTTCGACCTGGGAATCCGGGTCGTAGCGCTCCTCGGTTTGCTCGACCTGCGTCCAGTCCAGATCGGCGCGCACCCGCGCAACGACCCGGCCGGGTCCGACGGCCGGCACGAGGATCGCCTCGATGCGCTCGGCCAGCTCCTCTTCGAGCCGCCGTTGATGCTCGCCGCCGCCTGCCGGCTGCCCGACCTCGAGACCATCCCCGGCCGGTGCCAGCAGCCGACCGCGCCCATCGACGATCGTCACGCGTTCGTTCGTCAAGCCCTCCACGCTGGCCGACACCAGGTGGACGATGCCGCGGATCTGCGCGGGTCCGAGCTCCGAACCCGGGCGCAGGTCCACGACCACCGACGCACTCGGCTGGCGTTCGCCATTTCCGACGAAGGGTGTCCGCTCGGGCAACGCGATCTGCACGCGCGCGCGCGCCACCGGGTCGAGCTCGGCGACGCTCCGGGCGAGCTCTCCTTGCAGCGCGCGCCGATAGTTCACGCGGTGCACGAAGTCCGTCACTCCGAAGTCGGCCTGGTCGAAGAGTTCGAATCCAGTGCCACCACCGCGCGGGAGGCCGCTTCCAGCGAGCCGGATCCGCATCTCATGCACACGATCGGCGGACACGTGGATCGCTTGTCCCTGCTCTTCGAGTCGGTAGGGGACACGCGCCGCGTCGAGCGCTTCGACCACGTCGGCCATCTCGTCACCGGCGAGACCGCGATAGAGCAAGGCATACCGCGTGTCGACGGCGCCGAATCCGAGCCACAGGAAGAAGAGCAGCGAACCCAACGCAGTCGTCGCGAAGACGGCCCGGCGTACCGGAGACCACGCGAGCATCTGGGCCCGAAGATTCTGGAGTGATTCCGAGAACGACATCGATCAGACCTGCAGCCGCATGATTTCTTGGAAGGCCTCGAGGCCGCGATTGCGCAGCTCGGCAACCAACCGGAGGGAGAGATCGGCCTTCGAGAGCGCGAGCATGGCATCGAGACCATCGCCAGTTCCGGAAGCGATCTTCTGGGCCTCGGTCTCGGCCGTATGCTGATCGTCGGAGGCGGCGCGCAGAAGCTCGCCGAGGCGTTCGGCAAACCTCGCGTCGCGTCCGGTACCCGACGTCGGCGCGGGCGTACGCGGCAGGAGGGTCGCGCTCTCGAATCCGTCGATTTTCATCGCCCGATCCTCAGCGTGGCATCGCTCATCTCGCGTGCCTTGCGCAGTGTCACGAGGTTTGCCTCATAGGACCGGCTCGCCGAGATCACATTCGCGAGCTCCTCGATCGGATCGACGTTCGGAAGCCGGACGAAGCCTTCCTCGTCGGCGTCCGGATGCCCGGGATCGAAACGCAGCGCGCCAGGGCGCGCATCGAACTCGATGCGCGGAACGCGCACGGCACCGATCTCGCGGTCGAGCCGGTCCGCGAACGGACCGGATACCGGCACCGACTCGAAGACCGGATCCCGGCGTTGGTACGGTCCACCTTCAGCCGTCCGAGTGGTGTTGACGTTCGCGAGGTTCGAGGCCGTAACCACCATCCGCATCCGCTGCGCGAGCAGTCCGGATACGGCGATATCGCTGATCTGAGAGAGCTTCAAGTTCGGGACCTCCGTCTCTGGATCCGGGCGCCTAACGGCCGCCGGCGACGGCGACCTGACGCAGCAGCAGCAGGCGCGAGAGCACTTCTGCCTGTTCGTTGAACGCGCCGGCGTTGCGCGAGAGCTGGATCAACTCGCGGTCGAGGTTCACGGTGTTGCCGTCGGGCCTTGCCGCCTTGCGTTCGACGACGCGACGCACGCCGGCTTCCTCGCCGGCCTCGCCGGCCAGATGCTGGGAGTGGGTCCGTGCGACGTCGACTTTCGCGAGCGCGTCGCCGAACACCAGGTCGGCACGCCGATAGCCGGGTGTGTCGGCATTCGCGACGTTGGCCGACAGAACCGCCTGCCGGTCCACCCGGAAGCGCATCGCCCTGGCCATGGTCGAGATCACATCCTCACTGCCATGGAACATCACCGAACTCCTCGCCAGGGTCCTAGAGCAAGTCGCGTGCCAGCCGCTCCAGAAACGAGAAGACACGTGAACTCGCAGAGTTCGAGCGATCCGTGCGTCCGACGCAGGGATCCCGCGGACGCATCCGATGCAAACTGAAACGCCGATGTGGAAGGATCTTCCGGGTCGGCGGTCCGAACACGAGGGCCGAGTGACGTCACCGTGCCGAACGGGCGTCGCGGCTCCCTCCTCGACGGCGCGTGACTTCGGCGCGGGATTCGGATTCCCGGTGGCCGCGTCAGAGTGCGGCGTCGCCTCGAAGGCCGTAGTCGCGGATCTTGTTCCGAAGAGTGCGGACGCTGATCCCGAGTGCGCGCGCCGCGTGAGTCCGGTTTCCGCAGTGCAACGTGAGCGAGCGCTCGACGGTGCGACGTTCGAGCTCTCTCAGATCGAGGAGCTCTGCGGTCGGCAGGGCAGCGGCTCGTCGCCCGCGGAACAGCCCCGCGACGTCGAGCGGCTGACCCGGATACAGCAGAACGGCGCGTTGCATCACCCGGTCGAGTTCGCTCACGTTGCCGGGCCACGGGTAGTCACACAGAGCCGCAAGTGCACGCGGTCCGACATACGGTGGTTCGACGCCCGCCGTGAGGGCATGACGCTCGAGGAAGGCAAGAGACAGGCGAGCGATGTCACCCGGACGCTCGCGGAGCGGCGGAATCCGAAGTGTCAGCACGTCGAAGCGCAATCGCAATACGGGCCGAAGCCGCTCCTCGTCGCGCAGCGGCCGGCTGGTGACGAGCAAGAGCCGACGTTCGCCGCCCGCTCCTGCGAGCGAGGAGGCGCCGAGCCACGAGGCCACCAGCCGCTCCTGCATCGGATCGGGGAGGGCGCCGGGCTCCGCCAGCACCAGTGTGCCGCCGTCGCCCGCACCGAACTGCTGCGCGCCGGCCGCCGATCCACGCGCGACGAACCCGAAGCACTCGCGAGCCTGCGGCAGCACGTCCGGCGCTTCGCACTCGAGCACGCGAAGCGGAGCGGCCCGGCGTGGACTCGCCGCATGCAGGAAGCGAGCGAGCTCGCGGCGGCCACTGCCCCGCTCTCCGAGTAGCTGCACCGTCGCGTCGCTCCGCGCGATGGTTTCGGCCTCGCGCAGCAGTTGCTGCATGCCCGGATCGAGGCCGACCCCGTGGCTCCCGAGGGCGCCATGCGCCCGCGAGGGCCCGGACGCCGCCAAGGCGCGCTCGAGGATCCGAATCGAGAACGGCTTGTGGAGGACGTCCCGCGCGCCGGCATGCAGCGCAGCAACGGCGAGCTCGTGATCATCGAGGGAACTCATCGCGATCACGGCCGCAGCCGGCGCTGCTCCGGTCAGCGACGCGATGGTATCGACGTCCTTCCGTGTCGAGAGATCGACGAGGAATGCGACGTAGCCGCACGGGTCGTCGTCCCGAAGCGAAGACCGCGACCCGAGTGCTCGGACCGCAAATCCCGCGTTCACGACGGCGCGTTCGAGCGCCGCACGCAGAGCTGCGTCCGGCTCGAGAATCAGCACGCGTTGCACGATGACTCCCGTGCGAGGAACGAAAGGGCTGCCGTGATGGCCTGGCCGTTCCCGGTCGGGCAGCAGGCGAAGCCCGCGGCGAAGCGGCTCGCCACGGCACCGAGGACTTCCGCCGCCGTCTCGAGCAGTTCCGCAGCCTCCGACGCCGCGCGGCGCTCCAGACCCAGTTCGAGCCGCCAGCCCTCCGGCTCGGCGCGAGCATCGAGCGTCAGCGTGCCTCCCTCCGGCAACAGCGCAGCACCGGCGCGAAGCATCGCCACGCCGGCCCGGCGCAGGAGGACCGGGTCTCCGATCGCTCCTTCGTCCCGGTCAGCAGGGCACAGCCAGAGGATGTCGCGCACTTCGAGCGAAGGCGCCAGTCGGGCGCGCAGCAACGTGAGGACCGACGCGAGCGCCACCCGGGCGCTCCCGCCAGTCGCGACTTCGGGTCGTCGCGAGAGCCTCGCAACCAGATGGTCGGCGTCGGAGATGGCCTGCGAAACCGACAGCGCGAGCTGACGAACGCGAGGCGTCGCGGACTCTCGGGACAACTCGCTCGCGGCGAGCTCGGCGCAGGCCAGAGCACTGCGCATCGCGCGCATCCAGCGGGCGAGTGATTCGCTACCGGCATCCTGCATCACGAGGGATCCTGCCTGCCGGAGCCGATCCGTGCGGACCCGAGCGACTCGACCGCAAGGCGCGTACGCGCGAGCTCGGACCACGGCCCGGACTCGCGCATGGCGGCGCGCAAAGCGGCGTGGCCCGATTTCCCGGTAAGCCGCCCGGCCCAGTAGAACGCGCGTGCGCGCCGCTCACCGGGTGCCAGCCGTTGCGCCGCCAGCGCGTAGAGCGATGCCGCCTCGGACGGATCCTGCGCGTCCTGCGTAAGACGGGCCGCGGTCAGCGCCGCCGTTGCGAGCATCTCGCCGGCCTGCTGCCACTCCTCCTCGCCGGCGCCGGTCACCGCATCGGCAAACACGCGCCGGGTTTCGTTCGAGAGGCCTCGTTGGCGGGACAGCGCCGCCAGGCGGGCGATCGCACGAGAGCGCGCCGAACCGCGCCGGCCGGTCCGTACGAGATCCGCCAGTGCCCTTTCGGCCCCGGCCGGATCGTCCACCGCGAATCTCGCTTCGGCGAGCACCAGGCGCCATTCGTCCGTGTCGGGTGTCGCCCCTGCGATCCGATCCCGCGCCGCATTCTCGGCGATGTCCGCGCGCCCGGAACGCAAGGATGCATGGGCCATCGGCAGGGCGACCGACTCGGCGCCGAATCGCTCTCGAGCCACGCGCAGCGCTTTCAGCGCCGAGTCGAGCAGTCCGATCTCGAGGTGACAGGTCCCAAGCGCCGCGAGGGGCGCCGCCTCCGAGACCAGGAGCTGCACGAGAGGCTCCCATCCTGCAACCTGGGCGACGAGTCGGGCGCATCCGCTCGGTTGTCTTGCGGCCGCGAGCACGGCTCGATCGAGCCGCGGCGACATCACCAGCGCCTCTGCAGCCCACGGATCGACGAGCAGCACTCCGATCCGTTCCAGCGCCGTGACCGGTTCGCCGGCGACAAGCTGTGCGTCGACTTCGAGGCTCCGGGCGAAGCTCGCGACTCGCGGCGTCGGCGCCGTCGCGGCCGCTTCTGCCAGCCGTCCGGCGATCTCGCTCGCGCGACCCGGATCGTTCTTCAGCGTCTCGGTCCAGTCGATCCACTCCGCGATGCGCGCCGCACGCCCATGCGGGTACAGGCGTCGAACCTCGGAGCGCAGCGCCGCGCCCCGTTCCCCCTCGCCGGAAGCGACATGAAGGGCGGCGCGTTGCAGGGTCGCGATCGACCATGTCGACTCATCGAGGCGCGAGCTTCGCGCACGGTCGAGCCATCGCGCCGCCTCTAAGTTGCGTCCGCTCGCCAGTGCCGCCTCGGCGGCTCTCCAGCGCCACGGCCCACGGATGGCTTCGGGAACTCCGGTCGCTTCCCGGAGCAGCGACTCGAAGCGATCGAGGGCCGCGCTCGACTCGCCGGAATCGAGCTGGAGGTCCGCTAGCCGAAGCCTCGCGGCTGCGCTCAGCGTCGCGTCCGCCGAGTTCGCCAGCGCTCGATACTCCTCTCGCAGCTCGTCCCCGCGACCCGACCGATAGCGTGCCTCGAGCCGCAGCCAGCGGGCGGCCGGCTCGATCCAGTCGTTCGATGCGGACCGATCCGCAGCGAGAAGCGCGGTCGTCTCCGCGACGGTCTCGGGCAGGAGTTCCTGCAACAGCGCGAGCCTCGCCGTTTGGAGCCTCACACAGGCGCGCTCAGGGATCGACGCGCGAGCCGGATCCCATGCCGATAGAGCCTCTCGGCTCCGGCGCCAGTCGCTGCGCGTTCCGCTCCGGTGTGCCTCTCCGACAAGCGCGCGAACGTCCTCCGGGACGCTGCATCCCTCCGCCTCGATGGCGTCCAGCACCGGTGTTCGCGGCTTCTCGGGATAGAGGATCGACCAATAGTCAGGCAACGTCGCCTTGCTCGAGGTCGCAGCCACCACCGAGCAGAGCACGATGATCAGCGCTGGGGCAGCCCTTCGTAAGGACATTCTGCGCTCCGTCACCCTCGCCCCCGCGCCGGATGCGCCGCCGCGAGCTGCAAACGGTTCACGAGCCGAACGATTGCATCGCGATCGGCCTCGTCGATCGAGGTGAAATCGACGGCGACGCGCGCGGCGACGCCAGTGTGGTTCTCGCCGATCCATTCGACGACTCGGCCGATCGCCTGCACGCTGCGCGGCGGTACGGTGGGCAGCAGCAATTCGACCAGGACCGCCTCGTCCGGACGCAGATCGTGATCGGAACTCTCGACGAGAAGACCACCGCCCGAGATCACGACATCGGTCGCGACCGTCGGGTCGAGGGGCTCGGGGACGGAAGGATCGAGCCGAGCGAGCACGAGTGCCAGCTTGTGCTCGATTCCGCGCAGATGGGCGAGGAGCGCGACCGGGAGCTCCTCCTCAGCGGCATCGGAAGCGGCGATCCGCTGCTCGCAGTGGCGAACCTCTTCAACGCTCGCGCGCCGGCAACGAACCGGAAAGCGCGTCTCGATCCTTGCATACCCACGCGCGTCGCGTTGAGTCGTCCTCATGCCTCGCTCCTCCCCTCCGCAACGTCCGATCCCCGCGCAGTTCGCACACACAGATGTTCGAGGCGCTCGGACCAGGCGCCGAGACGAGCGGCCACCTCGTACTCGAGGAGATCCGACAGGCCGATCCAGTCGCCCCGCTCCTGGCACTCGACCAACTCGGAGAAGGGCGCCGTCAAGGATCCCGCCCAGCCTTCCAGCTCCGACGCTTCGGTGCCGAGCGTTCGAGCAATCCGTCCGATCACGTAGAGCAGCACGCTCAGTGCGTCGATGCACTCGGCCAGAAGAGCGCTCGTGGCTTCGATCTGCCCGCTGCGAAATCCGCCGGCGGCGCGCAACAAGGCGTCCTGGATCGATCGCGCGTACTCCGCCGAACTCTCGATTCCTTCGCGTGCCACCAGCTCGACGGCGCGAGACTCCACCGAGAGTTCCGCCTCTCCTCGTGTCGAGAGAGCGCGGATCTCGACGAGTTCGCCATCCTCGATCGTGATGCCGTCGAGGGCGACCCGCTCGAGCACGTGAAGACCTCCCTCCGCGCACGCATCGAGCACGTCTCCCACGAGCGGTTCGAGGCGCACATCGATCGGCCGTCGCCGGTGATTGTGGATGAGATCCATGGCGCCTCCTTGACGTCGCTCCCCGTGCTCTTCAGCAAGTCGGATGCCAACCGGATCGCGGCCATGGCGGGCTCCCCGGCAATTGCTTCCGCGAGCGCACTTCAATGTGAAACCCCGGCTTGCACCCCGAAGCGCCGGTGCGCTCGCGAGCCCCGTCGGTTCTACCGCGCGAGTCGCGGACTGGGGTCGCCCGCCGTGTGCGTGGCGTCTTCGCTCCCGATCAGCAGTCGCAGTTCGTCGATATCGCAGGGGGAAGAGACGAAGTGGCTCGCACCGGCCCGAACAGCCAGTGCCACCCGTTCCCGTGTCGCAACGGCCGAAGCCATCGCGAGCGGTACCTGGCGCGACGCCGCCAGGGGCGCGAGCGCCTCGACCCAATCGAGTCCGGTGCGCTCGCCCAGGTCCCAGACGACGACGATGCCGGCGAGGGTTTCGAGACCGGCGATGTCGCTCAGCGCGAGACCGAGCGGATCGACGGCATGGAGCGGACGCCCGAGTTCATCGACACTCGCCTCGAGACGCCTTCGCTCCTCCGGACACGGCTCGATGACGATCAGCGGCGCCGGCACCGGCTTGTCCGGTTCGGATTGCACGCGTTCCGGGTCATGGTCCTCCCCGGACGGGCCGACCGGAGGCTCCGCAAGCGAATCGGGCCCGCCCGTGTCATCGGGATCCGCATCCTCGGGATCCCTGACTTCCAACGGGCCCTCTCCCTGCGACCGGCTGCTCACGTCCGACGGCTGACGAAGCGTGGCGCGTCGGGGCGACGGCATCCCGCTCTGGTGAGTCGGCTGCGAGTGACGCGAATGGCCTCGAGCTCCCGCGCCGCGTGAGCGCGTTCTCGTTCGGCCAGGCAGCAAAGCTCGATCGTCGCCGCTTCCGTCGCGGCGATCGCTCTTTGCAAGTCGGCCGGCTGCTCCGAAACGAGGCGTGCGAAGCGCTGGATCAATGACTCGCGTTGTCCCGCCCAGACCTGCGCGGTCTCGACGTCGCCGGTGCGAAGGGCGCCGAGAAGCCCCTCGTCTACCGCCCGCAGGGCTTCCAAGAGGGACGCTACGGCGCTCAACCCGCCCCTCCTTCGTCGACTTCCCCCCGCGCGATCTGGAGCCAGGCCTCGCGCAGCGGTTCGAGAACGGAAAGGACGGCCGCGAAGCGATCGTCGCCTCCGGCCAGATTGGCGTCGACGAGTTGCTCGCCGACGAACAGGTAGAGCGCTTCGAGCCCTGGCGCCGCGGCGGCGCCGTGCGACAGGTCGAGACTGGCTCGAAGTTCGTGCACGATCGCCAGTGCCCGCGAGAGCGCCTCCCCGCGCGCTCGGACCTGTCCCTCACGGTGGAGCGCGCGGGCCTGGTGCACGAACCGGATCGCACCGTCGTACATCTGGACGACGAGCTGGAGGGGATCCGCCGTGCGGACGTTCATCTCGAAGTACGGATTCGCCACCGGGCTCAGCCTCTGGACAGTTGCGCGAGGAAGCTGGACGAGGACTGGAACGAAGAGATGAGCTGTTCGAGCGAGGTGAAACGGCGCTGCAGGTCGACCTCGCGGCGTTCGAGTCTCGCTTCGAGCCGTGCGATTCGATCGTCGAAGGCTTCGAGACGCGTCGTAAACGACTCGATGCGCTGCGGGAGAACACCGTCGCCCACCCGCGTCAGCGCTTCGAGCGCACGCGCCAGGCCGGTGGCGACTCCATCGGTCGTCTCGTCGCCGGACAGCAACTGCCGGACGGACTCCGGATCCCGATCGAGCGCTCCTGCCATCACGTCTCGATCGAGCGCGAGCGTGCCGCCCGGGGCGAAGCGAATCCCGATCGCGGAAAGCGACGAGAACGGATTGCCCGGAAGGTTCAGCGAGCGGCTCACTGCATCCTGGACGGTACGTTCGGCGAGTCGAAGCCCCGAATCGCCGGAGAGTGCCCCGCCACGGTTCGTCACTCCGGACACGGCCGACTGAGCGATCGCAAAGTTTCGCACCGCGTTGAACGCATCGACGAAGCGCTGGAGGCGGGACTGGATCTCTTCGTCGTCCCGGCTCACCGTCACCGTCACCGCGTCGGTCGGATCTGCGGGGTCATTGATACCCTGCAAGCGGAGCGTCACACCCGGGATCACGTCCGTGATCTCGTTGCTCGGTCGCGTGATCGGAACCCCGAACGCGACGAGATGCGCGTCGCTGGCTGCAGCGGACAGCGTTGCATCGACGAACGGTGTCCCGCCCGGCGCCTGGGCGGAGGTCGTCACGTTCACATCGTTTGCCGCGCCGACCTGCGTTCCGAGGATCACGAGACGCACAGCGCCCGCCCCATCATCGAGCAGCGAGGCCCGGACGCGTCCGTCGTTGGCGGGGTCGCTGTTGATGAGATCACGCAGCTCGGAAAGGGTCGCACTGCCGAGCGCGATCGAGATCGAAGTCTCGGCGCCGGTATCGATATCGAGTGTCTCGCCGGTCTGTCCGACCACGTCGCCTGCAGAGCCAAAGCCGGCGCTGACCCGTCGCGCTGCAGAGGCGAGCTGATCGATTCGGACCGGAAATGTCCCAGGCGCAGCGCTGCCCTCCGACGCCACCTGGAGCACCGCCTCGGACGAGGATGTCGCCGCCGTCGCGAGCAGCTCCTCGGACGGGGCTGTCGAAGCCAGACTCTCGCTGCGGTTGTCGATCGCCTGGGCTGCGGAACGAAGTCCGAGCAGCAGCGTATTGAGCTGCCGGATGAGACCCTGCTCTCGTTCGACGGTGCTGCGCTGCGCCTGGACCCGTTGGAGCGGAATTCGCTCGACCCCGAGCAGCCCTTTGATGATCGCAGCGGTATCGATGCCGGACGCAAGCCCGGAGAAGGTGAGCCGCTGCGTTCCGATCGACGTGCTTTCCATGGTCTGCCTCCTGCGTCCGCCGGAGGCCCGCCGCCCCCTTCGCGGGGGCGGCGGGCCTCGACGCCGGGCGGCTCATCCCCGCCCGGCGCCCGGCACCTGCACCGCTTCGACTACTGGAGGAGCCGCAGCGCCACCTGCGTCGACACGTTGGCCTGCGCGAGCACCGAGATGCCCGCCTGTTGCAGAACCTGGTTTCGCGTGAGCGCCGCCGTCTCGCTCGCCACGTCGACGTCGCGAATCCGCGACTCCGCCGCCGACGTATTCTCCGTCGAGATCTGGATCGAGCGGATGGCCGACTCGAGGCGGTTCTGGGCGGCACCGAAACCACCCCGCAGCGACGCCACGGAGTTGATCGCCGTATCCAGAGCCGAGAGTACGGCGAGCGCACCGCTCTGCGTGGCGATCGCAGTACCGGCGACGCCGAGGCCCGACGCGGTGGCGTCGACTCCCGTCACCGCGATCTGGTCGTTCGTCGTGTTGTTGGTCCCGACCTGGAAGGTGATCGTCGGCGCCGAGCCGTCGAGGATCTGGACGCCGTTGAACTGCGTCACGTTGGCGATCCGGTCGATCTCCGTGAGTTGCGCCTGGAACTCCTCGTCGAGCGCCGTGCGTTCCCCGGTCCCGAGCGTGCCGTTGGCGGACTGGACCGCCAGCTCGCGCAAGCGGATCAGGATGCCGCTCGTCTCGTTGAGCGAGCCTTCGGCCACCTGGAGGAGCGAGACACCGTCGTTGGCGTTCCGCTCGGCCTGCTGCAGGCCACGGATCTGCGCACGGAACCGCTCCGAGATCGCAAGACCCGCGGCATCGTCGCTGGCGCGGTTGATCCGGAGGCCCGACGAGAGCCGCTCGAGCGAGCGGTCGAGTCGGGAGTTGGACAGCGAGAGGTTTCGCTGTGCGTTCAGGGACGCGACGTTCGTATTGACTCTGAGACCCATGTTCCGAGAACCTCCTTGTTGTCTCTGCCTCATCGATCCTTGATGAGGCTCGATCCTCCGCCCGTGGAATCTTCCGATGTCGAACCCTTCGACTCGGAAGCTTCCAGATCAGGCGGATCCCAGGCACGCCGGTTTCGAAGGATCGAAGCGCACGTGCCGACCTCCGAGGCTGCAAAGGGGATGCCAGAGATCTACACGGAAATGCGGATCCGATCTCTCCGGGTTCTGCGGGAGAAGACGAAGCCGCAGGCGAGTCGGTATCGTTCGCCAGGACTTGCGCATCGCCTGCTCGCGGCCGACGTGCTTGTGCATCGGTGCTTCTCTCCGCATCGCGCCCATCGACGCGAACGGGCTTTCAGGCTGAAACGGGGTGCCTCCAAAACGCGGACCGATGGCTGCCCGGCGAACCCGGCACATGTCTTGCTTGACTCGTGCTTGCCGTGGAACGACTCCTCGATCAGACCGCGACCGCAACCGAGCCGCGCCGTGGGGTGGCCGGCCCCCGTGGTCCTGCCGTCGCCATCGGGCTCGTCGGCCCGAGCGAGCGCGACTGCGTCCTCGGTTGGCTCGATGGGGGACTGCGCGGCGGCCGGAGCGGGCGAATCGAAGCGGAGTATCCACTCGCTCTCGATCCGCGCCGAGGCTCCATCCAGGTTCTCGCCCGCTGTGACGGAGAGTTCGCAGCCCACGCGCTCGGATATCGCGTCGACGTCGACGTCGCGGGCGTTTCCGTGGCGGTGGGATTGATCGGCCTCGTCTACACCGAACCGAGATGGCGTGGCCTCGGCGTCGCCACGCACTGTCTGAGACGCTGCATCGCGGAGTTGAGCGACGGCGGCTGTTCGATCGTGGTGCTCTGGAGCGCTCTCGATCGACTCTATGAACCCCTCGGATTCCGTCCGGTCGGCACCGAGTGGATCGTCTCCGTCTCCGAGAGCCAGTGTCTCCGCGCCCTCGGTCGGAGCGGTTCCCGGATCCAGATCTCGGACCCTCTTGCGTCCGATTGGCCACTCCTCGAAGAGCTGTACCGGCAGAATCCGTCTCCGATCCGGCGCCTCCCCGGCGACTTGCAGCGCCTCGCGTCGATTCCGGATACCCGACTGCGGGTCATCCGACGAAACGAGGAACCTGTCGCATACGTCTGTGAGGGACGCGGTGACGATCTACAGGGTTTCGTCCACGAGTGGGCCGGCGACTCCGAGGGAGTCCTGTACGGTCTCGCGGATCTGGCGAGCCGCACCGGTCGGCTCGGCTGTCTCATCGGATCGTTGCACGAACCCCCCGTGCCCGAGCTCGTCGCCGCCGGTGCGCACTGCGGCGAACGACCCTTCGCTTGGGCCTGGGTCCCGGACCCGCTGAGCCTGTGGGAGACGATCAGCCAGGGCGATCCCGTGTTGCGGAATCTTCGACTGACGGCGCTCGCGGATGAATTCGAACTCGCCGGCACCTACGGCCGCGTGCGGCTCGATCGCGGAGCGGTCACGGCGCTGCTCCTCGGACCACAGCGGCCGGCACAGATCACGCCCGTCCTGTCGCCGCGGGAGTATCTCGCAGTGCGTCGGCGCCTGCCCTGGCCCTTCTTTCTCTCGGGCCTCGATTCGATCTGAACTCGTTGCCGCAGCCTCCTGGCTGCGCAGCGTCCAGCCGGTCATCCGATCAGCCGATTCCGTTCGAAACCCCGCATTTCGCAATGAAACCGATCTTCGCTTCTGCGCAACACCCTACGCGGATCGGCGTCGCCACCTGGCACGAGGCTTGCTTGTCTGGAGATCTGCGTTTCCCGACTGCATCCGTGCTGGAGGTCCGCCGGATGCATCGGGTGCATCGGATGCAGACATGAAGATCCTGCTCGTCGATGACAACCCGGCCATGCGCTCACTCTCGCGTCGGTACTTGCAGCGAGCGGGACTCGCTCCCGACGAGATCGAAGAGGCGGCCGATGGGGCCGAGGCTCTCCGTCGCATCGATGCCTCTGCGCCGGACCTGATTCTCTCGGACTGGAACATGCCACGTCTCTCCGGAATCGAACTGCTCGAGACGCTGACCCAGCGCGGGTCGACGATTTCGTTCGTTCTCATGTCGACCGATACGACACCCGAGATGCGAGCCCGCGCCGCCGCCGCCGGCGCTCGTTGCTTCATCACCAAACCGTTTACCGAAGAGAGCCTGATCTCGGCACTGGCGGATCTGCTGCGCTGAGTCCGGCACCCGGGTCGGACTCGACGGACTCGCCCACCGTGCGGAAATCGAAGACTGCACGGTGCGAGTCGCCTCCGTTCTCGAGCAGGACCTGAAGCCCTCGCTGGGTCTTGCGGTTGACCACGACCGGTGCCCCGAGGTTCAAGTGCGCCGCGTCGGTCAACACCGTCGCAATCGCTACGACCTCCAGCTCCGTCGTTCGCTGCGCCCCGAGCCCGCGAACGGCACGCTGGGGAATCTCCGGCGCGTAGCCGCGGACGAACTGCGCCGGATCGGCGACGACGAATGCGAGAGCCGGATCATCGACACACAACATCCACCCGAATCCGACTCCGCAATCATGTCCGCGGAATACGAAGCGGCGCGCCTCGGGAAATCCGGGAAGACCAGGGAAGTGGATGATCTCCTCCTCGCGCGCGCCGACCCGTCCGAAGCGGACACTCTCGAATTCGACCCACGCCATTACCCGATCTCCTTCCGCCGCACTGTGAGGCCCGGCTTGCCGGGCTGCTCGAGATCAAGAGGATCACCGGATCGAAGCACCGTCGTCGCAGATCGCGCCGCCTCGCGGTTTTCTGCTTCGAGCCGTTGGACCACCTCTTCCCGATGAATCATGACGTCGTCGGGTGCCTCGACCCCGATCCGTACCTGCCCCGAGGCAAGCGCGACGATCGTCACACGGACACTCGTCCCGATCCGCAGGCTCTCCCCTTCTCGACGCGTCAACACCAGCATCTGTTAGCCGAGAAAGTCCATCAACGACGGTGCAACAGCACGCCCGGTTGCCTGGAGTGACGCCTCGAGCGCCGTTTCGCGGAGCGCGAGATCGGTGAAGACACGCTCGATCGAGGCATCCTGCGTGCCCGACAGTCGAGCCTCGAGGTCCACGCGCTCGCTCTCGAGCCGCTCGCGGACACGTTCGATCTGGCTGCCGGCCGCCCCCACGCGGGCGAGCTCGAGCTCGAACTGGAGCTGCACGCGGTCGAGCCGATCGAGGGTGCCGGCGATCGCGGTGCGATCGTTCGTGTCGAGAGCGCGATACAGCTCGCCGAGAACCGCGAAGGCATCCTCACGGCCGGCATCCGGGATGCCGTCCCCGTCCCCATCCCCTTGAAAGACACGGTCTCCGGCGAGTGTCGTTGGAATCCGGCGCCCCTCGGCGATGGCGATCTCGATCTCGATCGAGTCTCCCACAAAGCTCACCGTCGGAGCTGGAGACCCCGACACGAAGGGACCGGAACGGACGAATGGGTCCGTCGTGCTGGCGGTTCCGGCGAACACGGAACCACCCGCGTGGCGAATGTTGCTCGCCGCGAGCAGTTCATCGAAGAGCGTCTCGATCTCTCGCGCGAGCAGGCTGCGCGCATCGGCACCGAGGGAATCGTTTGCGCCCTGAATGGCGAGTTCTCGGGCCCGGAGCATGACTTCTTGGGACGACGTGATCGCTCGCTCGACGGTCACCATGCGGGCTGCCGCCTGCTCGATGTTGCGCTGGAACTGCGCGTTCTCCCCCGCCTCGGCGCGAAGCATCGCGGCGCGGCTGGCAGCCACCGGATCGTCCGAAGGACGGTTGACGCGCAGACCTGTCGCCGCTTGCTCCTGCGTCGCCGCCAGTCGTTCGCGTTGCGCGAAGACGCCGCTCAGCGCGGTCCGCACCAGCATCGAGTTCGTGATCCGCATGCCCATGCGGGTCTCCCGGAGTTAGAGGATCTGCAGGACCGTTTCGAGGAGATGATCGACCGTGGAGATCACCCGTGCGTTGGCCTGGAAGGCCGCCTCGAGCCGGATCAGTCGGATCATCTCCTCGTCGAGCGAAACTCCCGAGATCGAATCCCGTCGCTGCTCGAGTTCGCTGAGCACGCGCGCCTGGCTGGCCTGGGCGCTCCGGGTCACGCGCGCCGTCTCACCGGTTCGGGAAACCAGGAATGCGTGCTGGCCGATCAAGGTTCGCGAGGGCCCACTCGGCGTGCCGGGCGGATCCCCGGGCCGAAACAGGGCCGCCGGCGTGGTCCGCAGATCGGCGAGCGCCAGCGCGTTGCGATTGTCCCCGGGCGCTGCGGTGAAGCCCGCTGCAATCGCGTCCGCCCGGGCGGCGATGTCGGGGTCGAGCGCCAGGTTCCCGGCGGCGCCGACGACCGCCGGAAGGGCAGCGAAGAAGTTCCCCACCGTCCCGTCGAGCCCGGTTCCGCCGGCATGGACTGCATTCACCTGTTCGGTGAGGTTGAAGGCGAGCACGTCCAGCTCTTGGAGAGCGCTCGGGACCAGCGCGTCTCGTACTTCGATCTGTCCCCCGAGCTGGCCACTGCCCAACCGATTCGTCACGTCCAGGCGGACGGCTCCCGTGTCGAAGACGATGCGCGAGAACGACGGATCGAAAGGATGGGCGGTGTCGGGCTCCGCCGAAAGCGAACGCGTCGTTCCTCCATCGACGAGCGCGAGTCCGTCGGCAATCATGACGACGAGTGAGCCTCCCGCCTGCTCGAAGGTCGACACTTCGACGAGATCGGAGAGCTCTCGAACCAGCGCGTCGCGCCGGTCGCGCAGGTCGTTGGCCGGCGCGACCGCTTCGTCTCTCCCGATCGCTCGGTTCAGCGACGCGATCTCCCGGGAGATTCCGTTGATGACGTCGAGCGTCGCGACGGCCGAACGATCGGCCTCGTTCATGATCTCGCGCAGTCGGTCGTCGCTCGACGAGAAGGTGTCGATCAGGGCCACTGCCGTACTTCGCAGTGACTCGCGCTCGACCGGCGCACCCGGCGCCGTCGCGCTCGCGAGGTCGCTGAATGCGTCGAAGAGCGCACTGAGCTGAGCACCGAGTCCGTCGTCCCGCTGTTCGTTCAGCACCTCTTCGATGCGTTCGAGTGCGCCTGCTTCGACGTCGAGAGCGGCCGCACCGGAGCCGGCGCTGGTGAGCTGCCGGAACAGTAGTTCATCGGAGATCCGCTGGATCGAGAGCTGCTCGACCCCGGTTCCGACGGCGCCGTTCTGGTACCCCACGGCGTTCCCGGCCGCGAGAACCTGCCGCTGTCGCGTAAAGCCCGGTGTCTCGACGTTCGAGATGTTGTGCGACGCAACGCGCACGCCATTCTGGGTGACGAGCAGACCACGGGTCGAGACATCGAGCGTACCGAAGAGACCTGACACGGGGTGTTCTCCCTAGGCAGTGCCGCGTACGAGCCGACCGACATCAGGGGCCGGACGCATCGACGTGGCGCCGCGATAGGTAGGTTCCGAAGGGAGCAAGCGTCCGAGCAGGCGAATCGTCTCCCGTACCTGTCCGAGCCCCTCTCGAGCGAATGAGGCGTTGGCTTCGCTGAGTTCCCGGATCGCACCGAGCAACGCGACCAGCCGGGAATGGCGATCCGCCAGGCGAGAGGCGTCGGATCCGAGCGTCTCGCACAGACGCGACAACGTGATCGGCTCGCTCGCGAGCCCGAGCTGCTCCGCCAGGCGTGTCGCGACGCTGAGGCGCGAATCCTCGAGGAGCCGTGCTTCTTCGGCCAGCAGCTCCTTGGTCTCGACCAGGCGCTCGAGCGACTCGGCATCGAAGTCCACGAGGTGCGTCCGTTCTTGTTGCAGCAGATCGCGCAGCTCGACGTAGAGGCGCTCCTCGGCCTCGAGGGCTTGATCGAGACGATCCACCTGATCACTCACGGTCATCTGCGCCCTCCCTCCAGAGTCATCGCTGCCGGGGTCTCGGAGTCCGAGGCTCCCTCGAGCAGCGAGGCGATCCCCAAGGAACCGGCCTCCGCGGCGCTGCGTGCGAGCTGGGCAACGAACCTCTCCCGCGCCAGACGGCTGCCCGCACCGCCATCGAGAGCGGTCGGACCGAATGGGGATTCGGTGATGGGACGGAGGAGCTGTTCGAGCAGGAACGCTTCGAACTGCTCGGCGGCATCCCGGATCGAAGTCGCTTCGGGATGGACGGAAAGGGCGTCGCCTGCACGAATGGCAATCGTAGGCGGGATTCCGTTCACAGCAGCTCCATCTCGGCCGACAGCGCACCGGCGGCGCGAATCGCCTGCAAGATTGCGATCAGATCGCGCGGCGTGACCCCGAGAGCATTGAGACCCCGAACCAGCTCATCGACGGTGACGGGACCGCCCACCAGCGCCAGGTTGCCACCCTCTTCGACCGCGGTGACATCGGTGTTGCGGAACGGCACGGTGCGGCCGCCGCCGAACGGATTGGGCTGGGAGACCTCCTGCGTCGTGGCGATCGTCACCGAGAGGTTGCCATGCGAGACCGCCACTCGGCTGATCGCAACCTCGGCTCCCATCACGACCGTGCCAGTCCGCTCGTTGAGAACGACCCGGGCCGTGCGGTCCGGGTCTACGGTCAGCGATTCGACGGTCGCCAGGAAGCCGACGACGTCCCGGTCGTACGCAGCCGGGACCGTGAGTTCGAGTGTGCCCGCATCACGAGCCGTGGCGGTCGCCATCCCGAAGTGCCCATTGATCGCCGCGGCCAGCCGCAGCGCGGTCGTGAAGTCCGCGCGCGCGAGCGCCAGTTCGAAGCGGGAGCGACCCTCGATCGAGTAGGCGAGCTCTCGCTCCACCGTCACCCCGCCAGCGAGTCGACCCACCGTGGGATGATTCTTCTGCACGCTGCTACCGCCGCCACCCGCGGAGAAGCCGCCGATCGAGAGGGGGCCCTGTCCGATGGCATAGACCTGACCATCCGACCCGTGCAGAGGAGTCATCAGCAGCGTCCCGCCCTCCAGGCTCGAGGAATCGCCGAGCGACGAGACGGTGGCGTCGATCTGGGTGCCCGTTCGGGCGAATGGGTGCAGCATCGCGGTGACCATCACAGCCGCGACATTCCGAACCCTCACGGCGTCCGGGTCGACTCCGATCCCCATCTGTCCGAGCAGACTGGTCAGCGACTGCACCGTGAATTCGGTTTTCTCGCGGTCGCCGGTCCCGTTGAGGCCGACGACCAGGCCGTACCCGATGATCTGGTTCTCGCGCACACCCTTGATCGCTGCGATGTCCTTGACGCGTGCGGCAGCGACATCGCCGGTGGCCCCAAAAAAGCCGGCCAGAGCGAGCGCGGACGCTGCCATCGCCACGATCGCTTTGCGGAGGCGGCGCGTCATAGCGGCGAGATCCAACTCATCGCTCGCAGGAGCCAACCCGGCCGCTGCTTGTCGTCGATGACTCCGAGTCCGTCGAGCGTGATCCTGGCTTCGGCGAGGACCGTCGACGGCACGACGTTCTCGATACTGATGTCGGCGCGCCGGACCAGCGCTTCGAGCGTCATGTATTGGAGCTCATGATTGACCGTGATGGAGCGTCGACCGCGGATGTGCAGGACGTCGCCGGGAAGCACCGCCACGACGCGCGTCGTGATGACGGCTTCGAAGCTCCCGCTGCGCTCGGTCGTCCCGCTGCCGTCGAAGTCGTTCGTCGAACTGCCCTGGGCGATCGTGAGATCCTCGCCGGCGTCGACACTGCGACGGTCGGCCTTGACGAGTCGGCCGAGCAGTTCTCCCACCGGTTTCGCGATGAGCCCCTGGAGGCCGATATCGGAGCGGAGAATCGCCGAAAGATCCCCCTCGGACTCGAGACCGGTCGCCGCCTCGTTGCGCGCCTCGACCTGCTCGACGACCCGGACGGTGAGCAGATCGCCGACGTTGCGCGCCTTGCGGTCGAAAGACAGGAAGGATCCGGACGCGAAAGCTCCCGGCCAGATCGCTCCTTCCGTCGGTCCAGGCTTCGGCGCCGGAGTGACGGGCTCGTAGTCGAACGGCCGCTGGGCTTCGCGGAGCGCGTTCTCCACGCAGCCGGATCCCAGCAGCATCGCGACTGCGATCGACGCCGCGGCGCCCGCGACCGAACCGGGGCCGCTGCGCGTCGCCTGACGAGTTCTGCGCGCGCCCGGATCAGAACGCGACATGAACGATTCCTCTCGCGTCGACTCGCCCGACCACCTCGTTGCGTGACGCGCTGTTCTGGACGCGGACGAGGTCGCCGGCATGGCCGTCCTGTCTCGCGATTCCGGTGGCTTCGATCCGCAGACCGTCGTCCTCGAAGCGCATCCGGACCGGTTCTCCTCGCCGCACCAACGGGATGGACTCGAACCAGGCTTCCCGCACCGGCGTTCCCGCGGCCAGATTCCGGCGAGCCCGCGTACCGGCGATCTCCGCCGCATCCGACAGCGCGTACCGGCGATGAGAAGCGCTCTCGAGCGGGAGGAGCTCGAAGTCCGCTTCGCTGACCTGTTCTCCTCGGGAGATCGAGCGACGAGTGACGAGCCCGAGCTGCGATTCCGCCACCTCGACCAGCACTTGGTGCTCGCCGATCACTTCGCCATCGCGGCGAAGCACGATCCGGACGGGGACATCGCCACGCAGCGGGACTTCGGCGGCGCTCGAGATCTCCGTTTCGACCTCGGAGGGGTCGCTGCCCGCCGGCAGGAGATCCGGGACCGGCGGGACGGAGACACGCACCGGCCGATCCGGCAAGCGTGGGAGCACGAAGGCCTGGATGCGGCCTTCGATCCACCGCGTGTCCGCATCCGCACTTCCTTCTGCAGCGCTCACCAGATGTGCGCAAGCGAAGAGCCCGGAGAGCGCCAGGATCAGACGGACGCGACCGCGCGCGCTCATCGTGACAGCGCTCCGACGACCTGCATCATCTCGTCGCCGGCCTGAATCACGCGGGAGTTCATCTCGAAAGCGCGCTGGGCGAGGATCATCGAAACCAGCTCCTCGGCAACGTTGACGTTCGACGACTCGAGAAACCCCTGGGCGATCTCTCCGAAGCCGCTCTCGTCGGGAATGCCCAGCTCCGCGCTGCCGGAGGCCTCCGTCTCGGTGAAGAAGTTGGCGCCGATCCCGCGCAGTCCCGCCGGATTCGCGAAGCGAGCCAGTTCGATCTGACCGGCTTCGATCGGCGTCGACGAGCCGGATTGCAACACCGAGACAGTCCCGTCTCGGAGCACCGTGACCTCGAGTGCGTCGGTCGGGATCGTGATGTTCGGAATCATCTGGAATCCCTCGTTCGTGACGACGTTTCCGTCCTGATCGAGCTTGAACGATCCGTCGCGAGTGTAGACCGTCTCGCCATCCGGCTTGGTGACCTGGAAGAAGCCGTCTCCCTGGACCGCGAGATCCAGTTGGCCGTCCGTTCGCAGCGCATCTCCCTGGCTGAAGTGGCGGCTCACGCTCGCCAGCCGCACACCGCTGCCGATCTGGACACCCGTCGGGATCACGTTTCCAGCCGTCGACATGGCACCGGGAGTTCGCAGGGTCTCATAGAAGAGATCCTGGAAGTCGGCACGCCCACGCTTGAAGCCGGTCGTGTTGACGTTCGCGAGGTTGTTGGAGATCGCGTCGAGCCGGGTCTGTTGCGCATTCATCCCGGTCGCTGCGGTGAACAATGCTCTCATCTCGATAGCTCCTCGATCAGCCGGCGGCTGGATTCATCTTCCGATTGCAGGGCTCGCATGGATGTGTCGAAGCTCCTCTGGAGCAGGACGAGCCCGGCGAGTTCTTCGACGGGCCGCACGTTCGACCGCTCGAGGGAGGCCTCGGCGAAGCGCGGCTCGGCGATGTCCTCTTGGACCGAACCCGGGCGCACGCGGAACAGGTTCCCGCCCTCCGGCTCGAGCGCATCGGCAGCTTCGAAGCCGACCAGTTTGAGCCGACCGAGCACGGTCCCTGCCGCATCCACGACTTCTCCGGAGCCGAGGATGCGTGCCGGCCCGGACGCCACCGCGATCGGGCCGCCCTCGCCGACGACCGGATCTCCGGCGGGCGTCGCCAACACGCCGTCTGCTCCCACGACGAAGGCTCCCGCCCGCGTGTAGCGCGGCCCGTCGAGCGTCTCGACCTCGAAGAAGCCGGGGCCCTCGATCGCGACGTCGAGGCCACCACCGGTCGGCGCGATCGGACCGATCGAGAGGTCGAGCCCGCCCGCGTCAGTCCCCGGAAAGACCCGCCCCGGCGCGCCGCGGGCCGGGCCGACGTCGAGATCGGCGACCGCGGTCTCGAGGACCGACGAGAAGACGAGTTGCGCGCGCTTGAAGCCGACGGTGTCGGCATTGGCGAGATTGTTCGAGACGACGTCGAGTTCCTGCAGGCGGCTGCTGGCGCCGGAAAGACTGATCCAGAGTGCGCTCGACATGATCCCTCGTGGCTCCCATTCGGTCTGCGATGGTCTGCGATCTTCTTCGAGGACAAAGCAAGTGGCGTGCCACACCGAGAAGGGGAAGATTCTGCCGCTTTCGCAGCGCAGCGTGCGCCGTTGCCGTCCTCGCAGGATCGACCCGGCACCGTTTTCCGAGCAGATCGCAAGCTTCGTTCCATTTCGAAACGCGTGATGGGGGTGATGGGGGTGCTGGAGCTCCGACGCGATCACACCTTCACGTCGACGTGTCGACCCTTCTCCGGATCTGCCGGCCCGGCAGGGTCTGCGTCACGGCGCGGATCGCTCGCCACCGGCTCCGAGGTTCCGGAGGCCGGGTCGGCCGGAACAGGCTTGCGGTCCCGACGCCGCGGCACACCTCGCTCTCGGCCGGCCTCGCGCCGCTTTTCCGGGTCCGGAGTGACCCGATCGACCCGAGGAACCTCGTCGAGCGGGCTGGCCGCTGGCCGCGGACCCTCGATCGAGCCGTTCATCCCGGGTCCCTTCGAGTCCAACCGGCCGGCATCGGGCAGGGCTTCGTCGGCAGCAATCGGTCGACGAAGCCGACGAGGCGTGAGGACGTTTCGCAGGCGGGAAACAGGTCGACCAACGCCCGCTGCCGTGCCACGGCTTCGACCAGCCGGGGATCGTGCGGGAGCCAGCCGAGCCACCCGAGTTCGAGATCGAGGAAGCGCGTCGCCAGACGCCCGATGCGGTCTCGGGTCGCGCGGGCCTCGCGCGCGTGGCGGGCTGCATTGACGAGCAGGTCGACGTCCTGACCCCGGTGCTCTCGCCCCAGGACCTTCAGCAGCGAGTACGCGTCGGCCAGACTGGTCGGCTCGCCGTTCGTCACGAGGACCCGGCGCCGACTGGCGCCTGCGAGCGCGACGACGGCCGGCCCGATGCCCGAGGCTGCATCGAGGAACGTCGCGTCGAAGCGACGGGACAGCGCGGTGACGAAGTGAGCGAGATGCTCGGCCGCTTTCCTGTCGAGCGTCGCGAGTTCCGATCGGCCGGCCGCGGCGGGCAGCACCGTGATGCCTCGCGGTCCCTCGAGCAGTGCCGTCTCGATCGGAGCACTTCCATCGAGAACGTCGAGCAGGGTCGCGGACGGCAACAATCCGAGCAGGACGTCCACGTTGGCAAGACCGAGCGCCCCGTCGATCAGCAGGATTCGGCGGCCGCTTCGTGCCGCGGCGATCGCGAGGTTGGTCGCGATGTTGGTCTTGCCGACCCCACCCTTCCCACTCATCACGGTGATCAGTGTTCCAGTACCGGCGTCCGCCGCGGCGTCGAGGGTCGGTCGACTTCGCAGGGTCATGCTGCGATCCCCAGCATCTGACGGGCAAGGACACGGGGTTCCGGAAGCGTGAGGTCCTCGGGAACCCGGCGGCCGACTCCCAACCACGAGAGAGGCGGCGTCGCGTCGTCGAGCAGAAGGTTGGCGATGCTGGTGAGGCTCTCGGTCTCGTCGGCATGGGTCAGGATCAGCGTATCCGGCCTCGTCGGTGCAAAGCGGCGCAGCTCTGCGCGCAGGTCTTCTTCCTTCGTCGTCGCATCCAGAACGAGATGGACCCGGGCGCGGTTGCCGCATGCCGAACGCAGGCGGGCGAGTTCCATGAGTCCGGCCGGATCGTGCCGGGCCTGGCCGCAGGTGTCGATCAGGATTCGGCGTGCACGAAGCTTCCCCAGCTGGCATGCCGCTTCCTCCGGAGAGACCGCCGTTGCGAAAGGGATCCGCCGTTCCGCACTCAGCGCGCGCAGCGGCTCGAGGCCGCCGGCGCGATGAACATCGGTACTGAGGATGGCGGAGTCCTCCGGCGCACCCGGCTGCCGAGCTGCCAGCTTGGCGATGGTCGTCGTCTTGCCGACGCCACACGAGCCGACGACGAGGGTGACGGAGTGCGGATCGTCGTTTCGCGGTGGCGGGAGTCGTGCGTCGAGGCGAGCCGCGAGCGTGTCGATCAGGACGGCCTCCGTGTCCCCGGCATCCGCCCGGGATCCCGCGGCTTGCGCGAGGTCGCGCGCGTGCCGCGGCGACCAGCCCGCAGTCAACAAGCGATCCATCATGGTGTTTCCGGATGTGGTGTTTCCGGACGGCGCTTCACGAACCGCGAGCGACGTTACGACACGTCGCAGCTCCGTCAGCTGCTCCTGCCAGCGCTCCTCGTCGCGGGCGGCGGCGATCGCATCCACACTGTGTCGCAGCGTGCGGATCTCGGCTTCGATCGGGTCCAGCAGCGACTGCGTGATCGAGAGGGAACGCCAGGAGGGGTCGGCGTCCCGGACGGCTCCGGACGGACCCGACGACGGGGAGCGTCGCTCGCGATCGACCGCGGCGACCACTTCGACGACCGGCCGGGAGAGCCAGCCGAAGATCGTGCCGCTCCGTCGCACGGAACGCGTCGAGAGCACCAGCGCGTCGGGGCCCAGCTCCTGCCGCACCTGTCCCAGGACCTCTTCCATCGTCGCCGCCTGGTAGCGCTTAATGTGCATCGGCGAGCCCTAGCGTGCCGACGCCGACGAGCCGCAGCTCCGGCGGAATCTCCGCGTGCGAGAGCACCGGCAGGCGGGCGTCGATGCGCCCGGCGACCTGACGGAGCGCGGCGCGAATCGAGGCCGGACACAACAGCGCCGGCAGCGCCGAACCGGCCGGCCGACCTGCGACGGCTTTCTCGAGCGAGCGGATCAGACGCTCGAGCGTGGCCGCATCGAGGGAGAAGAAAGACCCGTTGTCGGATCGCTGCACGGCGGCGCGTAGACGCTCCTCGAGGTTCGGCTCGAGCGTCAGCACCGGCAGCGCGCCGGTCGGATCGAGATGCGTCTTCGTCAGGGTTCGCGCCAGGCGCTGGCGCACGAGATCGGTCAGGGCGTCCGCATCCTGGCTCTTCGAGGCGTGGTCCGCCAGCGTCTCGAGAATGACTTCGAGGTCGCGGATCGAGACCTGCTCGGCCAGCAACTGCCGGAGCGTCCGATGCAGAACCGAGACCGGGACCAGCGCCGGAACGATCTCCTCGACCAGCTTGGGCGCCCGCTCGCCGAGCTGCGCGAGAAGCTCCTGGACATGGCGCCGCGACAGGAGTTCCGCCGCCTGCGCGCGGATCGTCTCCGAAAGATGCGTCGTGATCGCGGTCGCGGCATCCACCACGGCGTAGCCGACGGCGGCCGCCCGGTCGCGATCACGCGCGCGGATCCAGAGGGCAGGCAGCCCGAAGGCCGCGTCGCGCGTCTCGATGCCACTGATTGCCGGCACGTCGTCAGAGGGTCTGAGTGCGAGCCAACGACCCGACGGCACCTCTCCGCTCGCGACTGGATTTCCGCGTAGCAGGATCGAGTAGTTGTCGGGTCCGAGTTGGACGTTGTCTCGGACATGAATGAGCGGAACGACGAATCCGAGCTCACCGGCAAGCTGGCGCCGCATCGCCCGGATCCGGCTCAGCAGCTCACCGCCGCGAGACGGATCCGCGAGCGACACGAGCTGATAGCCGATCTCGAGCTCGAGTTCGTCGACCTCGAGCGCGCGTCGCACCTGCACCTCTGCATCCGGCTCGGTCGCCGTCGGAGCCACGACCATCGCCGCCTCCGCCTCACTGCGCTTGCGAGTGGCGGCGTGGCGAGCGAGCCACCCCGTGGCGCCGCCGAGCACAGCGAAGGGCAGAAACGGCAATCCCGGAACCACAGCGAGCGCCCCGAGCATCACCGCCGCCAACGTCAGCGCGCGCGGCTGCAGGACGAGCTGGTCGCGAAGGTCGAGTGCGAGGCGCGAGCTGCCCCCCGCGCGCGTCACGACTACGCCCGCCGCCGTCGAAACGATGAGCCCCGGAATCTGGCTGACGAGACCATCGCCTACGGTCAAGATCGTGTACGAGGCCAGGGCGTCGCCGATTCGCATGCCGTTCTGCAGCACCCCGACCCCGAGCCCTCCGAGGACGTTGACCGCCATGATGACGAGACCTGCGATCGCATCGCCCCGTACGAACTTGCTCGCGCCGTCCATCGCGCCGTAGAAGTCCGTCTCCTGCTGGAGCTCGCTGCGCCGAGTGCGCGCTTGCTGATCGTCGATCACGCCATGATTCAGATCGGCGTCGATCGCCATCTGCTTTCCCGGCATCGAATCGAGTGTGAAGCGAGCCGCCACCTCCGCGATGCGTCCGGCACCCTTCGTGATCACGACGAAGTTGATGACGAGGAAGATCAGGAAGACGACGAAGCCGACGAAGTAGTTGCCACCGACGGTAAACGAGCCGAAGGCTTCGATCAGATGGCCCGCGGCGCTCCCGCCTTCATTTCCCTTGAGCAGGATCAAGCGGGTGCTCGCGACGTTCAGACCCAGACGGAGCAATGTCACGATCAGCAACAGAGAGGGAAATACCGAGAAATCGAGTGGCCGCTCGGTATTGATCGCTACCAGCAGGATCAGCAGGGAGATCGTGAGCGAGATCGCGAGCAGAACATCCAGGAGAGTCGGGGAGATCGGCAACGCGAGCATCGCGAGAATCCAGAAGAACGCCGTCGCGAGGAGGGTCTCGGAGTTGATCCACTTCACGGCGAGACACCCCAGCCGGCGGCACGTCGCCGATCGAGTCGGTAGACGTAGGCGAGCAGCTCGGCGATCGCCTGGAACAGAGCCACCGGGACCTCGCGCCCGACCGGGGCGGTGCGATAGAGCAGGCGCGCCAGCGGGCGGTCTTCGACGATCGGAATCTGATGGTTCCGCGCGATCTCGAGGATTCGCTCGGCCATGTGATTGCGGCCCTTGGCGACGACGGTTGGCGCCGTCATCGACGCCCTCCGGTAGGCGAGCGCCACGGCGAAGTGGGTGGGATTCCGGACCACCACGTCGGCACGCGAGATATCCTCCACGAGCCGTTGCTTCGAGAGTTCCCGCGCCACCTGTCGCTGCCGGCTGCGCAGGTGCGGATTGCCATCGCGATCCTTGATCTCTTCGCGAACGTCCTGGCGCGACATGCGCAGCTTCTTCTCCTGTCGGTAGCGCACCCAGACGAGGTCGAAAGCGGCGAGCAGTGCCAGCGCCGAGAGGATCGGTACGATGACGCGGATGGCGAGTCGTCGAACCAAGCTCAGACTCGCCGCGGGATCGGCGTCGATCAGTGGCTGCACGGACTCGGCGATCCCGCGCGCCACGACGGCGCCGACCCCCAAGACCACGGTGAGCTTGACCAGCGACTTGAACAGCTCGACAGCTCGATCGGGCGAGACCATCCGGCGCATCCCCTGGATCGGATCGAAGCGGTCGGCGCGCAGCTCGAACGCCTTGCGGGCGAACAGCGGCCCCACCTGGGAGAAGGCGACCAGGCCGCCGCCGAGCGCCAAGCTCAGCAGCAGCGGGAGCTCACCGCGTGCGACGTCGAGTACGCTGTGCCGAAGCAGCGCGTGGAAATCCCCGACGGTGGCCGGCACCAGCGCCGCTCCACCCCAGAACAGCCGCGCCTGCTGCACGAGCCGATGTGCCAGCAGAACGCCGACCGACGAGAGAAGGAGCGCAAACGCCATGGCCATCCCGATCACGGCCGCGACGTCGCGGCTGTGTGCGACCTCGCCCTTCTCTCGGGCTTCTTCACGGCGCTTCGGGGTCGCCGGCTCGGTCTTCTCGGCTTGCTCGTCGGCCACGCTACGGTGCTCCCATCACAGCCGTGAACGCCCGCCCGGGCCATCTCTCGAGCGAGCCGACGACGGCCGCGGTGAAGCCCGACACGCCGGCCAGCATCATCCCGAGCATCAGCAGGACGTGCGCCGGGATCTGCACCATCATGAGATTCATCTCCGGGAGCACGCGCCCGAGCACACCCATCGCGAGATTCGCGAGCAGCAGTGCCGCCGTGACCGGTGCCGCGAGGCGTACCGCGATCGAGAACAGGTCGGCGCCGAGTCCGGCGATCCCGATCGCCGAGGCGACGAAGGGCCCGCCGCCGCCCGGTGGCAGCACCGAGAAGGACGTGGCGAGCGCACGGATCAGTACGTGATGGCCATCGATCGCGAAGTAGAGCAGCACCGCGATCGATTCGAGCAGCAGTGACGGAGACGTGGTAGAGGCTCCGCTTCCCGGATCGATCAGCGTCGCCGCACCGAGTCCTCCCTGTGCAGAGAGGAGCCCGCCGACGAGCCCCATCGCATCGAACACGAGGCGTGCCGCGAAACCGAGTGCAAATCCGATGAGCAGCTCGCCAACCACCGCACCGGCGAGGGAGATCCCGCTCGACAGCTCGGGAAGTGCCGTTGCCGCCAATCCCTGACTCAGGCTCGAGGCGACGAGAATTCCCAGTCCGGCGCGCATGCGCATCGGCACCGCCGTGTTCCCGAATACCGGGGCGACGATCGCCAGGGCGACGACGCGCACCGACGCGAACAGCCCTGCGAGCAGCAGTTCCGGTTCCAGCGCGCTCAAAGTGCCCCACGACGTGCGGCGAAGTCGAACATCCGCACAGTGAACTCGATCAGCAACCCCATGATCCACGGAAACAGGACGCTGAAGAGCACGAGGACGGCAATGATCTTCGGGACGAACACGAGCGTCTGGTCATTGATCTGCGTCGCCGTCTGAATCACAGAGATCGTCAGACCTACGAGCAGCGCGCCGACCAGGATCGGCGCCGCGGCCCAGAGAACGGCCCGCAAGGTCTCCTGCAGCAGCCAACTCGCCAGCTCGACGGTCATGATCCGCCTCCCGCTCCGAGACCCGTCACGAGCGTGGAGACGATCAGGTTCCAGCCGTCGACCAGAACGAAGAGCATGAGCTTGAAGGGCAGCGAGATCAGCACCGGAGGCAGGACGAGCATCTGCATCGAGATCAGAAGCGAAGCGATCACGAGGTCGATCACGAGGAACGGCAGGAAGATCGTGAAGCCGATTTCGAACGCCGTGCGGAGCTCACTGATGACGTAGGCGGGCAGCAGGGTCGAGAACGGCGCCTCCTTGGGTGTCGGCGGGGGCGGCTCCTCCGACAGGGAAACGAACAGGGCCAGATCCTTCTCGCGCGTGTAGCGAAGCAGGAATCCATGCACGGCTCCCGAGGCGCGGCTGAATGCTTCGTCGGCGCCGATCGTTTTCGCGACGTACGGATCGAGAGCTTCCGTCTCGATCGTCCGTCCGAGCGGCGCCATTACGAAGAGCGTAATCGTCAGTGCAAGGCCGACCAGAACCTGGTTCGGAGGCAGCTGCTGGACACCGAGGGCCTGGCGGAGCAGTGCGAGAACGATCAGGACCCGCGTGAAGCACGTTCCGATCAGCAGGATCGACGGGGCGATCGAAACCAGCGTCACCAGCGCGAGGATCTCGAGCGTCGAGGCGATCCGCTCGGGAGAAGTCACGTCACCGAGGCTCGCGGCCAGGGCGCCGAACACCGGTGTCGACGGCGCGGACTGAGCACTCGCCTCGGACGTGACGAGCAGCGCGAGGAGGATCGGCGCAATGCTCACGAGCAGGCTCGCGACGCGGACCGGGAACGCACGGAGGCGGGAAACTCGACCTCGAGGGGCGCTTGTCGGTTCGCCAGTGGTGGGAGCCTCGGTTCCTGGCGAGGGAGCGACCGGAAGGCGTCGCAGGAGACGGATCGAGTGATCGGTCGCCCCCAGCAGCAGGCGCTCACCATCGATCGTGATCACGACGACGCGTTGTTTCGGCCCGAGAACCTGCGTGGCCTCGATCCGCATCTCGCTCGGCGCGCGCAAGCTTCGTCCCGTCATCACACGAAGCAGCAACTTGAGGGCGGCGATCGAGATCAGGATGATTCCGAATGCTGCGATCGGCTCCGTCATGGTTCTCTCCGATTCTCCACTCGAGTCGGGATGCGACCCTAGCCGGACCGCGTCTCCGATGAAGTTCCGATCACTTCGGTAATCCGGACAGCGACTCGTTCGTCGATGACGGTGACTTCGCCTCGCGCAATGAGCCGACCGTTGACCCGGATATCCGCCGGTTCACTGACGTCACGATCGAGTTCGACGACCGCTCCTGGCTCCAGCGCGAGGACGTCGCGCACGCGCATCTGTGTCGAACCGAGCTCGACGGTGAGTCGGACCGGAACCTCGGCTACGAAGGACAGGCCGCTCCCTCCGATCGCAGTACGCGTTCCCTGCTTCGCGGCGGCCTGCGACGGGCGCTTGCTCGCTTGCTCGGTGACAGGGATGTCCTGGCTCGAACTGTCCACGCTGCTACTCCTCCTCGGCGAGATCCGGCTGCATGACTTGCACCGCGAGGCGCGTTCCCACCTGGCCCCGGACTCCGCGGAAACGGGGAATCCCGCCGACGGTCAGCGCGACCAGCCCCTCCGGATCGGTCTCCAGCGGGATCAAGGATCCCACCTCGAGGTCCGCGAGCCTCGCCAACGCAAGCTCTGCCGCGCCCAGCCGGGCGGTCACCGAGACGGGCATCTCGAGCACTTCGCGCTCGAGACCGGAGTCGATGGGTCGCGTTCGAATGCCGGGATCGCTTTGCCGCGGCTCGAGACTGCGAGGGAACACCACCCGGATCCTGCCGATCTCCTCGAACCCGGACACGTCGAAGCTGGCAACCAGACGCCGCGGGAAGCGGGACTCCCGGACCTGGCGGGGTTCGACGAGGCCACGCACCGCGCGGTCGACCGGCGGCAAGGCGAACGCGCCGATGCGCGCGACGATCTCCTCGGCGGTGCGCAGCAAGAAGCGCACTTCGATCGGGGTCGGAGGGCGGTCCGGTAGCGGATCGGTACGGCGCTCACGGGGAGCCCCGAATGCGATGCGCATCCATGCAAAGAGAAGCGGCCGTGCAATCATCAGCAGACCGGCATCGGCGCTGGTGGTGTCGGCGCTCCCGAACTCGACCAGACGTTCGTACGGGAGAAGGTGTTCGGCCAGCTCCACCGCCTTGAGCTCGTCGAGACCCAGCAGGCGGACTTCGATCGGGTGTTGGAAGCGGCTCGAGAGGATCCGTGCCTGCTCGACGGCGAAACGATCGAGCGTCCCGCGCAGGATCCGGTGCGGCAGCGAGGCATCACGACCCGAGGTGGCGAGGCCCGAAAGTCGCCCGGGGCTCGCTTCCTCGCGGCGAGCCTGCTCGAGCTCGTCGATCAGCGCTGCGATCTCCTCCCGAGAGAGCAGGTCCACGTTGCGGACAGCCTCGGTCATTGGATCACGAACTCCGTGATCAGGACCGACTGGATGCTGTCCTCACCAAGCAGATCCGTGAGGCGCAGGAGGATCTCACGTTTCAGCATCACCTTGCCCTCGAAGCTCCCGAGATCCTCGGCTCGTTTGCTGCTCAGGGCGACGATGATGGCGTCGCGGATCTGAGCGCTGCGGCCCTGCAGTTTCGAGCGCTCGATGGGTGAGCGCGTCTCGAGCTCGATCCGGGCCTTCAGGAACCGCCGCAGATCCCCTCCATCCAGATTCACCACGAACGGCTCGAGAGAGATCAGTCGTTCGGAGAGCGGCACCGGTGCTGCGCTTGCGCCTCGATCGGTGTGCGCACCGACGTCCTCTTCGGCTGCGCCGTGGCTGCCCTCCGAGGCATCGGGTCCGCGCAACCAGAACCATGCACCTCCGCCGCCAGCCGCGAGAACCACGACGACGACCGCTGCGAGCAGCGGCAAACGGCTCCTGGACTTCTCCGTCGCATCCGGCTCTGCCATCACCCGACCTCCTTCTCGCTCAGGCCCGACCCGCCGGGAGCACCGTGTGCTCCATTCCGAACTCTTTCAGTCGGCGCCAGAGCGTCGTCGTCGAGATCCGAAGGATCTCCGCGGCGCGCTTTCTGTTGCCGCCTACTCGCTCGAGCGTGCGAAGAATGTGGGTCCGCTCGAGCGTCTCGAGGCTCTGCAGCGTGTCGCTCGACTCGACAATCTCCGCGCGGCGCTCGCGCAGGCGAATCGGGAAGTCGTCCGACCGAAGGACATTCCCCTGGCAAAGGGCGACCCCGCTCTCGATCGTGTTCTCGAGCTGCCGGACGTTCCCCGGCCAGTGGTACTCCCGAAGCACGTTCAGGGCCTCGGGATCGATCGTCTCGACGGGCTTGCCCATCCTCGCCGCGAAGCGCTTCAAGAAGGTCCGCGCCAACAGCTCGACGTCCTCCGGCCGATCGCGAAGCGGCGGGAGGTGGATCGGAATCACTGCGAGGCGGTAATAGAGATCCTCGCGGAAGCGGCCCGCACGCACCTCCTCCTCGAGATCCTTGTTGGTTGCGGTCACGAGCCGGACATCGACGTAACGAGGGGACTCGCCGCCGACCGGTCGAACTTCCCCGGTCTGCAGGAATCGCAACAGCTTCGCCTGCATCGAGAGTGGCATCTCGGCCACCTCGTCGAGAAAAACGGTTCCCTGGTCCGCGTGTTCGAAGAGCCCCTTCTTATTGACCGATGCCCCGGTGAATGCACCGCGACGATGTCCGAAGAGTTCACTCTCGAGCAGCGTCTCCGGGAACGACGCCGAGTTCAAGGCACAGAAGACCCGGTCCCGGCGCCGACTCGCCTGATGGATCGCACGGCCCACGAGCTCCTTGCCCGTCCCGGTCTCGCCCGTCACCAGGGTCGTACTGTCCGTTTCCGCAACGCGTGCGACCAGGCGCAGGAGATCGCGCATCGGTCGGGACTGCCCGATGATCGCTGAGAATGCAGCGGTCGCGTGGAGAGTGCAGGATGGGGTCTGCCGATCGGTCACGCGATCCGGGAGCGTCTGCGCCTGCGGAGACATGCCGGATTCCGAAGACGCCAAGGAAACCGCCTCTTCGAGCAGGGCGCCGCCGAGCTCGCCGACGCCGGCGAGCATCACGGCCACCTCGGGGAGTTCGCGACGCAGCCAGGCGAGCAGATCCGGATCGGCTCCTGCCGCCGCCGACCCGAACCCGGTGCTGCCCAGGACGATGACGTCGAAGCAACTCTCGCGAACACGAGCTTTCGCTTCCGTCGGGCCGTCCGCGAGGACGACCGTATGTCCCTGGTTGCGAAGCCTTCGCACCCATTGCTGCCCCTGCTGGGACTCCACCTCGACGACCAGCATTCGCGCCACCGGCTTCCTCCTTCGGACCCGACCCCTCGACTACGCAGACCGCATGGAAACGAGTCGAATCGGAATCGATTGCCCATCTGTTCCAAGATGCAGACCCGAAGCCATCGACCTGCCATGAGAAACATTTTCAGGTTGTGCTTCGCATTGCACCGGAGTTGCTCTCTGCAAGTACATCATCGGTTCAGACATATGCATCTTGAGTGCAGAGACACGATATTCTGTCGGGATCCTGCATCTTTAGACTGCCGGACCCACAAGCCTCGGTAGAAACACCGATGCACCTTCGGAAGTTCACCGTACCGTGTAGAGAAGAAGCATGAACGCAGGCACTCGAAGATCAAGGAATGACCTTCACTGATCGAAACGAGCTGCTCGGGAATGAGATCTGCGGCCGAGAGACGCTCTAGACGAGCGTCTCGTCCGCGTCGTCGCCCAGTGAGATCTCACCCTGATCCGCGAGGCTACGAGCGAGATCGACGATCTCGCGCTGCTTCGCCTCGACCTCGGAGAGACGGCGCGGCGGCATCATCTCCTGCTCTTCCAGCAGGGACTGACGGGCACGGTTGGAGAGATTCGAGAGCACTTTGTCGCGAATTGTCTCGGAGGCCGCCTTGAGGGCGATCACGAGGTCTTCGACCGGGATGTTCTGGAGAAGCTTCTTGAAGCCTCGATCGTCGATCTGCGCCAGATGGTCGAACGTCAACATCGAGCGACGGATCTCTTCGGCGATCCTCTCATCCCGCACGCGAAGCGATTCGAGGAGGGCATCGCCGTCCGCCTTCCGCATCTGCGCGAGGACCTCGGCGGCGGCCGAGACGCCTCGCCCGGTCGTGGCGGTCCGCAGGCGCTCGGAGAACAGCTCCTCCAGGCCCTTGGCGACGTCCTCGAGGACTTCCGCTGCGACTGGCTCGAGGGAGGCCAGCCGACGAATCACCGGAGCTCGAGTGGTCTCCGAAAGAGCCGCCATCACCGCCGCCCCGCGAGGGGCCGGAAGCTGTGACAGGATCAGCGCAATGGTCTGGATGTCTTCCGCATCGATCCTGTGCGCGATGAACGTGGGGGTATGTGGATGGAGTTGCCAGGAGATCGGTTCCTCCTTCCGCCGGTAGAAGATCCGCAGGGACTCGGCACGCTCTTCCGGAAGCGCACGCTCGATCAGGTCGAGCGCGCGCGGCGCGCCGCCACGGATCCCGTCGTTCGCTTCGATGCGTGCGCGGAACTCCTCCAGCACGGCGGCCTGCGTTTCGGGCGGCACGGTCTCGAGCGTTGCGACGGCGGCCAGGACCTCCTCGACCTCGACCTCGCTGAGACGGCCGAGAAGCGTGCGCGCAGCGTCCTCGGGCAGCGAGAGGAGAACCACCGCTGCCTTGTCGGTCCCGGACAGTCCTGCGAGATCCAATCGCGTTCCCTCCGGCTCAAGCGTCGATGCCGCAGCGCTCGACCGGCTCCGAATCAGAGCTGTTCGCTCAGCTCCGTGAGCAGGATCCCCGCGCGACGGGCGTAGGCAAGGGTCACGGAGTGGGCGATCCGCTGGGCCAGCCAGGGCCTGGCGGCGCACAGATACCGGAACGCGCCTTCGTGGATCTCGAGAAGCCGCACGTCGTCATGCGCAAGTGCAGACTCGCCCGGCAGACCTTCGGCCACGATGGAGAGCCCCCCGAACATACGACCCGGGCCGAGCCGTGCGAGCGTACGGTCGGCAACGCCTCTCAGTCGCAGTTGTAGGATCACATGGCCGGAGAGGACGATGAAGATCGACGCTTCGCCGGAGCGCTGTACATCACTGCGGTAGACGTAGCGTCCAGCGGGAACGTCACGCCAACGACTCGCGTGCGCCACTCCCACCGCCTCGTCGGGTGAGAGATGAGCCAGGTCCGAGTCGCCGTGGAGGAAGCGGGCGAGCAGCTTGCCGCCGTCCATGACCAGATCCCAGAGTTGATCGATGACGCCGGGATCCGGCTCGAGGAACTCGATCCCGGTGAGAATCACCTGCCCCGCGTGCTCGACCCGCTGCCAGAGTCCCTTGGCCTCGAGGGAGATCTTTCCGTTCGGAAGCACGAGCACGACCCGATGCACCGACTGGAACGAGAACGGCGAGGCCGTCGCGATACAGACACCGCCGATGCCGAGATCTCGCGTGCGCGCGGCCAACCCGCCTCGGAAGTCACGGCTGAAGACCGAAGCTTCGTAGTCGGCTCCGACACGCGGAACCGCTCGTAGCTGGAGCATCTGCTCGAAGGTTCGAGTAGTCGTCGTTCCGGGCGTCGAAACTTCCATGACGGATCCTCGTGGCGACCGGCGTCACCGAACGAATCATTCCTCAGAGCGTGATGAGTCCTTCGTGGATCGCCACCCGGACCAGCTTCGATGCCTTCCGGATCTTCAGCTTACCCATCAGATTGCAGCGATGCGTATCCACCGTCTTCAGCGATACCCCGAGCAAAGATGCGATCTCCTTGCTCGAAAGACCTTCGGCGATCAACTGCAGAACCTCGCGTTCGCGACCGGTGAGCAGCGCTACGGGCGAGTCTGCACTCCCTGGCTGGGCGATCGCATCGACGGCGAAATGGGCGATCGACGGCGAAAGATAGGACTGGCCGAGCGCCGTAGCGCGCACTGCCTCGACGAGCTCGTGTCCACTTGCGGTCTTGACCACGTAGCCGACGGCACCGGCCCGCAGCGACTGCGTCACCTGTGTGTGACCCTCGCTGTGCGAGAGTACGAGGCAGCGTGTGCGCGGAGATAGCTGACGGATCCGTCGGATGGCCTCGATGCCGGAGAGCCGCGAGAGCGTCGCTTCGAGAACGATGACGTCGGGTTCGAGCAGGGTTGCCTGTTCGATCGCCTGCTGACCGTCGCCCGCCTCCCCGACGACGATGAGATCCTCATGCGCTTCGAGGATTCTCCGGATGCCTTCGCGGACCACACGGTGATCGTCCACGAGCAGAATGCGTGCAGCCACGAAGCGTACTCCCCCGGCCATGAGTGATGTCTCGGCCATGGGGTCTAGATCGGTCCGAAGCGTCACCGGCGAGATCGGGAGAAAGATGGATTCTGCGCACGAAAACTCCGGAGCGACGGAGAGTCGTTCGACCGAGCGGAGTCGGTGTTTCACCGGAAGCGACTAGGGGTTTCTACCGATCCCCGACATGTGTCATCACGGCTCAGCTCTCGACGAGACCTTCGCGAATCGCAATGCGCACCAGCAAAGATGCCTTCCGCACGCCGAGCTTGGCCATCAGACGAGCCCGATGCGCTTCGGCGGTCTTGATCGAAACGCCGAGCTTCGTGGCGATCTCCTTGGCCGAGAGACCCTCCGCAATCAGCTGCATGACCTCGCGCTCACGTGGGGTCAGCACCGAGAGCAAGGTGGATCCGGCACCGTCTTCGGCGCGAACCGACTGCACGAGATGGTGCGAAACCGACGGCGAGACGTAGAAGTTGCCGCGGCTCACCGCCTCGATGGCATCGAGGAGCTGACGCGCAGGGGCGGTCTTGACCACATACCCTGCGGCGCCGGCGCGGAGCGCATCGCGAACATGCACGAGATCCTCGTGCATCGTCAGGATCAGGACTCGCGTCGAAGACCCGCTCTGCGTGATCTGGCGGGCCGCGTCCGCCCCGGAGAGCCCGGGCATCCAGAGATCCACGATCGCGACGTCCGGACGATGGGTCTGGACTGCCTCGACGAGTTCTCGCCCCTCGGACGCCTCGGCAACGATGCGGAGTCCCGGGCGCTCCTCGATGTACTTGCGCAGGACGTCCCGCACCAGGGCATGGTCATCCGCCAACACGATCGTCGTTTCGATGTCGAGTCCACCTTCGATCGTGCGGATCTCCTAGAGGCCCGCAAGGGAGACACTCATCACGTCTTCACGACGTCGACGCGAAGGCGCTCACCGGGTTCGAGGCACTGAGAGCGGTCCGCAGTATACAACGTACGTGCATCGATCGAAACGGCTTTCCGAATGACTCGGCCTCTTGGCCGATGGCATGTTGAGGGAACCCCGCACTCGTGTCGGCGCGTGGTCATTCTTGTCCAATCGCACTTCGTTCGATGCGCGCCGCGGCTCTTCGCTCGCGTCGTCACGACCGGCGCCGCTCCGCTCGGTTCTCGATCCGCAGCCACGCCTTTCGCCGGACCCCACGCGAACGGATGACGCTACGAGGAAGGAGACTCCGGGAGTGGCATCAGGATCGAGATCCGTCGATTGCGGGGATCCTCGGGCCGCTCGGTGAAGCGCGGACGTTCCGCGGCGTATCCGCGGATCTCTTTGATCTGCGAGCGGTCGAGTCCTTTCGCCACGAGCAACTTCCGGGCGGCGTTGGCGCGGTCCGTCGATAGATCCCAGTTCGAATAGGACTCGCTCGCATAGGCGAGACTGTCCGTGTGGCCTTCGATCACGACGGCGTGCCGACTCGCCGCGATCGTCGGCGCCAGCACGCGGACGACCTCGCTCCCGACTCCCGTCAATTGCCTGCTGCCGCGCTCGAAGAAGGTGCCCTTCTCGGACTCCATCAACTCGATCCGCAGGCCCTCCTCCGTGAGCTCCACCTGGACCAGGTGCGAGATCTCGGAGAAGCCCGGCAGATCCGCGAGAACCTCTCGTACCCGTTCGGCGAGGCGCTCGAGCTGTTCCTCCTCGCGCTCGTGGGCTGCCTGCTCCATGGCTCGAGAGGCCGGAAGCTCGAGGATTCCGGACTGCCCTTCCGTGGCGCCGCTCCCCGCCGACAGGATCCCATCGGCCCCTTGACTCGACTTCGAGCCCGCCAGTTGCTCCGTTCCCAGGGGATCCCGGAAGTAGCCTCCCACGGCCGTCTTCACATCCTTGTTCTGATTCACGAGCCACATCACCAGGAAGAACGCCATCATCGCGGTCACGAAATCGGCGTAGGCCACCTTCCAGGCGCCGCCGTGATGGGGAGTGTGATGTTTCTTGTGTTTGCGGACGACGATCAGCGTCGGACGCGAGGCTCCCGCCGCGTGGCCCCCGCCACTTCGGTCAGCCATTGGCGCCACCGGCCGCGCGAAGGCTTCGGCAGGCCTCGGCGAGCTCCGCCGAAGTCGGCCGGACGTCCGCTGGCAGCGAGCGACGCGCGAGTTCGACGGCCACGGTCGGATTCGCACCCTTGTAGATGGAAATCAGGACCTCCTTGATCGCCGCCATATAGGCCACCCGATCCTCGACCTTGGCTGCGATGTTGCCCGCCATCGGCTGGACGATGCCATACGAGAGCAGCACACCGAGGAAGGTTCCGACGAGTGCGGCGCCCACGTGCTTGCCGATCTCGCTCGGGGGTCCGTCGATGTGGCCCATCGTCACGACGATGCCGAGCACCGCTGCGACGATCCCGAGGCCCGGGAGGGCATCCCCCATGATGACGAGCGCCCGCGCCGGGCGCGCCTCCTCTTCCTTCTGGATCTCGAGATCCGCGTCCAGCAGCTCGGCAAGTTCATGCTCTCCGAGCTTGACGCCCGACGTGAACAGCTCGAGCGTGTCGGTGAGAAAGATCAACGCGCGGTGATCCGCGGTGAAGCGAGCATACTTGCTGAGGATCGGACTCTTCCGCGGATCTTCGAGATGTTGTTCGAGCGCCACGAGCCCCTCGCGGCGCGCCACGGTGAGGAGTTCGAATCCCATCTGCAGGACCTCGAGGTAGTCACGCGGCGCCTTGCTGCCGGTGAAGAGCCAGGGGATCTGCTTCGAGAGATCTCGGAGCACCGGGAGCGGCTGGCCCACGACGAGAGCACCGATCGCCGCGCCTCCGATCACGACGAACTCGGCGGGCTGAACGAGTACGCCGAACTTGCCCCCGGCCATCGCGAAGCCAACCAGGACCGAGCCGAGAACGATCACGAACCCGATGATCGCGACCATTCCGCACTCCCCTCCGATCCCCACGCCCGAGACTTCATCACCGTGCAGCATCGTCATCGTCCACGGAATCGATACCCTTGAGATTCGTGGAAGCGACACCGAGAGGAGACGCTACAGTCGAGCTTCGCCTCGGAATCGAGAAGCCTAGGGAGTTCTCCCTAGACTCGATCCGTACGAAAAGACCTGCGGATCGCGACCAGGAGCCAGCTCGTCGCGCACCCGTGGTCCGGGAGTCCTCTCGAAACGCCGCTCCTCAATCGCGAGCCTCGGGCGACCGATCCGTCACGACGTGCGAAGCATCGGCCAGCGGATTCTTCACAGTGGTGAGCGTGTGTACCTGCTTGCCGAAGACGGAAGCGAGTACGGAGGCGCCGTCGTCGAACGGGTCCGCCACGGTCTCATCTGGTTGAATCGACGCGATCCTCCCGGTGCCGATGGCGCGTGTCTCGTGCTCGAGCGTCGGATCGACAGCGACGCCGTCTACCGCGCTCCCGTGCGGATCGAGATCCTCTCCTCCGAAGCCTGGGCCCTCCGGATCCTCGGCGATTGGAGCCGCGTCCAGCGCCGCCAGGACGTCCGGGTTGCGACCCGCGGGATCCATCTCGAACTCTCCTCGTCGCCCGAAGACGAAGCGTTCCTGTGTTCGCCGATGGTCGATCTCAGCGCGGGCGGCACGGCCCTTCGCTCCGAGTCGGGATTGGCCGCAGGCCTCGTTTCCGGGAGCAAGGTCCATTGCCGGTTCACCGTTCCGGGGGTCGGAACCTTCGACATCGATGCCGAGGTGATCCGCGTCCAATCGTTGCCGCACGCGGACGGATCGAGCCGGATCGCCTTGCGCTTCGTCGCCCTCGATCCGAGCCTCGAAAGTGAGATCCGGCGCTGGGTCCTGCACGTACAGGCCCGTCAGGCGCGCTGAGCGCCCCACCGCGACGGCGGGTGCCGGCCAGTCGGCAAACTCGGTCCGAGGTGTTTCATCCTGCATCACGGGGAGTGCACTTCGGGATCTCGCGGTGGCGTGTGCGCTCGCCCACTGCTCCGCCCTCCGCGTGCTGCGCGTGGCTTTGGCACTCATCTTGCTTTGTCCTGTTTCCAGTCCATGGCGATCCGAGCGAAGCAGCCCCGATGAGGCCGCGTCGCATGCGAGGAGAATCGCGTCGTGCGCAAGCAACCGCAGCAGATCCTGCTCACCGGAGGAACCGGGTCGTTCGGCCACGCCTTCGTCGAGCATGCGCTTGGCCGGAACGACACCAGCGTCCTTCGTATCTACAGCCGGGACGAGCTCAAGCAATACGAGATGGCGCAGCGTTTCGGACAACATCCGAGACTCCGGTTCCTGCTCGGCGACGTCCGGGATCGCCAGCGGCTCGCGCGCGCGATGCACGGCGTCGACCTCGTCGTCCACGCGGCGGCGATGAAGCAGGTTCCGCTCTGCGAATACAATCCCGCCGAAGCCGTGAAGACCAACATCATCGGCGCCCAGAACGTCATCGACTGCGCCATCGACGCCGGCGTCGCCCGCACGGTCGCTCTGTCGACCGACAAAGCCGTGAACCCCGCCAACCTCTATGGAGCGACCAAGCTCTGCGCCGAGAAGCTCTTCGTCCAGGGCAACGTCTACGCAGGCCCGAGGAACTTCCGATTCAGCTGCGTCCGCTACGGAAACGTCATCGGGAGCCGCGGCAGCGTGATTCCGCTGTTCCGTAGGCAGGCCGAAACGGGCGTGCTCACGCTGACGGACGAACGCATGACGCGGTTCTGGATCTCTCTCCCGCAGGCGATCGAGTTCGTCTGGCTCGCCGTGACGCAGATGAGCGGAGGCGAGATCTTCGTGCCGAAGATCCCGAGCATGCGCGTCGCGGATCTCGCGCGTGCGATCGCCCCGGACGCCCTGCTGAAGGAAGTCGGATGTCGCCCCGGCGAGAAGATCCACGAACTCCTGCTCACGGCCGAGGAGGCCGAGGCAACCCGCGAGTATCCGACCTATTTCATCGTCGGCGGAGCCGATCCGCAGCCGGGTGGGCGCCCGGTTCCCGCCGGATTCTCGTACGCCAGTGATCGCAACACCCAGTGGCTCGACGTCGACCAGCTCGGTGAGATGGTCGCTTCCCTCGAGATGTGCGGTGCCTGAGCCGCCGAAGGGTCCCGTAGCCGGTGAGCCCACGAGCGCACTGCTTCCGTACACCCGACACGCGATCGGTGCGACGGACCGCTCCGCAGTCCTCCGAGCTCTCGACTCGGAAGCGTTGGCTCGTGGACCCGAGGGTGAGCGCTTCGAGTACGCATTGGCCGAAGCCAGCGGCGTCCCGCATGCCGTCGCGGTGTCGAGTGGCACTGCCGCACTGATCCTGGCGTTGCGCGCGCTCGGCGTGCGCCCGGGAGACGAAGTCATCGTCCCGTCGCTGACCTTCGTCGCCACGGCGAGCGCGGTCGTCCTGTGCGGGGCGACGCCGCGCTTCGTCGACGTCGAGGGAGACACCCTCACCCTCGATCCCGAGCAGGTCGCCCGGGCGGTCGGACCGGCCACCGTCGGCGCGATTCCGGTGCACTTCGCCGGGCACCCGGCGGCGATCGAACCGATCCGTGCGGCGTTGGGTCCCGGTCGTTTCGTACTCGAGGACGCGTGCCATGCCCTCGGCGCCTCCTCGTTCGGGCGTCCGGCGGGTTCCCTCGGTGATGCCGCCTGCTTCTCGTTCCATCCGGCGAAGGTGATCACGACCGGAGAGGGCGGCGCCGTCGTCACTCGCGATCGCGAGCTCGCCGCACGCGTGCGTCGACTCCGCGAGCACGGCCTCGAGCGCCAGCCTGAGCGCTTCGTCGGACTCGGCCTCCCGGCCGGGCTCGCTGCGGAGGAATGCGGCGCCTGGGTCTACGAACAGCACGCGTTCTCGTCGAACGATCGATTGCCCGAACTCTCGGCGGCGCTCGGCAGCAGCCAACTCCGGCGTCTACCCGAACGCGTCGAGCGCCGCCGCAAGTGGGCGGAGTGGTACCAGCAGGCGCTCTGCGGCTGCGAGGCGCTCCGACTCCCCCGTGAGGCGGCGGGCCAGTGCTCCGCGTGGCATCTCTACGCGGTGCGGCTGCGCCGCGATCGCACCCGCGTCGGGCGCGCGGCACTGTTCGAGTCGCTGCGGCGTCACGGGATCGGGGTCCAGGTCCACTATGTCCCGGTCCACCTCCAGCCGGCATTTCGGCGTCGCTTCGGAACCCATTGGGGACAGCTCCCGGTGACCGAAGAGGCCTACCTCGGCCTGCTCAGCCTGCCGCTGTTTCCGGAACTCACGACGACGGATGCGGCGCGCGTCGTCGCGCTCTTGTGCTCCGAGCTCGGATGCAACCCGTGACCGCCCCCATCCTTCTATACACCGTGTTCCACGCCAATCTCGATTTCTCGGCGCTGCCCGACGTCGACGTTCCGTTGGTCCTCGAACGGTGCTACTGGCCGCTGCTGCGCTTCGCGGAGGAGAGCGCGCTCCCGATCGGCCTCGAGATGCCGGCGCGCACGCTCGAGCGTCTCGTGCTCGAGGATCCCGACTGGGTGAAGACCCTGTGCGGTCTCGCGGCCCGAGGCCGGATCGAGGTCGTCGGATCCGGATACGCGCAGATCATCGGGCCGCTGGTGCCGAGCGACGTCAACCGGTCGAATCTGCGTCGCGGTGTAGAGCGCTATCGGGAGTGGCTTGGATCCTCACCGGAGACCTGGTTCGTTCCCGAGCAGACCTTCTCGAGTGGACTGGCGGATCTGTACGCGGAGATCGGAGCCGTGGCACTGGTCATGGAGTGGAACAACCCGGCGAGCCGCCGCTCGGAACTCAGACCCCTTCGCGCGCGCCCGGTCCGTCTGGACGTCGCCTCGGGAGCGCCCCTCGCGCTGCTCTGGAACGACTCGACGATCTTTCAGCAAGTCCAGCGCGTTGCGCACGGGTCGCTCTCGCTTCCTTCCCTGCACACCGCGCTGGATCGCGCGACGAGCCACGTCGAGGCCCGTGCCTTGTGCGCGTACGGCGGAGATCTCGAGATCTTCGACTACCGACCCGGCGGTGCAGAACCGCCCGGCGCCGAGACCGGGCGCGAGTGGAGCGCGCTCGCGGCGGCTCTGTCGAGCCTCGCGTGCAGCGGCGCGTTCCGGTTCGCCCTGCCACGAGACGTCGTCGAGGCCGCGCAAGAAGGGCCCGTGGTCGAACTTTCGAGCAGCGAAGAGCCGATTCCCTGCAAGAAGCAGCCGCGTTACAACCCGACCCGCTGGGCCGTCTCGGGTCGGGATGGCCTCGGAATGAACCGGAGCTGCTTCACGCTGCGCCGGGCGCTCCGGATGGCTCGGGCGCTCGAAGCGACCGATGCCGGCGCCGCTTCGGCTCACGACGACGAGCGCCTGCTCGCACTGTGGCGCAGCGACCTGCGCACGAGGACGACGGACGAGAAGCACGATTCCTTCTACGGCGAGCGCGGCGAACTCTCCGCGCAACTCCGCGACCGGATCGCCAGGCGCACGCCGCCACTGCCGGCCGGATGGGACGCTCTGGTCGTCAATCCCTGGCCCGAACCCTGGCCCGGAGAGGTCGTCGAAGTCGATCTCCAGCTTGCGCCCGGCCGCAGCCCTACGCTCGAGCTCGTGGCCGACCCGCCGGATCGCCTGCCTGCATCGGCTGGCCAGATCGAGATCCTGGACCGCCACCGCGATGGCACACCCCGACGCGTGACGCTGGTCCTGGCCCCTCGGCTCGAACCCGGACAGGCCTTGCGGTTGCGGCTCGACGCCGGCCCGCCGAAGCCAGCGTCTCGCGACGAGCACTCGGGCGGCGCAGATTGCATCGTCACAGACGCGGTCCGCGCGGAGTTCCTGCCGGGGCGAGGCGGCGCCCTCGCGAGCCTGCGCTTCCCGGCCATCGCAGACGAGGCGTTGGTCGGCACCATCGCCCATGGCAGCTTCGATCGCATCGAGTACACCCCCGACTTCTACTCCGGGCACGTGGTGGCTCATGCGGAGGACGGGACCAAACTGACCAGCCTCGCCGCCGCGACCGGCGGCCGGATCGAACACAGCGGCGCGTTGCGAGTCCGGGCATCCTTCCAGCTACGCGGACCCTTCGGCGACTGGCGCTGTGCGTATCGGATCTACCGCGATCGACCGCGGATCGACGTGATCCACGAGCTCGAGCTTCGCGAGCTGCGCCTGCGCACGCTCCGGCTCGGCGTCGCGACGTGGCTGCCCGATGCGTTCGCGCGCGACTCCCTGGGCTACGCCACGGTGAACGGAGGCCGCGCGATCGAGCGCTTTGCGCTGCGGCCCGGCGTCCGAGTCGAACATCCGCGCGCGGTGTCGCCAGCCGTCACTGCCAGCTCGTGTCTCGGGGCGACCGAGGGTTGGATCTCCGCTGGCGATACTCGACGCGGCGTCGCACTGATCGGAGACCGGACCGCGGCCGCCGTCGTGCCGATGCTGGAGTTCACGGACGTGGACGATCGCTTCCTGCTGCGGGTCCACCACTCGGCTGCCGAAACCGACGAGACACGGGCCACCTTCTTTCGCGGTCGCCTGCGGGTTCCCTTCGCGTGGGTCGGGCACCGCGGAGATCTCGAGACGGTCCGCACCACGGCCCGCGCGATCGAGCGGAGCCTGCTCTTCCGCAGCGCGAGGGAGACCGGCCTTGCACGCAGTCTTTGAGCGCAACCTCGCGCGGCTGCGCGGACGTCATCCGGAACTCGCCGAAACGACGACGAACGCCTGCGTCGAGGCGATCGCAACGCATCCCGCGCGGAGTGGAGCGGTGACGCTGGCCGACTCGGGGATCCTGCTCGGATCGCGCTACGATCCGGTCGCCGAAGGCCGCCGGCTCGCCGAGCAGGCGGATCCCGCGTCGGCGGACCTGCTCGTGGCGGTCGGCGTCGGCCTCGGGCATCACATCGAGGCCTTCCGTGAGCTCGCCGGCTGTCCCGCTCTCGTGTACGAGCCGAGTCCTGCGCGCCTGCGCGCCCTGTGCAGCGCCCGGGATCTCTCGGCGCTACTCGTGGCGGAGCACGTGGAGTGGGCCGAGGATCCGGCCGACCTGGCCGCGCGTTTCCTGCAGCGCTACGTCCCGGGGACACAGATCCGGCTGCTGATCCATCCGGCCGTCGCGCAGCTCGAACCGGCAGGAGTCCGGGAGGCTGTCGAGAGGATCGCACGGGCCAAGAACAGCGCCGACCTCGCTGCCGTCACCCGCGCCCAGATGAGCAGCGCGTGGGCGGAACTGACCGCACACAACGGTGCTGCGATTCTCGACACCGTTTCGTGTGCGCGCCTGCGCAACGCCTTCCGCGGCATGCCGGCGGTCGTCGCGGCGGCCGGGCCATCGCTCGAGAAGCAGCTCCCGCGGCTTGCCGAAGCGTCCGGGCGTGTCGTCGTGATCGCCATCGGACAGTCGCTTCGCGCGCTGCGCCGGGCCGGCATCGAGCCGGACCTGGTCCACGTGACCGAGAGCCAGGACGTCAGCCACCAGATCGAACTCGCCGGTGCCGTCGAGCGCGAGAACCTCGTCGTCCTGCCTTCGTCGCATCCCTCGTTGTTCCGGCTCCCGGTGCGCGCGCGCTTCGTGGCGACGCCGGCGTCGAACCCCTTTGCGCAGTGGCTCGGGCGAACCGCGGGGGTCGAAGACTGGATCGGAGGCGGGACGACGGTGGCGCACAGCGCCGTCCGGCTCGCCGCGGCCCTCGGCGCCGATCCGATCCTGCTGATCGGGCAGGACCTGGCCTTCACCGACGGCCGCATCTATGCGCGCGACACGGCCTACGACATGGCCGGAATCCGACACGATCCGGATGGCCGGCTGCTCTACACCCGGGTGCGGGAGAAGGCGGCGCTGTTCGGAACTGCTTCGACCTGCGCCGATGAGCGACCGGTCGATGCCGTGTTCGTCGAAGGATGGGCGGGCGGGCGCGTTCCGACGTCGCGAGCGTATGCGAGCTTTCTCGATGGCTATGCCGACCTCGCGCGAGAGGTCGAAGCGAGCGGTTCCCGCCTCCTCAACTGCACCGAAGGGGGCGCGCGGATCCCCGCGCTCCTGCAGCTTCCGTTCGCCGACGCGCTCGCCGGCTGCGCTCCACAGCGGCTCGATCCGAAGGCCGTGCTTCGGAACGCGCACGAGCAGGGCCCCGCTCGGAATCCGAAGGCGCTCGCGGCCGCGATCGACTCCGCCCAGCGCACCCTCGACCGGATCGAAGCGAGCATCGCCCGAGCGCGACGCCAGCGGCAGCGCGCCCGGCAGGGGGGTAGAGGACCGCGAAGCGTCGCAGCGTTGCGCGCGTTCGCGCGCGCCCAGCGACACGTCGATCGGCTCACCCGGACCTTGCCGTGGCTCGATGCCCTGTGCGCGGCGGAGCTGCACCATCTCGCCGTCGATCGGCAAGCCCCGCGCGGAGACGAGCCGGAGCTCGACGCCGCGATCGGCGAGGCCGGACGCCTGCTCGAGATCACGGAGAGCGCCGTCCAGCGCGGCCGGGAGCTGCTGCGCCGGCTACCACGGGAAACGGCCGCGCGGGAGACCGCGGTCTCGGCGGGCGACGTCGCGCGAGATCCGTGGCGCGACGCCGGGAGCGCCACGCCGTAGCAGCGAGCGACCGCGCGCGTTGCCGAGGCGGCCATGCGCGCCGCGGCGATCGAACTCCGCACCGCGCGAGGGCCGGCGCCGGCCGAGCGGATCAGGTCGGGAGAGCTCGAGGGACTCCGTCCCTGCCGGCCGACGAGGGTCGGGTCCGGATCTCGATCCGGCGCGTCGCCTCCTCGAGCGCGCGCTCACACTCCCGGGGGTCGGCGCCGGCGGCGACCACGAAGAAGCGACGGTCGGCAGAGCTTCGGTAGGCCGGGATCTCGTCGCCGACTCCGGCGAGCGCGTGGATCTCCGCGATCCCGGGAACCGCGCGTGCCGCATCGAGTCCTTCGAGGAGCTCGATCCGTCCCGGCTCCGGAAACAGCGCCTGGCAGATCGCAGCACGCCGGAAGCGGGGCACGAGGTCGCGCGGACGCGGCGTGCGGCCCCGGCACAGGTCGATCGCAGCGCGCAGGTTGTCCGTTCCGAGCGCCAGCGGCGTCGTCGCCTGACAGTGGAAGCCGCCCGAGAGCCGGGCCGTCATCTCCATCACGACCGGTCCGCAGTCGGAGTTCAGGAAGTCGACCTTCGCAGGGCCATGCGAGAGACCGATCGCCCGGGCCGCTTCACGCGCTCGTGCCACCATCGCGTCGATGGCGGACGGCGGCAGACGCGACGGATTCTCGTGTCGCAACTCGACGGCGTACGGAGCGAAGCCGTGGTGGGTATCGATCACGGAACACAGCTCGAGCTGGCCGTTGTACGCCAGCATCTCGACGGTGTGCGTGCTCCCCTCGATGAACTGCTCGAGCAGAACGGTTCCGGAGTTCGAGAGAGGGAACGCCGCCGCTACGGCTGCGGCCAGGGCCGCCGGCTCGGAGACGCGGACGACACCCCGCGAACCGCAGTTGTCCATCGGCTTCACCATCAGCGGATAGCCGATTCTCGTCGCGAGCTCGGCTGCTTCCTCCGGCGCCTTCAGCTCTGCGAAGGCGGGCCCGGGAATCCCGGCGTCGCGCAGGGCGCGGCGCATCTCCGCCTTGTGGTTGCAGCGGTACGCGGCGTCGCGGCCCGGCCCCGGCAGACCGAGCGCGTCGGCGATCGCCGCCACCGTGACTTCGACGTCGGCGCCGGCCGTGACGACCCCATCGACCGGAGCGTCCGCGGCGATCTCTCGGGCGCGCTGCACCGCCGCATCGACGTCGCGGGTGCTGACGAGCTCCGATCGGTCGGCGAGCACCAGACCCGGAGCGGACGGATTGCCGTCCATCACGACCGTGCCGATGCCCATCTCGCGGGCGCGGCGGATCAGCGGCACGGTCAGGAGCCCGCCGCCGACGACGATGATGCGCGAATCCGCTTTGCTCATCGAACCTCCAACCGCGGACCCCGTGCCGCGGCGCTCGGGCGGCGCGGTTCGGCGCCGTAGATTCCGTTCACCACACAGCCCCTCGGCGCCTGCGCCCGCAGCCGGTCGACGATCGCGGTCTCGGCCGCGAGCGAAGAGACCAGCACCGCGTCGATCCGTCGCTCGTGCAGGGAATCCGGAGCGCACACCGGGAACCCCGCCAGCTCGGTTCCGTGCTTCGTCCGGTCGTCATCGAGGATGCAATCGATCTCGTGCGCTCCGAACGCGCACAGATCGACGAGGCCCCGGGTATGGAACCCGGCGCCATAGAGCGCGATGCGACGGCCAACAGCGCGCCATCGCTGCACCTTCCCGGAGACGCGTGCGCCGAGCGCGGCGAGCCGGCGATGATGCGCGGTGAGGGAACGAAGCGTCTCGGCGGGCCGACGCGGCGGGGGTGTCGCGGCCGCCGCGACGCGCCGGCCGACGAAGCGCAGGTTCGCCTCGTACACGGCCGGCAGCGGATCCTCCGCGAGGTACAGGGTCTCGAAACCCGCGCGCGCGGCCATCGCCGCCAGCACACGCGGCGTGAAGGTATGGAGATGGTGCCCGGCCACGATGTAGTGGTGCTCGATCGCGTCGCAGGGAAGCCGCAACGCATTCGGGAGTTCGAGCCATACGAGTCCGCCCGGGCGGACGGCCTGCGCCAGAAGTTGCAGCGCGGCCTGGGGGTCGCGCAGGTGCTCGATCACGTGGAACATCGCGACGAGATCCTGCCGGCCGTCGCGCGCCACATCGTCGAGGAGGCCCCGTTCGACCGACGTCAGTCCGAGCCGTTCTCGTGCGAACTGCACCTGGTGCTGCGACGGTTCGAGACCCTCCACCCGGTAGCCAGCCGCGCGCGCCGCGTGCAGGAAGTGTCCGTAGCCGCAGCCGACCTCGAGGATGCGGGCCCCGGGACGCAGCCAGCGGTCGAGGAACGCGGCCCGAGCGGCCGCGGCGCGGCCGAACGGACCGTCGGTCGCCGCGAGGAAGGCATCCGGATAGGCCTGGCGATAGCCGTCGTACAGCCGTGTCGTGGCGGCGGCGTCGGGGCGAGGCGAGAGATAGCCGAGGCCACAGCGCCGGCACGCTCCGTGCGCGACTCCGCCGCTCGGGTGCCGATAGACCGTCTCGAAGTCGTCGGCGCCGCACTGGGCGCAGTCGACGAACTCGCTCACGGGGTCCCCTTCGCGGCGCCTGCCAGCATCGCGTCGATCCGCTCCGTCGCCTGCCGGATCGAGACGTCCGGCCCGATCTCGTAGCGGGCGATCGGGAGGCACGCCGCGCGGAGGTCGCCGCACGGCAGCACGACGCAGTCGGCACCGATCTGCGTGGCCTCGCGTACGGCGCTCGGACCATGCAGCACCCGGATCCCGATCCTGCATTGCTCGACGAGCTGCTCCGCCAGCGATCGAAAGAACGAGCGCGAGCGCTCGCCGTCTCCCGGAAGCAGGGCGACGAAGCGACCGGGACTGCGCGGATCCCGCTGCCGGACGTGCCTGTTGATCGAGCGCAGGGCCGGCTCCTGGCGCAGCAACCGAACCACGTCGCGCAGGTCGACGATTTCGCCCGGACGCCAGAGGCGGGCGAAGACGGCCTCGAGGAAGCGCGCGTCGGCCGGCGTATCGAGCCAGAATCGGTGTGCATCCGCCGGATCTGCGAAGCAGGGATCCGGCGCGATCTCGACGATCCGGAAGCACTCCGGGCGCTCGAGGATGCGCAGCGTCGCGTGCTCACGCTCGGGTCCGTGGGCGCCTTCTCGATCGATCCGGACAAAGGTCGAATGACGCAGGCAGGCGACGCCACCTTCGATTCCGGGCGGCGCGATGCGGACGTACTCCGCATCCGGTGCTGCGCGTAGCGCAGAGATCATCCGCGAGGCCGTGTCCGGGTCGAGCAGCGGGCAGTCACTGTCGACCATGAGGATGCCTTCGGCGCGAGCTGCTCGCCCCGCGGCGAGATAGCGACCGAGCAGATCGGAAGCCTCGCCCGGCCATCGGTGGACGTGGATCCGTTCGCGAGCCAGCAGCTCGATGAGCGGGCGATCCGCATCGGTGTCCGGCACGCTGATCACGATCTCGTCGAGCCCGACGACCCGTCGCAGGCGTTCGACCACGTGGAGGATCACCGGCCGGCCCGCGAGCGGTCGCAGGACTTTCCCGGGCAGCCGCGTCGAGCCGACTCGTGCCTGCACGATCGCCGCGAATCGCTCCGTCACGAGAACCCCTCCGCGCACGCCGCCACCGCGGCGGCGACGCGCTCGGCGCCACGCCCGTCGACGATGCGGGCGGCCCGCAGGGACAACACTTCACGCTGCGCCCGATCGGCGAGCAGCGCCCGCACCGCGGCTTCGAGCGCCGCGGGCGCCGTGGCGCACGCGGCGCCCAGATCGACCGCGAACGGCCGCGGCGCATGCGCCTGGAAGCGCGCCGAGACCTCGGCGTGCTCCGGCGTCGGATGCCAGAGCACGGAGGCGAGGCCGCTGGCCGCCGCTTCGAGGAAGAGGTTGCCGAAGCCGAACAGACCGAGATCCGCCTGTCGGAGCAGCGGAACGGGATCGACGAGATCCCGATGGATCACCACGCGCGGCAGATCGCCGCTGGCCTGCTCGATCGCCACGCGCGCCGCCGGTGCGACCAGGGGTCCCACGAGCACGTCGACGATCATGCGCTCTCCGAGCCCCCGCAGCGCGCGCAGCGCGCGAGCAGTGAGGCTTGCCGCATCGGCAGCACCGAACCCGATCAGCACGCGCGGAATCGAGGCCGGCCGTGATCGGAAGGGCGCATCGTCGCGCACCAGTCCTGCGCGCAGAACGGCGAAGCGCGGCCCGCGCAGGCAGCGGCCGCGTACCGGCACCGGCACCGGCCGGCACGCGCCAGAAACCGCATCGACCCAGAGGTCGAAGCCGCCCGGATCGGTGGCGGAAGCATCGAAGCCGATGAGCGATACGTCCGAAGCGACGAGCTCGGCGAGTGCAGCCGGTGCGGCAGGGCGAGTGTGGGGAAGGTCGATGACCGCGATCCGTGCTTTCTGCTCGGCACAGACGCGCGCGAACGAGCGGCCGGCCAGCGGTTCGACGTCGCTCCACGTGACTCCCGCACGGCGCACGGCGTCGACGTCCTCGGCGAACAGGATCGAACGCAAGCCGTGCGAGCCGAGCGCGTCCGCAAGCGCCTGGGCGCGTGTTGCGTGTCCGGCGCCGACGGCGGCGTCGGCGTCGATCCAGAAGCAGGCTTTCACGCGACGTCCGCCCAGGTGATCGGCTGGTCCTCGGCCACGTCGCGCACGAGACGCCGTCCGATCAGCTCCGACGTCTCGTCGGCCGGGACGCCGTCGGCAGGACGCACCAGCTTCCAGAGGAGCGGCGAGAGGACGGTTCCGGCGGCGAGCCCGCGCGCCGCATGCACCGAGCGACGGCCGAGCGCGCGCCCGTCCTTCTCGCACGGCGCGGGCGCCACGTTCCCGGTGCCGAGCGCCGCCTCGAGCGCGCGAACCGAACGGCCCAGCTCGGCGAACTCTTCGAACGTCAGTGCGTAGCCGTGATCCGGCCCGGGAAGTCCTCGGTCGAAGGTGACGTGACGTTCGATGACGCACGCGCCGAGGGCCACGGCCGCGAGTGTCGCGGCGCCGCCCGGCGAGTGGTCCGAAAATCCCACCGGCACGGCGAACTGCCGCGCAAGCACGCCGAGGGAGCGGAGATTCATCTGCTCTGGTTGCGGCGGATAGGCCGCGACACAATGCAGGAGCGCGAGATCCACCTCGGCGACATCGCGGATCGCGGTGACTGCGGCGTGCACCTCGGCCAGTTCGGCGAGACCCGTCGACAGGAGCAGGGGCCGTCCGAATCCGGCAACGTGTTGAAGCAGCGCGTGGTGCGTCAGATCTCCGGACGCGATCTTGAAGGCCGGAACCCCGAGCGCAGCGAGAAAGTCGGCACGCTCCTCGGAGAACGGCGTCGAGAGGAACTCGATTCCGTACGCGTGCGCCGCCTCGCGCAGCGGCCGGTGCCACTCATCGGGCAATGCGAGCCGCTCCAGCTGCGCGAAAGACGGCTCTCCGCGGCGCGACAGGCCCGCCGCGGTAAACGACTGGAACTTGACTGCATCCGCGCCGGCATCGGCTGCCGCGCGGACGAGTTCGACGGCGCGGTGGCGGTCTCCGTCGTGATTGCTGCCGATCTCGGCGATCAGGTAGACCGGTTGCCCGGTCCCCACCGTCCGCTCGCCGATCTGGAACGTCTCCAGCTCGACCCCGCTGGTGGGCAATCTCATCCTCGTTCCTCCTGCGAGACGTTGCAGATCGAAATCCGGCATCTCCGGCAGCAACGACGTCCGACCAGATCCCCCGTTCGTCGCGTCGTTCGGAGCTTCTGCCTCCGGCACGCGGACGATTGCAAGGCGCGTGCCGCGCGGCAGCGCGATGACGCCGCCGTCGAGCCATGCGCCGATCAGATCGGCGACCCCGAGCCGCCTCCCGGCGCTCCGGGTGCGCCGCGGCGGAGCCCGATCGGGTCATGTGGGTCTGTGTCGGAGGCGAGAACTCGCCGGGACTCTCCGACGACGAACTCGCCTTCTACGACGCGCTCGAGACCAACGACAGCACCTGAACGGCGTTCCGAGAGTCCCTCTGTCCGGCGGACTTCGTGATAGGATGCCGGCGGATTTCTGCCAGCACAGGCAGTGAAGAACATGACGGCGGAGGAGAAGGCTCGATGCATCAGGCGCGGTCCGGGTCGCTTGCGCTCGTTCTCGTCGTGACGGTCACGGCGTCTGCCTGTACGTATCACAACGCCCGTCTCGACTTCCGGCAGCTCGAGCAGTCCGGTGTCTACATCGCCGCGGATCCGGATCTCGATGAGGAAGCTCGCTCGTTCGGCGAAGTCGAGATCAACAAGCGCTTCTTCTACTTCGCTTCGTGCAGTTCCGTGGCCGGTGCCGCCGTCCTCCGCCTCCAGGAGGAGGCTTCTCGGCGCGGCGGCAATCTGGTCTCCGGCGTGGAGTTCCAGAACCGGAACGAGTGGACGACGAACCCGAAGTGTCGCCGCAATCTCAACTGGGCTTGGCTCGTCCTCCCGATCCTCCTTCCCGTGCCGCAATCGGTGCGGATCCGCGGGGAAGCCATCTTCGACCCCGGGTTCGCAGGCTCCGCTCCCAGCTCCCAGCTCGAGCCCTGAGCTGTCGGGGCCATCCGAGCCTGAGACGACCGACCGACGATCGGCCCTCATCGAGCTGAGCTGGCATCGTGATCTCGTAGACCGGGCGCTCGAGAGCTTTTGCAGCGAGACCGGGAATGCCGAGACCGCCGTCGTCTGGGCCCGATCGTCGTCGAGCGGCGCACCGCGGAGGCACGCATGCCGGCCTCGCCAGCCCGGGTGATTCCGGAGACGCCTGGCGCCGGCCGCTACGCGCCGGTGCCCCTGAAGACCGCCGGGATGGTTCGCAGCAGGACGCGCAGGTCGAGGCCGATCGACCAGGAATCGATGTAGTCGAGGTCGAGCTTCACCCATTGGTCGAAGCCGATGCCGTTGCGGCCGCTCACCTGCCACAGGCACGTGATCCCGGGACGCATCGAGAGGCGGCGGCGGTCGGACGTGGCGTAGCAGTCGACCTCGGACGGGATCGGCGGCCGCGGGCCGACGAGGCTCATGTCCCCGCGGAACACGTTCCAGAGCTGCGGCAGTTCATCGATGCTGAAGCGGCGCAGGATCCGGCCCACGCGCGTGATCCGGGGATCGTTCTTGATCTTGAAGACGGGCCCGTCCATCTCGTTGAGTTCGAGCAGCTCGGCGCGCCGGGCCTCGGCGTCGTGGACCATGGTCCGGAGCTTCAGCATCTGGAGCGGCCGCCCGTAGAGGCCACAACGGACCTGCCGGAACAGCACCGGGCCCGGGGACGAGGCCTTGATCGCGATCGCCGCGATGCCGATCAGCGGGCTGGTGAGCGCCAGCAGGATCCCGGACACCGCGATGTCGATGCCCCGCTTGATCGCGAGTTCGAGGCGGCTGTGATGGACCGTCGCAAACGACAGGGCCGTGTTGCCGCCGAAGCGCGAGACCTGCGGCGGCGGCAGGTAGTCGCCGAAGAGGTCCGACAGCACGGTGATCGGGACGCCCGACTCGGCGCACACGGCGACCACGGGACCGAGCGACGCGAGCATCGAGCGCGGGCACGCGACGACCACCTCGTCGATCACCTTTTCCCGCAGCAGGCGCGGCAGGTCCATCAGCTTGTGGACCTTCTCCGGGTCGACTCCCGGCGCGATCGCGGCGTCGCTTTCATCCAGATAGCCGACGACGTGCAGGCCCCACTGCCGATTCTGCTCGAGAACCGCGCGCGCGCTGGCAGCCCGCGGCCCGGTACCGACGATCAGGACGTAGCGCGTGTTGTGCCCCGACTCGCGCAGGATGCGCAGAGCCAGCAGGGCCCCCGCCCGCAGCGTGCCGATCACGGCGAGTTGGGCGCCGCCCAGCACGATCGGGAAGAGGGGATCCACCGGCGCCCGTACGACGAGGGCCAGCCCGGTCATCAGCAGCGTCACCAGCGCGGTGGCGCCGGTGAAGCGGGCGAGATAGGTGAGAATCGACTGACGGCGCTGCGACCGGTACAGGCCGAGGGTTTCGAGCGTGATCGGGAGCGCGAGCGTCGCGAACAGCCCGAACGCGAACAGGCCTGGTAGCGATGCCGGCTCGAGCGGGCCGCTCAGCGACGGCGCGAACGACAGCAGCAGGACGAAAAGGATCGCTCCGGAGGCTCCATCGATGAAGACGGCGATCTTGTGGAACAGCAGCCGATGCGAACGCAGCACAGCATTTTCCTCGCCGATCCAGCCGCCCCCCAACGAGCCGGATCTGGCATTCAAGAGTCCGAGTCTAGCCAGACCAACCAGACAGCCACGGCCAGACAGCCAGGAAGACAACCGTTCGATTCCCACCGGCCGCCGACCCAGCCGAGACTCGCGGCGGCAGGGACCTCACGCCGGTCACCCTGTATGTGTCCGGAAGTGAGGAATCGGTGTTCCCAAATAATGACGCCGAGCGGCATTTTTCACGACTCGCCCCTCGGGGGTGGGCACGGCGGGCTCTCGGGGCTCTAGAGCGTGCGAAATCCACACGCGACCGGCCGGGGGGGGGCGGATCAGGCCGGCTTCGTCGCTTTGATCGGCGTCGCCTTGAGCTTCGCCTTGCCGTTCTCGACGACGACGCGGAAGCGCACATCGTCGCAGCCGAAGCGCTGCTGGATGGCCGCTCGCTGCCGGTCGACGAGCCGGTCGAGCTTGGCGCGGGTCAGTCCCTGCGGGTCTTCGCCGCATTCCCGCCGTGCCTGGGAGTAGGCTTCGAACAGGTCGGTCCCGCCGCCGGTGGTCTCGTTGTCCGGTTCCGCCCGGCGCCCGGCCGTTCCGGCCGGCGCCTCGCCATCGCCCCCCCGTTCCCGCTCGTGGAGCTTGGCCTTGAACAGGTGGAGCTTGTAGGTGCCTTCCTCGATCTGCTTGAGGATGGCATCCCACTGCCGTCGCAGCGCGAAGTAGCGTGCGGCCATGGTGTTGAACTTGAAACGCTGGGCCGTGTTCGCGATGCCGGTGTTCGAGTAGCGCGTGACGAGCTTCTGGACCTCTCCGCGCAGCATCACCGGCTCGCGCGGACGGCTGCCGGTGAAGTAGAGGTTGTACTCGAATTTCAGCTGCTTGATCTTGTTGTCGAGGGCGACGAGCTCCTCGGCGATCATTTCCGTCGTCTGGTTCGGAGGCGGGCTCGGCACCCGGGTCGGATCGGAGCTCCGGTCGCGCTGCTTGAGACGTCGCTACGCTGCCCCGCGTGCCGGGTCGCGTTCTCCTCACTGACGCCTTGCTGCTCGATCCCGAGGCCGACGCGCCGGCCCGGGGCTCGCTGCTTCTCGAGGGCGGGCGGATCGCCGCCCGGCTTCCTGCGGGGACGGTGGCTCCCGAAGGCGTGCGGTCGCTGTCGGTTGCGGGCCTGCCGGTGAGCCCGGGCCTCCTGGATCTCCACGATCACGGGGACCTCGTGCTGCGCCCGGCTGCCGACGCTGTCCTGGCCATGCGTCAAGGATCTGCGTCAAAGGCGCGTCATGGCGTCACCGGTTTCCTCCCGACGACGCTCGCGTGGCCGGGTCCCGAGCTGCTGGAACGCGTCGGCGAGATCGCGCAGGCAATCGGCGGGGTCGGTACCGCCGAGGCCTCCTGGCCCGGCGCGGTCCCGCTCGGGATCCATCTCGAAGGCCCGTGGATTCGCGCCGAAGCGGCAGGCGCACAGCCCGCGCGCGGCATCAGGCCGTATGACGCCGTCGAAGGCCAGGCCCTCTTCGAACGTGCTGCCGGCGCCGTTCGGATGGTGACGTTGGCGCCGGAAATCCCGGGCGCCGAGGCGCTGCTCCGGGAGTTGGCCCGCCGCGGCGTCGTCAGTGCGATCGGCCACACGCTCGCGGGCCCGGAGGACGTCGAGCGCGCGGTCGGCGAAGGGGCGCGTCATGTGACGCACCTGTTCAACGCCATGGGGCCCCTGCACCAGCGCGGACCCGGCGCGGCCGCCGGCCTGCTCGCCGAGGAACGGCTCAGCTGCGACGTGATCGCCGATGGCGCCCATGTGCACCCGGCCTGGCTGCGTATCGCCGCGCGCGTGAAAGGCGAGCAACTGTTGCTGATCACGGATCGCATCGAGCCGCCGGCTGGCATGGCGGTCCCGCTCGAGGACGCCTCCCTCGCGTGGCCCGGGACGGCGAGCATCCACAGCGACGGCATCGCCTGGCGGCTGCCCGACGGTCGGCTCGCCGGGAGTCGCCTGACGCTCGCGGAGGCGATCCGGAACTGCGTGCGTTGGCGCGTCATGACGCGGCTCGAAGCCGTGCGGGCCTGCACGCTGGCCCCGGCGCGTCTGCTTGGCATCGAGGCGCGGCGCGGGACGCTCCGTCCGGGTGCCCGCGCGGACCTCGTGCTGTGGTCGGACGCCGGGGAGGTCCTGGCGACGTGGGTGGGCGGCCGGCTGGTCGCCTCGGCGCCGGTCGCGCCGGCTGCGGTCACCGCGCTCGCCGGCGGCTAGGCAGGGCCCGCGCCCGGGCTGCGCGGGGGCGGGATTCTCGACCCGGGACCCCCGGCGGACCGGCGTGCCGGTCCGCCGCCGCTGCTAACGCGTCTCGACGCGCGTTCCCGACGCGAGCAGCCGATCCAGCGCGATCGCGCCGGCCGGGGCCCCTTCGCCGGGATCGAACGGCGGGATCTCCCCGAGCAGCTTGTCGCCCAGCAGGCCCCGCAGGACGGACAGGTTCGCCGCGTCGGCGCTCGAGAGCGGGATCGGCCCGTGCGAGAGGATGACGCCGGCGACCGGCAGCCCGCGCGCGGCGGCGACTTCGAGCGTCAGCAGCGTGTGGTTGATGGTCCCGAGTCGCCCGCGCGCCACGATCAGCAGCGGAAGCCCGAGTTCGCGAGCAAGGTCCGCCATCGAGTCGCGCTCGCGGATCGGTACCAGCAGGCCTCCGGCGCCCTCGACGATCATGCATTCGTGACGCGCTCGAAGCGCGTCGAAGGCCGCCCGGATCCTTGGCAGCGTGATCTCGCTGCCCTCGGCCGCCGCGGCGGCACTCGGGGCGGCCGGCAGCGCCAGCTGGACCGGGCAGATCCGTTCCAGCGCGTCATCGGCGCCGGCGGCTTCGGCCAGCGCCATCGCATCGAGGGGGCCCTGACCGCCGACGCCGGTCTCGATCGGCTTCATCACGCCGACGTCGATGTGGCGCGCGCGGAGCTCTTCGGCGAGCGCACACGCGACGACGGTCTTTCCGACTCCCGTGTCGGTCCCCGTCACGAACCAGCCCGGCGGGGTCGGCGGGTGACTGCGGGGCGTCACGGACGAGCCTCCGCGGCGCCGAGTTCCTCGGCGACGGCCACCGCCAGCGCATCGATCTGGGCGTCTTCGTGCGTGGCCATCACGGTGAGCCGGAGCCGGGCGGTTCCGTCCGGTACCGACGGGTGGCGAATCCCCTGCGCGTAGAAGCCGCGCGCGAGCAGCTTCTCGGCCACGGTCATGGTCCGGTCGTTGTCGCCGATGCGAACCGGGATGATGTGCGTGCGGCTCGGCGCGGTCGCGATGCCACGGGCGGCCAGTGCGGCCCGCAGTCGCGCCGCGTTGGCCTGCAGCCGCACGCGGCGCCACGGTTCGCGGGCCAGCAGTGTCAGCGCCGCCTGGGCCGCCGCGACCTGCGGCGGCGCCAGCGCGCAGCTGAACACGAAACTGCGCGCGGTGTTGACCAGCAGCTCCCGGAGCCCAGCCGGTCCGGCTACGAACGCGCCGAACGAGCCGAGCGCCTTGCCGAGCGTGCCGACCAGGACGTCGACATCGCGCAGCTCGACCCCGAGGGCTTCGGCGCTGCCGCGCCCGCCGGCCCCGAGGCAGCCGATTCCGTGTGCGTCATCCAGCAGCACCAGCGCGCCGTGACGGCGCGCCGCGGCCAGCATGGCCGGCAGCGGGGCGACGTCGCCGTCCATGCTGTAGACACCGTCGAGCACCAGCAGCGTGCGACGATGCTGCGGCGCCACGTCCGCCAGGCGGGCTTCGAGAGCCTCGACACTCCCGTGCTCGAAGACGTGGACGGCGGCCCGCGAGAGCCGGCAGCCGTCGATGATGGACGCGTGGACCAGCGCATCCGACACGACGGCGTCGCCGGGTCCGACGAGGGCCGGGATCACACCGACGTTGGCCTGGTAGCCGGTCGGGAACACGAGTGCGGACTCGACGCCGAGGAAGTTCGCGAGTTCGGCTTCCAGTTGTTCGTGCAGCGAGAGATTGCCGTTGATCAGGCGTGAGCCGCCCGCCGCGCAGCCCCAATCGCGCGCGGCGCGGGCTGCGGCGTCGGCGAGTTCCGGATGGGCGGCCAGGTCGAGGTAGTTGCTGCCGGCGAACAGCAGTACGTCGCGGCCGTCGACGCGCATGCTCGGCGCCTGCATGCCGTCCAGCACGCGCATGTGCCGGTAGGTGCCGCGCGTGCGGATGGCGGCCAGCGCGGCGTCGGCGATCGCCTCGACGCCGCCGGTCGGCGGTCCGGAGGCGCTGCTGCGGAACGGCGGCTCGGAGAAAAGTTGACGCAACGAACCCGACCCCTTTCTTGACGTTTTTGAGCTTTCGGGACGGGAGGGGAGGGGATCAGGGGTGGGCGGGGAGCTTGGCGACGCGGCGGGTGGGGGCGGCGATGTCGGGTTTGAGGATCTGGCCGTCGGCGCCGGCGAGCCGGAAGGCGCGGGCGTCGGCGGCGCGCCGCTCGTCATAGAGGGGGTTGCCGTCCACTTCGAAGCCGGCGTCGGCGATCATCCGGTACGTCTCTTCGACGGCGTCGCCGCGGGTCGTCAGGTAGCCCTCGACGAACAGCGAGTTGGCCGGCCAGAACAGCAACGGGCCGAGTGTCCGCAGATGGCCTTCGCGGCCGCCGGCGGCGCGGATCTCCGCGCTGGGATTCACGAGTCGCATCAGCGCCAGCGCGCGCAGACAGCGCTCCGGCGTCAGCGTGCCGTCGTCGAAGACCGGGTTGCCGTCGATCGGCACCAGGAAGTTCACCGGGATCGACGGCACTTCGAGCTCGCGCAACGTGAAGGCGACGTCGAGCACGTCGTCGGTCGTCTCGCCCATGCCGAGGATGAAGCCGCTGCACGAAGCGATGCCGCTCTTCTTCGCTGCGGTCAGCGTGCGGACGCGATCGGCCCACGTGTGGGTGGAGCAGATCTCCGGGTAGCGTCGCTCGCTGGTGTTGAGATTGTGATTGAGCCGGTCGAGGCCGGCGTCGGCCAGGATCCGGGCCTTCTCCTCGTCCACCAGACCGACCGAGACGCACACGCCGATCGGGAAGCGTGCCTTCACCTCGCGCACGATGTCCGCCAGCTCGTGCGTGCGCTCGAGGCTCGGACCGCGGCCCGACAGGACCATGCAGTAGCGCGTGGCGCCGGCCTGCGCCGCGCGCTCGGCTTCGGCGAGGATCTCCGCACGGGGCTTCATCGGGTACTTGCGGATCGCTGCCGCCGAATCCCGCGCCTGCGGGCAGTAGCCGCAGTCCTCCGGGCACAGCCCGTTCTGCACGTTGTTCAGCATCTGCACCTGCACGCGGCGTCCGAACGCGCGCTCGCGCGGCAGGTAGGCCGCGTGCAGCAGCGGCAGCAACGCCACATCCTCGCCATCGAGGATCCAGCGTGCGTCCTCCCGCGACGGCGCCTCCCCCCGCAACGCCCGCTCCGCCAACCCCGAGTACCGCTCGAACACCCGCACCTCCCCCACCCGCCCCGCCCCGAAACGTCAAAAACGTCAAGAAAGGGGTCGGGTTCGTTGCGTCAACTTTTCCCGAGCGCTCGTCCGCCCGCTCAGAGGCTCCAGGCTCGGCCCGTCCGGAGGAACGCTCTCCCACCACCGCGTCGCTGTCAACCACGAGCCACAGCACCGGTTGACGGAGTTCGCGGCTAGCTTCCCGCCGTGGCCAAGCCCCGCTCCCACTACGCGTGCACCGCCTGCGGCGCACAGAGTCCGCGCTGGGTCGGACGCTGCCCGGACTGCGGGGCCTGGTCGTCGATGGTCGAGGAACCCGACACCCCGGCGCCGCACGCGCGAAGCTCCGCCCGCGCGCCGTTCGCCGGACCGGACGCCGTGACCGGCCCGCTGGCGCTCGGCGACATCGCCCCGGAGCCCCGGGCACGCCTCGCAACAGACCTTCCGGAACTCGACCGTGTCCTCGGCGGCGGCCTCGTCCCCGGCTCCGCGGTCCTGCTCGGCGGCGAGCCCGGCATCGGCAAGAGCACCCTCGCCCTCCAGGTCGCCGCGGCCACCGCGGAGCGCCAGCCGCCCCCGTCGGCGTCTCCGCGAGGCTCTTCGCCCGGAAAGCCGTCCGAGCCGTCCGGCCAGGTCCTCTACGTCAGCGGCGAGGAGAGCCCCGAGCAGATCCGGTTGCGCGCCGGCCGGCTCCCGGTGCTCCCGGCATCGCTGCTCGTGCTCGCCGAGACGCGCGTCGAGGCCATCGCCGACGCGTGGCGTACGCATGCGCCGAAGCTGGTCCTGGTCGATTCGATCCAGACCCTCCAGACCGAGCGCGTCGAGTCGGCGGCCGGCTCCGTCGCCCAGGTACGGGAGAGCGCCGCCGATCTGATCGCGCTCGCCAAGTCCAGCGGCGCAGTGCTGATCCTCGTCGGTCACGTGACGAAGGAAGGCACCCTCGCCGGGCCGCGCGTGCTCGAACACCTGGTGGACGTGGTGCTCGCGTTCGAGGGCGATCGCGGCCAGTCCTTCCGCGTGCTGCGGGCCGCGAAGAACCGCTTCGGCTCGACGCTCGAGGTGGGCGTCTTCTCGATGGGCGAGAGCGGCCTCGCGGGCGTCGCCAATCCGAGCGAGCTGTTCCTCGCCGAGCGCCGCGGCGACGCCCCCGGCTCCTGTGTCGTCGCGCTGCTGGAGGGCACCCGGCCGCTCCTGCTCGAGGTGCAGGCTCTGGTCGCTCCGGCGGGCTACGGCACCGCCCGTCGCACGGCGATCGGCTTCGACGATGGTCGCCTCGCGTTGCTGCTCGCCGTGTTGGCGCGTCGCGGCGGCATCGATGTGCTCGGCATGGATGTGTATCTCAACGTCACCGGTGGCATGCGCATCGGCGAGCCGGCCGCCGATCTCGCGGTGATCCTGGCGCTGGCATCGAGTCGACTCGATGTGGCGTTGCCCCCCGATGCGATCGCCGTCGGCGAGGTCGGACTCGGGGGCGAGGTGCGCCGGGTCGGTCGCGTCGAGGCCCGCGTGCAGGAGGCCATGCGGCTCGGCTTCCGCCGCGTCCTGATGCCGCGCGGGGGCCACGACAAGCTGCGCGCGAACGGCATGGAACTCGTGCCGGTGGAGGATGTCGCCGAGGCCGTCCGCTGGCTGCGCTGCGCGGCTTCCGCTCCCGGCCGGGACGCGTCACCACGCCATCCGGTCGCGCCGGCCGAGTCGGCACGCAGACTCCCCTCCAACACGTGATTCCGCTATGAACACGGGCGTTTCCGCGCGTTCTCCGTTTGACGGCCGGAGGCCCTCTGGCTAGTCTGCGCCCTGATGACGCCGTCCCCCTCGGCTCCGCTCCCGATTCAATCCGTGGCCTCGCCCTTCGCGTCGGCGCTCGATCGCATGGGCTCCTCGCTGGAGTTGGTCGAGCGCGCCATGCGCGAGCAGCTCGCCTCCGAGAGTGATGTCATCGCGGCCGTCGGCGATCACGTGCTGGCCTCGGGGGGCAAGCGCGTGCGACCGGGGCTGCTGCTGTTGAGTGCAGAACTCTGCGGCTACACCGGACCGCGTCGGATTCACGTCGCCGCCGCCGTCGAGCTGTTGCACACGGCGACGTTGCTCCACGACGACGTCGTCGATGCCTCCCTGCTGCGTCGTGGCCGGCCCTCGGCCATGTCGCTGTGGGGCAACCGGCGCGCCGTGCTGGCCGGGGACTTCTTCTACGCCCGGGCTTCGTCGATGATCGTCGAGGACGGCGACCTCGACGTCCTCTGGGTCTTCTCCAATACGATCCGGCTGATGGCGGAGGGCGAGGTGCTCCAGCTCCAGCGCAGCTTCGACCCGGAGGTCACCGAGGCACAGTACTACGCGGTGATCGACCGCAAGAGCGCTGCGCTGCTGTCGGCCGCGTGTGAGGCCGGCGCGATCCTGGGAGGCGTCACGCGCGCCGAGCGCCGGCAGGTCGCCGAGTTCGGTCGAGAGCTCGGGCTCGCCTTCCAGATCCGCGACGACGCGCTCGACTACGAGGCGGGGGCCGATGTGCTCGGCAAGCCGACCTACACGGACCTGCGGGAAGGGAAGGTGACGCTGCCGCTGCTGCTCGCGCTGAAGCGCTGCACGTCGTCCGAGCGGGCCGCCGTGGCCGCGGGCTTGAAGAGCGCGGCTCGCCACGATGCCGCCGGGGACGGCCAGCCACTCGATGATGCGGAGCTGTTGCCGGCGCTCGAGATCGTCGCGCGCTATCGCGGCGTGGAGGACGCCGTCCGGCGGGCCGAAGAGCATGTGGCGCGCGCGCGGACGGCCGTGGCTCCGTTCCCCGACGGCGCCGCCAAGGAGGCGCTCACCGCCGCCGCGGACTTCTCGGTTTCGCGCGACCGTTAGCCGCTCGGTCGCGCGGGCACATCTTCACCCCACGGTCCCGTGGGAGATACGCAATGGATCGCATGCACGAGGCCGGCCGCGGCCTGTCCGGCTCCGTCGACGCACGGGTCGACGGCGCCCGGACCGACGACGTTCGACGTGGTGACGCTCGAATCGGAAGCCCCCGGACCGGGGGCGTCTGGCCCCGCGTCGTTCGGGCCTGGACGAGCGGGGTCGCGACGGCGCGGCCGGCGGCGGCGGCGCTGCTGCTCGGCGCGGCTCTGGCGACGGCCGCCGCGGGCCTGAGCGCCGCAGAGGGCGCGCCGGGCGTCGTCAACGTGAACACCGCAACCGTCGAGGAACTGGTGCGGGTGCCGGGCATCGGGGAGAAGCGCGCGCAGGCGATCCTCGACGCCCGCGAGCAGCGCGGTGGCTTCAAGAGTGTCGATGAACTGGTCGAGATCCGCGGGATCGGACCGGCGAACCTCGAGAAGCTGCGACCGCACCTGAGCGTTTCCGGCAAGAGCGGCACGCCGCAGTAGCGGCGCGTCTCCGGTGCCGGGGGTCCCGGGACCCCCGGCACCTCTGCGCGCGCCCGCTACCGTCGCGCGCCATGCGTCTCGTGCTCGTCGCCGGCTTGCTCGTGTCCGTCCTGGCCGTCGCCGCCGGGGCGGCAGAACCGGGCTCCGATGCGGTGCGGCGAGCGAGCCGCCCCACGGCCGGGCCGGCGCGCCGCGTCGTCTCGATGAACCCTTCGCTGACCCGGATCCTCGTTGCGCTCGGCGCCCGCGATGCGCTGGTGGGTGTCGACGAGTTCTCCGCTCGCGCCGAGCCGCGGGTGGCCGCGCTGCCGCGCGTCGGCGGGCTCTACTCCCCGAGTCTCGAGGCCGTGGTGGCGCTGCAACCGGATCTGGTGGCGCTGGTGCCGAGCCTCGAGCAACGCGCATTCCGCGCGCAGCTCGAAGCGCTCGACGTGCCGGTGCTGGTGCTCGATCCGGTTCGCTTCGACGACGTGCTGCACACCATCACCGTGCTCGGCGCGCGCGTCGGCCGCGTCGACGCCGCGCGAGTGCGCGTCGAGGCGATCCGGAGCATGCGCGATGCGGCGCGGCGGGCCACCCGCGCGCGGCGCCATCCGCGCACCGTTCTCGTGCTCCAGCGTGAACCGCTCTTCGTCGTCGGAGCCGGCAACTTCCTCGATGAGATGATCGCCATGGCGGGCGGGCGGAACCTGGGTGCCGAACTCGACGAGAGCTGGCCGCGCAGTTCGATCGAATGGCTGGTCGCGGCCGCGCCCGAGGTGATCCTCGACAGCGACGACGACGTGCAGCCGGCCGCCGAGTACTGGGGGCGCTGGCCGTCGTTGCCGGCGGTTCGGGACGGTCGCGTGATCGCCCTCGACCCCGGCGCCGTGACGTTGCCGGGACCCGAGCTCGATCGGGCGCTGGCGCTGCTCGCGCGGTCCTTGCACGGAGTCGAGCTCGACCTCGGAGGCGGACCGTGACGCCGCTGCGACCGGCGCGGCTGTTTGCCGTACTCGGCGCACTGGCCGCGCTGTTGGTGGTGGCGATCGTCGCGGGGCTCGTCGTCGGCCCGAGCGCGGTGACCCCGAGTGAAGTGTGGACGGCGCTGCGCGACCCCGCCGCCGCCGGGCCGACGGCCGACATCGTCCGGCGCATCCGGCTGCCGCGCGTCGGCGCCGCCGCGCTGGTGGGCGCGTGCCTGTCGCTGGCTGGTGTGTGTTTCCAGGCCTTGCTGCGCAATCCGCTCGCGGATCCGTTCGTGCTCGGGATCTCCGGCGGTGCGGCGCTCGCAGGCGTCGCGGTGCTGAGCCTCGGCGCCGCCGCGGGGCTCGGGACCGGCGCCGTGCCGGTGGCGGCGTTCGCCGGTGCACTCGGTGCTACGGCGCTGTTGTTCGGCGTCGCCGGTTGGCGCGGCCGGCTCTCCGCGACGACGCTGCTGCTGACCGGCGTGGTCTTCAACGCCTTCGCGTCGGCGGCGATCGTGTTCCTCGCGTCGCTCGGGGGCATGGCCGAGGGCACGAGCATCTTCCTGTGGCTGATCGGCACGCTGGCGGCGGCGCGCGCGGAAATGCTCGCGGCGCTGGCGGGCGTCCTCGCCGCCGGGCTGGCCTGCGCGCTGCCCCTCGCGCGCGCGCTCGATCTGCTGGCTCTCGGCGAAGAAACCGCCGAGCAGCTCGGTGTCGCCGTCGAGCGCGCGAAGCGGCTGCTGCTGCTGGCGACGGCGCTGGTGGTGGGCGGAGCGGTCTCGGTGTCGGGGCTGATCGGCTTCGTCGGACTGATCGTGCCGCACGCCTTGCGGCTCTTGTTCGGACCGGATCATCGCCTGCTCCTGCCGGCCTCGGTGCTCGGCGGCGCGGCGTTCCTGGTCGCGTGCGACACGGCGGCGCGGGCGCTGCTGCCGGGCCGTGAGCTGCCGGTCGGCGCGATCACCGCGCTGGTCGGCGGCCCTCTCTTCCTGCTGCTGCTGCGGCGGCAGGGGAGCCGAGGCCTGCTGCCGTGAGCGCGCCGCCGCGCCTGTCGCTCACCGGCGTCGCCGTGAAGCTCGGCGCGCGCCAGGTGTTGCGCGGTGCGGCGCTCGACGTCGCACCGGGGGAGATCGTCGGCCTGCTCGGCCGCAACGGCGCCGGGAAGTCGACGCTGCTGCGTGTCGCGTGCGGCCTGCTCGTGCCGGATGCCGGCATCGTACAGCTCGATGGGCGGCCGCTCGTCGAGCGGAGCCGACGGGAGCGCGCCCGCGCCGTCGCGCTGGTCCCGCAGGAGACGCATTTCCCGTTTCCGTTCTCCGTCGTCGAAGTGGTCCTGATGGGCCGCACGCCGCATCTCGGCTGGCTCGGCTTCGAGGGTCGCCGCGATTTCGCCGCGGCCCAGACGGCGATGGCGCAGCTGGGTATCGACGCGTTGGCGGCGCGCTCGGTGCTGTCGCTCTCGGGCGGCGAGCGGCAGCTCGCGGTGGTCGCGCGTGCGCTCGCGCAGCAGCCGCGGCTGCTGCTGCTCGACGAGCCGACCGCGTTTCTCGACCTGCGCCACCGGCTGCAGGTGCTCGGCCGGGTGCGCGAACTCGTCGCCGCAGGGGCCAGCGCGCTCGTCGTGTCGCACGATCTCGCCGTCGCCGCCCGCACGTGCGACCGGATCGCCCTGCTGGCGGACGGCGGCATCCTCGCGGTCGGCCCTGCCTCCGCCGTCCTCACGCCAGCGCTGCTGCGCGCGAGCTTCGGCATCGAGGCCGACGTCCTCCGCGCGCCCGACGGCTACCCCATCGTCGTCCCCCGCGCCCTCGCCTGACGTCAAGAAAGGGGTCGGGTTCGTTCCGTCAACTTTTTCCCGAAGGGAAAAAGTTGACGGAACGAACCCGACCCCTTTCTTGACGCGCTAGGTTTCACGGTCCTGCTGGGCCGGAGGCGCAAGATGGCGGACGTGACGATCGCGCGCGTGGTGGGTCGGGAGATCCTCGACTCGCGGGGCAATCCCACGGTCGAGGTCGACGTGCGCACATCGACCGGCCAGATGGGCCGCGCGGCGGTGCCGTCCGGCGCGTCGACGGGCTTGCGCGAGGCGCTCGAGCTGCGCGACGGCGACGCGAAGCGCTATCGCGGCAAGGGCGTGCTCGGTGCGGTCGAGCATGTGAACGGCGAGATTGCGAACATGATCGCGGGGACCCGGCTCGGGGGCCTCGACGAACAGGCCGCGCTCGACGGCGCGCTGATCGCGCTCGACGGAACCGCCACCAAGGCGCGCCTCGGCGCCAACGCGATCCTCGGCGTGTCGCTCGCCGCGGCCCACGCCGCCGCGCGTGCCGCCGACCTTCCGCTGTATCGCTGGGTCGGTGGGGACGACGCGCACCTGCTTCCGGCGCCGATGATGAACGTCGTCAACGGCGGCGCGCACGCCGACAACAACGTCGACGTCCAGGAGTTCATGATCTATCCGCTCGGCGCGCCGAGCTTTCGCGAGGCGCTGCGCTGGGGTGCCGAGGTCTTCCACGCACTCGCCGAGGTGCTGCACGCCAAGGGCTATTCGACGGCGGTCGGCGACGAAGGCGGCTTCGCCCCGAACCTCGGGAGCAACCGCGAGGCGATCGAACTCGTGCTCCGCGCGATCGAGAAGGCCGGCTACCGGCCGGGCGAGCAGATCGCCATCGCGCTCGACCCGGCGGCCAGCGAGTTCCACGAGCACGGGTCCTACCTCCTCGCCGGCGAGAGCCGGACGCTCGGGAGCGACGAGATGATCGCGTTCTGGGCCGACTGGGTCGGCCGCTACCCGATCGTCTCGATCGAAGACGGCCTCGACGAATCGGACTGGGCGGGCTGGGCCCGGCTCACGACCGAACTCGGCGGGGGGATCCAACTGGTCGGCGACGACGTCTTCGTGACGAACCCCGGGATCCTGAAGAAGGCGATCGCCGAACGCGTCGGCAACGCGATCCTGATCAAGGTGAACCAGATCGGCACGCTCACGGAGACGCTCGAGGCGATCCGGATCGCCCGGGCGGCCGGCTACGCGGCGGTGATCTCGCACCGGTCCGGCGAGACCGAGGACACGACGATCGCGGACCTCGCCGTGGCGACCGGAGTCGGCCAGATCAAGACCGGCTCCGCGAGCCGCACCGACCGCATCTGCAAGTACAACCAGCTCCTGCGCATCGAAGCCGAACTCGGCGGCCGGGCCCGCTACGCCGGCCGCAGTGGCCTTGCCCCGCGATGACACCGGCATGACGCTGGGGCGAGGGCTCGGCTGGGTTCGCACGCCGGCCGCAGCCCTGCTGCTCGGCTTGCCACTCGCCCTGCTCCCGGCGGCGCCCGCGCTCGGTGTGATTCCGGCGGCGCCCAAGGTCCGCGCCGAGATGGCGCGGCGCAACGTCCAGGCCGGTCGCACCCGGCCGCTCGTGCTGGACCTCTTGCTGGTCGGCGAGTCCGGCGGAGCGATCGCCTCCGGCCGAGCGCGCCTCGACCCCGGCGGGATGGCGTGGCTCGAGCTGATCCGGTCGGACGGCGGCCGCGAGGTTCACGAGCGGAGCCCCGCTGGTTACGCCGCGACCCGCGACGGTGTTCGCCTCGACCGCGCGATGCCGCTGCTGCCGCCGACGCAGCTCCTGCAGGCGCCCACCGAGGCCGAAGTGGCGGCGGCGCTCGAGGGCATCGGCGGCGATCCGGAGCAGTTGGATCTCGGCCTGTGTGACGACGCCGACTGTTGGGTGTTGGGGGGGCGCGACCCCGGATCGAGCGCCGAGCGCGGACGCCCGTCCTACTGGTTCGACCTCGAGAGCCGGCAGCCCGTGCGCATCGACGAGCCCCGCCGGGCCCGTTACCGATTCGGACCGTCTGTTGCGCGGGACGGGGGCATCGCGTTCCCGGCCTGGATCGAGGTGGAAGCGCCGGGCTGGTCACGCCGGCGTCTCGAGGTCCAGCGGGTCGCTCCGGCCGGGCCGACGTCGCGCCCCCCGGGTCCCTGAGCCACCTGGTCGGCTCCGACGGGTGACCGGGCGGGCCGCGTCTGGCATGCTCCCGCTCTCGACTCGGGTTGCCCCAGCAGGGTCTCGCCCGGTTCCCAGGAGACCTGCACGACACCGGCGAGACGCCGAGACCGGGCGGAGGAGACTGGCGCTGCGTTCCGTCGAAGACACGCAACCGCGCAAGGGACTGTCGGTCCCGGTCGTGACGATCCTCGACGAGGCCGGCGTCTTGCTCGAAGACGATCAGCGCGCCGTGGTCCGCTACGTCATCCAGGACGGGTACGGCGCCGACGTGATCTTCGCGGCCGGTACGACGGGCGAGTGGGATCGCGTCGACAACGGCGTGCGTCAGAGCGTGATCCAGATCTGCACCGAGGAGGTCGCCAAGGCGAACGCGCTGCTGGCCGGCACCACACGGCCTGTCGGCCGCGAGGTGGAGATGTGGGCGGGCGTCACGGCGCCGAGCGCCGAGGAGACGCTCGAGAACCTGGATCTCGCCATCTCCTGCGGGGCCGACGCCGCCGTGCTGGCGCCGCTCTCGATCGCCGGCATCGACGATCCGGTGCGCTTCGTCGCGCGCGACGTGGCGGACCTGCTCGATGCCCGCACGCGACGCATCCCAGTGTTCCTGTACGACAACGCCGACATCGCCATCGATCCGAAAGTGCCGCACATCCGTACGCGACAGGTGAAGGCGCTCTCGCGACTGGACTTCGTGCGCGGGATCAAGGTCTCGGCGCCGCGCAAGGTGCTCGGTAACTACACCAAGGCGGCGCGCAGCTTCAACGACCGCGGCGAGTTCGCGATCTACGTCGGCGACGCGATGCTGATCTTCGATCTGTTCCGCCCGCGCCGCGGCCCGTTCGGCACCTTGGCCGAACACTGGAACCGCTGGCGTCTCCACGGGGCCGTCCCGGCCGGCGTCGTCGCGGGGCCCGCCAACGCGCTGCCGCGCGAGTGGGCGCGGGCCTGGCAGACCTGCCGCGCCGGGGATGTCGAGCGCATGGACGAGGTGCGCGAGGTGCTCGAGGATTTCCGCGCCGGGACCCATTCGACCAGCGGCCGGCGCACGATCGCCTGTCTCAAGCGCGCCCTGCTCCATCTCGGTGTCGTGTCCAGCGACACTGTCGCGTCGGGCACACCGAAGCTCGCTCGCCCCGATGCGGAACGTTTCGACGAGGTCTTCGCGCGGGTGCGAGAGAAGGCCGCCCGCACGGTGCGCGCGCCCTGGGTCAGCGTGGCGCCCGCCGGCCCTGCCCTCGCGGCTGCCCGCGAGAGCGGTCTGCGTCGCGTGTGAGCGCTCGCGCGGCTGCGAAGGAATCGGCCCGTCGCTCCGGGGAGGCTCCGCTCCATCTGGTGGGCCTCGGCTCGATGGTCGTCGATCGGCTGCATCGCGCCGCGCGCATCGTCGGCGCAGACGAGAAGGGAGCGTTGCTCCGCCTCGAGGACGGCGGCTCGGTCCGGTCTTTCATCGGCGGCGTGATCCTCAATCAGCTCGGCTGGGCCAGCGCGCTCGGGCTGCGCACGGGGATCTTCGGCAAGCAGGGGGACGACGAGCCCGGCCGCGTATTGCGCGCCGCGATGGACCGCGCTGGCATCGAGTACCATCTGACGCTCGACGGCAGCGCCAGCTCGGTGGCGGAGATCTTCCTGGACGCCGGCGGCGAGCGCGCGATCTACTTCGATCCCGCGGCGACCGCCGAACTCGACGACGCAGAAGTGCGCGCGCGCCACCAGGGGTTCCTGCGCCGCGGCGCGCGTCTGACGACCGAGGTGCACCAGGTGCCGCTCGCCGTCGTGCTCGAGGCGCTGCGCGTCGCGCGTGAGCTGGGGCTCGAGACCGCCGTCGATCTCGATGTGCCGCCGTCCGATGCGGTCCCGGCACTCGGGGACGAGGCCACACTGCACGCCGTCCTCGGCCTGGCCGACCTTCTGAAGCCGAGCAAGCGGGCGGCGCGGGAGCTCGCGGCGGCGCCGGAGGCCGATGCACTCGAGCTGGCGCGGATTCTGCGCAAGCGTTTCGGTTGCGGAGCGGTCGTCGTGACCGATGGCGCGGCCGGGAGCGCCGTCGCGGCGGATGCCTTCGAGGGCCGTGTGAGCACTCCGCAGGTCGAGATGGTGGATGCCACCGGGGCGGGCGACGCGTTCTTCGGCGGCTTGCTCGCCGGTCTGCATCAGGGCCTCGGCTGGGAGGATGCGGCGCGGCTCGGCAACGCGTGCGGCGCCGCCTGCATCGAGCGGCTCGGCGCGTTTCCGGCGGATGCCGCGTGGGCGCGCGCCCGTGCGCTCGAGCTGTACGAGGGCTCCCCGTTCCGTCCGGCGGCGCCGCCGATCGATCCGACGCTCGCGGAGATCGTCGAGGCCTTCGACATCGCTCTCGAGGAGCTCGGCGCATTGCGACGCCGCGTCGTGCCGCAAGCCTACGCCGACGCGCTGTCGCTGATCCGGGATTCCGAGGCCGCCGGCGGGCGGGTCCACGTGACGGGCGTCGGCAAGCCCGAGCACCTGGCGCGCTACGGCGCCTCGTTGCTCGCGTCGACGGGGACGCCGGCGCAGTTCCTGCACGCGACGGAGACGGTGCACGGCAGCGCCGGGCAGGTGGTGCCGGGTGATGTCGTCATTGCGATCAGCAACAGTGGCACCACGGGCGAGCTGCTGGCGGCGGTGGCGACGGTCCGCGCGCTCGGCGCGCGCATCATCGCGATCACCGGCGGACTCGAATCGCCGTTGGCAAAGGCCGCCGACGTGACGCTCGATGCCGGGGTGGCCCGCGAAGGCGGCGGCCTCGGCCTCGCGCCCCGAGCCAGCGTGGCGGCGGAGCTGCTGGTGCTGGCGGGACTTTCGACGGGGCTCGAAACGGCGCGGGGCTTTACGCGCGCGGAATACCATCGTCGTCACCCGGGCGGGCAGCTCGGCAAGATCTCACGGGGCGGGGGTGAGGCCGGCTAGTGGCCTGTCTCCGAAGTTCGCCGGCATTCGATCGCGTCTCCGGGCCGCCGCCGAAAAGTTGACGAATCGAACCCGACCCCTTTCTTGACGCCCCCTTTCTTGACGCCCTTTCTGGCGGGGTCAGGTGGGGTCGGGGGATTTGACGGTGAGGACGGCGCACGGGGCTTTCTGGACGACGCGTTCGGCGACGCTGCCGAGCAGGAGGTGTTTGAGGCCCGTGTGACCGCGCGTGCCGATGACGATGAGGTCGACGTTCCGCGTCTGGGCCTCTTCCTCGATCACGCTGGCCGGATAGCCCTCGCGCAAGATCGTCTCGACGCGCAGGCCGCGCGCGCGCAGGAGTTCGGCGTGGCGCTCCAGGTTGGCCGCGGCGTCGCTCTTCACCTGCGTCCAGAAGTCCGGCGGCAGGTAGGCGCCTTCGAGCTGCTGGAAGTCGACCGGCAGGTGGTAGGCGTGGAGCAGGACGAGCGGGCACGCATGCTCCTCGGCCAGATGCGCGGCCCATTCCAGCACCGCCTCGGCGTTCGGCGAGAAATCGATCGGGACCAGGATCGTGCGGATGTCGATCGGCATGGGCCAGAAGCTATCTCAGAAACCCGGCCGTCGCGTCGCGCCCCGTTGACGCTCCGGAAGCCCGGGTCTACCGTGCGGGGCCGACTTTTCGGGACCTGGGGCCGTAGCTCAATTGGGAGAGCGCCTCGTTCGCAACGAGGAGGTTGGCGGTTCGATCCCGCTCGGCTCCACCAGGTCCCGCCTGCTTCGTGTCCCGATCCCCGACCCCGCCCGCCCTCCACGCCGGCCCTCGCGCGCCGGCGCCGGCGCGCTCGCCGTCTGGATCGGAAACCGCGTCGGTCCCCGCGGACACCCAGGGGCTACGGGGTCGGGGCAATGCCGGCGACCGCCGTCCTCACCACACTGGTTCGATGTCCAGGTCTTATACTGACGACGAGTCCCACTCAGCAGGCCGCGCTTCTGCCATGATCGTTGCGACGGATACCGACCTCACCCAGCGCGCCGCCAGCGGCGATCGCGAGGCGTTCGGGCGGGTCTTCGAGCAGAGCCTCCCGGCGGTCTGGGCCTTCGCATGCCGCCGCACCGGGAATCGGGCGGCGGCGGAAATGCTGACCCGCCGGATCCTGTGCCGAGCCGTCGACGAGCTCGGGTCTTATGACGGACAGGTGCCGTTCGCGGCCTGGCTGCTGGCTGTGGCCCGGCGCGTCGCCGTCCCCGCATCGCCGCGCAGGACGAGACCGCATGGCCGTCGGCCGGCGCCCACCACGCGCCCCGGATAGGGGTCGTTCCGGGTGGAGTCGTTCAGGACCCGGCGCCGCGCAGGTACGTGGTCGCCAGCGCATCCGCATACTCGTTCCAGCGCGAGCCATCATGCGCGCGGATCCACGTCAGCTTGACGTTCGGATGGGCGCGTGCGAGCGCGTACAGCTCCTGCACCAGCTCGAGGTTCGCAATCGGGCCGGTCTTGCGACGCCAGCCGCGGGCGGCCCAGCCCGGAGCCCATTCGTTGACCGTCTTCACGCACAACTGGCTGTCCGAGTAGACCGCGATGGTCGCATCCGCCGGCAGCAGCTTGTAGGCCTCGATCAGCGCGCGCAGTTCCATGCGGTTGTTCGTCGTCTGGGGATCGCTGCCATGGCGCTCGGCGACGATCTCATCCTCTTCGACCCATACGACGCCCCAGCCACCCGGCCCCGGGTTCCCCTCGCACGAGCCATCCGTGAAGACCCCCGTGCGCGGCCCGCCGCGGTGGCGGGCCAGGACCTGCTCCGGTGTGAGGAATGCACCGCGTCGTTCTGCCATGCCGGCGCAGGGTAACGGCGCAGTTCGCGTCCGCCGCCGGACTCGGCCACACTCCCGGCATCGGGTTGGCGACTTCGACGCGACCGGTCGCAATCCTCTCCGGACGCGAATCGTGCGGCCTGGAGCGCTGGACCCGGGAGTCGCTGGATCCGGGAGTCGCTCGACCTCGGAGTTGCTCTGATTTGCTCTGGACGGGAGGCCCGGACGGATGCGCCGCTGGTTCTTGATCGCCGCTGCTCTCCTCTCGATTTCCGCCGGGCGGCCGGGTCTCGAGATTCGCGGCGTGTACGAGGCGCTCGAGCAGGCGGTCGTGATGCGCGACGCCGACGCCGCCCTCACGAGGGTCTCGACGGCGTCTCTCGAAGAGTGGGCGCAGTTGCGATCCCTCGTGCTGCAGGGCTCGCGCGCCGACGTGCAGGCGCTCGCGCCCGGACCGCGGCTGGTGGTGCTCGGCGTCCGTCACGTCGCACCGGTCTGGCTGTTGCGCGACGGCACGCCCCGTGAGCTCGCCGCCCACGCCGTCCGTGCCGGCCTCGCGGATCCGCGTGCCGTCGTGCGCCTCGATCTCACCGACGTCGCCGTGCTCGATCGCACCCGGGCGCTGGCCCAGATCTATGCGTCCGGTTTCCCGTCCGGCCTGCGTGTCGGCTTCGTGCGCGAGCAGGACCGCTGGCGCTTCGATCTCCCGGCCACCCTCGCCGGCGTCGGCCGCATCGTCTCCCAGGTGGCGCGAACCACCGGGCTCCCGGAGGGCCAGGTGATCTTGAACCTGCTCACGGCCCTGACGGGAGAGCCCGTCACGGACGCCGTCTGGCACCCGCTTGCCCCCCGCGCTCCCGCCGCGCGCGTCGGATCCTCCGGATCGAGTCGAGGACGACGGCCGCGTGCGTGCGGAGCGGACGACCGCTCGTGGCGACTAGTCGCCCGCGCGGTACTGCGCGAGGAACGCCTGGCGCCAGTCGTCGTACGCGCCGGCGAGGATCGCGGCGCGGGCGTTCTGCACCAGGCGTTCGTAGAAGCGCACGTTGTGGGTCGAGACCAGGATCGCCGAGAGGATCTCGTTGGCGGCGAACAGATGGTGGAGGTACGCGCGGGCAAAGCCCCCGGCGCACGCCGTGCAATCGCAGGACGTATCGATGGGATAACCGTCGCGACGGTAGCGACGATTGGTCAGCCGGATCCGTCCGCGAGCGGTGAAGGCGACACCGGAACGCGCATAGCGGGTCGGGATCACGCAGTCGAACAGGTCCATGCCGTAGCCGATCGCCGCGACGAGATCCTCGGGCAGGCCGACGCCCATCAGGTAGCGGGGCTTGTGCTCGGGGAGCAACGGCGCGCAGAACGACGTAATGCGGCACAACAGCTCGTGCCCCTCGCCGACCGAGACGCCGCCGATCGCATAGCCGACGAGGTCCAGCGCGACCAGCGCCTCGGCACAGCGCTCGCGTAGTTTCTCGTAGACACTGCCCTGGACGATTCCGAACAACGCCTGATCGTTCGGGCGCTGATGAGCCGCGAGGCAGCGCTCCATCCACGCGAGCGTGCGTCGCACGCCGGTCGCCGCGAGCTTCTCGTCGGCCGGATACGGCGTGCACTCGTCGAACGCCATGATGACGTCGGCCCCGAGCGCGTTCTGGATCTCGATCGAGCGCTCCGGGGTCAGCTCCATCGCGTCGCCGGTGAGCTCGTTCGAGAAGCGCACGCCGCGGTCGCTGATCTCCTTCTTGGGGATCGAGAAGACCTGGAAGCCGCCGCTGTCGGTGAGGATCGGACCGGGCCAACGCATGAAGCCGTGCAGGCCGCCGAGCTTCTGGACCAGCCCTTCACCGGGTCGCAGCGCCAGGTGGTAGGTGTTGGCGAGCACCATCTCGGCTCCGGTGGCCGCGACCTGCTCCGGTGTCATCGCCTTCACCGCGCCGTGCGTGCCGACCGGCATGAATGCCGGGGTGTGGACGCGCCCGTGCGGCGTCTCGAAGACGCCCGCTCGTGCGGCGCCGGCTCGCGCCTCCAGCCCGAACGAGAAGGCGGGCGCGGCCGCCACCGTCGCGCCCTACCGGTAGGTCTTGCGCTGGCCGGAGCTGTTGCGCTTGCGAGCGCGCTGGTGCTTGGCCTTCAACTTCGCACGCAGGCGCCCGGTCTTGCCGCGCTTGCGATGGGTCAGGTCGGCATTCTTCTTCACGGCGATCCCTCTGTTCCCTCTGTTTCCGCGGGCCTGACGCTGCGCGCTCCGCCCGGTGTCGTCGGACTCCCAGGGGGCGCACCTCGACGGCCGGGCGCGGGAAGCTAGGGGAGTCGTGGGCCGCAGTCCAGGGAGAGGGAGCGCCGGGACGCCGGCTGGCCGCTCCGGAGCCACGACCGGACAGGTCCCGGGCGGGCCGGCTCCCTCGCGAAATGGGGAGCCGGCAACTCTCAAGCTGTGTCGGGGTTCGGCCGCTCAGCTCTCGGTGAGCCATCGCATCCTGCTCGTCGACGATGATGTGCGCGTCACCCAGGCGCTGCGAAGGACCCTGCATGCCACTGTGCCGTGGGAGGTGCAGACCGCCAACTCCGCGCGCGACGCGCTGGCGATGCTCGAGCGGGAATCCTTCGATGTGGTGATCTCCGACGAGCGGATGCCCGAGGTGAGCGGCTCGGAGCTGCTCCAGGAGGTGCGCCGTCGCTGGCCGGACACGACCCGGATCATCCTCACCGGGGAAGCCAGTCTCGAGTCCACGATCCGCGCGATCAACGACGCCGGGATCTACCGCTTCCTCATGAAGCCGTGCCGGACCGACGAACTCGTCGCGTGCATCGAGGCCTCGTTCCGAGCCAAGGGAACGCAGGGTCCTCCGGCGGCGCCGGTCCCGGCGAACGGGGGGACGCTGGCGCAGAACTTCGAGCGTGCCGTGGCCGGCCTCTGGGTCGCGTTCCAACCCATCGTCTCCTCGGCACGAGGTCGGGTCTTCGGTTACGAAGCCCTGATGCGGAGCGAGGACCCGGTGCTGCGTTCACCGCTCGACCTGCTGGCGGTCGCCGAACAGCTCGGTCGCACCGTCGAGCTCGACCATCACGTCCTGCAGCTCGTGGCACGCTGCGCATCGGAAGCGCCCCCGGATGCGCTGTTGTTCGTGAACCTGCACCCGGCGACGATCGTCGACCCGTTCCTGTACAACGATGAGAACGCGCTCATCCCGATCGCACCGCGGATCGTGCTGGAACTCACCGAGCGGAGCTCGATCGAAAGCTTCCCGAACGTCGAAGAGAAGATCGCGGCATTGCGCGAGCTCGGCTTCCGGTTGGCAGTCGACGACCTCGGCACCGGCTACTCCGGCCTGACCTGCCTGGTCCGCTTCAAACCCGAGTTCGTCAAGTACGACCGCGAGCTGGTCGACGGCATCCATGCGTCGAATACGCGCACCAAGCTGGTCAGCACCCTCGAGCAGCTCTGTCGCGAGATCGGGATCCGGACCATTGCCGAGGGGATCGAGCACGCGGTGGATCGGGACGCGCTGGTGGCGCTCGGCTGCGATCTGCTGCAAGGCTATCTGTTCGGGAAGCCGAGCAAGGGCTTCATCGGCGCCGAAGCCGTACGCAGCGCGGCACTCGCCAACACCTGAGCCCCGACTGGCGGATCCCCGCCGTCAGGACGACGTGGCTCGGTCGGAGGGCGGTATCAAGGGCAGTTGCACGAAGAACGTCGTGCCGCGGCCGACCGCAGTCTCGAAGCGCAGCGTCCCGCCGTGGCCGTCCACGATCACGGATTGCGCGATCGCCAGTCCCTGTCCCGTCGCCGTCCCACGGATCTTCGTGCTGAAGAACGGATCGAATACCCGCGTACGCACTGACCTCGGAATGCCGGGGCCGGTGTCCGTGATGCGCAGCTCCGCCCAGGCGCCGTTGCGCCGGGTCTGGACTCGGATCGAGCCTCGCTTCCCGGACGCCCGCGCGACCTCGGCGATCGCCTCGGCAGCGTTCACGACCAGGTTGACCAGCGCTCGCGACATCGGACCGGGGCGACACGGAACCGGGGCGAGGTCCGTGCAGGGGTCGAACTGGACGTCCGCCAGGAACTTCCAGACGTTGCGCGAGACGGTGAGGACGCTCTGCACCAGCTCGTTGAGATCCGTCGGCACGCGGACGCCCGAGTCGTGATCGGAGAGCTCCTTCATCGCGCGTACGATCCGATCGACCTGCTCCACCCCTTCCCGCGAATCCGAGAGCGCCTTCGGAATCTCGTCGAGAAGGAACTTCAGGTCCACGTCCGGGGCCCCGGCGACGCCACGTTGCAGCACGCGCACGAGGTCTGCGAAGGCCCGGTCCAGGAACTGCACGTTGTCGCCGACGTACTGCATCGGGGTGTTCAGCTCGTGAGCGATGCCGCCGGCGAGCTGTCCGATCGATTCGAGGCGGTGGCTCGTCGCGATCGAAGACTGGAGTTTCTCGAGTTCGCTGACATCGGTGGCCACCAGCAACGCGCCGGAGGGCTCTCCGTTACGCGCCGGTAGAGGTCGGAGGGAGAGGTCGAAGAAGACCGACCCCCCGTCCGGGCGCCGGAAGCTCACGGGGTCGACGTCGATCGCGACCTGCTCGGCGAGACAGCGGGAGAACGCCAAGCGAAGCGGCTCGAACGCGGGGGGAAGCGGCAGATCCAGATAGGAGCACTTCGAGACCTTCCGTTCCCAGCCGAGCATCTTCGTGGCCAACTCGTTGCAGTGCGAGATCTCGCCGTGGCCGTCGACGGCGACGAGCGCGCACGCCAGCGAACGGATCAGGTCATCGCTCTCGCGGCGGGCGCGGGCGAGCGCCAGATGGCTCTGCTGTCGTTCGGCCACCGGGCCGAGGATCGAGCACGCGTGGGCGAGTAGCTGCAAGAAGGTCTCGTCGCGCGGGCGGGTCTCCGAGGCGTAGAACTCGATCGCGGCGACGACCGTACCATTGGATTCGACCGGGAACGCCAGCGCGCTCACCAACCCGGAGCGAAGCGCGGCGTCGGCGCGCGAGAAGCCCGGCGTTGCACGCAGATCCTGCGCCCATTCGGCGCCACGATTCGCCACGGCGCGGCCGACGAGGCCCCGGCCGGGAACGACCACGGAGGGGTGACTCTGCTTGCGGAGTTCCGCGATCGCCTCGGGCTCTGCGGCGTACCAGATCGCTGTCGAAACCAACTGCAGCCGGCCGCGCAGATGAGGCCGGTAGACGTGCCCCGTCGTCCAGCCGCCGGCCTTGCACAGGATCGGCAGACATCGGCGCAGCGCCTGTGAGAAACTCTTCGACTCGTTCGCCACCACGGCGACGGTCTGCAGCACGTTGAGGCGTTCCGTCTCGAGGCGCAGCGCTTCGAGCATGCGGTCGTACTCGCTGACGTCGCGCACGACGATCTGGATCGTGCGTCCGTCCGCCAGCAGCCGCGCGCTGGTCTCCGCGGAGAAGCGGCTCTGATCGCTGCGCACGAGCAACCGGCGCCGCGCGACCACACGCCCGGGGCGCAACCGGTCCGTGGCGAGTGGAGCGGCCTGCAGATCGTCCGGATCGATGAACTCGGAGAGTGCCCGCCCGATCAGCGCCGGCTCGTCATCGTTGGGGAAGCCGAGCATCGCAAGGCCCGCCGGGTTCACCGAGACGAGGCGTCCGGAGAGGTCGGCGAGCAGGACTGCATCCGGCGCCTGCTCGACGAGCGCCCGATAGCGCCCCTCGCAGGCGCGCAGCTCCGCCCGCAGCTGGTCACAGGTGGCGGCCAGCTGGCCCTCCCGATCCGAAGCGGCGAGCGTCGACGAGGGTTTCAGAACGCGCCTCTCCTGGGATCCAGCGGAGTCGTTGCCAGCGCATCGACGGATCGCCGACCCGCCTTGAGGATCCCGCCCGCCGTTCCCACCCGCTACGCTCGGCCGGGTCTCGCAACGCCAGGCCGCCCCTGCCTGCCTTTCCCGGAGACCGGGCCCGATGCCGTCCCCCCTAGACCGGATGATGGACTTCGACCTCAGTGACGAGCAGCGGCTGGTGCGCCGCACGGTCCGGGAGTTCGCCGAGAAGGAGCTCCTGCCCCATGTCGAGGCCCACGAGCGTGAGGGGCGCTACCCGATCGAGCTGATCCGCAAGCTGGTCCCCCTCGGCTACATCGCGCCGATGATTTCGGAGGAGTACGGCGGCTCGTTCCAGGGCGTGATGACGTACGGGCTGATCTGCGAGGAGATCGCCCGGGTGGACTGGGTGGTCGCGAGCGTCGTCTCGGTCACGAACTCCCTGGTGGCCGGCTCGATCTTGCGCTTCGGCACACCGGCGCAGAAACAGCGCTGGCTGCCGCCGATGGCGCGCGGCGAGTGCATCACGTCGGCGTGTCTCACCGAGACCGGCGGTGGGACCGATCTCGGCAACATGGCCACGACCGCCACCCGCACGAGTGGTGGCTGGCGGCTCCACGGCACCAAGGTCTTCATCTCGCACGCCGCACACGCGGGGGTGTTGTTCGTCGTCGCATCGATCGATCGCGCACAGAAGCACCGCGGCGTCACCGCCTTCCTGGTCGATCCGAAGACCACCGACGGCATCACGATCGGGGAGTTCCCGATGCGGACGTTGCAGCGGGACAACCTGGCCGAGGTGCACTTCCAGGACGCCTTCGTGCCGGACGCTGCGGTGCTCGGCGAGCCCGGTCAGGGCTTCCCGATCCTCGGCGCCGCGCTCGACATGGGACGCTTCTCGGTGGCGGCGCGCCAGATCGGCCAGGCGCAACGCTGCGTCGATCTCGCGGTCCCGTACGCGCTCGAGCGCGAGGCGTTCGGCCAGAAGATCGGCGAGTTCCAACTGATCCAGAAGAAGATCGCCGACATGATCTGCCGCGTGCAGCAGGCCCGCCACGTCGTCTACCAGCTCGGCCGCATGAAGGACGCCGGCCTCGAGCGGTGCTCGATGGAGGCATCGATGGCGAAGCTGCTGGCCAGCCAGGCCGCCGTGCAGAACGCCCTCGACGGGATGCAGATCTTCGGCGGCTACGGGCTCTCCGCGGAGTATGAGATCGGCCGGCTGCTGCTCGAAGCCAAGGCGATGGAGTTCGGCGAGGGCACCAGCGAGCTTCATACCAAGCTGATCGCCGAGTACGCGCTTGGCATCCGCAAGCAGTAGCGGAGCGCCGCCGGCACGCCGCGAGGGATCATCGCGCCGAGCCCGCAGCGCGCGGAGGAGCCGCCCCGATGTCTGATGCCGACCACCGCGAGCTACTGGAGCTGATCCTCCACGTCTCGTTCGAGAAGCGCCGCGTCGTGCTCTCGAGCGGCCAGGAGAGCGACTTCTATCTCGATCTGCGCACGACCATGCTGCGCCCGCGCGGCCTCGAGCTCGCCGGCCGGCTGCTGCTCGGGCGGCTGCGCGATGGGCCGCGCGTCGACGCCGTCGGGGGCATGGTCGTTGCGGCCGTTCCGGTCGTGGCCGGCGTGCTCGCCGCCGCGGCGCGCGCCGGCGAGGACTGGCGCGAGCTGGTCGGCTTCTTCGTGCGCAAGGAGGCCAAGCAGCACGGCCTCGGCAAGCGCATCGAGGGTCCGTTCCGTGCCGGCCAGAGCGTCGCGCTCGTCGAGGACACCATGACCACCGGCGGCTCGACGCTCGCCGCGCTCGACGCCGTCGAAGCGGCCGGCGGCAAGGTCGCGCGCGTGCTGTGCGTCGTCGATCGCGGCGAGGGCGCGGCGGCCGCGTTCGCAAGCCGCGGCCTCACGCTCGAAGCTCTGTACACGCGATCGGATCTTCCGCTCTAGCCGCCGCACCGCTGGCTGCGTGCTGCTGGGCGATCCGGCCTTCTATGGGCGCTTCGGATTCCGCGCGGAGCCGGGGCTCATCCTGCCAGACGTACCCCCGGCGTACTTCCAGGCGCTTTCGTTCGGGCCGTCGCTCCCGCACGGCCTCGTTGCGTACGACGTGGCCTTCGACGCAGGGCGCTGAGCACCGACCCGCGCGGAATCCGAAGCGCCCATAGAAGGCCGGATCGATCACATACACGCAGTTGTGAGGCTCGTGGCGTGGCGAAAGGGGATGACTGGAACCCAGAAGCACCCATAGCTCCAGCTCGGCGGCGCGTTGCAGCACCCGCTGCGAACAGGATCGGAGAAGCGACCAGTCGAAACCTCGAAACGAGTCGAAATCCGTGCCGGCGTAGCCGGACAGGGCGCCCTCCGGGAAATGCACGACATCGGCGCCGGCGCTCTTCGCGTCGCGCATCTGTCGAAGCACGTACTTCGTGTTGCGCCCGAGGTCGTGGCTCACCGGGAACTGGCTCGTCGCAATCCGCAGGGTGGCGTTCCGCTGGCTCGACATCCGCATCGCTCAACTCCCGACGGCCGCCGTGACTCACGGACCCACGCGGGCGCGCACCCCCGCTTCGGCGTGCCGACGAGTCCCCGAGTAGGACGTCGTCGCCGAGTAGGCGGCGATGTGTGCGACGATCGACTCCCCCTTGCGACGATGAAGGCCCGCGCAACTCGCCCCACCTTGTCGGCGACGCATTCCTGGCAGTCCTACTCGATCACGAGACTGCCGTCGTCGTGGAACCTCCACCCCTCGGACCAGGCCACCTCCCAGAGGTAGCCATCGGGATCGGAGAAGTAACCGCTGTAGCCTCCCCACGACGCCACCTGCGCCGCCTTTTCGATGCGCCCACCCGAACGCTCGGAAAGCGCGAGGATCTCCTCGACCTCGGACTTCGTTCTCGTGTTGTGGGCCAGTGTGATACCCGGGAAGGGACTCCGTGCCGGAGAAAGCTGCGGGGAGACGTCCTCGGCGAGCTTGTCCCGAGGATAGAGCGCCAGACAGGTTCCTCGCGTCTGGAAGAAGATGATGCCGCTCTCGGGCTTGCGCGTCGTCGGAAAGCCGAGCCCCTCCGCGTAGAACGCGTAAGAGCGGGCGAGATCCTCGACACCGAGCGTCACGATGCTGATTCGAGGTTCCATCCTTCTTTCCTTTCTTCCTCCTGATTCCTCCTGATTCCTCCGGACGGCCGGGCCCCGGCGTCCGATTCCGAAACGGTACCACGGGCCGATCGGAGCGAGCGGTGGAGCGGCGGGTGCGTCGTCGATGTCGGGAGGCGATCTGGAAGCCTCGGCGCCGGCGCTCGTGCAGATGGTGCCGAGCCCAGAACGGTGCGATCTTACCGTCGCATAGGAGCGGGAACTCACTTGCGGGCCGCGCGAGCGAGGAACGTAACGGTGCCGAAGATCCGGTTCGACGAACAGATTGCCCGACGCTATGACGAGACCTCGGCCGACTGGTACCAGCCTACCGTCCTCGAGCCAGCGGTTCACTTCCTCGCGGACCTCACTGGCGACGGCGCCGCCCTCGAGTTCGGGATCGGCACGGGGCGGCTCGCGCTCCCGCTTCGCAGCCGAGGCATACGCGTTCACGGGATCGACCTCTCCGAGCCGATGCTCGACCAGCTTCGCCGGAAATCGGGTTCCGAGCAGATCGGACTGACGGTCGGCGACTTCGTGACGACCCGCGTCGACGGCAGCTTCCGCCTCACCTACCTCGTGTACAACACGATCACGAACCTCACGACGCAAGACGAGCAGGTGGCGTGTTTCCGGAATGCCGCCGCCCATCTCGAGCCGGGTGGCTGCTTCGTGATCGAAGTGTTCGTCCCCGGCCTGCGGCGGATCCCGCCGGGCGAACGGGTGCGGGCGTTCGACGTCCGTCCCAGCCATCTTGGCTTCGATGAGTACACGGATTTCGTCGGGCAGATCCTGTACTCGCACCATTACTGGATCGAGGACAGCGAGCTCCGTACTTTCTCGGCACCGTACCGCTACGTCTGGCCCTCGGAGCTGGACTTGATGGCGCGCCTGGCAGGCATGACCCTGCGCGAACGGTGGGCCGGGTGGACACGTGAGCCGTTCACCGATGCAAGCACGTCGCACGTCTCGGTCTGGGAGAAGACCGCGGAGATGAATCGATACGGGAATCCGGCCGGATCTCCAGCGTAGACGAACAACGGATCCTCTACGCCGTTCACCGCACTCGTTCCGACACATCTCCGGTGACGAGAAGGAACGCGCCAGTCGGAAACGAAGAGGGCCATACGCGCTCGAGCGATCGCGCGAGGAGCGAGCCACCGGGAAGCTGGATCGCGGTGCGCACACGAAGGTTCCGTACCGAAAGACCGAGGAAGAGAGACCGGGCCTCGCGTACGGTATGCCAATGGGCGCCTCGGTAGCCGCCTCGGCCTCCGTCTCTGCCCTTCTGCCACCAGAGGAGACTGTGGCGATTGAGCAAGCCGATCGCGAAGCGGCGGCGGGTCACGCGAAGGATCTCGCGAACCGCAGCCGCTTCGTCCGGGATGAAGCAGATGGCAGTGATGGAGGTGACCAGATCGAAGCTCGCGTCTGCATACGGGAGCGCACCGGCGTCCCCGACGGTGTAGGCGACTCGGCCTTCATCGTGCCGGCGCGCGTACTCCAGCCACTCCGGGTTGATGTCGACGCCGACCACGCGGCCGTCGACGGAAGCAGCAAGGGCACGAGTGAAGAAGCCCGTGCCACAGCCGACGTCGAGCAGCGATTCTGCGGGACGGGGCTCGAGGCTCTCGAGGATCAGCGTGGCTTCGCGGTGCCCGATCCATCGACCCCGTGGAGTCTCGTACCAGCGATCGTAGCTTGCCGGATCCATCGGAGTCTCCGCGCCATCTGACGGATCGCGGCTTCCGCTCCGCGCTACGGCGTCCTCGAACTCCGCCGAAACCTCGAGCTTCGAGGCCAGACGCTACCACGCCACGATCAGGCCGGGCCTCTGGTCCGTGAGCCGCGCGCCGTCGTGGGGCCCTCGTCGTCGGACGCCATCGGAGCTGACGCCCCGCACGAGCCCGCCACCGCGGGGTCTGGCCAATGCCCCCATCCGACGAGAAGCTCGAGCGGTTGTCGCGGCATGGGAGGACCCGGCGCTTCCGCCCAGCCGAGTCCAACGACACCGGCAATCACGGCGCGAGTCGGAAGGCAAAACTCCTTGCGGACGGCTTCCTCGTCGAAGCCGGCGAGCCAGAAGCCCGCCAAGCCCCGGCTCACTCCGGCGAGCAGGAGCTGGTGACCGAAAATCGTTCCGTTGCGAATCGCGGCGTTACGCGGGTCCCGATAACACGATCGAATGAACGTCACGACGTCTTCTCGCTGCTCCGGCGGATAACGCCCGCGAGCGATGAACTCGTCCGCAGCTCGTGGGGCATCGGCTTCGAACACGAGAGGATCGACTGCGCAGACAACGGCGAGCGCGGCCGATCCGACCTGTGGCTGGTCGAAGCAGCAGCGCTGAAGTCGCCGGCGATCCGTCATGTGGCGACAGACGATCGGTCGCCAGGGCTGGAGATTGAACTCGGACGGAGCGGCGAGTGCAGCGAGGAGCAGCGAGCGGACAACTCCGTCAGCGATCGGTTTCCCTGAGAAGCGTCGGGTCGTTGCGCGGAGACGGAGCGTCGTCAAGAAACGAGGATGGCCGCCCGGGCGCGGTTCGATCGTGCCGAGGTGCCCGTTCTCCCGATGGCTCCATTCCCACGGGCGGACCCGCGCTCGGCTGTAGCCGCCCCGTACGAAGGGATCGGCGTGGGCAAAGCTCTCGGCTTCCTCGAGATTCGAGAAGCTTCCGAGGATCATCCCTCCATCCGTCGCATCGGCAAAGGGGCCCGCTGCGATGAGGCGGCCCTCCGCATCCAGGCGATCGAGATGCGCACAGTGGTCGCGGACTACCTCTCGGGGGCGCTTCGCTTTCGGATCGACCGAGTCGAGGAAGATCGCGTACTCGGGCATGGTGGAGGACTCCGCGGGTCACCTGGCGATTGGCCGGCCAGGCCGCTCGGAATGCCTAACGAAGCAGCCAATGATCCGGCAACAGCTGGCGGAGCGTTGTGATGCGCAGGCCCGGAAGGACGATTTGCGCCTGGGCGGCGCGGGCGGCATCGACCAGGCTCTCGATCTCCGGACCCGGCATGGTTTCCTCCGGCTACCGCTCGTGTGGCGACGCCCTGCCTCCCGGTGGTGCTTCGTGCCGAAACCGCGGCTGCTGTCCGACGGACGGGCGCTCGGTTCCGCACCGAGGTGTCTGTGAAGTCCACTCGGAGCGGCCGGGGTCGACGCCTGGCCGGAGCAGAGATCGGCTGCCGCACACCGTGCCTCATCAGCCACCGTGCCGTGCCCGGTGGCGATCTGCTCACTCTACAGCGGGTCCAATCGGACGGCGACCGTCTCCTCGTTGTCGGCAGAGAGGAACCGGACCCACTGGTCTGCCAGGCCGTACTTCTCGCGAAGGAGCTGATCGACGCGCGGATGCGGGCCGGGAACCGCCTGAGCTCGGTATCGCCGGATCCGACCGCCCCGTTCGATCTCGACGACGGGAGTCCCGTCGAACCGCTGCAACCAATCGGTGCCTCCGCTGTGAAGCCACGACGAACCACCCTCATCGACGATCCAGAGCCGTGTTTCCCGCCACTCACCGTCTGATCGCAGCGTACGCAACGTGACGACTTCGCGACCGATCTCGATCACGGCAAGATGCGCCAGCACCAGGAGCACAGCCGTGGCTCCGACGATCGAAGTCCCGAGCAGCAGCCGTCTCATGTTCCGGTGCCTCCTGCTCCTCGATGGTCTCATCGACCGCCAGCCGGGCCCCCGCCGCCAAGCCGGTCCCAGACCGACGCCCTGCGACGCCTGGAGAGTACCTGTTGGTGTCGGAGGACAGCCAGCCTCCCGTCGACTGCCAACCGGTGTCGGGAGGCGGCTGGGAGTCCGCGAGACGGCTGTCTTCGGAGCTACGGGTGAAGCCTGCGGAAGAACACGAGCTCCGGGTCGCCCGGCTCGAGGTTGTAGATGACGCCAGAGGCTTCGAATCCGGCCCGGGTGAGCAGCGCGCGCATGGCCGTGTTCGACTCGTTGGTAGAGCTGAAAATCTTGGAGGTGTTGCACACCGACACCAGACACTCGAGCAATGCCCGCCCGATCCCCCGACGTCGGAAACCGGGCCGGACCACGAGCAGCGGCACGAACCCGTTGCCATAGAACGAATCGTCGAGGACCGCAAAACCGAGCACGGTGCCGGCCTCCTCGGCGAGCCAGCACTCGCCGGATCGGACCATCCTTTCGAGAAAGACCCGCCGCGAGGGCTCGGCGTGAGACACCGGGTCGATCGCAACGATCGCCTCGAGATCGGCGGACTCTGCACGGCGGAGGTGCATGCCCGTCGGGACCTCCCTGAAGCTCGGGAGCGATTCGGCAGGATTCCGGAACCTGCGCCGCGCGCTCGATCGCGGTGACTTCCGGCATGGTTGCACAGACCGAATGACAAGACAGATACTTGCGCCTTGCGACCCGATGCGGCGAGCAGTCGGCTGCGCGAAGAACTCCGAGGCGCGAACGGGAGGGACGCGATGATCCCCGAACCTCACGACTACCTCAGCTTCCTGATGGGGGTCGACGCCAGCTCAGACCACGAACTCACGGATCTCGGCGTGAAGATCTTGCAGGGCGCGAACACGCCATTCCGTGGGCTGCTCGTTCCTGGGGGAAACCTGCCTGCGTACAAGGCGCTCATCCGCGACAAACTCACTTCGGGGTTCTGGAACGACATCCTCGGCCGGCACGAGATCCTGTTCCTCTTCAAGCTCGAGGACGGCACCGTCAGAGAGCTGACTCTCTCGGAGGTCACTCGCCCCGAGATCGCGCGCCTCTGCACTTCGCTCAACAACGACCCGATCGAGAAGACCTCCGAGATGCCTCGGTATCTTGCGGGCAACCCGTTCTATCGCGAGGTGATCGAAACGTTTCCCGTTCACGCCCAAGCGTAGGTTCGCTGCTCGGAGCGAGTCCGTCGGCGCGCCGCCCCACCCAAGCTCGCGGCTGACCGGCACCGCTACGGAATGGCGATCTGCTGGGTGCCCACGAACTCCGCTTCCGGCTCGGGCTCCCCGTCCTCGAGGAGCATTCCGATCACCTCGCGGAGATTCCGCACGAGCTCAGCCAGGGTTGCGCCCTGCGAATGGGCACCCGCGAAGCCCGGCCCATCGCCGACGTACAACGAAGTCTCGGTGCACGTCTCGACCACGGCAGAGTCCTTCGTCAGCGAAAGCGCCTTGTCGGGCTTACCGGCAACACGCGCTTGAAGTGGAAGCTGGAGATCTCCAGACCTTCGCGCTGGTAGAAGCGATGAGCGTCGACGCGCTCGGTGCCTGAGTCAAGATGGAGCTGCTGGGCACCTTCGGATGCCGCGAACTCCGAGAGCCAGGCAAGGAGTGCGGTGCCATAGCCTTTGGAGCGAACAGCGGGAAGAGTGACCAGGTCGTCGATGTACAGGTGCTTCCCCCAAGCGAGGTTTTCGCCGAGACGAAAGCCCGCTACCGCGAGAGGCTCGCCTCCATCGCGCAAGGCCGCGAGTCGATAACCCGATCGCTCCTGATCCCGCACACGGTGGAGGAACGCGGAGGCGTCCCGCAGATCACGTAGATGAAGCATGACCGGGAAGCAGGCCAGTACCTCCGCGTCGGATTCGGTGAGTTCGATCTTCATGATGCACTCCGTGCGGCCGGCCGCTACAACCGCTTGTTAGCGGGTGCGTTCCACGCGAAAGTCGAGCTGGAACCGCTTGCCATCCTCCGTTTCGATTTCCGTCAGTTGTGGAGCCCCCTTTGCCGAGGCCTCGATACAAGACGTCCAGAATCGAAGCGAAGCGGTGTTCCGCGCGTGGACCTGGAGCTCCCAGGAACCCGGAAACCGACGCCAGATCAACTCGATCGCGTCACGGCCAACCCCCTTGCGGCGGCTCGTGGGCGTGATGAAGAACTCGGCGACCTCCCAGAATCGGCCCGTCGATGTGGGGTCGCGAATGAGCGCAAATCCGGCGAGCTTGCCCTCCCGGCGGATCAGAAACGGGCGGCGGCCGGACTCGGAAAAATAGGCATCGAGATAGGGGTAGCTACGCGAATCGGTGGCGCCGACAGCCACCTCACGGTGCTGCGCGAGCTCCTGAAGGTAGTCGTCGAGGAGGCCCGCGATGCTGTCGCGATCTCCCAGACGCGCGTCGCTGACGTCGACCGCCATGGCTCGGACTGTACCTGCTGGCGCTCCCTCACGCCGGCCAACGGACCGGTGCCTCAGCCGCCGGGGAATCGGCTCGAGCGTTTGCGAGACGGCCGTTCGAGGCAACACAGTATTCGGATCCACGACCAGTGGCGCCTCGCCTTCGCCTGGCCCTCCGACGGTCCGCACGATATCGAGATCTGCGACTACCACTCGGGAGAGTTCCTATGCTCCGCCGAGCGCGATCGCGTGTGATCCTCGCTCCGTGTTGGGCACAGAGTCTCGGACGTTGCACCAGATCTAGGAAGCGAAGATGGAGTGCAAAGCCGGGACGAATGCGCAGCGCGGAACGATCGCGGACCAAGCCCTGGTCAGCGAGACTTGTTTGCCCACTTGACAGGGAGAAGCCTCATCGGTGTTAGGCCGCGTCTCGAACGCTGCGTGCAACTACGCCGCGGGGAGTAAGGATGGCGAGCACCACAGCAACGAGAAATAGGGCTGCAACGTCTCCGGGGAGGTGGCCGCGTTCGGCGGGATCGATGAGTGCTTGAACCGCCATGATGCCCCCGTGGACGAGACTGGACCAGACGGTGAACCAGATGAGGCTTAGATGTGCCTCGGGCCTCCGCGAGGCCCACAGGAGAAAAATGCCGAGAGTGGCGTAGATGCCCACGATCATCTGCTCGTACTCATGCTGGCCGGGCTGCCAGGCCCAGCCAGACGGCCAAACAATCATGAGCGGATACACCAATAGGAAGGCGACTCCGAAAGCGATCAGCGCGATCCGGAGGGCTCCCTCGCGACTTCCGGCCATGTTCGACCTCCTCACCGAGTTCCGCCACGCGGTCTAGCGGACGGACTTGTGCTTCAGCGGCCGGGGCCCGGCCTCCGAGCCCCACCCCGAAGCAACTGAGTGCGATGCTCAGACGGTACCACGCCGGTGTAGAGCGCCAGACCGGGCCCGGCCAGCTGCATGCGCTTGTTGGACGGCGGGCCTCTACGAGTCTTGCCGCCAGCACCCGAGATCTCGCGCCCGGTGAACGAAAGCGAGAATCTCTACTGACGCTGAGCGGACCCGATACATGAGCCTGTAGCGGTAGACGAATATCTCTCGGACCGAAGGGTCGGCGAGCTCAGGGACGATGCGCCCGCTCGACTTGTTCGTGGAAAACGAGATCGCCAGCGTCGGCTTCAGCCAGGCCCTGCGAGACCCGTTGCATCACGTAGACGTGGTAGGGCACGTCCTCGAGCGAACAGTCGTCCGGAAGTTCGTCGAGGAGCTCGCGAACTGCCTGCTTGGTTTGCATGCCGGCGAGTCGGATCAGCGCACCCCCTGCCCGAAGGTTGCGCCGCCTCTGCTCAAGTACGCCTCTTCCTCGGCTGTTGGTGCGCGACCGAGGACGTGATTGCGGTGCGGAAAGCGGCCAAACCGCTCGATCAATGCGAAATGCTCCTTCGCGAACTGCAGGTAGCCCTCGAGGACCGGCCGCCATTCCGTGGGCGCGGCCTGGGCGATCTCGGATGACAAACGGACGGACGCACGTTGATCCTCGATGGACTCGCTGTGCTGAAAAGGAAGCACGAGAAACGCCTGCTCGAGTGGCGCCAGGTTATGGAAGTGGCTTCTTGCGACGGCCTCTTGTGCTGCCCGCAATGCTTGGGCGTCATGTGCGAACGCCTTGGCGGTACCCCGCCAGCTGTTCCGTGGGAACTGGTCTAGCAACAGAACCAGGGCGAGCGTTGAGCGTGGTACTTGCACCCAGGAATCGAACTCTCCTCGTGCCGCCGCCTCGACTGCTGGCGCGAAGCGTTCTCGAATGAGCGAATCAGCCGCTCTGGAGGCGCCGAACCAGAAGCTTTCCCGTGCAGAGGCTTCGGCGGGGTCGTCAGCTGCGCGGCCGAACCAGAACCTGAGTATGCTCTGCGGATCGCCCTGCACCACTTCGTTCTCGCCGTCTGGCGGATCGACGTTCAGCAGCGCGGCTCAGCGCCATGAATGGCTGTCCGAAGCGCCGGAGTCCGTTGCCAGATGGTACCAAAGACCGATCGAATCCAGCTGGGCTGCGTCAGCCGCAACGTCAGGTCAGATGCCAGATGCTAGGTCCGGCGAGCAACTATGAGCTTCCATCTGTGGCTGAAGCGAACCTCTCCATCCATGAGCCGCAAGTTGATACCCGCAGAACATCCCGCCTGTGCGAGTGACTGCATCACGACTCCAAGCGCCTCGGTTCGTGAGGAATCAGCTACGACCGAAGCCCACTCCTCAAAGGTGCGATCTTGCTCCCAGCTCTCTTCGGAGAGGAGTTCAAAGCCATATCCGGCGACCGTGCTCGAAAGTTCGAACTCCGACAACATCCGGACGTGTGTCGGGTCGCGTAGGCGTTCGAGAGAATTGTGCAGGAGCGCTTGGCTCTCTTCCGGCGACGATACAATGTCCATCACGATCAGGCGGCCGTTCGCTCGAAGGACCCGCCGGATTTCCGTCAACACAATCCCTGGGTCTCTGAAGTGGTGAAGCGAGAGCCGTGTAACGACCATGTCGAAGCTCTCGCGGTCGAACGGAAGTATCTCGGCCGGTGCGATGCAAAAGGAACAGTTGGATAGGCCTGCCTCTCGACACCTAGTTCCGGCGAGCTGGACCATCCGGGGCGTTGCATCGACGCCGACTAGGCTACTCGCGAGCGGGCCGATCGCTTCGGCGACGATGCCGGGTCCGCATGCCAAGTCGAGAACGCGACCAGCGAAGTCGGCTCCCGCTGCTCGTGCGACCCGCGAGAGTACGTCCGCTGCGCGGAACGCAGGAGCCTCCGCCATCGCCGTGGCTTGTCGAGTGAACTCCTCGACAACAGGATCTTCGCGCGTCATGCCTCTTTGCCTCTGGCGTCTAACGGGTCGGCGGTTCAGCTGCGCCCGACAGCGCTGACCGCCAACGCTGCGGCACAGTGTCCGCCGCCAGAACGGTACGACGGATCGATCGGAACGAGCTGTTGGGTGTCAGCTGCAACCGCTTGTTAACTGGTGCCTCCTATTTGACCAACTCGATCTCGCCCGGCCTCCACGTCTTGTTGAACCACGGCTCGAGCGGCCCGTAGAGACGCAGGATCATGAACCAACCCTTTCCGGGAATCGTCTGCACCCAGTTGCTCTCCTTGCCTGCGGGGGCTTCGGGTCCGAAGTAGACGTCGACCGAGCCGTCCTTGTTGACGAGCAGTCCCTTGTTCTGGCTGCTGACGCTGGGGAACTGCTGATCGGTCTGGATCATTGAACGCGTCTGGTTGTCATAGACGATGACTGACCAGAAGTCCTTGACGGGTATGTCTGGTGGCAGATGCAGCATATAGTTGTTGCTGCCCTCGAAAGGCTTGCCGTCTGCATCCTGAGTGGACCACGGATACTGCGAACCCTTGCCGACCATTTTCTCCGCCATCGCCGGGGTGACACCGGTGGCGAAGTAGTAGAAGAAGGCGGCCCCGTCGAGATTCGCCACGCCGGGTGAGACCTCGAACTTGTAACCGCCGAAGAACGGCAGACGCCACGGGCTTTCTGGATAGAAATAGGCATCCTTCTCGCGAATCCGGAAGGCGATCGCCCGCGCCGTCACGGCACCGATCTTGGCGGCGTCCTCCAAAATCCTCATCATCCGCGCATCGGGCGCGAAAGGCTTGCCCTTCTCGATGCCAATCGAGGCGAATAGACCGAGCGTGGTGGGATCACTCCCCCCGCTGGGCTCTTCCTGGATGACTTCGTTCAGCAATGCCCAGAACGAGTAGTCGCCGGGCGCGACGAAGTTCGACGGAACGCCGGAGGCGTTTACGAACTTCATTGCTGGCGGCTTGGCCGCATCGGAAAGTCGGTAGATCTTCAGATGCTCCTTGACCGCCGCGACGCCGGGTTGGGTCGAGCCATCGACGAGGAACGCACGGAAAACCAGCCAATTTCCGTAGGTACTCGGCCGCACGACAAAATACCCATCGGGAACTTCATCCGTGGAGTCCGGGGGCAGGATCAGGTACTTGCCGCCCATCCCCTTGTCAGCGCCGGTGATGCCGACGTCGGCCACCCAGCGATACCAGAAGTCATCGATGAGTCCCAGAACCTTGGGAGGAATCTCCACCACCAGTGGTCCCGCTTTTGTGTCCGTCCAAATGAAGTTGTAGATGGTGTTGTCATTCGCCGTCAGCTCAACGGTTTTCGAATCCACGAGGTCTTCCCAGATCACATCCGTCTGGTTGACCGGGCCGAACCCGCGTAGCGTGGCACGCATGCTCGCCTGATTGACAATCGGGATGGCCAGCAGGTACGCCTGCAGCGCACGCGATGCATCCAGGTTGTCATAGACCTTCGACGTGGTCGCGTCATCGGGATAACCGTAGTTCAGGTTCAGGGTGCCGATGGAGGTTTCGACCTTGTCCGGCACCTGAACGCCAGGCGCGATGGTCGTGGTCATCTTCATCGGCTGCGTGTTTTCTGCGTAGATCGAGGTCGTCCATAACAGGCAAGGTAGAGCAGCCACAACCAGGCGTTTCATGAAACCGGGCTCCACTTGTATCTCCTTCCATCCTGAATTGATTAAGGCTGCCACCAGAGCCAGATAGCGGATCGGAATTCAGCTGCAACAGACAGAGCGGATCGTCAACGCCGCGCCACAGGAGCCCCGACGCCAGAATGCTACCGAACTCGGGTACGCCCAGCTGGCTGTTGTCAGCTGCAAGCCTGTGTTGGGCGGCGAGCTCGAGGCTGGCTAGAAAGACCGTGTCGGGTGCAGCGCCTTGTTAGCCGGCCTCTTCGCTGTCCGTACCGGAGAGTGTTTTCTCATGGGCCGCGTCGAGGTCGTGAAAGAACACAGCAATCATGGAGAGCAGATCGGCGAGAAGGCTCCGAGGCTCGAGACGAAAGAAGCTGACAAAGCGAAGCAGCTGATCTGCGAGCATGTAGCTGTGTGGTGCAACAAGCCGGGTGTCCGGAACTCTGAAAGTGATATCAGGAGAATACGCACGACCGTCGACCGAGAGATGGTTGACGAGCAAGTCGTACCAGCTGGCGTGGACCGAATGGCTCGAGGAGGCGAAACCAAACGCGTAGCCGATGTCCCAGTTCATCGTGGCCATGAGGGCGCGCATGTTTCGGCCATCGAGGTCCCATGACTTGCGCGCCAGGAGATCCTTCTGACGAACGCCGGCACGCCGCAGGTGAGACTGGATGCTGCGGAGCATTCGGCGCTCGATGGGCGTCAGTTCACGCCGCCACTCGACCTGTTTAAGGTGAGCCAGCATGTCCTTCTCGGGTCGGAAGCTCGTCTCGATGAAGCTCCTAACCGACCTGGGGCCTGACCGCATGAGATACTCAAGCTTCACGAGAGCTTCGAGGAAGGGCCGATAGTAGACGGTGACGAGCTCTCCCTTCTGCTCGCAGGTTTGCTCAAGCATTCCTTCGTAGAGCTTGAGCATTCGGACCATGAGCCCGAGATGCGGGGCAAAGCGGCGGGGGTACCACTTGCCGCCAGGCCGACGGATTGAGACGACGATCTTGCCGAGGCCGAGCAGTCGGCTCATTGCCGGGACCGCAACTTCCATGAACGCATCGTTGCCGCGAAGCGCGGAGAAGTCCGGACGTTCCTCGAAGAACTTCCAGATCTCGTGGACTACCTCGTCGAAGGAATCAGTCTCAAGTCTCATCTTCAAGGCGTCTCGGGCCGGCTAACGGATCGGCGTTCAGCGGCATGCGGCGCTCTGCCAGGCAGCCAGTAAACACCTCGGACTCTCGCGAGGCTACCATGATCGACAACGGCTATGCGTCAGCATGTCCGCTGCAACGGCTTGTTTGGCGGCGGCGTACTCGACGTTGGCTCAGATTGGCCTGATGGGAAAACCCGAAGGCTGAACCGGCAGCTCGGTCATTGTCGCTTTCTGGCCGGGGAGCAGGAGATAGACGCGGCCGTCGGGTTGTAGTCGGAAGGGGTTCGGGAGCGTGGCAGTGGGACGTGCCGAAGGACCGAAGAATCGATTCTGGATGCTCCGCGAGGGCTACCGAGAGAGTGCTAGAAAGCTCCTCGTTGAGATGCGCGAACGAGGTTGGAAAGAGTCGCCTGGCGACCGAGAGCGAGTCCTGGTTGCCCGAGCAAACGCCGCCAAGCACATGGGCGCGGAGCGGCTCCCGCTCCTGGATGTCGCTGGCCACACGCGACACTCCGAACAAAGCTTGCTCCAATGCCGTGAGGAGTTCCTGAGGCGTGGCTTGATCGGAGACCTGTGCGCACGCTACCAGCGGGAACGCTACCAAGGCGAGAAGGCTGGAGATCGTTTGCCTCAGAGTTGGCCTGGCCACCCAACGGACCGGCGTTCAGCTGCCGGCCGCCCGCGATACTACCAGGGTTCAACCGGCGGACGCCCGCTGCGTCGAGCAACCAACCGGGCGGCCGTCCGGCTGGAGCGCGTGGTGAACCCCAGGGCTGGCGGCCGGTCAGCTGCAACGCCTTGTTGGGCCGCGCGCTACGCAATCTCGCGCGGGAACAAGCGCGAACTTCGGAAAAGGGTGGTGATTCCTACGAGCCCCCACGACTGGGTGATTCTCACCGAGGGCACGGCGGCGGCGCCGCCCTACCGTTACCTCCCGCGCTCTCTGGCATCGCATCGGAGGATCTGACCCCCATGGGAGGCCTCCGTCGTGAACTGGGTGAAACCAGCGAAGGGAATCCGCGTTCTTCTGCCCGGTCTGGCGCTGATGGCATCGCTGAGCGCCGCGGCCGAAACGCTGGACGGCTACGAGCGCTTCGTGAAGCCGGACGGCTCTTTCACGTTCTCGGGCGAGCCGGTCCGCGACGGGCTCGTCCACCTCGGGGACTGGTTCGTGCCGGAGGGTCCGGCGGCGGGCTTCCATCACGTCTACACGCAGTCCGAGGCGATCGAGGCGTACCGCGCGACGGGCGTCTTTCCGGACGGCACCGTGCTCGTCAAGGAGCTGCGCAACCACCAGACCGCGAACTACACGACGGGCGCGAACGTCGCGTCCGCGACGGCGCCCACCCAGTGGTTCCTGATGGTGAAGGATGCGAAGGGCCGCTTCCCAGGCGACCCGCTTTGGAAGAATGGCTGGGGCTGGGCGCTCTTCAAGGCCGACGCTCCCACCAAGAACGTGGCGACGAGCTTTGAGGCCGACTGCCAGGGCTGTCACCTCCCGGCGCGCGCGACCGACTGGGTCTACACCATCGGTTATCCGCGCCTCGCCCGCTGAACGGGCGGCGTGCCGGCCGACGTCCTCGCTGAGCTGCTGACGACGCTCGAGCTGTCGTCGCAGCTCTACTTTCGCGCGGAGCTGAGCAGCCCGTTCGCCATCGCGGTCCCCGAGAACCGCGGGGTGATCCGCTTCCACGTCGCGGCCGAGGGGCATTGCACGATCGGGATGCGCCACCACGAGCCGCGGACCCTCGGGCCCGGCGATCTCGCGCTGGTTCCGCACGGGTCGGCGCACGTGCTCTCGGACCATCCCGAGCCGACCCCAAAGCCGCTCTCCGCGGTGCTCGACGAGAGCGGCTTCGACGGCGTGGGCCCGCTCGTGTTCGGCGGCGGCGGGCCGCGCACGGTCGTCGTGTGCGGACACGTCGCGCTCACCGGCGCGATGCTCAAGCCACTCGTCGACGGCTTGCCGCCGCTCCTGCACCTGCGCGCCGCCGACGGTGTGAGCTACAGCTGGATGGAGCACGTGGTCCGGCGCATCGAGCGCGAAGCCCGGACGAGGCGCGTCGGGTACGGCGAGGTCGCGCGCCGGCTCTCCGAGATCCTGCTCCTCGAAGTGCTGCGCGGCCACGCCGAGGGCGACCTCGCTGCACTCTCGGCGCTCGCAGATCCGCAGCTCCGCCGCGCGCTCGAGGCGATCCACGCGCGGCCCGAAGCCGACTGGTCGCTCGAGGCGCTGGCGCGGATCGCCGGCCAGTCGCGCACGCTCTTCGCGGAGAGCTTCCGCGACCGCGTAGGCGTGCCGCCGATGAAGTATCTCGCGACCTGGCGCATGCAGAAAGCGCGCGGCCTGCTCGTCGGCGCCGAGCACTCGGTCGCCGAGGTGGCCCGCCGCGTCGGATATGCCTCCGAGAGCGCCTTCAACCGCGCCTTCCGCGAGCAGTTCGGGGCGCCGCCGGGCCGCTACCGGCGCGCCCGCGGGCGCGCATAGGGCTCCGGACGCTCGGGCAGGAACTCCGGACGCCGGCGCGTCTCGCCGGACCGAAAGCGCGCATCTACTCCTCCAGCGGACCGAGCACACCCACGGTCCAAAGAAGGAGAACGAGATGAGCAAGCGACTTGCAAGCCTCCTGGCTGGCGCTCTCGCGCTGGCCGCTGCTCCCGCCCTCGCGGAGGACGAGATCAACGCGAGCGCCGGGCTGACCGCCGAAGGCTCACCCCTGGCGCTCCACGGCTACGACCCGGTCGCCTACTTCACCGAAGGCGCACCGATGCCGGGCCGCGCGGAGCTGACCAGGGTTCACGGGGCCGTCACGTACTACTTCGCGAGCGAGAAGAGCCGCGACGCCTTCGCGAAGAATCCGGAGCGCTACGCACCGGCCTACGGCGGCTTCTGCGCCTACGGTGTGTCCGTCGGCAAGAAGTTCGACGGCAACCCCTACTTCTGGACGATCTCGGGCGACCGGCTCTACCTGAACCTGAACGCGTCCATCGCCACGAAGTTCAAGAAGGACGTGCCGGGCAGCATCGCCAAGGCCGAACAGCAGTGGCGGAAGATCCAGCACGTCGCGGTGGGCGACCTCTAGTCAGTCTAGAAGTATCCGTCCGGCGAACCGCGTTCCTGACAGCGCCGCCGGGCGGGCGTACTTCTTCCGCCCATGGCAAGAACACAGACGACCGAGGCGGAGCGATCGGATCACTTGCGGGCGTGGGAAGCGAGCGGG
>CAADGG010000061.1 GCA_900696485.1 uncultured Pseudomonadota bacterium
CCGTAGCTCCGTAGCTCCCCGGCTCCCCGGCTCCGTGGCTCCGTAGTTCCGGCGCTCCGAAGTTCCGGCGCTCCGTGACGTCGTGACTCCCTGGATACCAGCCACGGCGCACGGCCTCAACCGGACCGTCGTCGATCCTGCCGGACCCCCCATCGGCCGGGCCGGATCCGGTCCTGAGCGCAGGGCGTTGAGCGCCGAGCGTAGGACGCGTCGCGCGCGCGGAGCGGCTGCCTCGGGCCGACCGAATGTCCTATGTTGGGCCTCCGGAACGATCGCCGATCGCCGGAGTCCGTCCGCTGGAACCTGTTCATCCGGATCTGTTCGTCGGGATCTGTTTGCCGAAACCTTTCGAACCGAGGAACTCCGTGGCCGACCTGCTCCGGACCCTGCGCTGCCGAAACGAGCACCGACCCGGCGTGTTCGGACGCCTCGCCACGGCGATCGGGTCCGCCGGTGCGAGCCTCGGGGACATCCGGACGGTCTGGACCGGGCCCGATCACATCGTTCGCGATCTCGACATCCTGCTCGAGGACGAGCGTGTTCTCGAGCAGGTCCTCGAGGCTGTCCGGCAGGTCGATGGCATCACGCTGCTGGACGTCATCGACGACGTCCACGAGCTGCACATCGACGGCAAGCTCGAGGTCCGCGCGACGCATCCGGTTCGCACGTTGCACGATCTGCGCCGCGTCTACACGCCTGGCGTCGCCGAGGTGACGCGCACGATCGAGCGCGATCCGGATGACTCCTACCTGTACACGATCCGCGGCAAGACCGTCGCAATCGTGACGAACGGCACGCGCGTGCTCGGCCTCGGCAACGTCGGTCCGCTCGCGGCGCTGCCGGTGATGGAAGGCAAGGCCGCGCTGCTGCATCAGTTCGTCGGGCTCTCGGCGTTTCCGCTGGTGCTCGAGAGCCGCGATCCCGAGATCCTCGTGCAGACCGTGCTGCAGTTCGCGAACGGCTTCGGCGCGATCCAGCTCGAGGACATCGAATCGCCGGTGTGCTTCGAGGTGGAGCGCCGGCTCGTCGAAGCGCTCGAGATGCCGGTGTTGCACGACGACCAGCACGGCACGGCCGTCGCGGTGCTGGCGGCGGCGACGGTGGCGATGGCGCGCGCCGGACTCGACCTGGCGGCCTCGACGATCGGCGTGATCGGCCTCGGCGCCGCCGGGACCGCCATTGCACGGATGCTCGGCGAGGCCTGCGACCGGCCAGTGCTGGGCTTCGACCCGGGGCCCGAGGCAAGCGCCCGCCTGCGCGACCAGGGCGGCGAGCCGACCGGCAGCATGGCGGAGCTGATGGCCCGCGCGGATCTCGTCGTCGCCGTGACGGGCCGCGCCAATCTGATTCCGGCGTCGCTGGTCCGGCGCGGACAGGGGATCCTCGCGCTGACGAATCCGGACCCGGAGATCCGGCCGGAGGACGCGCTGGCGGCCGGCGCTGCGTTTGCCGCCGACGGCCGCTCCGTCAACAACCTGCTCGGCTTCCCCGGCATCCTGCGCGCCGCGATCGATACGCGCTCGCGTCGCATCGACCCGTCGATGTACGTCGCCGCGGCGCGCGCGATCGCCGACAAGGCCGGCAACAACGAACTGGTCCCGAACCCGTTGCGGCGCGACGTACACCGCGCCGTCGCCCGCGCCGTCGCCGACGCCGCGATGAAGTCCGGCGTCGCTCGCGTCCGCGTCTCGAGCGACTACCAACTCGACCGCCCCCGCCGCCTCCCCGAGTCCGACGAATGACGTCAAGAAAGGGGTCGGGTTGGATTCGTCAACTTTTCCAAAGGAAAAGTTGACGAATCCAACCCGACCCCTTTCTTGACGACCGCTCGCTCGACGTCAGCGCAGGTGCTGGTGGATGCGGGCGGCGAGCTGGTCGGGAGTGAAGCCGAAGTGCTCGGCGAGCGCGCCGATCGGGGCTGACGCGCCGAAGCGGTCGATCCCGACGACGAGCCCGCGCGAGCCGACCCAGCGCTGGAAGCTCTCGCCACGCGCAGCCTCGATGGCGACCACCGGCGTCTCGTCGGCCGGCACCAGCGCGCGCCGCTGCTCCTCCGGCTGCGCGGCCCACAGCTCGAGGCTCGGCATCGAGACGACGCGTGTGCCGATGCCCTCGCCGGACAGCTTCGCCGCGGCGTCGACGGCCAGTGCGACCTCCGAGCCGGTCGCCAGCAACACCACGTCCGGCCGCGCGCCCGGCTCGACGACGGCGTAGCCCCCCTGCCAGATGTCGGCCGGCGCGAAGCCTGCCGGGCGCACGAGCGGCGGCAGATCCTGCCGCGTCAGCGCCAGCGCCACCGGGCCGGACGCCCGCTCGAGCGCCCACGCCCACGCCATCGCCGTCTCGACGCCGTCCGCCGGTCGGAACACCGTCAACTCCGGAATCGCACGCAGCGCATCGAGGTGCTCGATCGGCTGGTGCGTCGGCCCGTCCTCGCCGAGGAAGATCGAGTCGTGCGTGAAGACATACACCACGCGCTGTCCCATCAGCGCCGCGAGCCGGATCGCCGGTCGCATGTAGTCGCTGAAGACCAGGAACGTCGCGGCGTACGGCACGAAGTGGCCATCGAGTGCGATGCCGTTGCACAGTGCGCCCATCGCGTGCTCGCGGATTCCGAAGTGCAGATTGCGACCGACGAACGGGTCGACGCCGTCGCCGGCCGCCGGGCCCACATGCCCGCCGTCCTTCACCGTCGTCGAGTTCGACTCGGCCAGGTCCGCCGAACCGCCGATCAGCCACGGCAGCGCCTTGGCGGCGCGCTGGATCACCTCGCCCGAGTGCTTGCGCGTCGCGGCCTTCTTGCCGGCGAGCGCCGCTGCCAGCTCCTCCGTGAAGTGGTCCGGCACGCGCCGCGCACGCTGCGCGTCCCACGCCTTCGCGAGCTCCGGGTTCGCACCGCGCCACGCGGCCAGCCGCGCATCGGACTCCGCACGCGCCGCCCGCTTGGCTTCGGCGTGCTCCGCGAAGTACGCGCGCACATCGTCCGGCACCAGGAAATCCGGCTCGAGCGGCCAGCCGGCGGCCTCTTTGGTCGCCCGGACCTCATCGGCGCCGAGCGGCGCGCCGTGGGTCTTCGACGTCCCGGCCAGATGCGGGCTGCCGAACCCGATCACCGTGCGCATCGTGATCAGCGACGGCCGGTCTGCTTCGGTGCGCGCCGCCTCGAGGGCGCGGGCCAGCGCGTCGGCATCGTTGCCATCGACCTTCTGGACATGCCAGCGCTGCGCCTCGAAGCGCTTCGCCACGTCCTCGCTGAACGCCAGTATCGTCGCCCCGTCGATCGTGATGCGATTGTCGTCGTACAGATAGATCAGATTGCCGAGGCCGAGGTGCCCGGCCAGCGACGCGGATTCCGCCGAGATGCCTTCCATCAGATCGCCGTCGCTGACGATGCCATACACGAAGTGATGTCCCGGACCGTCGCCGTGGGCGCCGAAGCGCGCGCGGACCAGACGCCCGGCCAGCGCCATGCCGACGCCGGTCGCAAAGCCCTGCCCGAGCGGCCCCGTCGTCGTCTCGACGCCCGGCGTGTGTCCATACTCGGGATGCCCCGGCGTCGCCGAACCGAGCTGCCGGAACGCGCGCAGATCGTCGAGTGACACGCCGTAGCCGAACAGGTGCAACAGCGAGTACAGCAGCATCGAGGCATGGCCGTTCGACAGCACGAAGCGGTCGCGCAGCGGCCACTGCGGATCACTCGGATCGAAGCGCAGGTGTCCGTCCCACAGCTCGAAGGCCGCCGCCGCCAGGCCCATCGGCGCGCCCGGATGCCCGCTCTTCGCGCGCTCGACGGCATCGATGGCGAGGAAGCGGATGGTGTGTTCGATGCGTGTCCGCAACGCGGATGAGGGCCTCGTCGTCATCACTCGGCTCCGACGGGAAGATTGCGGGGTTGGGGAAAGTGCGACGATACCGCTCAGCAGGGGCCGGGCAACGGCCGGGCGACGTCGCCCCGGGGGCTCTAGACTCGCGCGCCAGTCGGGACGCAGGCCGGATGCCGGGATTCCCCGGGATGTCCGGCATGCACGACATGTCCGGCATGTCCGGCATGTCCACAGGGCCGCGGGGTCGCCGGGCCGCAAAGCAGCACGCGGAGGGGAGCGCCGAAATGAAACGATGGTTGTCACGGCGGGCGCCGGCCGCCCGCCGCGCCCTCGCGGCGCTCGCGGCCGTGGCGCTGCTCGCGATCGGGGGCTGCGCATCGCTCGGCCTCGGCGCCGACCCGATCGAAGTGAACCTGGTGGGCCTCACGCCGCTGCCGAGCACCGCCTTCGAACACCGGCTGCGCGTCGACCTGCGGCTGCGCAACCCGAACCCGCGCGCATACCGCCTCGACGGCCTGCGCTTCCGCCTCGACGTCAACGGCCACCGTCTCGCGTCCGGTCAGAGCGACATCGACGTCGAGCTGCCGCGGCTCGGCGAAGTCGTCGTGCCGGTGGTCGCGACCACGACGCTGCTCGACCTCGTCCACCAGATCCTCGTGCTCAGCGCGCGCAGCGAGAGCGAGCAGCAGACCTTCGACTACGAGCTCCGCGGCCGGGTCTTCCTGGCCGGCTCGTGGGGTGGCATCGATTTCGAGCGCCGCGGCAGCACCGCGGATCTCGAGACGCCGAGCCGATAACGGGCTGCGCCGCCGAGCTGCCGCGTGCGTGGGCCGAGAGCGCGCAGGCCGTGCGCGTGTCACGGAGCGGCGTTGCGTCAGCTCCGACTCGGCTGGTAGGATGCGGCGCCGGGCAGAATCGGCGGGCCGCGCGCCGGGAGCGCGTCGCTGGGAGTCGCCAAGGGAGGGGGTCCGATGACGAATCGCAAGGTCGTAGCCGTCCTGTTGTTCTCGTCTATCGCACTCGCAGCATGCGCCGGTTCGAAGGAGCCGGCGGCCGAAGCGCCTGCGGCGACGCCGGCGCTCGAGGCTGAGGTCACCGCCAACAGCCTCAACGTCCGCGAGTCCGCGAGCGCCACGGCAGCCATCGTCGGTTCCGTCAAGCGCGGAGACCGGGTCTTCGCGCCGAACGGCGAGGCGGATGGCTGGGTCTACATCGAGACCGACGGCGGCCTCACCGGCTACGTGTCGGCGCAGTACGTCCGGATCCTCGAGGGGCAGCCCGCGGCGCAGCCCGCCGCCGCGACCCCCGCCGCCGAGCCCGCCGCGAAGCAGTCCGAGGCCGCCAAGGCCAAGGCTGCCGAGGGCACGCGACCGCCCGCCGGCACCAAGCTCGCGCGCGTCACCGATGGCATGTCCGAGCCCGAAGTCATCGCGATCCTCGGCGAGCCGACGAGCCGCCAGGACTACATGACCGGCAAGGCGTGGATCCCGTACTACTACGGCAGCGACGTCAGCCGCCTCGACTACCGCTATAAGGGCGTCGGCATCGTCGTCTTCGGCCGCAACCGCTACTCCGGCAAGACGCGAGTCATCCGCGTCGACTACGACCCGAACGAGGACGGCTACCCGTGACGTGAGCGAAGCGGAGCGGCCGGCGACGCGAGGGGGTCTCGGGGCTTCCGCAGGCAGTTCCTCCGCGCCGATCGACGCCGAACTCACCCAGCCCGTCGGAATCGCAAGACCGGCAAGACCAGTTGACCGGCTGAGCCGGCTGAACTGGCTGAACTCGTCGAGCTCGTCGAGTTCGTCGAGGCCCAGGAAGTGTCGAAATTGCCGAGGCCCGGGACAAGCGGGACTTCGAGCGCGAAGCGGTCGTGCGGCTCCACAGTTTCACACGTCACTCGGGAACGCCACTGGTGAGCGCCAACGAACGCTGGCGAGCGCCGGCAAGGGCCCGGAGTCGATCCGTGAGCTGGACCAGCGCCCAGGTGTCGAGAGCGCAGTAGGCCTCGAGGTCCGCGCGCAGCGTGCGGCGCTCGGCGTCGTCGAATGCATCGGGCTCGAGCAGCAGCGTCTCGAGCGCGGCGGCGGCGGTGTCACCGTCCTGGATCGCGAGGTCGTCGTAGCCGAGCGTTGGGACGAGTGCCGGCAGGACGGCCTTCAGACTGAAGCTGCCGGCGAACCCGGGGTGGTAGACGTGATCGCGGACGACTGGCAGCAGGTCTTCCGTGCGTCCGGCGAGGTCGTCGAGGGCCGGAGCGAGGTCCGGCAGCACGGTGGTCAGCTCGCGCAGGACGCGCTTCTCGAACGGTGCGTTGTACGCGACGACGGTGCGTGCGCCGTCGCACGCGGCGAGCAGCGCCTCGGCGAAACCGCGGCGCGGATCGTCGGGGCCATCGGCCAGCCACGTCACGTGCCGGGACGCCCCGTCGCGCGCGACGCGGTGGCAACTGAACTGCACCGGCACGGACTGATACGGCGCACAGCCCGGCCACACCGGGATCGCCGGCTGGATGGTCTCGAAGTCCATGAATGCGAGCGGCGCGCGCAGCGCCGTCAGCGCACCGCGAAGTGTCGGCGCAACGATCAGCGCCCCGGTCCGCGCGCTCTCGATCTGCCGCTGCTGGATCTCGCTGGCGCGAAAACCCGGCGGCAACTCGTGCAGCGTCGCGCAGCCGGCCGCGTCGAGCGCGGCGTGCTTCTGGCTCGAGAGTCGATACAGCGTCTGCACGGAATCCGCCGGCAGCGGCGGATGGCAGCGCGCGATGAACGGGCACTCATAGGGATGGGAGCAGTGCGGCCCCGGCGCGACGTCCGGCAGCGGTCCGGCAAGCTGCGCACGTAGCGCCGCGATCCGCGCCGGCGCCTCGGTGAGCCAGGGTCCGAGCTGGCGCGTCACCGGCGTGCGTACGAACAGGTTCGAGAGATCGGGGTGCCGGCACTCGCGATTCAGGTGCATCAGTTCGGCGCGCGTCACGGACAGCCCCGCGCGCTGCACCACGTGAAGCTGGATCGCCACATCCGGCAGATGCGCCTCCTTCACGCCGAGCGTGGACTTTACCTCCGTCAGCACGAACGCATCGCGGCGCCCGATCCGCTCGAGGATGTCGACCGACACGAACACACCGTCCTCGCGAAACGACGCCTCGTAGATCACGCGCGCGCCGTCCGCCAGCGCGCGCTGCGTTGCCGCCACGCGCTCGGCTGTCGCGTAGTGAGGCAGATCGATCAGCACGCCGCCCGGCACGTGCGCGCGCGCCACCTCGCCCACGCGACTGCCACGATCGAAGATCCGCTGCGTCCCAGCATCCGGCGCCAGCTCCGGCGCATCGGGCTCGTGCACCTTCCACCACAGCTGCTTCGCACACTGGAGCCCGGTGACGTAGCGGGACTTCGAAAGCCCGGGCGCCGCCTGCGGCACGGACCGCGTTGCACCGGGGGCGCCCTTCTCGCTGCGTGCGTTGCGTACGTTGCGCGCGTTGCGCGTCGGCCGTGCCGTCGGCATCAGAAGCTCCTCCTGGGTCGGGGCGACGCGTCCTTCGTGAGCACCCCGGACCCGAGCCTCGTTGCCGGCAACGTTACGCGCACTGGCGCCGGCGCGGGAGCGGGAGGCGCAGGGCCAGGGGGACGATCCGCCCTCCCGCTCCATCGCGCCGGCGCGGGAACCGGCCTCAGGGCCATTGGGGAACCCGTCGCGCTGTCCGGCGCCGGGGGGTGCTCGATGCCGGCGCTGACGTGGACGCCGGGATGGACGCCTCCGGGCCTTGCACCGGCTTCCTCCTGCTGCCCATCGTCGTCCTCCCCGCGGCCTCCGAACCGGCGGCCGCTCTTGGATCTCGAGTCACGATTCGCGAAAAAGCGGGATGCCGAGGCCTGTGAGGAACCCTACGGGGCGCCTATGACAGATACGGTCATACCGGCTGTGTGGCGATGCTCCTCCCGCTCCTCGCGTTCTCCGCGATCCCGACGAACGCGCCCGGCCACCCGGAGAGCAGATCACTGCCGAGATGGCTCGCGGACGCGCACTCCCGGTGGTCCTCCCGACCACCCACCGAATCGCCCGCCGGACCGCCCGGCCGATCGCCCTCCCGTTCGCTCACCGGAGCGCCCGGCAGCAGGACGTCCCCCGATCGGTAGCGCGCGAGCGGCGGCTGGCCGGGGCGGACGCCGAGTTCGAACAGGAGCCGGTCCGGGGCGAGGCCGCGGATGCGCAGCCGGCCGGCGTGGAGGCAGCGCTGGTGGTGGAAGGCACAGATCCCGAGCCGGTTGGCGAGCTCGTTCGAGCCCTGCCGGGAGCGGAACACGACGTGATGGTCGTGCAGGCTCATCCGGGACGTGCAGCCCGGCACCG
>CAADGG010000062.1 GCA_900696485.1 uncultured Pseudomonadota bacterium
AACATCGAGATGGTGGTGAACCTGATCATGCCGATCGCGATGGACAAGGAGCTGCGCTTCGCGATCCGCGAAGGTGGCCGCACCGTCGGCGCCGGCGTCGTCGCCGAGATCCTCGAGTAACGACGCCCTCGAAGAGAGCGCAGGAAGGAATTTCAGATGGCCGAGATCGCGACGCAGAAGATCCGCATCCGCATGAAGGCGTACGACTTCAAGCTCCTCGACCAGAGTGCGGGGGAGATCGTCGATACCGCGGTGCGGACCGGTGCGCGCGTGGCGGGGCCGATCCCGCTGCCGACTTCGATCAACAAGTTCACGGTCCTGCGCGGGCCGCACATCGACAAGAAGTCACGTGAGCAGTTCGAGATCCGGACCCACAAGCGACTGATCGACATTCTCGATCCCACCCCCCAGACGGTCGACGCGCTGATGAAGCTCGAGCTCGCAGCCGGCGTCGACGTCGAGATCAAGCTCTAGGTCATGGCCACCCAGGAACTCCTCAGTGTCACGGGCAAGCCGGGTCGCGTCGAGCTGGCGCCGGAGATCTTCGAAGCTCCGGTCAAGAAGCACCTGTTCCATGCGGAAGTGCGGCGCCAGCTTGCGAAGCGTCAGCGCGGCACGCATTCGACCAAGAACCGGGCCGCGGTCTCCGGTGGCGGCAGCAAGCCGTGGCGCCAGAAGGGAACCGGTCGGGCCCGGCAGGGTTCGACCCGCGCTCCCCAATGGGCCGGAGGGGGCGCCGTCTTCGGCCCCGTGCCGCGTTCGCACGCACACGAGCTTCCGAAGAAGGTGCGACGCGCGGCACTGCGCAGCGCGCTCTCGCTTCGCTGCAAGGAGGGCGCCTTGCTGGCCGTCGATACCCTGGCGCTCGACGAACCGAAGACGCGGAAGATCCTCGAGCGGCTCGCCCAGCTCGGTCTCGACGGGAGTGCCTCCGTGCTGATCGTCGTCGCGGGTCCGGATCCCGCCGTCGAACGAGCCGCCCGAAACCTGCGCTGGGTCAGCGTGCTGCGTGCAGAAGGGCTCAATACCTATGACGTCCTGCGGCACCGCCGGCTGCTGTTGACGCGGGACGCCTTGGAGGCGATCCACGCCCGCCTGGGTGATGGATCGCTGGCGGAGGGGCAGTCGTGAGGTCGGACCAGATCATCCAGCGTCCGTTGGTCACGGAGAAGAGCACCCTGGCCCGGGAAGAGCGCAACGAGGTCACGTTCGCCGTCGACCTTCGCGCGAGCAAGCACGAGGTGCAACGGGCGATCGAAGAGCTGTTCGCGGTGGATGTGGAGGAAGTCCGCACCATGCGGATGCCCCGCAAGATGAGACGGGTCGGGCGCTTCCTCGGCGCGAGACCCCAGTGGAAGAAGGCAGTGGTCCGGCTGGCAGAAGGTCAGACCATCGAATTCTTCGAGGGAGTGTGATGCCGGTCAAGATCCACAATCCGACCTCTCCGGGCCGGCGCCAGATGAGCGTGCTGGACTTCACGGAGCTCAGTAAGAAGGGGCCGGAGAAGTCCCTGCTGGCCGGCCGCACCGATCAGCGTGGCGGGCGCAACAACCGGGGAAGTGTCACTGTCCGGTTTCAGGGCGGAGGGCACAAGCGGCGGTTCCGGGTCATCGATTTCAAGCGCAACAAGCCGGGGATCCCGGCGAAGGTCGCGGCGCTCGAGTACGACCCGAATCGCTCGGCGCATCTGGCGCTGTTGCACTATGCCGACGGGGAGAAGCGCTACATCCTGGCCCCCATGGGGCTGCGCCCGGGGGACACCGTGATGTCGGGCCCCGAGGCCGACATCCGCCCGGGCAACGCGATGCCGCTGGCCCACCTCCCGCTCGGCACCGTCGTCCACAACGTCGAGCTGAAGCCGGGCCGCGGCGGTCAGTTGGTGCGTTCGGCGGGGGTGGGCGCGCAGTTGATGGCGCGCGAGAGCGGACTCGTGACGCTGCGAATGCCGAGCGGCGAGCAGCGCCACGTGCGGGTCCAGTGCATGGCGACGATCGGGCAGGTCGGAAACGCCGACCATGAGAACGTCAAGCTCGGCAAGGCGGGTCGGGCGCGTTGGCTCGGACGGATGCCGCACAATCGCGGTGTCACGATGAACCCGGTCGACCATCCGATGGGCGGAGGCGAAGGGCGTTCCTCCGGCGGCCGGCATCCGTGCACGCCCTGGGGTGTGCCGACCAAGGGTCACAAGACCCGCACCAACCAGCGAACCGACAAGTTCATCGTCAAGCGACGCGGAAAGGGCAGGTAGGTGGCACGTTCGCTCAAGAAGGGGCCGTTCGTCGACCCGAGTCTACAGCGCAAGCTCGACAAGGCTTCCAGCTCGGGTGCGAAGCAGGCAATTCGGACCTGGTCGCGGCGTTCGATGATCACGCCGGACATGATCGGGATCACGTTCCAGGTCCACAACGGCAAGCTGTTCGTACCGGTGTACGTGACGGAGAACATGGTGAGCCATCGGCTCGGCGAGTTTGCGCCGACGCGGAAGTTCACCGGTCACTCCTCGGACAAGAAGGTCAAGCGAGGCTAGTGGGATGGTGACGGCGAAACTCAAGGGCATTCGGGGCAGCGCGCGCAAGGCGCGGCTGGTGGCCGACATGATTCGTGGCAAGGGCGTCGAGGATGCCTTGCACATCCTCGAGCAGACGCCGCGCCGTTCGGCGCGCCCGATGGCGAAGCTGGTGCGGTCCGCGCTGTCGAACGCGGAGCAAAAGAACGAACGCGAGAAGAGCGGGATCGACGTGGACAATCTGGTGATCCGCGAGCTCCGCATCGACGAGGGTCCGAGCACGTGGCGCATTCGCCCGCGCGCCCAGGGCCGGGCCTACTGGATCCAGAAACGGTCGAGCCACTACACGCTCGTCCTCGGGGAGCGTTGAAGATGGGACAGAAGGTCCACCCGTACGGTTTTCGGATCGGCACCCTCTATGGGTGGCAGTCCAACTGGTTCTCGGAACGGCGCTACGCCGCACAGCTCCACGAGGATGTCCGGATCCGGCGCTTCATCAAGAAGAAGCTCTACCACGCCGGGATCTCCAAGGTCGTCATCGAACGGACGGGCGAGAAGATCGTCGTGAACATCCACACGGCCCGACCCGGAATCCTGATCGGAAAGCGCGGCGCCGAGGTGGAGGCCCTGCGCAAGGAGGTCGGCGCTCATACGAGCGGCGAGGTCTTCATCAACATCAAGGAGATCCGCAAGGCGGAACTCGATGCGTTGCTGGTGGCCGAGAACATCGCGATGCAGCTGGAACGTCGAGTGGCGTTTCGTCGGGCCATGAAGAAGGCCGTCACGGCGACGATGAAGTTCGGAGCCCAGGGTGTGCGCATCCAGTGCGCGGGGCGCCTGGGCGGGGCCGAGATGGGCCGTTGCGAGTGGTATCGAGAGGGCAGGGTGCCGCTGCATACGCTGCGGGCGGACATCGACTACGGACTGGCCGAAGCGAAGACGACGCACGGCGTGATCGGGGTGAAGGTCTGGATCTTCAAGGGTGACATCGCGGACAAGGACCTGCGTCGCGGCACCCTCGCGACACGCCTTTCGGACGAGGGACGTTGACCGATGCTACAGCCGAAGAAGGTCAAGTATCGCAAGATGATGAAGGGCCGGATCCGCGGGGTCGCTCTGCGCGGCGCCACGGTCGCCTTTGGTGACTACGGATTGCAGGTTCTCGAGTCGGGGAAGATCACGGCTCGCCAGATCGAGGCCGCCCGAATCGCGATGACCCGACACGTCAAGCGCGGCGGCAAGGTCTGGATCCGGATCTTTCCGGACAAGCCCGTCACCAAGAAGCCGGCCGAGACCCGGATGGGCAAGGGCAAGGGGGCGGTCGAGGAATGGGTGGCCGTCGTCCGCCGCGGCCGGATCCTCTACGAGATGGAAGGTGTCCCGCGTGAGATCGCGTCGGAGGCGCTGCGCCTGGCGGCCCACAAGCTGCCGCTGCGCACGCGCTTCGTGGCACGGGAGGAGATCGCGTGAAGGCATCCGAGCTGAACGAGCTCACTCCGGATGAGCTGCAGGCGAAGGCCGCCGAGCTGCGTCGCGAGCACTTTACCGCCAAGGTACGCCACGCCACCGGCCAGCTCGAGAACACGGCCCGGCTGCGGGTGCTGCGGCGCGACATCGCGCGGGTCGAGACCGTCCTGCGCACGAGGGCTGGAGCGAGCCAATGATCGAACGAGGGCAGCGAAGAACGCTCGACGGGACCGTCGTCAGCGACAAGATGGACAAGACCGTGGTGGTTCGGGTGGAGCGCCTGGCCCGGGATCCCCACTACGAGAAGTACATCCGCCATTACTCGCGCTTCCTGGCGCATGATCCCGAGAACGCCTGCCAGGTGGGCGACCGGGTCCGGATCATCGAGCACCGGCCGCTCTCCAAGCGGAAGCGTTGGAAGGTGCAGTCGACGTTGTCCAAGGCCAAGGGAGTCTGAACTCCCGGTCTACGCCGGGAGTCGGAACGGAGTCTTTCATGGTGCAACAGGAATCGGTGCTCGAGGTCGCGGACAACTCCGGGGCACGCAAGGTGGCATGCATTCGCGTGCTCGGGGGGTCGGGGCGTCGCTACGCCTCGATCGGTGACATCATCGTGGTATCGGTGAAGGACGCGATCCCGAACGGACGCGTGAAGAAGGGTGAGGTCCGCAAGGCGGTCGTGGTCCGAACGGCCCAGGGCATCGCGCGCCAGGACGGCTCCTACATCAAGTTCGACGACAACGCCGCCGTGCTGCTCGACAACCAGCGCGAGCCGGTCGGCACCCGCATCTTCGGGCCTGTCGCGCGGGAGCTCCGCGCCCGTCGCTTCATGAAGATCATCTCGCTGGCTCCGGAGGTCCTGTGATGCGTCCGCGTCTCCATGAGCGGTATCGCGACGAAGTCGTGAGCAAGCTCTCCGAGGAGTTCGGGTACCGGAACCTCCACCAGGTGCCGCGCATCGAGAAGGTCGTCGTGAACATGGGCGTCGGTGCGGCCACCCAGAATCCGAAGCTCGTCGAGAAGGCGACCGAGGAGCTGGCTTCGATCACCGGGCAGAAGCCGATCGTCCGCAAGGCGCGCAAGTCGATCGCGAATTTCAAGCTCCGACAGGGTCAGCCGATCGGGGCCATGGTGACGCTGCGTGGCGAACGGATGTGGGAGTTCCTGGATCGTCTGCTGACCGTCGCGCTTCCACGCGTTCGCGATTTCAAGGGCGTATCGCCCAAGGCTTTCGACGGTCGTGGAAACTACACGCTGGGAATCCGCGAGCAGATCATCTTCCCAGAGGTGGACTACGACGCGGTCGAGAAGATCAGTGGGCTCAACGTGACCGTCTGCACGACCGCGCGCAGCGATGCCGAGGGCAAGGCGCTATTGGGCCACCTCGGTATGCCGTTCCGGACATGAGCGTTTGCTCTCCGCGTTGCCCCTCGAAGGTGAGGATCGAACGATGATGAACGACCCGATCGGCGACATGCTCGCCCGCATCCGCAACAGCGCCCTGGCGCGCCACAGTTCGGTCTCGCTGCCGCACTCGAAGTTGAAGCGTGCCGTGGCGCAGGTTCTTGCCGAGGGCGGATTCCTCGAAGACGTGCGCGACGACGAGCGCGACGGCTTTCCGGTGCTGGTCCTCGGCCTGCGTTATGGCAGCGACGGACGCGGGCTGATCGATGGATTGCGGCGTGTCAGCAAGCCCAGCCGGCGTGTCTACGTCGGCAAGGACGAAATCCCCCGCGTCCGGAACGGACTCGGGATCGCTGTTCTCTCGACCTCGAAGGGCGTGCTCTCCGATCGCGCCGCACGCGAGGCCGAGGTGGGCGGTGAGATTCTCTGTGAGGTCTGGTGATGTCCCGTATCGGACGTAGGCCCGTGACGATTCCGCCCGGCGTCACGGTCGAACAGGCTCGAGGGCAGATCCACGTCAAAGGCCCGAAGGGGCGCCTCAGTGCCGCGATTCCCCCGGCCGTGTCGGTCGTGATCGAAGGCGATCTGGTGCGATTCGAGCGGGCGGATGACAGCAAGCCTTCGCGCGCCTATCACGGACTCTCCCGCGCCACGGTCGCGAACATGGTTCGTGGCGTGACGGAGGGATTCACGCGGGAGCTGCAGATCGAGGGCGTCGGCTATCGAGCGGAGGCTTCCGGCAAGAAGCTCTCGCTCGCGCTCGGCTTCTCTCATCCGGTGACGATGGAGGTGCCAGAGGGCCTCGCCGTGACGGTCGAGGGCCAGCATCGGATTCGCGTCCAGGGTGTCGACCGGTCCCAGGTCGGGCAGTTTGCGTCGGAGATCCGCTCGCTCCGACCGCCGGAGCCCTACAAGGGCAAGGGCGTGCGCTACACGGATGAGCGAATCCGGCGCAAGGTCGGCAAGGCGGGTGCATCGTAGTGAGGGGAGTGATGAAGGCCAAGATTCGGAATCTGCGTGCTGCGAAGTGGCAGGCGCGCAAGACGCGGGTCGTCCGTTCGATGCGGAGCAGCGAACGCGTGCAGTTGGTGATCTTTCGCAGCGCGAAGCACATGTACGCGCAGCTCGTGGATCCGGAGACCGGCCGCACCCTCGCCGGCGTCTCCACGCGGACGCCGAGCGTTTCCGCGGGACTCACGACGACCGGCAATCTCGAGGCGGCGAAACGAGTCGGCAAGGCGATCGCCGAGCTGGCTCGCGCTCGCAACGTCGAAGCAGTCGTATTCAATCGAAACGGCTTTCTCTACCACGGTCGCGTCAAGGCACTCGCCGACGCGGCCCGCGAAGCGGGGCTCCAGTTCTGATATGTCCAGGATCCGACGCGACCGGCTCAATCCGAACGATTACGAACTCACGGACCGCGTGGTGCACATCAACCGCGTGGCGAAAGTGGTGAAGGGCGGGCGCCGCTTCAGCTTCAGCGCACTGATCGTGGTGGGCGACGCCAATGGAGTCGTCGGCGCCGGTCTCGGCAAGGCGGGCGAGGTGCCCGAGGCGATTCGCAAGGGCGTCGAGCGGGCCCGCAAGAGCCTGCTTCGCGTGCCGCTCCAAGGCGGGACGCTGCCGCACGAGGCGCTCGGGCACTTCGGCGCGGGGCTCGTGCTGCTTCGGCCCGCCTCCGCCGGAACCGGCGTGATTGCGGGTGGGGGCGTACGGGCCGTCCTCGAAGCGGCGGGCGTGCAGGACGTGCTGACGAAGAGTCTCGGGACCAGCAATCCGCACAACGTCATCCACGCGACGATGGCTGCGTTGTCGAGCCTCAGGGACCCGGAGGAACGCCTCCGAGAGCTCGGGCACGAGGTTGCGGGCGAGTTCGAGGAGGCCACGGCATGAGCAAGCTGCGCGTGACCTGGGTGAAGAGCGCGATCGGCTCGAACGAACGGCAGCGAGCGACGCTTCGCGGACTCGGCCTGCGACGCTTGAACCAGACCGTGGACGTGAGCGACGCCCCCGCCGTTCGCGGCATGATCCGCAAGGTGCTGCACCTCGTGCGGGTGGAGGAGTGAACTGATGTTGGACCGGCTCGAGCCCCGACCGGGCGCGCGGACACGGCATCGCCGGCCGCGAGGCCCCGGCTGTGGCTTCGGAAAGACGGCGGGACGCGGAACCAAGGGCCAAGGCCACCGGTCGCGCGGGAAGCCGACGGGGCTGCATTTCGAAGGCGGCCAGATGCCGCTGGTGCGACGGATCCCGAAGTACGGCTTCAAACGGCCGCAGCGCGTCGAGCACCAGATCGTCAACGTCGGTGCGCTCGCGGTCTTCGGAGCGGGGGCGACGATCGAGATTGCATCGCTCGTGGACCGGGGGCTGGCGCGGGGTGGCGACCGGCCCGTGAAGCTCCTCGCACTCGGAGAGGCGCCCAGCAACCTCACGGTGCGGGTCCACGGCGCCAGCGCCTCGGCGCGCCAGAAGATCGAAGCCGCCGGCGGAAAGGTGGAGATCGTCGAGTGATCGGAGGCGTCCAGAACATCGGCCGAGTGCCCGAACTTCAGAAGCGCATCCTGTTCACCTTCGGGATGCTCATCGTGTATCGGCTCGGTGCCCACATCGTCACGCCGGGGATCAATCCGGAGGTGATCCGGATCTTCTTCGAGCAGATGGGCGGCACGATGTTCGGGCTCTTCAACCTGTTCTCGGGTGGAGCCCTCGAGCAGCTTTCGATCTTCGCTCTGGGCATCATGCCGTACATCAGTGCGTCGATCATCTTCCAGCTGCTCACCGTGGTGATCCCGCAGCTCGAGCAGCTGCAGAAAGAAGGGGATCAAGGGCGCCGGAAGATCACCCAGTGGACTCGCTATGCCACCGTCGTCATCGCGCTGGTCCAGGGGCTGCTGCTCGCCGTGGCGCTCGAGAACGGCCAGTTCGGGGAAGGGGCAGTCCTCGAACCGGGCTGGGGCTTCCGCTTGATGATGATGCTGACGCTCACGACCGGCACGGCGTTCATCATGTGGCTCGGCGAGCAGATCACCGAGCGCGGCATCGGCAATGGGATCTCGCTGGTCATCTTCTCGGGGATCGTTGTCAGTATCCCGTCGGCGCTGGCCTCGCTCATGGAATTGATCCGAACCGACCAGTTCACGCTGCTGGGCGCTCTCATGTTGATGGCCTTCTCGGTCCTCGTGACGGGCTTCGTGGTCTACTGCGAACGGGCGCAGCGCAGAATTCCGATCCAGCACGCCCGCCGCGTCGTCGGCCGCCGCGTCATGCAGGGCGGCATGAGCTACTTCCCGCTCCGTCTCAATACGGCCGGGGTGATTCCACCGATCTTCGCGTCCTCGATCCTGATGTTCCCACTGACGATCACGCAGTTCGTCGAATCCGAGGCGATCAATAATTTCTTCAGCGATTACCTGAGTTTCGGAAGTCTGCTCTACAACGTGGTCTATGTCGCGCTGATCATGTTCTTCGCCTTCTTCTACACGGCGATCGTGATCAACCCGAACGATGTCGCAGACAACATCAAACGCTCGGGCGCCTACATTCCGGGCATTCGCCCCGGCAAGCGCACGGCGGAGTACATCGACCGGATCCTCGGCCGTCTCACGCTGCTCGGAGCGATCTACGTGTCGGCCGTCTGCGTGTTGCCGGTGATCCTGTCCAACCGCGTCGGGGTGCCCTTCTACTTTGGAGGGACGGCGCTGCTGATCGTCGTCGGTGTCGCCCTCGACACGGTGGGGCAGATCGAGGCCCATCTGGTCTCGCGTCAGTACGAGGGCTTCGTGAAGGGGACCCGCCTGCGGGGGAGACTCGGCCGATGACGGTGACGCGTCTGCTGCTGCTGGGCCCGCCCGGCTCGGGCAAGGGAACCCAGGCGGAAATCCTGGCCCGCCGACTCGGCATCCCGCAGATCGCGACCGGCGACATGCTGCGCGCCGCGGTGGACGCCGGCAGCGCGGTCGGCCGCCAGGCCCAGGGGTTCATGGACCGGGGCGAACTCGTCCCCGACGACGTGGTGATCGGCGTCGCGGAAGCGCGCTTGATGGAACCCGACGCGGTCAAGGGCTTCATCCTGGACGGTTTCCCGCGGACACCGGCCCAGGCCGAGGCGCTGGACGCGATGCTGGAGCGTCTGCGCGTCTCCCTCGAGTGTTGCCTCGCCCTGCACGTCGACGAGGAGGAATTGGTCGCGCGCTTGCTCCGGCGTGCCCAGATCGAGGGGCGCAGCGACGACAACGAGCAGACGATCCGCACGCGCATGCAGGTGTATCGCGAGAAGACCCAGCCGCTCGTCGACTACTATGACCGGCGGGGCGTTCTCCGGGAGGTCGAGGGGGACGGCGACATCGGCGAGGTGGCATCCCGGATCGAGGAGGCCTTGCGCCGATGATGTCCCTCGGGGAATCCATCCGCATCAAGACGCGGCGGGATATCGAGGCGATGCGGGTCGCCGGAGTCCACGTTGCCGAGATCCTGCTCGAACTTCGGGATCTCGCGCGGCCGGGCATCGCAACGATCGAGCTCGACGAGCACGCCCGACGAGCGATCGAGAAGCGTGGGATCCAGTCGTCGTTCCTCGGCTACGGTCCGCACGGGCTGCCGCCGTATCCGGCGGTCCTTTGCGTGTCGGTGAACGAGGAGATCGTCCACGGCATTCCGGGTCGTCGCGAGCTCAAGGAGGGCGACGTCCTCTCGCTGGATTTCGGGATCTCCTGGGAGGGCTATCATGGGGACTCCGCTTTCACGATGCCGGTGGGCAGCATCAGTGCCGACGTGGCGAAGCTGATCGAGACGACGCGGCAGTCGCTCGATCTGGCGATCGAGAAGGTGGTCCCGGGCCATCGCCTTTCCGACATCGGTCATGCCGTGCAGGAGAAGGTCGAGCACGACGGGTTCTCGGTCGTGCGGCAGTTCGTGGGTCACGGGATCGGACGCATGATGCATGAGCCGCCGCAGATCCCGAACTACGGGCCGCCGGGACGTGGCCCCCGCCTGAAGCCGGGGATGGTCTTCGCGATCGAACCCATGGTGACCGCCGGAGGGCCCGACGTGCGGATGCTGGATGACGAATGGACGGCCGTGACGGCCGATGGCTCCCTGGCGGCGCATTTCGAACACACGATCCTGGTGACCGAAGAGCAGCCGCTGGTGCTGACGAGGGTGCCGGGTTCGCATTGAGGAGCGGGGCACCGGATGCGCGCCGTGTGGCGCGGGATTCGGCCGCTCGGCTGGCAGATGGCTTGGCTGGGTGATGGGAATCGAGAGGACGAGATGAAGGTCCGAGCATCCGTGAAGAAGATCTGCGACAAGTGCCGGGTCATCCGGCGCAAAGGGGTCGTCCGCATCATTTGCGAGAACCCCAAGCACAAGCAGCGACAGGGTTAGGAGGAATTCCATGGCACGCATCGCAGGCGTCGATCTGCCGCGCAGCAAGCAGCTCGGGATCGCACTCACCTACATCCACGGGATCGGGCGCACTTCCGCCCTCGCCATCTGTGCGAAGGCGGATATCGATGGAACCGTGAAGACCGATCAGCTCAATGATGGCGACGTCGTGCGATTGCGCGAGATCATCGAGAACGACTACAAGGTCGAGGGGGATCTGCGGCGCGAGGTCCAACAGAGCATCAAGGAGCTGATGGATATCGGTTGTTACCGGGGTCTCCGGCACCGACGAGGCCTGCCCGTCCGCGGCCAGCGGACCCACACCAATGCGCGGACCCGCAAGGGGCCCGCGAAGACCGTCGCCGGCAAGAAGAAGACGCCGGCGAAGAAGTAAGGAAGCGAGGGACGAGTGGCCCAGGGCGCCAAGAAGAAAGTCAAGAAGAACATCGCGACGGGATTCGCTCACATCCAGTCGACGTTCAACAATACGGTGGTGACGATCACCGATCCGGCCGGCAATGCACTCGCGTGGTCGAGCTGTGGCCAGGCGGGCTTCAAGGGATCGCGCAAGTCGACACCTTTCGCGGCGCAGGTGGCGGCGGAGGACTGTGCGAAGAAGGCGATGGAGCACGGCATGCGCTCGGTCACGGTCTTCGTGAAGGGCCCCGGCGGCGGGCGCGAGTCTGCCTTGCGGGCGCTCAGCGCCGCCGGTTTGCGGATCAACATGATTCGCGATGTCACTCCGATCCCGCACAATGGCTGCCGGCCGCCCAAGCGCCGCCGCGTCTAGGAGGGGGAGCATGTCCCGCTACATCGGGCCCGTCTGTCGGCAGTGCCGGCGTGAGGGCACCAAACTGTTCCTGAAGGGCGATCGCTGCTTCACGGAGAAGTGCGGCGTCGAGCGTCGTGCCTACCCGCCGGGCCAGCATGGCCAGGGGCGGACGCGCGTGTCGGACTACGGCCTCCAGCTGCGCGAGAAGCAGAAGGTCAAGCGCATGTACGGGCTGCAGGAAGCGCAGTTCCGCCTCGCCATGGGGTCCGCGACCCGCATGCGGGGCCGGGCGGGCGAGAACCTGCTCTCGCTCCTCGAGCGTCGCCTCGACAACGTCGTGTTCCGGCTTGGTTTCGCGACATCCCGCGCCGAAGCCCGGCAGCTGGTGCGCCACGGACACTTCGAGGTGGAAGGCCGCAAGGTCGACATCCCGTCGTTCCGGGTGAAGACCGGGACGAAGGTGCGGCTACGCGAGAAGTCTCGGCAGATCGCCCGCATCACCGAGGCGCTCGCCGTTCTCGAGCGGCGCAGCCTTCCGAGCTGGCTCGAACTCGACAGCGAGAACTTCGAGGGACTGGTGAAGGCCTTGCCGACCCGAGAAGACATCACCATGCCCATCCAGGAACAGCTCATCGTGGAACTCTACTCCCGCTGACGCGGGAGTGACCCGGCAGAACGGGCAAAGCCTCGAAGGGGGGGCCAGATCCATGCAACAAGAACTCATTGCGCAGAACTGGCGCGCGCTGATCCGACCGAGGCGACTCGAATCGGAAGAGGACGGCGCCGCCGAGAACTACGCCCGCTTCTGGTGCGAGCCGCTCGAGCGCGGGTTCGGGGTCACGCTCGGCAATGCCCTGCGGCGCGTGCTGCTGTCGTCGCTGCACGGCGCGGCCATCACGTCCTTGCGGATCAGCGGCGTCCTCCACGAGTTCTCGACGATCCCGGGCGTGATCGAAGACGTCGCGGATATCGTCCTCAACTTGAAGGACGTGCGCCTCCGCATGCATGTGGAGGGATCCCGGACGCTGCGACTCCACAAACAGGGAGAAGGCGTCATCACGGCTGGCGATCTCGCGGCCGACGATTCGTCGATCGACGTGCTGAACCCGGACCATCGCGTGATGACCCTCAATTCCGAGGCCGACGTGGAGCTGGAGATCACGGTCGGAGCGGGCAAGGGCTATCGGCCGGCCGAGAAGAACAAGAGCGAAGAGATGGCGATCGGGACGATTCCGATCGATTCGCTGTTCTCGCCGGTGCTCAAGGTGAACTACACCGTGACTCCAGCGCGTGTCGGTCGAGAGACGGATTTCGATCGCTTGAACCTCGAGGTCTGGACGAACGGAACCGTTTCGCCGTCCGATGCCGTGGCCTATGCGGCGAAGATCCTCAAGGACCAACTCACGATCTTCATCAACTTCGAGGAGCCGACCGAGTACGCGATCCCCTCCATCGACGAGCCCGAGGCGCTGAACCCGAATCTCTTCCGCTCCGTCGACGAGCTGGAGCTGTCGGTGCGCTCGGCCAATTGTCTGCAGAATGCCAACCTCAAGTACATCGGGGAGTTGGTGCAGAAGACCGAGGCCGAGATGCTCAAGACGAAGAACTTCGGCCGCAAGTCGCTCAATGAGATCAAGGATGTCCTGACCTCCATGGGGCTCTCTCTGGGCCTCACGCTGGATGGTTTCCCGAGCCGTAAGGATCTCGAGAAGATCCGCGAATCGCGCGAGGCGTGAGATGAGACATCGCTGGAGTGGCAGGAAGCTCGGACGGACCTCGGCCCATCGCCAGGCGTTGTTGCGCAACCTGGTGACGGCGCTGCTCGAGCACGAGACGATCGAGACGACGGACGCCAAGGCCAAGGAGGTGAGGCGCGTCGCGGAGCGGATGATCACGCTCGGCAAGCGCGGGGACCTGCACGCGCGGCGGATGGCGCTCCGGGTGGTCCGTACGAAGGAAGTGACGACGAAGCTGTTCGACGAGCTCGCCCCGCGCTTTCGGGAGCGGCCGGGCGGCTATACGCGGGTTCTGAAGGTGCGGCGCCGGGTCGGGGACGCGGCTCCGATGTCGATGGTCGAACTCGTGGATCGCGAGCAGAAGGGCGGCTCGAGTGCGGGGGCCAGGTCCGAGCCGAAGGCGGGGCGGACGAAGGGGAAGGGCAGCGCCGCGCCGGCCGACGGGACGAGCAAGCCCCGCCGCGGGGGGCGGGCTGCAGCCGCGGGCAGTGCGGGCGCCGCCAAGCCGACCAGGGCCCGCCGCGCGAAGGTCTGAGGACCATTGGGTTTACGCGGGCCGGCCATCGCGACGACGGCGCTCGTGGCCGCCGTCGTCTTCGCCGCGCTCTGGGCGACGGGCCCTCCTCCGGCGCCGATCCGTCCCGGGCAGCCGGCGCCGGAGTTCGCGCTGCCGAGGCTCGGGGACGGGGCCCCGGTGGAGCTGTCCGATCTGCGCGGCCGGGTCGTGCTGCTGAACTTCTGGGCCACGTGGTGCAAGCCCTGCGAGGACGAGATGCCGGCGATGGAGCGGCTCTACGCCGAGCTGGCCGGTCCGGGCTTCGAGATGCTTGCCGTCTCGGTGGATGCGGGCCGCTCGGAAGTCGAGGCCTTCCAGGAGCGGCTCGGCGTGACGTTTCCGATCCTGCTGGACCCCGCGAAGCGAGTCTCGGCGTCCTATCAGAGCTACCGCTTTCCCGAGAGTTTCCTGATCGACTCTGAGGGCAGGATCTTGGCTCGCTACATCGGCCCGCGGGATTGGGATGCGAACGTCTATCGAGATCGGATCCGTCGCCTGATCAGCGGGGAAGCGACCGGGGCGGAGGGTGCTCCGCCGTAGTCGCTCCGGACGCTCGGAGCCGGCGAACGGGCAGCCAGGTCCGTTCTTGCTAGCATCCCGCGACCCCCTCGCACTTGGGGGTGTCGTGCGCGCGCTGTTCCTCGCCGTGCTGCTCGTCGTCGGAGCGGCCCTGTGGGCCTGGTTGGACGCCACCGACGGCGTCGAAACCTGGCGGCGCCTGCGGCGCGAGGTCGCGGAAGCACAGGAACGGGTCGGGCAGGCCGACGAACGCAACGCGGCGCTGCGTGCCGAGATCGAAGGGCTCCGTTCCGATCCCTTCCAGCAGGAGCGGGCCGTACGCGAAGAGCTGCGCTGGGCGCGACCCGGAGAAACGATCGTGCGGGCGCCGCGTACGGATGCCGTCCTCACGCTTCCCTCGGTTCGCCGTCCACTTCCTTGACTGGCTTCACTCCGGAAGGAATGTTTTCCCGCCATGCGCGAACGCCTGCGCCGAGTCCTCGAAGAGCATCTGGCAGCCGCCCTGCGCGAGGCCGGAGATGCCGGCGCTGTTCCCGCCTTCGCGCTCGACCCTCCGCGGCAGGCGGAGCACGGCGATTTCGCCTGCAACGCCGCCCTGCTGGTGGCCAAGCGACTGCGCCAGCCGCCTCAGGCGGTGGCCGAACGGCTGATCGCCGCGCTGGGCGACGCCGGAGGCCTCGTGGCCGCCGCGGAGGTCGCAGGGCCCGGCTTCGTCAATCTGTGGATCGCCGACGCCGAGTGGCAGCGCGGGTTGCTGGGGATCCTCGCTGCCGGGTCCGCGTTCGGCCGCGTGCCTCGCCGCGACGGGGCGCTGCGCACGCAGATCGAGTTCGTCTCCGCGAATCCCACGGGACCGCTCACGCTCGGCCATGGCCGTCAGGCGGTGCTCGGCGACTGCATCGCCCGCTTGCTCGAAGCCGTCGGTCAGCAGGTGACCCGTGAGTACTATTTCAACGACGGTGGCCGGCAGATGCGTGTGCTCGGGCAATCGGTGAAGGCCCGCTATCTCGAGCAGCTCGGACTGGCAGCGCCGCCTCCGGTCGCGGCCCTGGCCGACGCCGAGGCGCCCTGGCCGGAGTCGATCGACGGCCTGCCGGTGGTGTTCCCGCGTGATGGCTATCAGGGAGACTACATCGCCGAGATCGCGACCGATCTGCGCGCGTGTCATGGGGACTCCCTGGCCGAGCAGCCGGCCGAAGGAGTCTTCCGCGAAGCGGCCCAGAAGCGGATCTTCGCCGAGATCGAGGCGACGTTGACGGCGCTCGGAATCCGCTTCGACGTCTACACCAACGAGAAGACCTTCTACGAGAGCGGGGAGCTCGAACGGGTTCTGGACGAGCTGCGCGGCCGGGATCTCGTCTATGAGCACGAGGGGGCCGTCTGGTTGCGCGCCACGGCTCTCGGGCTCGATCGCGATCGGGTGCTGGTGAAGGGTTCCGGGGAGCCGACCTATCTGTTGCCCGACATCGCCTATCACCGTGACAAGTTCCGTCGCGGCTTCGAGCGCATCCTCGACATCCAGGGCGCCGATCACATCGAGCAGTTCCCGTTCGTCCGGGCGGCGATCGGGGCGCTCGGCTGCGATCCCGAACGCGTCGAGCTGGTGATGCACCAGTTCGTGACGTTGACGAGTGGTGGACAACAGGTGAAGCAATCCACGCGTCGGGCGAACTACGTGACGGTCGACGAGTTGCTCACGCAGGTGGGTGCCGACGTATTCCGCTTCTTCATGGTGCAACGAAAGGCAGAGGGGCACCTCGACTTCGATCTCGACCTCGCCAAGGAACGCGACTGGAAGAAGAACCCGGCCTTTTACGTCCAGTATGCCCATGCGCGGACGTGGGGAATCGAGCGCAAGGCCGCCGAACAGGGCGTTCCGATGCCGTCCGCCGCCGCGATCGACGCGAGCGGGCTGACGCTTCCGGAAGAGTTGACGTTGATCCGCAAGCTGTTGGAGTTCCCCGCCGTGGTCGCGCAGGCCGCCGCTGCGTGCGAGCCGCATCACATCGCGTACTACCTGCGGGATGTGGCCGGGCTCTGGAATCCGTACGTCCAGGATGGGACCCGGCATCGCGTGCTGTCCGAGGACGCCTCGCTCAGCGCCGCCCGCCTCGCGCTGGCGCTCGGGGTGCGCACCGTGCTGGCCAATGGACTCGAGCTCCTCGGCCTGTCGGCGCCGGAGCGGATGTGAGCGGGTCCGAGTCGACGCGCGATCGGCGCGCTCGCCGGCGCGGGCCGGGCTGGGTTTCGGCATTGCTCGGAGCCGGGCTCCTGATCGTGCTGGGTTTCGGGCTCGGGGTGATCGCGGGGCTGATCATGGAAGAAACGGATCTGATCCTCGACTACGCCGCGGGTCGCACCGAGAGCGTGGCCGTCGACGTGTCGGCGGTCCCGGCGGCGTCCGGCGACGTCGTCGCGGCCACGCCGGACGTGGCGGCGAGGCCCGCGCCCGGTGGCGGGATCACGGAGACTCCGCACGATCCCGATCCGCCCGCGGCCCGCACGTCCGTCGACGGGATGCCGGCCTTCGAGGATGGCGGTGCCGACCCGGTCCCTGGGAACGTCGAGGCCCGGCCGGGCGCCGCGTCGGACATCCCGGCCGCGGGCTTCGCGGTTCAGGTCGGCGCGTTCGCCGAAGCCTCGGCTGCCGAACAGCTGGCGCGGCGACTCCGCGAGCGAGGCTTTCCGGTCTATGTGGCACCGTCTGCCAGCGGCGACGCCGGACGGTGGCGTGTCCGGGTCGGGCCGCTGGCCACGCGCGCCGAGGCCGAGGGGTTGGCCGGTCGCCTCGAACGCGAGGAACAGCTCGCCACCTGGGTGCTGACCGAGAGTCCGCTCTGAGCATCTCGGAGATCGCGGCGGGGCGTCCGGGGCGTCGTTGGTCGGTCACCGGGGCCGGCGGACAGCTGGGCCGTTGCCTCGTCGAGAGGCTCGGGGTCCATCCCCGCCACACGCTGGCGGCCGGGTATCGTCACGCAGACCTCGAGATCACGGACCGGGACGCGGTCCGTCGCACGCTTCTCGACGCTTCCGGGGGGCCGCCTGCCGTCGTGGTGAATGCGGCGGCGATGACCGATGTCGACCGCTGCGAAAGCGAGCCTGAAGCGGCCTGGCGGGTCAATGCGCTCGCCCCGGGGCTTCTCGCCGAGACCTGCCGCGAGATCGGCGCGACCTTCGTGCAGATCTCGACCGACTACGTCTTCGCGGGGACCGCCAGTCGACCGTACCGGGAGGACGATCCGACGGATCCCCGTTCCGTCTATGGCCGCACCAAGCGGGAAGGGGAGCAGCGGGCGCAGGAGGCGGGCGCCCCCGCGCTGATCGTTCGGACCGCCTGGCTCTTCGGTCCGGGCCGGAACTTCGTCCGGACGATCTTGACCGCCGCCGCACGCACGCTGCGCGGCGAGGGTCCCGCCCTGCGGGTCGTCGAAGATCAGCGGGGCTCGCCGACCTGGGCCGACCATCTGGCGCTCGGTCTGATCGGGCTGGTGGAGGCCGAGGCACTCGGGACGTATCATCTCGCGAACTCCGGATCGGCCACCTGGTGGGGGCTCGCCCGCGCCGCCGTCGATGCCTGGGGCCACCCGGAGCTACCCATCGAGAAAGTCACGACCGCAGAGTTTCCGCGGCCGGCGCCGCGCCCGAGCTGGTCGGTGCTGGATCTCGGCAAGGCACGACGAGCCGGCGTGGTGCTGCCCTCCTGGCAGGAGGGACTCCGCGGTTATCTCCGGTCGGCCGATGCACCGTTCGCTCCGGCTCCGACGCACGCTCCAGGCCGATTCGGCAGATCCCCGACAGGAGACCGGACATGACCGCTCGGACGTTCCATCGCGTGCTCGTGACGGGAGGGGCCGGCTTTCTCGGCTCCCATCTCTGCGAGCGCTTCCTCGCTGAGGGCTGCGAGGTGCTGTGCTTCGACAATCTGCTCACCGGACGGATGGACAACATCGCGCCCCTCCTCGGTCACGAGCGCTTCTCCTTCGAGCACTACGATGTCACGAATCATCTCTACGTCGCCGGCCCACTCGACGCCGTCCTGCATTTCGCCTCGCCGGCGAGCCCGGCCGACTTCGAGCGCTTGCCGATCCAGATCCTGAAGGTCGGATCGCTCGGGACCCACAAGGCGTTGGGGCTCGCCAAGGCGAAGGGAGCCCGCTTCCTGCTCGCGAGCACCTCCGAGTGCTATGGCGATCCCGAGGTGAATCCCCAGCCCGAGAGCTACTGGGGTCACGTGAATCCGATCGGCATCCGCGGCGTCTACGACGAGGCCAAGCGCTTCGCCGAGGCGATGACGATGGCGTATCACCGCCATCACGGCGTGGATGTCCGGATCGTGCGGATCTTCAACACTTTCGGGCCCCGCATGCAGCTGCACGATGGCCGCGCCATTCCCAACTTCCTGTGTCAGGCGATCCGTGGCGAACCTCTCACCGTGTTCGGAGATGGATCGCAGACGCGGTCCTTCTGCTACGTCGATGACCTCATCGAGGGGATCTGGAGACTGCTCGGCAGCGAACATGTGGGACCGATGAACATCGGAAATCCTGAAGAGATGAGCCTGCTCCAGATGGCTCGCGCCATCCTTGCCGTCGCCGGATCCTCGAGCGAGATCGTGTTTCGGGGGCTCCCCCCCGATGACCCGAAAGTGCGTCGACCGGACATCACGTTGGCGAGACAGGTCCTGGACTGGGAGCCGCGTGTCGCCGTCGAGGACGGTCTGCGGCGGACGCATGCCTGGTTCGAGAAGGCCCTGTCCGAGGCGGGGCGCGCTCCGTGATCGAGCAGGGACGCATCCGGAACTTCTGCATCATCGCGCACGTCGATCACGGCAAGAGCACGCTGGCGGATCGATTGCTCGACGCCACACAGGCGCTCACCGTCCGGGAGAAGCGCGCGCAGTTTCTCGACAAGATGGACCTCGAGCGCGAGCGCGGAATCACGATCAAGGCGCAGACCGCCCGGATCTATCATCGCGCACGAGACGGCGAGGTCTACGTCCTGAATCTCATCGATACCCCCGGTCACGTGGATTTCTCGTACGAGGTGTCGCGAGCGCTCCAGGCTTGTGAGGGCGCCGTCCTGGTGGTCGATGCCGCGCAGGGCATCGAGGCACAGACGCTTGCCAATACCTATCTCGCAGTCGAGGCTGGCCTCGAGATCCTTCCGGTGTTGAACAAGATCGATCTTCCGTCCGCCGAGCCCGAGCGCGTGGCTCGTGAGATCGAGGACGTGATCGGGCTGGATCGCGAGGATGTCCTTTCGGTCTCGGCGAAGACCGGGCAGGGAATCGACGAGCTGCTCGAGCGGATCGTCGAGAAGGTGCCGCCGCCGGCAGGGGATCCGGCCGCTCCGCTTCGCGCGCTCGTCTACGACTCCTGGTTCGACTCCTACGTGGGCGTCGTCGTGCTGGTCCGCGTCGTGGATGGCCGGCTCGGCCGCGGTGACCGCGTCCGACTGATGGCCAAGGGCTCCGAGCACGAGGTGAGCGAACTCGATCTGATCGATCCTCACCCGCGGGCGGTCGACGCCCTCGAGACCGGCGAGGTGGGAATCGTCATCGCCGGCATCAAGACGCTCGCGGACGTGCGGATCGGGGACACGATGACGCGGGTCGCCCGGCCGGCGGCTTCGGCCTTGCCGGGTTTCCGCGAGGTGAAGCCCATGGTCTTCGCCGGGCTCTACCCCATCGATGGCGAGGACTACGCCGATCTGAAAGCCGCCCTCGAGAAGCTGCGCCTCAACGATGCCTCCTTCGGCTACGAGCCCGAAAGCAGCGCGGCGCTCGGGTTCGGCTTCCGCTGTGGCTTCCTCGGCTTTCTGCACGCCGAGATCATCCAGGAGCGTCTCGAGCGCGAGTACCAGCTCTCGCTGATCACGACATCGCCGACGGTGCGCTACCGCGTGATCCTCGAGAACGGGCAAGCACTCGAGATCGACAGTCCGGCCGCGCTGCCGGACGTCTCTCGGGTGGACCGGATCGAGGAGCCGGTGATGCTCGCGACGATCCACGTGCCGTCGGAGTACGTCGGATCCGTGCTCGAACTGTGTCAGGACCGACGCGGCATCCAGCGGGACATGCACGTGCACGGCTCGCGGGTGCAGATCCGCTACGAGCTGCCGCTTGCGGAGATCGTCGCGGACTTCCACGATCGGCTGAAGAGCGCGACGCGCGGCTACGGTTCTTTCGACTACGAACTCGTCGGCTTCCGGCCGGCCGATCTGGTCAAGCTCGACGTGCTGGTCAACGGCCAGGCGGTCGACGCACTCTCCCTGATCGTACACCGGGACAAGGCCTATCAACGCGGATCGGATCTGGTGCGCAAGCTGAAGGAGTTCATCCCGCGGCAGATGTACGAGGTCGCACTGCAGGCCGCCGTGGGTTCGCGCGTGATCGCCCGTTCGACGGTGAAGGCGCTGCGCAAGAACGTGACGGCCAAGTGCTACGGCGGGGACATCTCCCGCAAACGCAAGCTGCTGGAGAAGCAGAAGGAAGGGAAGCGGCGGATGAAGCGGGTGGGACAGGTCGAGATTCCCCAGGAGGCGTTCCTCGCCGCCTTGCGCCTGGAGCGGGAATGAGTGCGGAAGCGGCGCGCTCCTCGGGTCGGGACCCGCTTGGGTCCACGACGCCGAGTGCCTGGCGCCGGGCCTGGGAGCAGTTCGGGACGCTGCTCGTCGCGGTGTTGATCGCGCTGTCGATCCGCTCCTGCGTCATCGAGCCGTATCGAATCCCGTCCGGATCGATGCTTCCGACGCTGCTGATCGGCGACCACCTGTTCGTCAACAAGTTCATCTACGGGGTGAAGGTTCCGTTCACGGACTTGCGTCTGCCGGGGTGGCGGGAGCCGCAGCGCGGCGACGTCGTCGTGTTCGACGTCGCTCGTGACGCCCATGGCGGGATCTATCCGGCGGATCAGCGCCGCGACCTGCCGAGCGACCGCTTCGTCAAGCGGATCGTGGCGCTCCCGGGCGACACCCTGGAGATCCGGGGGGGAGAGCTGTGGATCAACGGCGAACGAGTCCCCTTGGAAGCGGCCGCCGAGACCTTCGAGGACGACAGCGGCCGTCCGTTGCAGGTCGCCCGCGAGCAGCTCGACGGACGACCCCACCGCATCCTCGACGACCCGACCCGCAACGGCCCGGAACGGGGTCCCGTGACGCTCCCGGAGGGACGCTACTTCGTCATGGGAGACAACCGCGACCACTCGAACGACAGTCGCTACTGGGGCACGGTGCGGCTCGCCGAGATGAAAGGCCCCGCGTTCGTGCTCTATTGGTCGTGGGACTGGAACGGACCGTGGACCGATCTGCTGAACCCGGTTCGCTGGTGGGAGCTGCTCACCGAGAAGATGCGCTGGGATCGGATCGGGGCGGGCATTCGGTGACGGCCGGCGCCCGACCTGGGGTCGGGGCTTGACGGAAGCGCGGCGCGGCCGGTAGCCTGCCGCTCGACTCGAGGCCTTTTAAGTCCGTCCGGCGAGGCGGACAAAGGTGAACGCGTGAGAGATCCCGCCCCGCCCCTGGTGCCTACGGGTACCTCCAGTGTACCCAGCGGCCTCAGCCTCCCCTTCGAGATGAGCGCCGCCGGGAACGGCTCGAGCGCGCAGCGGTCTTCGGCCCGCTCGCAGCCGGCGGATTCGTCCGGTCCGCCCGGTCCGCCGGGTCCGCCGGGCGGGAACGGCACGGAACGCATCGTGCTCGACGATCTCGCGATCCGCCGGGCGCTGACGCGGATCGCCCACGAATTGATCGAGCGCAACGAGGACCTGGATCGGCTGTTCCTCGTGGCCATCCCGAATGGCGGGGTCCCGCTGGCGCGGCAGCTCGCCGCGAATCTCGAACAGATCGCCGGGGTCGAGCTGCCGGTCGGCATCCTCGATACGACCCTGTATCGCGATGATCTCGTCAGCCGTGCGGAACGTCCCCCCCTCCGGCGGACCGAGATGCCCTCGGCAGTCGACGGGCGCGTCGTCGTGCTCGTCGATGATGTCGTCAGCACCGGGCGCACGATCCGCGCCGCGATGGATGCGCTGATGGACTTCGGGCGCCCGCAGTCCGTACAGCTGGTCGGACTGGTCGACCGGGGACACCGCGAGCTGCCGATCAAGATCGACTATGTGGGCAAGAACCTGCCGACCCGACGCAGCGAGCAGGTGAAGCTCCGTGGCCTCTCGGGCGAGCTCTCGGGTCCGCTGGAGGTCGCCGTGACCGAGGTGTCCGATGAGAAACCCGGGGATCCGTCGCGAGACCCGGTCCGCAGGGAGGCCCCATGACCGGACGGGATCTGCTCGCGATCGAGGACCTCGACCGCAGCGAACTCGAGCGGATCCTCGAGACCTCCTTGCGCATGGAGGAGGTCGGACGACGCGACGTGAAAAAGGTGCCGACGCTGCGCGGACGCACCCTCATCAACCTGTTCTTCGAGCCGTCGACACGGACCCGCACCAGCTTCGAGATCGCCGGCAAGCGCCTCTCGGCCGACGTCGTCAACTTCTCCCCATCCTCGTCGAGTCTCACGAAGGCGGAGGGGATCCTCGACACGGCGATGACGCTGGACGCGATGGATCCGGACGCGGTGGTGGTGCGCCACAAGGTGGCGGGGGTTCCGAAACGGATCGCCGACGCACTCGATGCTCCGGTCATCAATGCGGGAGACGGGGCCCACGAGCATCCCACCCAGGCGTTGCTCGATCTCTTCACCGTGTGGCAGGAGAAGGGCCGCATCGACGGTCTTACCGTCACGATCATCGGAGACATCCTGCATTCGCGCGTGGCGCGCTCGAACCTGTACGCGTTCTCGAAGCTGGGCGCCGAGGTGCGACTGGCCGCACCGCCCACGATGCTGCCGCCGGCCGTCGAGAGCCTCGGCGTCAAGGCCTACACGTCCCTGCGCGAGGCGCTCGAGGGCGCAGACGTGGTGATGCTGCTGAGGATCCAACAGGAACGCCTCGCCGGCTGCTTCTTCCCGAGCATCCGCGAGTACGCGACGGCCTTCGGGCTCGATCGCCGCAAGCTCCGCTTCGCCAAGGACGACGCCATCGTGATGCATCCGGGGCCGATCAATCGCGGCGTCGAGATCGCCCATGATCTCGCCGATCAGCGCCCGAGCGTGATTCTCGATCAGGTGCGCAACGGCGTCGCGGTGCGCATGGCCGTGCTCTACCTGTGTGCCGGCCGCACGCCGCGGGGCGGCGTCCGGCGCGAAGGCTCGTGAGGGGAGAGGGCATGGGCAGGATCTGGATTCGCGGAGGACGCCTGCTCGATCCGGCGAGTGGGTGCGACGAGGTGGGCGACCTGCTCGTCGAGGACGGGCGCATCGTTGCGGTGGGCGCCGGCCTCGAGGCCGGCGACGGCGATGTGATCGACGCGAAGGGGCGCTGGGTCGCACCGGGTTTCGTCGACCTGCATGTCCATCTGCGCGAGCCCGGAGAGGAATACAAGGAAGACATCGCTTCCGGCGGCCGGGCCGGCGTGGCCGGCGGCTTCACGGCGCTGGTCTGCATGGCCAATACGCACCCGATCAACGACGATCCGTCCGTGACCGAATACATCCTCGACCGCGCCCGCCAGGAGTCGCCGGCTCGTGTCTACCCGGTGGCAGCCGCCACCCGGGGCCTCGCGGGCGAGGTGATGACGGAGATGGTGGCGCTGTTCGAAGCGGGCGTCGTCGCCTTCAGCGACGACGGCAAGACGATCATGGATTCGAACGTGATGCGCCGGGTGCTCGAGTACTCCGGTCTGGTCCGTGTCCCGATCATCACGCATGCGGAAGACCGCACGCTGGTCTGCGACGGGGTGGTCAACGAAGGCGCCGTCTCCACGCGTCTGGGCCTGCCCGGCAATCCTGCCGTCGCCGAGGTCGTCCACGTCGCCCGGGATCTGCTGCTCGCGGAACTCAGCGGCGCGCATCTGCACGTCGCGCACGTGTCGACGGCCGGCGCCGTCGCCCTGATCCGCGCCGCCCGTGAGCGCGGCGTGCATGTGACGGCCGAGGTCACCCCCCACCATCTGACGCTGCTCGATGAAGCCGCGCTCGGCTATGACACCAATACGAAGATGGCGCCGCCGCTCCGGGGGAGTTCCGACGTCGAAGCGTGTCGGGCCGGGATCGCGGATGGGACGATCGATGCGATCGCGACCGATCATGCGCCCCATGCCGTCCACGAGAAGGATGTCGAGTTCACCGCGGCACCGCCCGGAGTGATCGGGCTCGAGACCGCCGTCCCGGTGACCCTCGACCTGGTGCGCCAGGAGCAGCTCTCGCCGCTCGAGTGGGTGCGCCGGCTCTCGACGAACCCGACGCGCATCATCGGCCGACCCGGCGGATCGCTGGCCGTCGGCGCGGCAGCGGATCTGGTGCTGATCGATCCCGATCGGCACTGGATCTACGATCCCGCCAAGGGCTACTCGAAGAGCCGCAACTCCCCGTGGGCCGGCCGCGAGATGATCGGCCGCGCGACGGTCACGATCGTCGGCGGACGTCTGGTGTATGACGTCGACCGGGGAGTCCTCGTCCCATGACGTTCTCCCTGCGCACGCGACGACCGGCCACACTCGCCCTCGCCGACGGAACCGTCTACCGGGGAACGGGCTTCGGGGCCGAGGCCGTGGCGACCGGTGAGGTCTGCTTCAACACGAGCATGACGGGATACCAGGAGATCCTCAGCGATCCGTCCTATGCCGGACAGATCGTGACGCTGACGTATCCGCAGATCGGGAACGTCGGCACGAATCCGCAGGACGACGAGTCGGCGCAACCGAGGTTGTCCGCGTTCGTCATCAAGGAGTTGTTCGAGCAGCCGAGCAATTGGCGCTCGCGCGAGCCCCTGGAGACATTCCTGACCCGCTGGCGTGTGCCCGGGATCGCCGGCATCGATACGCGGGCGCTGGTCCGCCGGATCCGCGACGGCGGCGTCCAGAACGGCGTGCTCTCGACGGATCCGGCCCGACAGGAGGCGGAGGAGCTGGTGCGGGTCGCTGCCGCGGCGCCGCCGCTCGATGGACGCGATCTCGTCGCCAGCGTCACGACCTCGGCGCCCTACTCATGGACCGAAGGACTCTGGGCCGGCATCGAGGGCCAGGTGCCGCGTCGCGAGCGGCCGGTCTCGTCGCTGCGGCTGGTGGCCTATGACTTCGGAGTGAAGTGGAACATCCTGCGCCTGCTGGTCGAGCACGGCTTCGACGTCACGGTGGTCCCGGCGACGACACCGGTCGCCGAGACGCTGCGGCTCTCCCCGGACGCGGTGTTCCTGTCCAATGGCCCCGGGGATCCGGCGGCCGTGCAGGGGGTCCAGCCGATCGTGCGGGAGCTGGCCGAGCGCTTGCCGATCTTCGGGATCTGCCTCGGGCACCAGATCCTCGGGCTGGCGCTCGGGGGCCAGACCCGGAAGCTCAAGTTCGGGCATCGCGGCGGCAACCAGCCCGGGCAGGATCTCGCGACCCGAAAGGTTGCGATCTGCGCCGAGAACCACGGCTACGCCGTCGACGCCGACTCGCTGCGCACAGCGGGCGAGCCGGTCGAGATCACCCACGTCAATCTGAACGACGGGACCGTCGAGGGACTCGCCCACGCCCGTCGCCCGTTGTTCTCCGTGCAGTATCACCCGGAGGCGTCACCGGGTCCCCATGACGCGAGCTACCTGTTCGGCCGCTTCCGCGACATGGTCGTGCGTCACAAGCGGGGGGAGACGATCACCGGTGTCTCGATCACGAGACGGGACGAGGCGCTGCTCGCACCAGCGAGCGCGGCCAGGGGATCCTGAAGTTGCCCAAGCGCAACGACATCCAGGCCATCCTCGTGATCGGCTCCGGCCCGATCGTGATCGGTCAGGCCTGCGAGTTCGATTACTCCGGCACGCAGGCGTGCAAGGCGCTGCGCGAGGAAGGCTACCGGGTCATCCTCGTGAACTCGAACCCGGCAACGATCATGACCGACCCCGAGACGGCGGATCGGACCTACGTCGAGCCGATGACGGTCGAGAGTGTCGAGAAGATCATCGCGCGCGAGAAACCCGATGCGCTGCTGCCGACGATCGGCGGCCAGACCGCCCTCAACCTGGCGATCGATCTCGCCGAGGCCGGCGTGCTGGAACGGCACGGCGTCGAACTGATCGGCGCCAAACTCGACGCGATCCTGAAGGCCGAGGATCGGGAGCTGTTTCGCGAGGCGATGGAGCGGATCGGCTTGCGCGTGCCGCGCTCCGGCTATGTCCACTCGGTCGAGGAGGCGCGGGCTCTGCTCTCGCACGTCGGTCTGCCCGCGATCATCCGGCCCTCCTTTACGCTGGGCGGCGCCGGCGCCGGCGTCGCCTTCACCGACGAGGAGTTCGACCGGACCGTGCTCTGGGGTCTCCAGCAATCCCCTCGACATCAGATCCTGCTCGAACAGAGTGTGCTCGGTTGGAAGGAGTACGAGCTCGAGGTGATGCGCGACAGCGCCGACAACGTCGTCATCATCTGCTCGATCGAGAACTTCGACCCGATGGGCGTGCATACCGGGGATTCGATCACCGTGGCGCCGGCACAGACGCTGACCGACAAGGAATACCAGGAGATGCGCTCGGCCGCGGTCGCGATCATCCGCGAGATCGGTGTCGACACCGGAGGCTCGAACATCCAGTTCGGTGTGCACCCCGAAACCGGTGCGATGGTGATCATCGAAATGAACCCGCGCGTGTCGCGATCCTCAGCGTTGGCGTCGAAGGCGACGGGTTTCCCGATCGCCAAGATCGCCGCGAAGCTCGCCGTCGGCTACACGCTCGATGAGATCCGCAACGACATCACTCGCGAGACGCCGGCCAGCTTCGAGCCGACCATCGACTACGTCGTCACGAAGATCCCGCGCTTCACGTTCGAGAAGTTCCCGCAGGCGGATCGGACGCTGACGACACAGATGAAGTCGGTCGGGGAGGTGATGGGGATCGGCCGCACCTTCAAGGAGAGCCTGCAGAAGGCGATCCGTTCGCTCGAGATCGGGCACGACGGACTCGAGAGCCCGGAGCTTCGTGGCAGCGAGGAGCTTTCGGAGGAGGCGTTGTTGGCGCAGAGCGCGATCCCGACGCCGGAACGGCCGTGGCTGCTCGCGGAGGCGCTTCGACGGGGCGTGAGCGTCGAGGCATTGGCCCGGAGTTCATGGATCGATCCCTGGTTCCTGCGCAACCTTCAGGAACTCGTGGTGGCGGAGCAGGACCTCGTGGCGGCGTCGCCGGCGGAGCGGCGCCAGTGGTTGCGCGCGGCCAAACAGATGGGCTTCTCGGATCGCCGGTTGGCGACGCTGTGGGGCAGCAGTGAGCAGGAGGTGCGGGCGCTGCGCCGGGATCTCGGTGTACGGCCCGTCTACAAGCACGTCGACACCTGCGGCGCCGAGTTCGAAGCCTATACGCCGTATCTCTACTCGACGTATGAAGACGAATGCGAAGCTTCACCGACCGATCGCCGCAAGATCATCATCCTCGGCGGGGGACCGAACCGGATCGGTCAGGGCATCGAGTTCGACTACTGCTGCGTGCATGCGGTGTTCGCGCTGCGCGCCTCCGGTTTCGAAACGATCATGATCAACTGCAATCCAGAGACGGTCTCGACCGACTACGACACCGCCGACCGGCTCTACTTCGAGCCGCTGACGCTCGAGGACGTGCTCGAGATCGTCGACCGGGAACAGCCCGACGGCGTGATCGTGCAGTTCGGCGGCCAGACGCCGCTGCGGCTGGCGGTCCCGCTCGAGCAAGCCGGCGTGCCGATCCTCGGCACCTCGCCGGACGCGATCGACCGCGCCGAGGATCGCGAGCGCTTCGAAGCGCTGCTCGAGAAGCTCGGACTCGAACGGCCGCCGTCTGGCATGGCGCGCAGCATCGACGAGGCGGAGCGTGTCGCCGAGCGGATCGGCTTCCCGGTGCTGGTCCGGCCGTCCTACGTGCTCGGGGGGCGCGCCATGATGATCGTCCACGACGTCGAGGCGCTGCGCGACTACATGCGCCTCGCGGTCCGGGCCTCTCCGGAGCATCCGGTGCTGGTGGACCGCTTTCTCGCCGACGCGACCGAAGTCGACGTCGATGCGATCTGTGACGGGGAGCGAGTCGTGATCGGCGGGATCATGGAGCACATCGAGGAGGCCGGCGTCCATTCCGGCGACAGTGCCTGCTCGATCCCGCCCTGGTCGCTGGCGCCGATCGTGACCGACGAGATCACCCGGGCCACCCGTGCGCTGGCCCTCGAACTCGGTGTGCGCGGCCTGATGAACGTGCAGTTCGCCGTGAAGGACGGCGTGGTCTACGTGCTCGAGGTGAACCCGCGTGCCTCGCGAACGGTCCCCTTCGTTTCGAAGGCGATCGGCGTGCCGCTCGCAAAGCTCGCCGCGCTGGTGATGGCCGGTCAGAGCCTGGCGGAGCTCGGCTTCACGCAAGCGATCGTGCCGCGTCACTTCTCGGTCAAAGAAGCGGTGTTCCCGTTCGTGAAGTTTCCCGGTGTCGATACGTTGCTGGGTCCCGAGATGAAGAGTACGGGCGAGGTGATGGGCATCGACACGGATTTCGGGCGTGCCTACGCCAAGGCCCAGATCGAGGCCGGCAACTCGTTGCCCACGAGTGGCACGGTCCTGGTCTCGGTCCGGCACGAGGACCGAGGTGTCGTCGGAACCGCCGTCCGGGAGCTGGCCCGCAGCGGCTTTTCGGTCCTGGCGACACCCGGCACGGCGGCCTACCTGGGCGAACTCGGCGTCGAGGCCGAGTCGGTCGCGAAGGTCGGGCAGGGTCCGAGCGATGTCGTGACGCGCATCGACGCGGGCGACGTGAGCCTGGTGGTCAACACGGTCGGGACCGAGCCGCAGGCGGCGCGCGATTCGCTGGCGATCCGGCGTGCGGCGCTGCTGCGCGGCCTGCCGTACTTCACGACGGCGGCCGGCGCGCGGGCCGCCGCGAGTGCGATCCGCGCGCTGCAGCTCGAGTCGATCGGCGTGCGCTCGCTGCAGGAGATCCACGCGCAGGTCCAGCCCCCCGCGGTACGAGGGAGCGAAGACGGGCGCGAGGAGCGCGACGGATAGGGCCGACGGGTGCCGGTCGAGGAGAGTCCGTGGGGTCGAGTCCCTTCGCTGTGACCCTGGCGGCGCTGCGTGCGCCGCTGCGGTTCGCGGCGGAGGACGACTTCGCCCGCGCCGACCGGATCCAGGGACTCGAGGGAAGTGTCCGAGCGGCGGCCGAGAACGTTCTCGCGCTGGCCATTCCGCGCGATGCGCGCGCGGTGCTGACGCGCGTCGCGGCGCTGTTCCCCGCTTCCCTTTCCGACCCGGAGCGCCGCGCCGCCATCGAACGCGCGCTCGGGCTGCTCGACGAGTTCGCAGACCCGCGGTGGGCGGATGCCGCGCTCGAGCGGCCGTCGAGCGCGCTCGCGGGCGTCGGACCGAAGCGCGCGAAGCTGCTCGAGCGGCGTGGTCTCGGCACCGTCGCGGATCTCTTGTTCTACCTGCCGAGCCGCTACGACGATCGCCGGCGGCTGATCCCGGTCGGACAGCTCGAGGTCGGGCGGCGCGCGACGTTCCTGGCGCGCGTGCTGGTCTCGGACTTCATGTCGCAACGCGGGCGCGGCGGGCAGCCGCGGCGGGTCCTGCAGGCCGTCGTCGGGGACGACACCGGTACCGTGGACCTCAAGTGGTTCCGCGGCGGAGAGGCCATCCACGCGCTGCTCGCCAAGGGCACTCGGCTGCTCGTGACCGGCGACGTGCGCCGCTATCGCTTCACGAAGGAGCTGCTGCACCCCGAGATCGAAAAGATCGAGGACGGGGCCGGGAGTGGCGAGGCGCTGCAGGAGGCCTTGCGCCAGATCGTCGCGGACTACCCGACGCCGGAGGGCATTCCCCCGCGAACCCTCCGCCGCTACGTGCAGACCGCCGTCGCCGAGTACGCGGATCTCGTTCCGAGCCTGCTGCCGGCGAGCGCGCTGCGGGCGCGGCCGCTTCCCGAGGTCGCCGAAGCGCTGCGCGCCATCCACCATCCCGACCCTGAAGCCGACCCCGAGGCGCTGGCCGCGCGCCGCACGCCTGCGCACGAGCGGCTGATCCGCGAAGAGCTGTATCTGCTGGAGCTGGGCCTCGCGTTGCGGCGCGAACGGCGTCGCCGGGAAGCGGGGATCGTGCTGGCGGCAGACGGTCCGCGCAGCCGTGCGGCGCTCGACGCGCTGCCGTTCCGGCTGACCGGCGCACAGCGGCGCGCCGTCGCGGAGATCCGGGCGGACCTTCGCAAGCCGCACCCGATGAACCGGCTCCTGCAGGGCGATGTCGGCAGCGGCAAGACGGCGGTAGCGTTCCTGGCGCTGCTGTCGGCGGCCGAGTCCGGTTGCCAGGGAGCGCTGATGGCGCCGACCGAACTGCTCGCCGAGCAACACGAGCGCTCGCTGCGCAAGCTGGCGGTGGCCGGCGGGGAGACGACCGCGCTGCGGATTGCGCTGCTCACCGCGTCGGTCTCGCGTCGCGATGCCGAGCAGCGCCGCCGGGCGCTGGCCGCCAGCCAACTCGACCTCGTGGTCGGAACCCACGCGCTGCTGCAAGAGGGCGTGCGCTTCGCGAACCTCGGACTCGCCGTCATCGACGAGCAGCATCGTTTCGGTGTGCTGCAGCGAGCCGCGCTCTCCGCCGGCCGCAGCGACGGCCGCGTGCCGCACATGCTCGTGATGACGGCAACGCCGATCCCGCGAACTCTCGCCCTCACGCTGTACGGGGAACTCGATGTCACCGTCCTCGACGAGATGCCGCCGGGTCGGACACCGGTCCGGACGGAGCGGATCCGCGAGGGGCAGGGCGGCCACGTGATGACGGCGATCCGGGAGGCGCTCGCTCGACAGGAACAGGTGTACGTCGTCTATCCGCTGGTCGAGGAGTCCGAAAAGATCGATCTGCGCAATGTCGCGGAATCCGCCGCGCGGATCGCCCGGGCCTTCCCGGAAGCTCGCGTCGATCTCGTCCACGGCCGCCTCGACGCGCCCGCGCGCGCCGAGGCGATGGCGCGCTTCGAGCGCGGCGAGACCCAGATCCTGGTCGCGACGACGGTGATCGAGGTCGGCGTCGACGTGCCGAACGCGACCGTGATGGTGATCGAGCACGCCGAGCGCTTCGGACTCGCGCAGCTCCACCAGCTGCGCGGGCGGGTCGGCCGGGGCGAACGGCCCGGCCGTTGCCTCTTGGTGGCGCGCGGCTTCACGGCCGACAGCGAGGCGCGCCTCACCGCACTGCTCGACACGACGGACGGCTTTGCGATCGCCGACGCCGATCTGCGCATCCGCGGGCCCGGTGAGTTTCTCGGCACCCGCCAGAGCGGCCGGCTCCCGGACCTTCGGCTGGCCGATCTGGTTCGCGACGCCGCGCTCGTGCCGTGGGCCCGGAGCACTGCCCTCGATACGGTCGCGCGAGATCCCGGGCTGCTCCGAGCGCCGGCCCTGCTGCGCGCCGTCCAGCGGCGCTGGGGCTCGCGACTCGCCCTCGCCGACGTCGGCTGAACGATCCGCGTCAAGAAAGGGGTCGGGTTGGATTCGTCAACTTTTCCCGACGGGAAAAGTTGACGAATCCAACCCGACCCCTTTCTTGACGCGGCTATCCCGCGATCAGCATGCCGCCATCGACGGGCAGGATCTGGCCCGTCACGAGATCTGCGTCGGCGATCAGCGCGACGATGACGGTCGCGACATCCTCGGGATCACACACCCGGCCGAGGGGTGAGCGGGCTTCCATCGCTTGCTTGACCGCGTCGTAGGCGGCGCCGAGGCCGTCGCCGAGCCAGCGGCCGGTGATGAATCCCGGCGCCACCGCGTTCACGCGGATCTTCGGCCCCAGCGTGCGCGCCAGGATCACCGTGAGGATGTTCAGTCCCGCCTTCGACGCGCAGTAGGGGATCGAGCTGCCGATGCCGCCCACCCCGGCGACGCTCGAGACGTTGACGATCGCTCCGGCACCGGCTGCATCCATGGCGGGCTTGGCGGCGCGCGCCATCTGGAACGGGCCGATCAGGTTGACGCCGAGGATGTGCGACCAGTCCTCCACCGCAACACCGTCGAGGTTCGCGAGCGGAACGAAGACCGTGGTCCCGGCGTTGTTCACCAGCACGTCGAGGCGCCCGAGTTCGCGGACGGCCGTATCGACGAGGCGGCGACAGGCAGCGTCGTCGGCGACGTCCGCCTGGACCGCGATCGCCCGCACGCCGAGCGCCGTGGCTTCGGCGGCGGTCTGTTCGGCTTCGGCCACGGAGCGGCTGTAGTTCACCGCGACCGAGCAGCCGCGCCTGGCGAGGGCGAGCGTCGTGGCACGGCCCACGCCGGTGCCGCCGCCGGTGACGATCGCCGCCTTGCCCTCGAGATCCATCTCTTCCGCGTCCTTTCGCCGTCGCCCCACAGCCGGGCTGCGCAGTATAGTCAGCTCGGGCCGGAGGAAGCGCCAGCATGCGATGACCGGGAACCCGGACGAGCACGACGACGACCCGCCCGGCATCGGCGCCGTCCGCACGCCTCGGCAGCAGCTTCGCGGCCTGCTGGGGCGCGAGACGCTGTCGTTCCGCGAACTGCGCGAGTGGCTGGGGCTCTCGGTCCGCCGCCTCGAAGAAGAACTCCGCCACGTGGAGCGCAGTGCTCGCGGGCGCGGCGAGCGGTTGTGGGTCGATCCGCCCCGCTGCCTGGCCTGCGACTTCGTGTTCCGCGACCGCCAAGCGCGCCATCTGCACGCGCCCGGCCGGTGCCCCGCCTGCCGCAGCGAGCGGATCACCGAGCCCCGATTCCGGCTCGAGCCGCGCTGATCCGGTGCCCGGCCCGAGCGGCGGGTGCCAGGGCCGTCGTCTTCCTCCTCGACCCGCCCACGGCGCGCCGGGGCTGAGGCTGGCAGACTCGCACTCCGCTCACTAGCTTGTGCCGCCGGCCGGGCTTCCCCCGCAGGGAACCAAAACTTTCGATTCGCAGCGATTGCGCGCTGCCCGCCATCTCCCGCGGGCCGCACCAGGAGATGCTCGCATGACCATTGCACTCGCCTTCCTCGCGGCCGTCGTCGGCCTGGGCTTTGCCGTATGGCTGTATGCGGGTGTCCGCGGCGCGCCGGCGACGGACGCGCGCGCGCTCGAGATCTCGAGCGCGATCGCCGAAGGCGCGGGCGCGTTTCTGAACCGGCAGTACCGGACCGTCGCGATCGTCGGTGTGCCGATCGCGCTGCTGCTGCTGATCGTGTTCGGGCGCTGGATGGCAGCGGGCTTCGTCTTCGGCGCCCTCGCGAGCGCGGCCGCCGGCATCTTCGGCATGCGCGTCTCGGTGCAGGCGAACGTGCGGGTCGCCGAGGCGGCACGCAGTGGTTTCCGGGGAGCCTTCGACCTCGCGTTCAAAGGCGGCGCGGTGACCGGCCTGATGGTGGTCGGGGCCGGACTCTTCGTGCTGTCGCTGTTCTCGCAGATGATGCTCGGCTCCGGTTTCGCCGCGCTGTCGCACGTGAAGATCCAGGCGCTGATCGGCCTCGGCTTCGGCGGCTCGCTGATCTCCGTCTTCGCCCGCCTCGGCGGCGGCATCTTCACGAAGGGCGCCGACGTCGGGGCGGACCTCGTCGGCAAGGTCGAGGCCAACATTCCGGAAGACGATCCGCGCAACCCGGCCGTGATCGCCGACAACGTCGGCGACAACGTCGGCGACTGCGCCGGCATGGCGGCAGACCTGTTCGAGACCTACGTCGTCACGGCCGTCGCAGCGATGCTGCTCGCGCACCTGCTCTTCCCCGAGAGCCAGGCGATGTTCCTGTATCCGCTGGCGATCGGGGCCGTGGCGATCTTCGCCAGCATCGCCGCGCTGTTCTTCGTGAAGATCGACGAACCGGCCGAGGGGGAGCAGCCGGCGGTGATGCGCGCGATGTACACGGGTCTCGGTGTGGCAACGGCGCTGACGCTCGGCCTGCTGCTGATCGTCAACGTCTTCACCGACGTCCCCGATCAGACGATCGCCGGACAGACCATCACCGGCTTCCGGCTGTGGCTGTGCGCCGGCATCGGCGGCATCGTGACGGCGGCGATGATGTGGATCACGGACGTCTATACCGGCGATGGCTCACGCTACGTGCGCAAGATCGCCGATGCATCGGTGGGGGGACACGCGACCAACATCATCAGCGGCCTTGCCGTCGGCATGCAGGCGACCGTGGCGCCGGTGTTCGTGATCGTCAGCGCGATGCTGGCTTGCTACGGGCTCGCAGGGCTCTTCGGTGTCGCGATCGCGGCGATGGCGATGCTGTCGTTGGCCGGCATCGTCGTCGCGATCGACGCGTACGGACCGATCACCGACAACGCCGGCGGCATCGCCGAGATGGCGGAAATGGGCGACTCGGTGCGCCGCGTGACCGATCCGCTCGACGCATTCGGCAACACGACGAAGGCGGTCACCAAGGGCTACGCGATCGCGTCGGCCGGCCTGGCGGCCGTCGTGCTGTTCGCGACCTTCCTCGAGGACCTGCGCCGGATCGCCGGCATCGAGAGCGGATTCGATCTGACATCGGTGCACGTGCTGGCGGGTCTCTTCATCGGCGCGATGATTCCGTTCCTGTTCGCGTCGCTCGCGATGGAGGCCGTCGGCAAGGCGGGTGGCAAGGTCGTGGAAGAGGTCCGGCGCCAGTTCCGCGAGATCCCGGGCATCATGGAAGGCACCGGCAAGCCGGACTATCGGACCTGCGTGGACATCGTCACGCAGAGCGCACTGCGCGAGATGATCGCACCCGCATTGATCCCCGTCCTGGCGCCGGTGCTGGTCGGCCTGCTGCTCGGCGCACAGGCGCTCGGGGGGCTGTTGATCGGCTCGATCGTGTCGGGTCTGTGCGTCGCGCTGTCGATGACGACCGGCGGCGCGGCCTGGGACAACGCCAAGAAGTACATCGAGGCGGGAGCGCACGGGGGCAAGGGCTCGGAGGCGCACAAGGCTTCGGTGACCGGGGACACGGTCGGCGACCCGTACAAGGACACGGCCGGCCCGGCCATCAACCCGATGCTGAAGCTGATCGGGATCGTGGCGCTGATCATCATTCCGTTCCTTTGATCGGCGCCTGACGGCAGCCAGCCCGAGGCCCCATGAAGCCGACCGCGATCGGAGGCCCGGGGCCCGGGCGGGAGCGGGACGACACGGGTCGGGATCCCGGCGATCTCGATCGCCATCCGCGCGATCGATTGCGCCGGGAGCTTCGCCTCCGCGACGCCACATTCCTGGTGGTCGCCTCGGTGATCGGTTCCGGCATCTTCCTGACGCCGGGAGCGATTGCGGAACGGCTGCCCCACGCCGGGTTGATCCTCGCGGTCTGGATGGCCGGAGGTCTGCTGTCCCTGGTCGGCGCACTCGCCAACGCCGAGCTCGGCGCGATGTTCCCGCACGCCGGCGGCGACTACGTCTATCTCCGCGAGGCCTTCCATCCGGGCGCCGGCTTCGTCATGGGCTGGCTGTCGTTCTTCGCGATCTTCACCGGCACGATCGCCACGCTCGCGGCGGGCTTCGCCGATGCCGTGCAGCCGTTCGTAACACTCGGCGAGGGGGGACGGCTCGGCCTCGCGGTCGCGGCGATCGCCGTGTTCTCGGCGCTCAACTACCTCGGGGTACGCACCAGCGCACGCTTCAACAACGTGCTGACCGGTGGCAAGGTGCTCGCCCTGGTGGCCTTCGTCGTGTTGACGCCGCTGCTCGGACGCGGAGACCCCGCCTCCCTGGGTCCCGTCTTCGCCGGCGTCTCGACGGTGTCGCTGGCCGGCTTCGGACTGGCGCTGTCCCCGGTGCTGTTCAGCTATCTCGGCTGGAACGCCACCGTCTACGTGGCCAGCGAGATCCACGAGCCGCAACGCAACCTTCCGCGCTCGTTGTTCCTCGGCCTCGGCGTGTGCATCACGGTGTACCTGGCCGTCAATCTCGCGTATCTGTACGCCATGCCGGTCGGCGTGATGCGCGGCGTCGACAACGTGGGCCAGGCGGCCGCCGAGGCGCTGTTCGGCGGGGCCGGCGCCACGGCGGTCGCGATCTTCATCGTGGCCTCGATCCTCGGAACGCTCAACGCGACCGTGCTGGTGGGGCCGCGCATCGCCTACGCGATGGCCCTCGACGGGCGCTTCTTCGCCGGCGTGGACCGTGTCCACGCCGCGCACCACACCCCGCACGTGGCGATCCTGCTACAGGGCTTGGTGGCGGTGGCGCTGCTGCTCGCACTGCGGCGGTTTCCGAGCATTCTCGACTTCACGACCTTCGGCATCGTGCTGGCGACGTCGGCCGATACGCTCGCGTTGTTCGCGCTGCGCCGCCGGCAGCCGGCCCGGCATCGACCCTATCGGGCCTGGGGATATCCGGGACTGCCCGCGCTCTACCTGCTCGCGAACCTGGCGATCGCCGCCACGATGATCCGCGGCCGGCCGACGGAGTCCCTGGCCTGTCTCGTCGTGACGGCGGCGGGCCTGCCGTTCTACTGGGCCTTCGGGCGTCGCGCGCGCAGCCGCGTCGCGTAGCCGGCCGGGCCGGCCCGGCGCCGCCGAGGGGATTCGCGAGGCTCCTTGCCCCGGCTGGATTCTTCCAATAGCCTTGCGCACTTAGCGCGCCGCGCCGAAAGCCCTCCCGAGAAAGCCCCTCCCGAGAACGCCCTCGCGAGAAGGCCCTCGCGAGACCGGACGCCCCGGCTCCGGAGGTTTTCCCCGGCCCAGGCACCGCGGCGGCGGAGGGTCCACCGCACCATGGCACTGACTCCCGGATCGATCATCCGGCACGACTTCCACAAGCTCAACCGACTGCCCCCCTACGTCTTCGCCGAGGTGATCGCGCTGATGTCGGCGGCACGCCGGGCCGGCGAAGACGTGATCGATCTCGGCATGGGCAATCCGGACCTGCCGACGCCGCGCCACGTCGTCGAGAAGATCTGCGAGGCCGCCCACAACCCGCGCAACCACCGCTACTCGGCCTCGCGCGGCCTGCCGAACCTGCGTGCGGCGATCACCGAGTGGTACCAGCGGGGCTACCAGGTCGCGCTCGATCCGGATCAAGAGGCGATCGCGACGATCGGTTCGAAGGAAGGCCTCGCCCACTTCATCCTGATGACGATCGGACCCGGGGACGTCGTCCTGTGTCCCGATCCGGCGTATCCGATCCACCAGTACTCGGTGATCATTGCGGGCGGCCAGCTCCGGACGGTGCCGCTCACGCCGGACTGCGATTTCATCGCCAATCTCGAGACGGCGATGCGTCTGACCTGGCCGAAACCCAAGCTGCTGCTGCTCTCGTTTCCGGCCAATCCGACCAGCCAGGTGGTGGATCTCGCGTTCTTCGAACGGGTGATCGATTTCGCCCGCGAGAACGATCTGATGGTCGTCCACGACTTCGCCTATGCCGAGATCACGTATGACGGATACCGCGCCCCGAGCATTCTCGAGGTCCCGGCGGCGCGCGAGATCGCGATCGAGTTCGGTTCGCTGAGCAAGAGCCATTCGATGGCGGGTTGGCGCGTCGGCTTCGCCGCCGGCAACCGCGACATGATCCACGCGCTCGGTCGGATCAAGAGCTATCTCGACTACGGGATGCCCGCTCCGATCCAGATCGGAGCGATCGTCGCGTTGCGCGGCCCGCAGGACTGCGTCGCCGAGGCGGTGTCTGTGTACCGCGAGCGTCGCGACGCGCTGATCGAAGGTCTCGCCGCGCCGGGAGAGGGCCAGTGGAAGATCGAGAAGCCGCTGGCGACGATGTTCGTGTGGGCGCCGATCCCGGAGCCATTGCGCGCACGAGGTTCGCTCGAGTTCTCGAAACGGCTGCTGGCGGAAGCGAAGGTGGCCGTCTCGCCGGGAATCGGATTCGGCGAGACCGGCGAGGGTTTCGTGCGCTTTGCGCTGGTCGAGAACCGGCACCGGATCCGGCAAGCCGTGCGCGGCATCCGGCGTTTCCTGCGCGAGGCGGGGGCGTGAGCCAGGACGAGCGCGCCGCGGTGGGGCTCGGGGTCGGGCTGATCGGCTTCGGCACCATCGGCACCGGGGTCGTCCGGGTGCTGCGGAAGAACGCCAGCTCGATCGCGGCACGCCTCGGCTTTCCGCTGCGGCTGGTCCGGATCGCCGACCTCGATACCGAGCGGGATCGCGGCGTCGATCTCGGCGGCGTGCGGTTCGATGCCGATGCCGAGGCGCTGATCGACGATCCGGCCGTGGACCTCGTGGTGGAACTGATCGGCGGAATCGCCACGGCGCGGCGGCTGATCCTGCGCGCGCTCGAGCGCGGCAAGCCAGTGGTCACGGCGAACAAGGCCCTGCTGGCGCTACACGGCAAGGAGATCTTCGATGCCGGTCGTGCGCACGGCGCCGACGTGGCTTTCGAGGCCAGCGTCGGGGGCGGCATCCCGATCCTGCGCTCGTTGCGCGAGGGTCTGGCTGCCAATCGCATCCTGTCGGTGCGGGGCATCATCAACGGCACCACCAACTACGTGCTCACCGAGATGGAGAAGAGTGGCGAGCCTTTCGAGGTCGTCCTGAAGCGTGCGCAGGAGCTCGGTTACGCCGAGGCGGATCCCGCTTTCGACATCGACGGCGTCGATGCCGCGCACAAGATCACGCTCCTCGCGGCCATGGCGTTCGGCGCCGAACTGACGGCCGAGGAAGTCCCGACCGAGGGGATCCGGGCCGTGACCGGCACCGACATCGAGAGCGCCGAGGAACTCGGCTATCGGATCAAGCTGCTCGGCATCACCAAGCTGCATGCCGAGGAGGCCGGTGAACGGATCGAGGTCCGCGTGCACCCGACGATGATTCCGTCGGAATCCCTGCTCGCGAAGGTGGACGGCGCGATGAACGCGATCGCCGTGCACGGGGACGCGGTGGGTCCGACGCTGTTCTACGGGGCGGGGGCGGGGGAGCTGCCGACCGCCAGCGCCGTGATCGGCGATCTGATGGAGCTGGCCCGCGAGGTACGACGCGGCAGCAACAGCCGGGTCGCCCCGCTTTCGTTCCTGCCGGAGTCGTTGCTCCCGAAGCCGATCTTTCCGCTCGGCGAGCTGTTCGGACGCTGCTATCTCCGCTTCAGCGCCCTGGACCGGGGCGGGGTGCTGGCGCTCATCACCGGAGCGCTCGGCGAGCACGGGGTCTCGATCGAGTCGGTGCTCCAGAAGGGGCGGGGGCATCCAGGAGAATCGGTGCCGATCGTGGTCCTCACCCATCCAGTTCGAGAATCGGCGGTCCGGCGCGCGCTCGAGAAGATCGACGCAAGCCGTGCGCTGACGGCGCCGACCCGGCTGATCCGCATCGAGGAGGACCTGTGACCAAGAGCCCTTCGGGCCGCTCGACGAAGGTCCGGCATCGCGCCTGGTTCGAGTCCTTGCACGATCCGTCCGAGCGCTATGGACTCGACGAGGTGGTCTATACCTCGAGAGACGGCGGCCTCCTCCAGGTCGTCCACGATCTCGACGAGCTGCGCAAGACGTCGGCGGCGAAGTGGCGGCGCCTGTTCGAGGAACGCGCGCACAAGAACGACTGGCCCTACGGTTCCGGCGTCTGGGGCAAGAAGGAGTGGGTCTGTCCGGAGATCGACCACGCGAACGTCGTGTCGATGTACGAAGGACACTCCAACCTGTTCTGGGCCGAGCGCTACGGCCGTCAGCTTGGTCTCGACGAACTGTGGATCAAGCAATGCGGGAACTCGCACACGGGATCCTTCAAGGACCTCGGGATGACCGTCCTGGTGTCGATGGTGAAGGAGATGCGTGCGCGCGGCCAGGACATTCCGGCCGTCGCCTGCGCGTCGACCGGCGATACCTCGGCGGCGCTGTCGGCCTACGCGGCCGCGGCCGGCATTCCGGCGATCGTGTTCCTCCCGCGCGGGAAGATCTCGGTGGCGCCACTGATCCAGCCGGTGGCGAACGGCGCGATCGTGTTCGCCCTCGATACGGACTTCGACGGCTGCATGGAGATCGTGAAGCAGGTGGCTGAACGCGACGGCGTGTATCTGGCGAACTCGATGAACAGCCTGCGGATCGAGGGCCAGAAGACGGTGGGGATCGAGATCGTCCAGCAGCTCGACTGGGAGGTGCCGGACTGGATCGTGATCCCGGGTGGCAATCTCGGCAACGTGTCGGCGCTGGCAAAGGGTCTCGACATGATGCTCGAGCTCGGCTTGGTGTCGCGCAAGCCGCGCATCGTCTGCGCCCAGGCGGAGGCGGCGAATCCGCTCTATCTCTCGTTCCTGCGCGACTTCCGTGTCTTCGAGCCGATCGCTGCCCGGCCCACGCTCGCGAGCGCGATCCAGATCGGGAACCCGGTCTCGATCGAGAAGGCGATCGATGCGATCCGGCGCTACGACGGCATCGTCGAGCAGGCCAGCGAGCCCGAGATCGCGGAGGCCTGCGCGCATGCCGATCGCACCGGTCTCTTCAACTGCCCGCATACGGGCGTGGCGTTGGCCGCGACGGCCAAGCTGGTGCGGCGCGGGGTGATCCGGGCGCAGGATCGCGTGGTGGTGATCTCGACGGCTCATGGACTCAAGTTCGTCGACTTCAAAGTGAAATATCACTCGATGACGCTCGAGGGAATCCCCTCCGAGCAGCCGAATCCGCCGATCGAGCTACCGGCTCGCTACGAGACCGTGCGCGACGAGATGCGGCGCCAGATCGAGCTCCGTGCGCTCGCGGCGAGCGACGAACCGCGTCGATCGCCGCGGCCCTGACCAGGAGCGCCCGTGTTCACCGGCATCGTCGAAGAAGTCGGGCGAATCGTCTACGTCCGACCCGAAGGCGAGAAGACGCGCTTGTGCATCGAGGCGAAGCGGGTGGCCGAGGGCGTGGCGCTCGGCGCCAGCATCGCGGTCAACGGGGCCTGCCTGACGGTGGTCGACGTCACTGGCACGGAGTTGGTGTTCGAGGCCGTTCGCGAGACGCTGGATCGGACCTCGCTCGGCAGGCTGCGCACGGGCTCACGGGTGAATCTCGAACGAGCCCTGCGCGCGGACGGGCGACTCGACGGGCACATCGTCCAGGGACACGTCGACGACCTCGGTCGCGTCGGCGCGCTGGAACGGCGCGGCGAGGACGTCCGCCTCGTCATCGAGTGCCGGCGCGAGCTGGCGCAGCAGCTGGTGCCGAAAGGCTCCGTTGCGATCGACGGGGTGTCCCTGACCATCGCGAAGCTCTCGGACGCCGGCTTCGAGGTGGCGCTGATCCCGCATACCCTCGCCGCGACGAACCTGGGCGACCGCGAGGCCGGGGACCCGGTGAACCTCGAGGCCGACGTGCTCGGGAAGTACGTGCTGCGCTACCTCGAGCGCCTGACCGGCGCGGGACTGTCGCGCCCGTCCTGAGCTGCGGAGAGAGCCGCGGAGCGGGCCGGATCGTGGAGCCGCAATTCCGCGCGGGCTATCGTAGGACTTCCCCGAAATCGTTCAGGAGCGCGGAGAAACCGGTGAATCGCATCCTCGACCTCACGACGTCCTTCGCCGCCTCCGGCGCCCGGCTCTTCGCCGGGCTTCGCGTCGAGGCGCTCGGGCCGCGGCCCGAGCGGCCGCTCGAACTCTACGAGTTCGAAGCCTGTCCGTACTGCCGCAAGGTCCGCGAGGCGTTGACCGCACTCGATCTCGACGCCGAGATCCGGCCGTGTCCCAAGAGAGGAGCGCGCTTCCGCCCCTTCGTTCGCGAACACGGCGGCAAGGAGCAGTTCCCGTACCTCGTGGATCCGAACACCGGCAAGGCTCTGTACGAATCCGCCGAGATCGTGCGCTACCTGTTCGCGACCTATGGGACGGGGGCCCCCCCGCTGCTCTACGCGGTCGGGCCGCTGGTCGACCTGGGCGCGATGCTGGCGAGCGCCCTGCGGCCGGGCCGCGGGGCTCACGCCGAGCCTTCCCGCGCGCCACGCCAACCGCTCGAGCTGTGGAGCTTCGAGGCGTCGCCGTTCTGCCGGATCGTGCGCGAGAAGCTGAGCACGCTCGAGCTTCCGTACCGGCTTCACAACCTGGGCAAGAGCAGCCCGGGGCGCCCGGCCTTCGAGCGCCGGGCCGGTCGGATCCAGGTTCCGTTCCTCGTGGATCCCAACACCAACGTCGAGATGTTCGAATCCTCCGACATCGTCCACTACCTCGACGCGACGTACGGCGGCGTCGCCTGAGGGCACGCTCGGCGTTCGATCAGAGCAGGTGATCCAGCGCGAGCGTCGCAATTCCCAGGAACGAGAGGAACCCGACGGCGTCGGTAAAGGTCGTGACGATCACGCCCGAGCCGAGCGCGGGGTCCTGCCCGAGTGCTTTCAGGACCAGCGGGACGCCGGCGCCGGACAGGCTGGCGACGGTCATGCTGACGACGATCGCGGCGAACACCACCGCCCCCATCACGGGGCTGGTGCCCCACCAGCTCGCGATGAGCGCCGCGGCGCCCCCCGTCGCGGCGCCGACCAGCAATCCGACCAGCGACTGGTTGACCACGGCGCGGCCCGCCGACGACAGCTCCGCCTCGCCGAGCGCGATCCCGCGAGCCACGACCGTCAGCGCCTGGATGCCGGCATTGCCGGCCATCCCGGCGACGACCGGCATGAATACCGCGAGCAGCACCACCTGCTCGATGGCGCGCTCGAACAGTCCGACGACTCCCGCGGCGAGGAAACACGTCGCGAGGTTGATCACCATCCAGGGCAGGCGCTTGCGGACCGACAGCAGGACCGGGCTGTAGATGTGCTCTTCCTCGTGCAGGCCGGCGAGACGGTAGATGTCCTCGGTGGCCTCTTCGCGGATCACGTCGATCACGTCGTCGACGGTGATGACGCCCAACATGTGGTCGTCTTCGTCTGTCACCGGGAGCGCCAGCAGGTTGTAGCGGGCGACGATCGCCGCCGCCTGCTCCTGATCGGTGTCGGCCCGAACGCGGATGGCGTCGGGAATCATCAGCTCGCCGCAGCGGCGCTCCGGTGCGGAGGTCACGAGGCGCCGGATCGGGACCACGCCACGCAGCCGGCCCTCGTCATCGACCACGTACAGATACAGAACCGACTCGGCATCCTGATCCGCACCGCGCGCGCGCACGAAATCGATGGCCTCCTGGGCCGTCATCTTCGCGTCGAGGGCGACGAAGTCCGTCGTCATCACGCGCCCCGCGCTCCGTTCCGGATAGAGCTCGATCTGGCGCAGGTGCGCCTTGGACTCTTCGGGGAGGTGCGCGATCACGGCCTCGCGACGTTCGCCCGGCAGCTCGGTCACGAGATGTGCCAGGTCATCGGCGGGGAGCTGCGCGAGAACGGTACCGAGTCGCTCGTCACCGACGGCGTCGACGACCCGGCGAAACAGGTCCGGCGGGAGTTCCGAGAGCATCTCGGCGGCGCGTTGGTGCGCGAACAGGATCTCGAGCACGGTTTCGATCTCGTCGGGCTCGAGATCCGACAGCAACGGCCCGAAGTCCGCGGCGTGGATGCGCGCGAGCAGCCGTTCGGCGCGGCGGCGCAGGCCGCTGGCCAATAGTCGTCGCAGAATGCGCGCCGTGAGTTCCGGGGCTGCCATCGTCGAGGGGCCCTTTCTCCGCTGGCACACTCGACCCCGGGGCGCTCGGGAGGGCAGCCCAGTTTGGCCCAGTCGCCGGAACTCGTCACCAGCGGGAACGCCGCAGCAGCCCGAGGGACGCGCTGCGGGTCGGCAGCGAACCGTTGTGGGTCGTGAGCCCCCCAGGCCGATCGGACCACAACGGATTCGAACGGCGGGAAGGAAGGGAGCTCAAGTCCGTTGTCATGGGACGGGATCAGCGGTGGTAAGATGACCGAGACAGAGGCCCCGGGGGAGAGGAGGGGCCGCCCGGTCGGCGGTCGCCCGCGTTCCTCTCCACCGGATCTCCTGTCAGGGGAGCGGCCGAAGAGCGGCAGACCAGCGCAGATCAGAGCGTAGATCAGAGGACGAGGAGGGGCTTCCGGTGAAGCAGCTCATCGAAGCGATCGTGCACGCGCTCGTGGATCGACCGGAACACGTGCAGATCAAGGAAGTGATCGGTGACCACGCGCACGTGCTCGAGCTGTCGGTTGCGAAAGAAGATCTCGGCAAGGTGATCGGGAAGGGAGGGGCACACGCCTCGGCGATCCGGACGATCATGGCCGCGGCCAGCGGCAAGGAGAAGAAGCGCTACATCCTCGAGATCATCGAGCACTGATCTCGGCACCGACCCGCCGGCCCGTCGGCGCGGGCCTTGGTATGCTCTCGCGCTTCGCGAGGCCCCGATGAACACCATGCCCCACCCGCTGGGGCTGGTTCGTTCGCCGGGACTCGACGATCGGAGGCATCCGGTGAGCGCACGGCAGTACCAGTTCGACACTTCGCCCGCTCTGGGCGCCCAGATCGAGGCTCGCGGCCAGCATGCAGAAGTAGGCGGGCGGGTCTTCCTCTGCCAGGACGAGCGTCGCTGGACCTATCGCGAGTACCGCGACGAGTCCGTGCGTCTGGCCCACTTCCTGCTGCGTCGGCTGGGTCCGCTCGACGAGCGACGGCCCGGGCATGTCGCCATGCTGCTCGAGAACCATTTCGAGCTGCTCGCTCTCTATGGGGCGTGCGCGTACGGTGGACTGACTCTTTTCGGAGTCAACACGGGCCTGCGCGGAGATACGCTCGCAGGCGTCATCGCCAAATCCGGCGCGCGGCTGCTCGTCGTCGATGAGAAACTACTCCCGGAGGTCGATCGCGTCGCCGGTCGCCTCGGGCGCGTATCGCCGGAGAACATCCTGGTCGTGCGGACGAGCGAGGCGTCGAATTTCGGCGGGCGGGACCTGATGGCCTGCGTCGCCTCGGAAGTGGCTCCGGCCGGGACCAGCCTCGACGCCCCGGACGTCTCCGTGGATCCGAACCAGAACCTGATGGTGATCTACACCTCCGGGACGACCGGGCTCCCGAAGGGCATCAACAACAGCCATCTCAAGTTCTTCCTGATCGGGAAGGTGGTTTCCGGGAACCTGGCGCTCGGCGCCGAGGATCGTGGCTATGCCTGCATGCCGCTGTTCCACTCCAATGCGCTGTTCCTGGGTCTGCATCCCGCCCTCGAGGTCTGCGGCAGTCTGGTGCTCCGAGAGCGGTTCAGCGCCAGTCAGTTCGTGCCGGACATCCTGCAACACGGCGTGACGTTCTGGAACTACGTGGGCGAGCCGGTCCACTACGTGCTCGGCGCGATCGAGAAGCAGTACGACGGGGACGAGGATCGCATCCTCGCTGAAGTGGCTCGAAATCCACGCAACCGTCTGCGCTACGCGATCGGGAACGGGGCCGCGCCGCCGGACATCGACCGTTTCATTCGCTGGCTCGGCCTCGAGGACATGTTCGAGCTCTACGGCTCCACCGAGGCTGCGATCAGCACGTTTCGCCGCAAGGGGGATCCGCGCGGCAGTGTCGGCGAGATCGTGGATCCGAACGTCAAGATCCTGCGCGTCGACGGCAGCGAATGCCCTCCGGCCGAGATCGGACCGGATGGCAAGATCCTGAACTACGAACAGGCGGTCGGAGAGATCTGTCGTGTCGCGCCGGACACCGGGCTCTTCCAGGGCTACTTCGACAACCAGGATGCGACCGCCTCGAAGTATCGCGACGGGGTCTATCATTCCGGTGATCTCGGCCACCTGCTGCTTCGCGACGGGCGGCGTTTCCTGTACTTCGACGGCCGCACCGACGATTGGATCCGCAAGGATGGAGAGAATTTCTCCGCCGCTCAGGTCTCGAGGCTGATCCAGGAGCACCCGGACGTTGCGCTCGCCGCGGCCTACGGGGTTCCCTGCCACGTCTCCGATGAACTCGTGATGGTGGCGCTCGAGCTTCGTCCGGGTGCCCATTTCGACGCCAAGGGGTTCTTCGCCTTCTGTGAAGAACTGGTTTCCCACGGGGGCATGGACCGGAAATGGTTCCCGGACTTCGTGCGGATCGTGGACGACTTCGAGTTCACCCAGACCCAGAAGATCCTGGTCCGCCAGCTCAAGGCCGTGCATTACAACCGGCGGCTGCTCGCGGAAGAGCCGATCTTCTGGCGCGAGCGCGGGGACGACGCCTTCAAACCCTTCTCCCGCGACGATTACGAGACCCTGCGCACCGCCTTCGAAGCGGCCGAGCGGCTCCACCTCCTCGAGCGATAGCGGCAACGGGTCCGGGCCCGGAGTACGAATCCGCACCACGCAGGGGTACGGATTCGTGCTCATGGGCGAGCAGCTGCTGGTTTCGAGCGCCCTCGTGGCTGCGTGGCTTCGGGCGCTTGTGGGCTGAGCTGCCGGCTCCCGCCGTGGGCACGTGGGTTGCAGTCTCGCGAGCAGGTGCCATCCGGCACCCTCACGAGGGAGGAGCAGGCGAGATGAGCGGGATTCTGAGTCCGGAGGAGTCGTTGCGGCGTGCACAGGATCTGGTGCGGTCGGGGCTGGAGATGGCGGCGCTCGAGCACTTCGCGCAGGCGCATGATCGGGCGCCGGAGGATCCGCGCATCCGGTCCTACTACGGCTGGGCGGTCGCCATGATCGAACATCGGCTCGAGCGCGGCGTGGCGCTGTGCCGCTCGGCGCTACGCGACGGCGCCGATCAGCCGGAGGTCTATCACAATTTCGCGCGGGTCCTGCTGGCGAACGGCCGCAAGAGCGAAGGCATGAAATACATCCGCCGCGGGTTGATGGTCGAGCCGCGCAACGCGGCGTTGATCCTCGAATGGCGACGACTCGGCGTCCGTCGCCCCCCGGTGCTGCCGTTCCTACACCGCCGGCATCCCGCCAATCGCGTCATGGGGCGGCTCCGGCGGGTCTTCGTCCGTGAGTTCGTGCTGCCGCCGGAACTCCAGGTCGAGGGCTCCGTCTGACCGGATCGGCACGGATCGGCGCTGGCCCGGTTGACTCTGGTGCAGGGAACCGGTACCTCTCCTGGCCCCTTCCACTCCTCGGAAGCGGGTGCCGGAGTCAACTGTGGGCAGCGTAGTGAAGTGGCGTCGGAAGAAGATGCGCAAGCACAAGAAGCGCAAGCTTCTCAAGCGCCAGCGCCACAAGCGCAAGTAGCCGGGCCGCTCCCAGGGGACGGTCGTCCGGCGGCCTCGGTCCCGGATCCGCTGCCTCGATTCTACGAATTACGCCGGTTCGCCGGGCTTCCATGCCCGCGAGCCGGCGTTTTTTCGTCGGGATCCCGGGCGCCCGATCACACGATCGAGGAGCTGGATGCGGGCATTCTCCGAGGCGAAAACGATCTTCCTCCCGCAGCTCCGATCCACATCAGTCTGATTTTATGGCGCTTATTTCTTGACTCCGGTTTGCGGACGGTGTAAGGGTGACTCGCAAGAACGGCTGTAGGGCCGCGGATTGTGGTCACAACGACGGTCGGATCTCATGGATTTTGCCGTCAAGTCGCCGGTACCAGTGCCCGATGAGGGGCGGAGGATTCCCAAGGGAATTGTTCCCGAGGGAGCTGGAGGCAGGCGGCGTGGACACAGGGCTTCCGTCGGAGACGGCGGGAGACCGGATCGGAAACGAGAACCTGGTTTCGACTGCAGTTCTCGTTTTCGCGCCAAAGCGGCGCCAGGCCACGAAAAGGGGGGAACCCAGGTTATGGCAGCACGACGCAAGAAGAAGGCGGCCTCGAAGAAGGCCTCTCGCAAGAAGGCCGGTACCAAGAAGGCCGCACGGAAGAAGGCCCGGCGGAAGTCGGCCTAGCCGATTCTCGCCGACTTGGGCCTTTCTCCGAGAAAGGTCTGGGACCCCGGCCGGCGCCTGGCGTCGGCCGGGGTTTCCTCTTGGGGGGCAGGGGCCGCACGGTGCGAAGGGACAGGACCGATCGCTCCGGCTACCATTCGGACCGCCCCGAGAGTTGCTCCGGTCAGCAGGAGGCCCGCAGATGGCGCGTATCACTGTCGAAGACTGCACCGAGCGCGTGCCGAACCGTTTCCATCTCGTGCAGATGGCGACGATTCGCGCGAAGCAGCTCAAGCGCGGCTCGCACTCGCTGATTCCTCGTGGCGAGAACAAGGAAGTCGTCACGGCCCTGCGGGAGATCGCGGCCGGGTACATCAAGCCGGACTACCCGCAGCCGCCCACCGAGTAGACCTCGTCGGTGGGGTGCGCGGTCGTCCGGGGGCCAGCGGCTGCGCCGCAATCCTGATGACCCAGCGGGCCAGCGGCTGCGCCGCATGCTACCCGATCAGCTGAACCGGGATCCGGAAGCGGAAGGTCGTGCCGGAGCCGACCTCGCTGCTGACGTCGATCGAGCCGTCGAGCAGTTTGATCAGATCCCGAACGAGTGCGAGACCGAGGCCCGAGCCGCGGTACTTGGCCGAAGCCAGTTCGTCGACCTGGTAGAACTCGTCGAAGATGAACTGCTGGTCGTCGGGGCAGATCCCGATACCGGAGTCCTTGATCTCGCCATGGAGCATGCCGCCGTCGACACGGGCCGAGATCCCGATCCGTCCCTGCTGCGTGAACTTGGCGGCGTTGTCGAGCAGCAGGAACAGGATCTGGTTGACCTTCGCGAGATCGGTCCGGATCTTCGGTAGCGGCTCTTCGAAATGCTTCTCGATGGTGACCGGATTGCTTCCGATCGTGTCCTGGACGCTGAAGATCGCCTCTTCGACGACTTCCCGGAAATTCACGTCGGCGAGCTCGGCGGACATCTCACCCTGCTTGATGCGCCACAGGTCGATGATGTTCTGGAGCGTGCGCAGGAACGCTGTTCCGTCGTCGAGGGCGTGGCGCAGGGCCTGCTGGGCGCTCTCGGAGAGGACATCGTTCTCTCCGGCGAGAACCGCGATGATCGATTCGATGATGCCGTTGAGTGGCGTTCGCAGCTCCCTGGACATCTTCTCGATGAAGTCGCTCTTGAGCTTCTCCACCTGACCGAGTCGCTCCTGGCTGCGCAGCAGCTCGACATCCTGGGCGAAGAGGGCTTCCGAGAGTTTGAGGACCTCGTCGCTCTTGTCGCCGGCAGCTTGCTCGAGCTCCTCGACTCGTCGCTGCAACTGCTCGCGTTCCTCGGCATCGCGGCCGAGCGCGAGGCGAGCCGTCATGGCCTCGGCGGCGAGGTCGAGGACCTGCAAGACCGGCCCGGCCGGCGACGCCGGCGTCGCGACGACGAGGACTCCGAGGATCATGCCATCACTCGCGAGCGGCAGCAGGGAGATTCCTCCGGCGCCCCGTCCGCCGAGAGCCGGCAGGGCAGGCCGGAGACTCGGCCTCCCGTCGCGTGCGGCATCCTGGACCGCAGGCAGCACGCTCTCCGCCACGCTGCGCGCGGCCTCGGGCGAGCTGACCCCCGCAGCGCTCCGCAGCCGCAGGGCGCCGGTATCGCCGTCCCGCGCGAACAGCAGCACGCTCCCGTTGCTCGCGCCGGCAAGGCGTGTCACCGCCGTGCGGAGCGCCGTGGCAGTCTCCGCGCGCCCGCGTCCATCCCCCGAGTTCCCCCGGTTCAGCGTCTGCACCGCAGAAGCCACGTCGCCCTCCTAGAAGCGCTCGTCGGATTCCAGCTCGAGACGCTCGAGCGGCTGCTCCTCGAGAGCGGAACCCTCGACCAGAGTGGTGCCTTCGAGTGAGAGCCGGGTCTGAAAGTCAGTCGGATTGGATGCCGCCGCGAGGGCCGTGTCCACGGTGATCTTGTTGGCGCGTACGAGATCGAAGAGATGCTGGTCGAAGGTCTGCATGCCGTCGCTGCGACTGCGCGCGATGTGATCGTTGATCTCGTGGGTCCGGGCAGGATCCTTGATGCACTCCTGGATGCTGCGCGTGCTGCGCATGATCTCGACCGCGGGCACTCGGCTGGTCTGTTTCTTGTTCACGAGCAACCGCAGCGACACGACGGCCTTCAAATTCTCCGCCAGGCGCGCCCGCACCTGGAGCTGTTCCTCGGTGGGGAAGAACGACACCAGCCGGTTCACGGTGGAGGCGACGTCGTTGGTGTGGATCGTCGAGAAGACCAGGTGCCCGGTCTCGGCGGCCTTCAGCGACGTATCCACCGTGAGCAGATCACGCATCTCGCCCACCATGATCACGTCGGGATCCTGGCGCAGGGCGGCGCGCAGGGCGTCCGGGAACGATCCCGTGTCGGTTCCGACCTCACGCTGCGTGATGATGCTCTTGTCGTGCGTGAAGACGAACTCGATCGGATCTTCGACCGTGACGATCTTTGCCTTCCGATGCTTGTTGACTTCCTGGATCATCGTGGCGAGCGTCGTGGACTTTCCCTGGCCGGTGGCGCCGGTCACGAGGACGTATCCCCGCTTGATCTGCGCGAGGTCGCGCAGCACGTGCGGAAGATTGAGATCATCGAAGGTGCGGATCTGGAGCGGGATCACGCGCAGGACGATGCTGAAGAAGCGGCGCTGGCGGGAGATGTTGACGCGGAAGCGTCCTTCCCCCGGCAGTTCGAAGGCGAGATCGAGTTCACTGAAATCCATCGCCTCCTGCCGGGGATCTCCGTCCAGCAGGATGCGAGCGGTCTCCTCGGTGTCTTTCGGGGTGAGGACCTTGTAGCGAAGCTCGACCAGATCGCCGTTGAAGCGATAGAGGGGCAGATACCCCACCTGGAAGTGGATATCCGAAGCCCCCTTCTCGATCCCGAGCCGCAGGAGGCGGTACAGCTTCTCCCGTTCCATCGGCGGTGTGGCCCTCCCCGGCGTCCGGTGCCTGGCGCGCGACCGGGTCCGACCGTCTCTATCGGCGGTTCGGAAATGCGCTTGACCGCGTTGCCTGGGAGCGAGGGGAACGCGGGCCGAGGCGCGCTCCGCTACCTTCCCCCTTCGAGTTCCCCCCTCGTTCTCCTCGTCCCCTCGGATCCGCGAGTCCCGATTCATGTCTTGGTCCCGCGCGACTCTCCACGTCCTGCTGATGATGCTCTTGTTCGCCCCCGGTCCTGCCGCGCGGCTGGCTTCCGCGCAGTCCCGGGGGTCGGGCGAGGGGTCGGGCGGGACCGTGTCTCTCGACGATCTGCTGAAGCTCCCGGAGAGCCTCGACTTCGATGTCGAACGGCGCGGGGGGCGGACGCGCCTCGAGTGGCTCGCTCTCTTCGAGGAGGCGCAGCGGAGCGTCGAAGAGGCCAAGACGGGCCTCGCGGACGCCCAGGCGCGCCTGACCACGATGGCGGGTCGCAGCGACAACTGGAACATGGCCCCACCCGGTTTGCCGATCGAAGCGGCCGAGGACAACCCGGACACGCGCGCGCTTCGCGATGAGGTCGCCCGCTGGCGCGCGGAGATCACGCGCGCGGAAGCGCGCCAGCGCGAGATCACGATCGAGGCGAGCCTGGCCGGAGTTCCGGAATCGTGGCGCCGACCGCGCGGGGCCGGCGACCCGCAAGCCGGGTCATCGCCGCGAGACGACCGGGCGCCCTGAGCGCGATCCGGCCGGCACGCCCGCCGCGATCCGCGCAGCGGCTCGACGACGCGCAACGGGGTCGCTAGCTTGCGCGACCGCTTGGAGGATTTCATGGCGCAGCAGGTCGGTTCGTCATCCCCCTCGTCGCCGGGCGCATCCGCGACGGGAACAGCCGCTGACTCCGGCGCTCGCGGCAAGCTCGATGCCGTGTCCGTGCTCTACGTGCTCGGCGGGATCCCGGCGATTCTCGGGTTTCTGGTCCTGCTGTTTGCCGTTGGCGTCCGGAGCTGCGGGTTGCCTGCCTGAGGCACGGTTGCGATCCGGAGCGCCGGGATGACCGGGCCACCGAATCCTTCTGCTCCGCGTCTCAACTCGGCTCTGCGGCCGGCCGATCTATCCCGCGATGGAACGGCCGCAGCGGATCCGGAAACGAGTCGCCATTGTCCCGTTGCTCGGGATCGGCCTGCTGCTCGGCTGTGCACGGCTTCCGATCAGCAGCCTTCCCGTTGCGCACGCCTACTTCTCGGTCCCGGCGGCAGACGACCCGTGGTCCCCGAAGATCACGCGTTGGCAAGAGCGTGAGCTGGCCACCGGCGGCGCCGAAGTCCTGTCCGCTCCGTCCACGGTCGCCTCGGGTCCGGAAACGACCACGTCGGGCGGCGGCGAGCCACTGCGGACCAAGTACCTCCGCTTCCACGCCGAGCGCAAGCGCGCGACCGCACGTGACCTTGCGGACTGGATCCAGCAGCAATCGAAGACCCACTACATCCCGGACGGTGTGATCGACCGCTGGGCCACGCTCGAGAGCACCTTGGAACGCGACGGCGACGACTGCGACGGCCTCGAGCTGCTGTCGTTCTATCTGCTGCGCGACCTCGGCTTCCGAGACGACGAGGTGTTTCGCGCGATCGTCGTGCGCCCGAGCGACGGTCAGCATCACATGGTGACGTTCTGGTTCGAAGAGCCTGACGACCCCTGGGTGATCGATCCCACCGGAGCCATGACCAGTGGAATGCCGCGGATGTCGGAACTCCGGTCCTGGATCCCGATCAAGATCTTCTCGGAGACCGCGGACTTCACCGTCCGCCCCGCGTCCGGCGCGGCCTCCTCATTGCTGGCGGCGTCTCCTCTTCCGCGCTGAGCCGATTCGGACCGACTTCGAGTACCCTGGCCGCGGGAGGAATCTCGCCATGGCCCCGGTCCGACTCGTCCCTGCCGACGAGGGCATGCACGCGAACACGGGCGAGAGCCGGTTCAACGAGAGCATGTACTTCAATTTCTTCGACGCCCGCCAGCGGTTGGGCGGTTTCGTGCGGATCGGGAACCGGCCCAACGAGGGCTACGCAGAGACGACGATCTGTCTGTTCCAACCCGACGGCAGCGCGCTCTTCCAGTTCGAGCGCGCTTCGATCGCGGACAACTCGCGCTTCGAGGCGGGCGGCATGCGCTTCACCGTCGAAGAGCCGTTCGTCCGGCTGCGGGTCGCCCATGCCGGCCAGGCCTGTGTGCTGCGGGATCCGATGGCGATGTCGGAGCCGCGACGCGCCTTCCGGGAGAACCCGTTCGTTCCGGTCGAGCTCGAGCTCGAGATCGAGGGGATCGGGCCGATGTTCGGCGGCGAGCCCACGGAGCCGCGCCCGGACGAGCTCGAGTTCGCTCGGGGACACTACGAACAGCATCACCGCGCGCGGGGTCAGCTCAGGATCGACGGCAGGCGGTCCGCGCTGGAGGGCTACGGACTCCGCGACCACTCGTGGGGTCCGCGCTCGTGGCAGGCGCCAGCCTCCTATCGCTGGCTCACGGCGAACTTCGGCTCGGAGTTCGGCTTCATGGGGAGCTGGATCCTGCGTCCGGACGGCGCCGAGACGCGCGGCGGATTCGTGCATCGCGGGCGCGAGCTGGTTCTCGTGAAGGACGTCCAGATCGAGACCGAGTTTGGTGGACCCGAACGGGTCCACGAGTCGCTTCGGGCCACACTCTCCTGCGTCGACGGGACGACCATCGATGTCGAGGGACGGGTGCTCTCGCTGATCCCGCTGCGCAATCGACGCGAGGGCAAGGTGACGCGGATCAGCGAAGGCATGACGGAGTGGCGCTGCGAGGGCCGCACCGGCTTCGGCCTGTCGGAGTACCTCGACCAGATCTCCTAGCGCATCGGCTGCCGCCGCTGCGCGGAGGGTGGTGCTGGCGTCAAGGGGTAGGGCCGGGCGGCGGGCTCGGGCTCGTTTCCGGACCGGTCTCGGCGCCCCCGCGGTCGTCGACCGCCAGATCCAGCGACTTGCGCTGGTTCTCGGCCTGCGTCCGCGCCCGTTCGCGCTCTCGTTCGATCTCGAGCGCAAGTTGCTTGCGTGTTTCGTCGATCTGCTCGCGCTCGAGATCGAGGCGAGCGCGCTGGAGTTCCACCAGGCGTTGTTCGAGCAACCGGTTGCGAGCCGTCACGAGCCCGTCGCGCAGGACGGGATCCGGACTGCCCGGCGCATACTCGACCTCGATCCGCTCCGATGTGACCTGTCCATCCGTCGAACGGGCGGTCGCCTCGATCACGTTCTTGCCCGGCACGAGCGACACCAGTGCGCTCCAGCTCCCGTCGCTGTTGGTCGCCGAATGCGACGCCTCGGCTCCGTTCGTCAGGTTGCGCACGGTCACTCCGTCGAGGTTGGCGAAGTCGACCTGGGCGATGACCTCGCCGATGTCCGACGGATTGCGAACCGGCGTGAAGGTCCCCCCCGTGATATCGGCAAGGCGTACGATGGCCAGAGGTCCCGCCAGCGCCTCTTCGCCGATGCCGAAGCTGTAGACGCGCACGCCGGCCTTGCGCGCGCGATCGGCCGCGCGCAGCACGGCCTGGGTGTTGGCCTGTGCGAACTCGATGCCGTAGGGCAGGGTGGGCTGACCATCGGTCAAGAAGAGCACGACCTTCTCACTCTCCGCATCCGCTTGGGAATAGGCCCCCCGCAGCCCGCGCAGCTCGATCGTCGCCTGGTCGACGCCGGCTGCCATGTGCGTCATGCCGTACGGGCCGCGGGACAGGATCCGGTCGAGCCCGCGCTGGACCTCGTCGTAGTCGGCGGTCAGCGGGACCTCGGTGACGGCGGCTGCCGAAGCGCGGCCGATGACGAGGCCCTGGCCCGCGGGTTCGCCGGCGAACGTCACGACGCCGACGCGCGTGCTGCGCGGATCGAGCCGCTCGATCAGACGTCGTCCAGCGGCGACTTCCGCGGCCAGCACCGAGTCGCCGGTATCGGTACTGCCGAGTCCGAGAAACGCGCCGATCCCCCCGGCCCGATGGGTTCCGACGACGCCGTTGCCGTTGATGTCGGCTCCACTCGGGGCCCGCGCCGAGTCCGAGGTGTCGAGCACGAGCATGACGTCGAGGCGTCGGTAGTCGCCGAGCGGCGCCAGCGCGCGACCGGCGACGAAGGCGCCGAGTGCGTCGCCCAACACGGCGCCGCGAGTCGGATGCTCGATCTCGAGCCACAGCTCGCCGGCCCGCTCGACGCCCTGGCGGCCGAGCAACGGCTCGTCGGAGGTCCGACGCGCGGGTTCGGGCAACGAGCGCGGCGGGCTTCTCGGCGGGTTCGGTGCCGGGTTCGCGCCCTCGACATCGGGGGAGGTCGTGTCGCTCGGGCTCGCGCGCCCGGCCGGTGCGGCCGACGCCCGCACCGTCTCCCCGCGCGCACTCGCCGTCCGCGTCGTGTCGCCCGCGGCGGGTGCCGGCTCGCCCGGGAGGCTCGCGAAGCGGCGCCCCTCGCCGCCTCCGAGCGGGTTCGACGCCGCATCCATCACCGCGGCGATCGGCGATGCGCTGATGCGCAGCGTCGTTCCGCTCGGCTGCGCGGCCTGCACGACCCCGACGACGCGGCCGTCCTGCGAGAGCACCGGCGCTCCGCCCCAACCCCGCAGATCGGCGAACACGTCGAGTTCGACCTCGAGCTGTTCGTCGCTGCTCTCGTGAACGCGGCCGTGTAGATCATCCTCGTCGCGCGGCCCCCGGCTCGGGATGCCGAGCAGCACGACCCGCGCGCCCTTGTCCGGTGCCTCGCCGGCCTCGAGCACGCGTGCGTGGCGCAGGGGCAGGTCGAGCACGAACAGCGCGAGGTCGTCGCGGATCGTGCCGCCGGGGGCCGAGAACGGTAGACCGGGTGATGCCAGGAACCGCGTGGCCCGGCTCACGGCCTTCTTGGTGTGCCCGCGCTCGAAGCGGACTTCGCCGGCGGTCGCGAGCGCAACGGGATCGAAATTGTGGGCGGCACCGACGGCGGCGATGCCGGCGGGCGTCTCGAGAAAGAAGACCGTGCCGCCGGCCCGGTCGACCTCCTGGACGCGGAATCGTGGGCGGGCGACGGCCGGATCTTCGGCGTACGCAGCCGGCGCCAGCAGTGGCAAGGCCACTGCGACGAACCAGAACGCGAGCACGAGGGCGGGAGGTTTCCTCATGCGAGGACCAGAGTAAGAGAGCAGCGCAGGACTGTCATCCGATCGGCCTCGCAGGTTGACCGGCCGGGCGGTGGCTCGTAGGTTCTCCGCACCTCCCCGATCGATCTCGCTCTTCTCCTCGGAAAAGACGGCGCCATGCCCGCTGTATCCTCGCCATGCCCGCGACTCCGGGATGGTTCGACGCCCTGTCGCTCGATCCCGTCTCATCGGACGCAGTCTCCCCGGATGGAATCTCCCCGGACAGGACTCCGGCGGGCGCGACTCCGCCGGACGCGACTCCGCCGGACGAGATGGACGTGGAGCGGCCTGCGATGCCGGCGGCCGGATCTGCAGCCGGATCCGATCGTCCTGCCGCTCCCGACCGGACCTGGCGCCGGGTCTTGGACCGGATCGGGGCCGCAGGCCGGCCGCTCGCGTTGGACGAACTGGCGCGCGAGCTGTTCGCGCTGACCGACCGGCCGGCGCTGCCGCTGGCCCGTCGCCTCGTGGCCCCCGTGCTCGGGCTGCGCGAGGAGGCGCTCCCGGCGCTGCTCGATCTCGCGACCGTTCCGCGTCTTGCCGCCGGGGCGGCGGCGGATCTCGCGCTCGATCGGGTCGAATGGATCGTCGTCGATCTCGAGACGACCGGCCTCTCGCTGGAATCCTGCACGATCCTCGAAATCGGGGCGGTGCGCATCGCCGGTTTCCGGATCATCGAGCGTTTCCAGACGCTCGTCGATCCCGGGCAGCCGATCCCGGCTCGGATCACGGCGTTGACGGGCATCGACCGAGACGTGATCGGGGAGGCGCCGCGACTCGACGGCGCCATCCGGGCTTTCTCGCGCTGGGCAGGCGCGAGCGCTGCGTCGGTCTTCGTCGCGCACAACGCGTCATTCGACGAGCGCTTCGTGCGCCGGGCCCTGGCCACGCATGGGCTTCCGGATTGGGCCGGGCCGGTCGTGTGCACGCGCAAGCTCGCGCGGCGGCTGCTTCCCGAGTTGCGGCGCTACGGGCTCGATTCCCTCTGTGCGCAGTTCGGAATCGCGAACGTCGCGCGTCACCGGGCCCTCGGCGATGCCGAAGCGACGGCGCGCGCGCTGGTGGAGCTGCTGGTGCTCGGGCAGGCGGATCGCGGACTCGGGACGCTCGGGGATCTGTTGGCACTCCAGGAAGCGCCCGCGTCGGCTCGGCGCAGTCGCGCGGCCAAGGTCGGCCGCCCGTGAGAAGGGGCGCGATGCGAAGCGCGCAACGGCGGGCACTCGGCGCGGCGAGCGTGGCGGTGCTGATCGCGTGCACCGTCACGCCGCCGGCGCACGCCGAGAGCGCGTCGCTCGAGCGGTTCGACACCGTCGTGGTCGACGCCGGCCATGGCGGAGACGACGAAGGGGCGCGGGGCGCCCACGGCATCGTCGAGAAGGAACTGGTCCTCGACGTGGCCAAGCGACTCCGCGCACGCCTGCAGGAGGCCGGCCTCGAGGTGGTGCTGACGCGCGATCGCGATGTCTACGTGCCGCTCGAACAGCGTACCGACATCGCGAATCGCGCGCGTGGGGATCTGTTCCTCTCGATCCACGCCAACGCCGCCTCGGCTCGCGAGGCCCGCGGCATCGAGACCTTCTTCCTTTCGCTCGAGGCGAGTGACGACGACGCGCGGCAGGTGGCGGCCCGTGAGAATGCGGCCTTCCGCGATCTCGCCGTCCCGGTCGTCGCCGAGGACGACCCGCTGGTCGCGATCCTCGGCGATCTCGCTGCCGCCGAGCTGCTGCAGGAATCGGATGCCTTCGCACGGCTCGCGCAGCGCGAGGTTTCGGCGCTCAATGGGTCCCCCTCCCGCGGTGTCAAACAGGCGCCGTTCGTCGTGCTGATGGGTCTCGAGATGCCGGCGGTCCTGGTCGAGATCGGCTTCGTCACCAACCCGGACGAGGCCCATGAGCTGGCGAGCGAGGGCCAGCGGGATCGCATCGCCGAAGCCCTCGCCCGTGCCGCGCTCGAGTTTCGGCGGCGCTACGATGCGCGCCGCGGCCTTGCGGCGCCGGCTCCGGAACCGGCTGCGCCGGATCGAATGGGAGAGGGTGGGGGATGAAGCGCAGCGATGGGCGAGCGGCGGAGGCGCTGCGGCCGGTCCGTCTCCAGGTGGACTTCACGGAGAACCCGCTGGCTTCGGTGCTGGCGGAGATGGGCCGCACGCGCGTGCTGTGCACGATCTGCGAAGAGCTCACGGTCCCGCGCTTTCTCGCCGGCACCGGACGCGGCTGGGTGACCGCCGAGTACTCGCTGCTGCCCGGCTCGACCGATCGTCGCAGCGAACGGGAGGTCAGCCGCGGCAAGCCGTCGGGTCGCACGCAGGAGATCCAGCGCCTGATCGGTCGCAGCCTGCGGGCCGTGGTGGCCCTCGATCGGCTCGGACCGCGGACCCTGTGGGTCGATTGCGATGTGTTGCAGGCCGACGGGGGCACCCGGACCACCGCCGTGACGGGCGCCTACACCGCGCTGGCGATCGCCGTCGCGCGGCTCCGCGCCCGCGGTGCGATCGATCTCGATCCGCTGCTCGATTCGGTCGCCGCCGTGTCGGTCGGGATCGTCGATGGACGGGTCGTGCTGGACCTTCCGTACGAGGAAGACGCGCGCGCGGAGGTGGACATGAACGTCGTCGCCACCGGACGCGGGCGCTTCGTGGAGGTGCAGGGGACGGCCGAGCAGGGGACCTTCTCGCCGGAGCAGCTCGCGGAGCTGACCCGCCTTGCGCTCGGCGGCATCGACGAGCTGACGCGGCACCAGGCCGAGGCGCTGGCGCGCGCGCGCGTCGACGCCTGACAGGCTTGCCGAGAATCGGCCGGCGATGTTCGGAGGCGGGCGGGAGGAGCACACCCTGCGCCGATGTCCTCGGCGGACGAGCTTCGGCGCTGCGTACGGCTTTGGCACGGCCGCCTCCGGATTTCGGCTCCGGGTGTGCTCCTCCCACCCGGC
>CAADGG010000063.1 GCA_900696485.1 uncultured Pseudomonadota bacterium
GCCACGAGTCGGTACATCACGCTCAAGGGCATCGCCGACCTGATCGAGGCCGGCGAGCAGGTGCGCGTCATCGACAACGCCAGCGGCGAGGACATCACCTCGGTGACGCTCTCGCAGATCCTCGTCGACAACGAGCGCTCGAGCCGGCGCGTGCCCGGCACGGTCCTCTCGGACCTGATCCAGCGCAGTGGCGATGTCCTCTACGGCGCGCTGAAACGCGGCGTCGGGGATGCCTCGGGCGGCTTCGACGAGCTGCAGCGCAACCTCCGGAAGCTGCTGAATCGCGAGAGCGGCGCGCGCCGCGAGTGGATCGCCTTCGGGGCTCCGGACCTCGATCACGTCGTGCAGCGGGCCCTCGAGCGCGTGTTGCGCGTGCTCGACCTCCCGACGCGTGCCGACCTCGAAGCGCTCGAGAAGCGCATCGATCGGCTCTCCGAGCTGCTCGGTGCGCCCCCGCTGCGCGAGCCGCGCGCGTCGATGCCGCGTGCGACCGAGGACGACCCGGACGACCGCGACGACGACGAGGACGCCTCCCTCGACCGCGTCCGCTCCTAAGCGTCAAGAAAGGGGTCGGGTTGGATCTGTCAACTTTTCCCGGCGGGAAAAGTTGACAGATCCAACCCGACCCCTTTCTTGACGACCGGTTTCGCGACGGCGGTCAGCTCCAGACGGACGAACGTTCGTGCAGGCCCTCGTCGAGGCGGGACTGCACGGCCGCACGAAGCTGTTCATTCAGGCGCCAGACCAGGATCTCGTCGTCGGCCGCATCGGGCTCGAGTTCATCGGTTCGGAGCGGCGCGCCGAAGCCGATCCACCACTTCGACGGCAGCGGCAGCAAGCCGAGCGGTCCGAGCCACGGGAAGGTCGGGGTCACCGGTACGAACGGCAGGCCGAGGGAGCGGGCGGCCGCCTCCACCTTGAACAGCACCGGATGGGCTTCTTCCGCTCCCACGACGGCGACCGGTACCAGCGGAACCCGTGCCGCGATCGCCGTGCGCACGACCCCACCCCGCCCGAAGCGCTGGACGCGATAGCGCTGACGAAACACCTTGGTGGCGCCTTTCGCGCCCTCCGGAAAGGCCACGACCGAGCGCTTCGCGCGCAGCAGCCGCTCGGCGTTCTCGCGGCGGGCCCGGACCCCGCCGATGCTCATCAACCACGCCTGGGCGAAGGGCAGCTTCAGCAGCCAGTCCTCGACGAGGAAGCGCGGTGTCTCCGGCGTGAGGCGCGCCCGCGCCAACGCATGGCAGACCATCAGCCCGTCCCACGGAATCAATCCCGAGTGGTTGGCAACGAACAAGCAGGGGCGTCCGTGCGGCAGCGCTTCTACGCCGGAGACCTCGACGCGCCACCAGCGATCGAAGAGCACGTCGAGCCAGGGGCGCACATTCTCGACGGCGGCGCGATCCATGCCGAACTCGTCCACTTCGGCCGGCAGGCTGCGCATCCCCGTCGAGCCGAAGCGGCGGCGCAGGGATTCGTAGAGGGCCATCCAATCGATGCCCTGCTCGTTGGACGGCAAGCGCGCGCGCAGCTCCTCGCGCAGCCCGTCGAGGGCATCACGCAGCACGCTGCTCTGCTCGAGACGCTGGCGTGCCCGCGCCTCCGCGGCCTCTCCCGCCGCCTCGCGCCCGTCGCCAGCCGGCGTGTGGACGGACTCCTCAGCGTCGCGATGGTCGTCGCCAGGTTCGCGGTCGCGCGGGATCACACGGCTCCTCTCTGGTGCCACTCTAGCGGTAGCGCCGCATGCGTCGCGACGACACGAAGGAGATCCACGCCTCGCGAGTGCTGTAGACCGGCTCTCCGAAGGCGTGCCAGCCGCGCGCGCCGTCCGCCAACCACAGCCAGCGCAGGTAGTCGTAGAAAGCGGCCGGCGGGTCTCCGGTCCGTGTGCGAGAGGCCAGGTCCTGCAAGCGGTACAGCAGCGGAGCAGGCGTTGGCAGGGCCGTCTTGCCGGCCAGTCGCAGCAGCATCGAGAGCGGCAACGCTCCGGGCGCCACCACGTTGTACACGCCGACATGACGCTCGAGCACCGCCTGCTCGAAGGCCGCCAGGCAATCCTCTTCGTGCACGAATTGCAGCAACGGGTCGTAACCCATCACCGTCGTGACGAACGAACCGGAAAAATGTCGGACCATGCGATCCCAGACGTTCGGGCCCATGATCCAGCCACAGCGCAGCACCGTCACCTCGGCATCGGGCCGCTTGCGGCTCCATTCCTCGACGAGCTGCTCCATCTCGACGCGATTGCGAATGCAGTGGGCGTCGGGATGTCCACGCAGCGGGTGCGCCTCGGAGAGATACTGCGGATTGTCGGGATACGGCCCGTAGAGCATCGTGCTCGAAGCGACGACCAGACGCGTCACCTTGGCCGCCGCGCAGGCATGCAGCAGTTGCAGCGTGCCGATCGTCTCGAGCTCGTGGTCCGCCTCGACGTCGGGCGTGGGTTCGCGCCGGAACGCAGTGTGCACGACCGCGTCGACCCGCTCGCGGACGAAGAGTTCGGCGAGACGCGCATTCGCCGCCGGATCGGTCAGATCGACGCGCTCGAACGGAATCCGCCGCTCGAGCCGCCAGGGGCGACGCAGATCGATGCCGAGCACACGCAATCCGCGACCACGCGCCGCGAGACGCTCGGCCAGCCGCTGACCCACGAAGCTGCGCAGGCCCGTGATCGCGATGCAGCCCGGCGAATGCGCCCCGTGCGTCAATCTCCCTCCTGCGCCGGGGGTTCCAGCGGCGCCGTGCGCCACGGGATACCATGCGCATCGATGGCCGTCACGCGTCCCGCCCCCCGCCGGATCGCCGTCGTCGAAGACGCCCGGTACCGCGAGCATCGCTCGCCGCCCGGACACCCCGAGTGTCCGGAGCGGCTGCTGGCCGTCGCGGCCGCGATCGACGCGCGCGAGCAGCAGCTCGATCGGCTGCTCCCACGCCTGGCCAGCACCGACGAACTGCTCGCCGTCCACTCGCGCGCGCATCTCGAAGCCATCGAGGCGGCGGCCCGGCGCGCGCCGACCCAGATCGACGCGGACACCTTCGTCTCGGCCGCGAGCTACGAGACGGCGCTGCTCGCAGCCGGCGGGACGATCGCCGCCGCCCGGTCCGTCGCGCGCGGCGACGCGGCTGCCGCCCTGGTGGCCGTGCGCCCACCCGGCCATCACGCGGAGGCCACGCGGGCGATGGGCTTCTGCCTGTTCAACAACGTCGCGATCGCCGCCCGCGCGCTGCACCGCGATGGCCTCGAGCGGCTGCTGATCCTCGACTGGGACGTGCATCACGGCAACGGAACCCAGCACATCTTCGAAGCGGATCGCGACATCCTCTACTTCTCGACCCACCAGTTCCCGTTCTACCCGGGAACCGGGGATTTCGACGAAGCGGGACGCGCCGACGGCCTCGGCGCCACGGTGAACTGTCCCCTCCCCGGCGGCTGTGGGGACCATGAGTACGTCGGTGCGCTGCGCCGGTTGCTGGTGCCGGTGGCCTTCTCGTTCCGACCGCAACTCATTCTCGTGTCGTGCGGATTCGACGCGCACGAGGCCGATCCTCTCGCATCGATGCACGTGACACGATCCGGTTTCGAGGAGATGACCCGCGTGGTCCGGGCGATGGCGGAGGACCTGTGCGGCGGGCGCATCGTCTTCGTGCTCGAAGGCGGCTACGCGCCGCGCGGCCTGCAGGAGGGGACCGGGGCCGTGCTCGATGCGCTGTTGGCGCCCACCCCCCCGGCGCTGGCCGCCCTGCCCGCGCTCGCGCCGGGCAGCACGCTCGGACACGTGGTGGCGCGCGTCGCAGCCGTGCAGCGCCGCTTTCATCCGGGCGTCGGCGCCGCCTGAGAGGGTTGCCGAGAATCGGCCGCTGGCGCAGGCGCACCAACGGGCCCGGGGGCGAACTCGCCCTGCCCGGATCCGCCGCCGATTCCCCCGCTGCGATATTTCGTGCCTGCTTCCCCGTGAGCCCCAACATCTAGTGGTCTACGATCGCCACCCCGACCCACCCGATTTTTTTTCGTGGAAACAGAGGGTTCCGCGATTTTCCTGCTTGACCAGCAGGGCCCGAGTGGGATAAAAGACCTGCTCAGTGGGGACAGGTGGGAGGAAGTGGGAAAGCAAGGGATGCCAGGCCGGGATGCCGGCCTCGCCCTGACCGCCCACCGCGACCCGACCGAAGGGCAGAACGGAAAGAGGCAGGATGTTCCGAGGTCGGTTCGTCCACGCCATCGACGTCAAGGGCCGGGTCAGCATCCCGGCGGGGTTTCGGATGGAGCTTCAGCGCCGCAGTCAGCTCGCGCCGATCCTGACGATCCAGCCCGAGCACCTCGTGCTGTACGCCCGCGAGGATTTCGACGCGTTCGCCAAGCGTCTGATCGACGTCGATCCGCTGCGCACCGAGGGCCGCGCGCTGCAGCGCTTCCTGATCTCGAACAGCGACGAGTGCGAGCCGGACGCGCAGGGCCGCATCCTGATTCCGCCGCACCTGCGGAGCCACGCCCAGCTCGAGCGGGAAGTCGTGATCGCGGGCGTCGGCAACTCGATCGAACTCTGGGACCGCCGCCGGTTCGAAGAGGATCAGGCCCGCACGCTGGCTCGCTTTGCCGAGATCTCCACGGAGGTCTCGAAGATTGGACACTGAGTTCGACCGATTCGAGGAGCAGGCGGGGCCGCGACCACGCCGCCTGTCCGACGCTGGGGGGATCGGAGGCCGAATGGCCTCCGGTTGAGAGGGGGTGTCCTCGGAGTTCCGCTCTGGGAGCGGGGAGAAAAGGGGGGTTCGAACCGTTCCCTTCCTGGAACTCCGAGGCACCCCTTTCTTCCCGGCGGTGGATACCGTCGGGAGACGGCAGGAGAATCCCGGGTGGCCGGGTCCGACTATCACCGGCCGGTACTGCTCGAGGAAAGTCTCGCCGTGCTGGCGCTACGACCCGGTTTCCGCGTGGTGGACGGAACGGTCGGGGGCGGCGGCCACGCCGAAGCGATGCTCCGGGCCACGGATCCCGACGGCACCTTGATCGGGTTCGATGTCGATCCGGAGGCGCTCGCGGCGGCCACGGCCCGACTCGCCCCGTTCGGCCATCGCGTCGCCCTCGAGCATGCGTCCTTCCGCGAGCTGGGACGGGTGCTCGCCGAGCGGGGCTTCCTCCGAGTCGATGCCATCCTGCTCGACCTCGGTGTGTCGTCGCGACAGCTCGATGCCCCGGACCGGGGCTTTCGTTTCGCCGAGGAAAGCGCCGACGTGACCGCTCTCGACATGAGGATGGATCCGCGCAGCGAGCGGACCGCAGCCCGGCTGTTGCAGGAGGCGACGGCCGAGCAGCTCGAACGCTGGCTGCGAGAGTATGGCGAGCTCTCCGGCGCGCGCCGACTCGCCGAAACCATCGTCGAGGTGCGCCGCGAGGCGCCGCTGCGAACCGTGCGCGACCTGCTGGAGGTCGTCGCCCGTGCCCGCGTCGGGGGCGGCCGTCGTCATCACCCCGCCACGCTGGTCTTCCAGGCGCTGCGGATCGCGGTGAACGACGAGCTTGCGGCGCTCGAAGAGGGGCTCGAGGCCGCCATCGATGCCCTGGCGCCGGGCGGACGACTCGCGGTCATCGCGTACCATTCGCTCGAAGACCGGATCGTCAAGCAGTGTCTGCGCCGCGAGGCGCGCGGCTGCGTGTGCCCGCCGCGTCAGCCCGTCTGCACCTGCGGTCGCGAGCCTCGTCTTCGCCTGCTCGGGCGACGCGCGGTGCGCCCGAGCGAGCACGAGACTCGGAGCAACCCCCGCGCGCGCTCGGCGCGGCTGCGAGCGGCCGAACGACTGCCGACGTCCGACGCGCACTCGAGTCGGGAGGTGGCGTGATGCGAATCCCTCTGGCCGCGATCCTGCGCGGCTCGTCCCCTTCGCGGCTGCGAAATCCGCTCCGCCCGACGCGACCTCGCCCGCCTCGCTCGCGAGCCGTGTCCGGGCGGGGACCGCGCGCGCAGGCCGCGCGGGTGGTCACCGGCCGCAACGTCGCAAGATCCGCGCCGCCGCGCCGGCGGCTTCCGGCCGTCCGCTCGGCGTCGCTCTTCATCGTCGCGACCGGCGCGGTGTGCGCGGCGTTGGGCCTGGTGGCCCTGCGCATGGACTCGGTGCGCCTGCGCTACGCCCTCGCCGATGCCGTGCGCGCCGAGCAGGACTTGCTCGACGAGCAGCGCAGCCTGACCGTGGAGATGCGTCAGCTGCGCGACCCGCGGCGACTCGAACGCCTCGGGACCGAACTCGGCCTCGGTCCGGCGGGCTGCCTGATCGACCTCGACCACCCGCGTCCGTGCCCGTCCGATGTGCGCGCCGGATGGGAGTGGATGCCATGAGAGCGCCGGACCTGCGCCTGCCCCGGCTGCGCCTGCGCATCACGTACGCCGCCCTGTTGCTCGGCTTCGCCGCCTTGACGATGCGGGCGGCGCAGCTCACGCTCGCGGCGGATCGCAGCGCGGAGCGCGGGCGGAACCAGCTCGTCACGGCCCTCGACCTGCCGCCGGAGCGCGGGCGCATCGTGGACCGCAACGGTGTCGAACTCGCACTCACGATCGGCGTCGCGTCCGTCTACGCAGTCCCGTCCGAGATTCCCGATCCCGACGCCACGGCGACGCAGCTCGCCGGATTGCTCGACCTCGACGCCACGGCGCTCCGCGCCCGCCTCGCGCGGCGGCGTCCGTTCGTCTTCCTGAAGCGCTGGGTCGACGAGGAACGTGCCGAGCAGATCCGGAAGCTGGAACTACCCGGGATCGGAACCGTCACGGAGCCGAAGCGCGCGTACCCGCACGGCACGCTCGCCGCCAGCCTGCTCGGCTTCGCGAACATCGACGGCGTGGGAGCGCGCGGCGTCGAGCAGATGGAGAATGCCTGGCTGCTCGGGCGCCCGCGGCGCGTCGCCGTGGAACGCGACGCCCGCGGCCGCCTGCTGCTCGGGCCCGGCCTCGATCGCCGTGCCACGAGCGGTGGCGACGTCGCGTTGACGCTCGATCTGCAGCTCCAGGCAAGCGCCGAGACGGCGCTCGCCGAGGGCATCGCGGCGTACCATGCGCAGGGCGGCCTGGCCGTCGCGATCGATCCGCGGACCGGTGACCTCCTGGCCGTTGCGGAGAGTCCCGGCTTCGATCCGAACCACTTCCGGACGACCCCGTTTCCGGAGACGCGCGCGCGCGCCTTCACCGATGCCGTCGAACCGGGCTCCACGTTCAAGACCTTCGTGATCGCGGCGGCGCTCGAGGCCGGCGTCGTCACGCCGGAGGATGTCTTCGATCTGCGCGGCGGACTGCGCGTCCCGGGCAAGACGATCCGCGATCTCCATCCGAAGCCGATGCTCGATGTCGCGGGCATCCTGCGCGTCTCGAGCAACGTCGGCGCGGTGAAGATCGGACAGAAGGTCGGCGCCCTCCGTCACCACCAGACGCTGCGCGCGTTCGGTTTCGGCTCCCGCACCGGCAGCGGATTCCCCGGCGAATCGAACGGGCTGCTGCGTCCGGTGGAGCGCTGGCGACCGGTCGATGCCGCGACCGCCACGTTCGGCCATGGCCTCTCGGTCACCTCCGTGCAACTGGCGGCCGCGATTGCCGCACTCGGCAACGGGGGCGTCTGGAATCCCCCGCGCTTGCTGCGCGCGCGGCGGGCGCCGGATGGCGCCTGGCAGACGCTGCCGGTCGCCGGCGGCCACCGGTCCGTATCCGCCGAGACGGCGTCGACGATGATGGAGCTGCTGACCGGCGTCGTGCACGTCGAAGGCGGCACCGGCCGACGCGCGCGCCTGCGCGGGATCCCGGTGGCCGGCAAGACCGGGACCGCCCAGAAGCTCGATGCGAACGGGCGCTACTCGCACAGCCGCTACATCGCCTGGTTCGCCGGTCTCGCGCCGGCCGACGATCCGCGCGTGGCGATCGTCGTCGCGATCGACGAGCCGCAGGGCGTGCGGACCGGAGGGATGGTGGCGGCGCCGGTGTTCGCCGAGGTGGCGGCGGCGTATCTGACCCGGATCGGGATCCCGACCGAGCCCGAAAGCGTCGAGAAGCCGGCGGCGGCGACGCGCACGGCCCGGGCCCCGGCGCCGCCGCCGTCGGCGCACGGCGCACAGCCGGGCGCCCGGATCCTGGTCCCCGACTTGCAAGGGCTCAGCGTCTCCGAGGTCGTGCAGCGCGTCGGCAGCTCGGCGATCCGCCTCGAACTGACTGGCCAGGGCCGGGCCGTGGCGCAGGAGCCGATTCCCGGCTCGATCCTCAGCGCCGGCCGCGAGCGCCTGCGGGTCCGCTTCGAACCGTCCGGGGGACGCGGCTGATGCGACGCCGGAGGCACCGGTCATGAGGCTCCAGGAACTGCTCGATGCCCTGCCGGCGGAGCGCGCCGTGCTGCGCCTGATCGGCACGGAGAGCGCGCGGGACGTGCCGATTCGCGGCCTCGCCACGGACTCGCGGAGTGTCGTCCCCGGCGACCTCTTCGTCGCGCTGCGCGGCCTGCAGGTCGATGCGCACGAGCATCTCGAACAGGCGCTGGCGCTCGGCGCCGTGGCGCTGGTCGTCGAGACACTGCCGGACGGACTCGACCTGCGCGGCCGCCCCGCCGTCCTCGTCGCCGATTCGCGCCGCGCGCTGGCACCCCTGGCCGCGCGCTTCTTCGGCCACCCGTCCCGGGAACTGCAACTGATCGGCGTCACCGGCACCAACGGCAAGACCAGCACGACCTACCTGGTCGAAGCGATGCTCGCCGCGGCCGGCTTTCGCACCGGCGTGATCGGCACGGTCGAGATCCGCTTCGCCGGCGAGCGCAGCCGGACGATCAACACGACCCCCGAGAGCCTCGAACTCCAGCGCATCCTGCGCACCATGCGCAACCGCGGCATCGATGCCGTCGCCATGGAAGTCTCCTCGCACGGCCTCGCCGCCGGACGCACCGATGAGTGTCGCTTCAGCGTCGCGGCGCTGACGAACGTGACGCAGGATCATCTCGACTTCCACGAGACGATGGAAGCCTATCGCCATGCCAAACTGAGCCTGTTCCGCGACCTGCTGCGGCCCGGCGCCGCCGCCGTCGTGAACGCCGACGACCCGAACGCCCCGCTCTTCGAGGCCAGCGCGCGCGACGCGGGCGCCCGGGTGCTGCGCGTGGCTCGCGAGGCTGCGCCCGGCGTGGACATCGCGATCCGGCAGGCCGCCGTCCGTCTTTCCGGCACCAGCGTCCAGCTCGAGCTGCCCTCCGGCCCGCTCGCCATCGAACTCCCGCTGCTCGGCGACTTCAACCTCGAGAACCTGCTGGTCGCGGCCGGCTGCGCGATCGCGCTCGACGTGCCGCCGGAGGCGATCGCGCGCGGCGCCAGCGGCTGCCCGCAGGTGCCGGGACGCGTCGAACGCGTGGACCCGAACGAGCCGCACCTGCCGTCCGTCCTCGTCGACTACGCCCATACCCCGGACGCGGTCGACAAGCTGCTGCGGACCGTCCGCCCCCTCACCCCGGGTCGGCTCGTGACGGTCTTCGGATGCGGGGGAGATCGCGACCGCAGCAAGCGCGCGCTGATGGCCGAGGCGGTCGCGCGCTCGAGCGATCGCATCGTCGTCACCAGTGACAACCCGCGCACGGAGGATCCCGAGCGCATCCTCGACGACGTGGCGGCGGGCCTGCACGGCCGCAGACGGGTCCCCCCGGACGCTTTCGAATCCCGAGCGGACGGCTACGTCCGACTGGTCGACCGGCGCGAGGCGATCGCCCTCGCCATCTCGATCGCACGACCACAGGACATCGTCGTGATCGCCGGCAAGGGTCACGAGGACTATCAGATCATCGGTCGCGAGCGGCTCCCGTTCGACGACCGCATCGAGGCGCGTCGCGCCCTGCGCAACCGAGGGACCGCGCCTTGACCGTGTCGCTCGCCATCGGCGATGTCGTCCGCTGGACCGGCGGCGCCCTCGTGACGGGGCCGGAAGTCGGGAGCTTCACGGGCGTCACGATCGATTCGCGCCGCGTCGAGGCCGGAGTCCTGTTTCTCGCGGTGCGCGGGCCGAACCACGACGCGCACGACTTCCTCGTCGCGGCGGCCGCCCAGGGCGCCACGGGACTCGTCGTGGAACGGGAGGCCTTCGCGCGCCGGTCCGACCGGGATCGGATCCCCGACGGCGTGACGGTGATCGCCGTGGAGGAGACGACGCGCGCGCTCGCCGACCTGGCCGCCGGCCATCGCCGTCGCTTCGGCGGTCCGCTGATCGCGATCACCGGGAGCAACGGCAAGACGACGACCAAGGAGATGTGCGCCGAGATCCTCTCCGTGCGCGCTCCCTGCCTGAAGACGGAGGGCAACCTGAACAACCAGTTCGGCCTTCCGCTCACGCTGCTGCGGCTCGAGGACGGCCACCGGGCGGCGGTCGTCGAGATCGGCATGAACCACGCCGGCGAGATCGCGCCGCTCGCGGCGGTCGCCGCCCCGACGATCGGCATCGTCACCAATGTCGGGACGGCCCACATCGAATACCTGGGCTCGCAGGATGCCATCGCCTGCGAGAAGGGCGCCCTGTTCGAGGCGCTCGGACCCGACGCGATCGCCATCGCCAACGTCGACGACGCGCGCGTCGTCGCGCAGCTCGCGCGCACCCGGGCGCGGCGGCTGGGCTTCGGTCGCAGCGCGGCCGCCGAGGTGCGGGCAGAAGCGGAGACCCGGCTGTCCGACGGAGGGGTCGCTTTCGACCTGGTGACACCGTCGGGACGCGCGAGGGTCCACGTGCACGCCGTCGGCACGGTGCTCGTGATCAACGCGCTGGCGGCCGCGGCCGGGGCGCTGGCTGCCGGCGCGTCGCTCGCGGACGTCGTCTCGGGCCTCGCGCGCTACCGCGCGCCGGCGGGACGCATGCAGCGGATCTCCCTGCCCGGCGGCGTCGTCGTGCTGAACGACAGCTACAACGCGAATCCCCAATCGATGGAGGTGGCGCTGCGCAGTCTGGCCGAACTCAAGGGCGCCGGGCGCGGAATCGCGGTGCTGGGCGACATGGGCGAACTCGGCCCGCTCGCGCCGGCCGCGCATGGCGCGGTCGGGCGGCTCGTCGCGGAACTCGGCATCGAGCGGCTCTTCGCGCTCGGCGACTTCGCCGGCGACGTGGTGACCGGGGCACTCGCGGCGGGGATGCCGGCACAGGCCGTCCTGGCGAGCCGGGACGCCGCCGACACCGCCCCTGCCATCCGCGCGGCCCTGACGGCGGGGGACACGGTCCTGGTCAAGGGCTCTCGTTCGATGGCGATGGAACGGATCGTCCACGCGCTCGCGCAACCCGACGGCGTGCCGCCGCGAGAGCCGGCCGACGTGGCGGAGGCGCGGCGCTGATGCTCTACCACCTGCTGTTCCCGCTCGCGTCCGAGTTCTCCGCACTCAACGTCGTGCGCTACGTGACGTTCCGCACCGCAGCCGCCACGCTGACGGCGCTGTTCCTTTCGTTCCTCGTCGGCCCCCCGCTGATCCGCGTGCTCGCGTCGCTGCGGGCCGGACAGCCGATCCGGGAGATCGGGCCCGCCCACCAGGGCAAGGCCGGCACGCCGACGATGGGCGGACTGCTGATCCTGCTGTCGCTGCTGACGGCCGTCCTGCTGTGGTCCAACCTCACCAACCGCCTGGTGTGGATCGTCGTCGGCGTGACCGTCGCCTACGGCTTCCTCGGGTTCCTCGACGACTACCGCAAGGTCTCCCGGAAGCGCAACGAGGCGGGGCTGTCGGCGCGCACGAAGATGCTGGCCCAGATCCTGATCGCCGGGCTCGTAGCCGTCGCCATCTACACCGATCCGAGTTTCGACAAGGAACTGGCCGTCCCGTTCTTCAAGGATTTCACGCCGAGTCTCGGCTGGCTGTACGTCCCGCTCGCCATCTTCATCATCGTCGGCACCAGCAATGCCGTGAACCTCACCGACGGCCTCGACGGCCTCGCGATCGGCCCCATCATGATTGCGGCCGGCAGCTTCCTGCTGCTCTCCTACGCCGCCGGCCACGCGGTGATCGCCGACTACCTGGCGATCAAGTTCGTGCCCGGGGCGGACCAGCTGCCGATCTTCTGTGGCGCTCTGGTCGGCGGCGGACTCGGCTTCTTGTGGTTCAACAGCTCTCCGGCGCAGCTCTTCATGGGCGATGTCGGCTCGCTGGCGCTGGGCGGAGCGCTCGGGACGATCGCCGTGCTGATCCGGCAGGAGATCCTGCTCGGCGTCATCGGAGGCGTGTTCGTCGCCGAGACGCTGTCCGTCGTGATCCAGGTGGTCTGGTTCAAGCTCACCGGCCGACGCGTGTTCCGGATGGCGCCGATCCACCACCATTTCGAGCAGCTGGGCTGGGCCGAGCAGAAGATCGTGGTCCGCTTCTGGATCCTCTCGATCATCCTCGCGCTCATCGCCCTCTCCTCGCTGAAGCTGCGCTGAGATGGACGTCTACGCCGGACAGCGGGTGTTGGTCCTCGGGCTCGGACGATCCGGCCGCAGTACGGCGTGCTGGCTCGCGAACCAGGGGGCGCGCGTCGTCGTCGCAGACGAGAGCCCCGCGGCGCCGCGCGAGCCGGACGCGGCGCTTCGCCAGGCGGGCATCGAGCTGCGGACCGGCGTGCCGTTTCCGGATCCGGCGGACTTCGACCTCGTGGTCCCGAGCCCCGGCGTGCCGCGGGCGCGCTGGGCCGACCGGGCGCGACGCGCGATCGGGGACATCGAACTGGCCTGGCGCGCGCTCGCGGTGCCGGTCGTCGCGATCACCGGAACCAACGGCAAGACCACCACGACCGCGCTCGCGGTGCAGCTGCTCGGCGCTGCCGGGCTGCGCGCCGAGGCCGCCGGCAACATCGGGCGACCGGCTCTCGAGCTCGTCGGTCGGCCGCTCGACGTCGCCGTCCTCGAAGTGTCGTCCTTCCAGATGGAAGCCGTCGAGAGCTTCCGGCCGCGCATCGCGGTGATCCTCAACCTCGCCCCCGATCATCTCGACCGCCACGGCTCGGTCGCCGCGTACAGCGACGCCAAGGCGCAGCTCTTCGTGCGCCAGGGCGCCGGAGATACCGCGATCGGGAACGCCGACGATCCGGCCGCGGCGGCGATCGCCGCGCGCAGCGGCGGCCGGCACTGGTGGTTCCGGACCCGCGGGCCGGTCGCGGCGGGGGCGTGGTGGGATGCCGGACAAGCGGTGCTGCGCGACGCCGGGACCGGCCCGTCCGGCGCCGGCGCGCCGCTGCGCATTCCGCTCGACGCGCTGGCCGCGGCCGGCGCGGCGGCGCCGCCGGTCGACGACGTCCTGGCCGCGCTGCTGATCTGCCGCGCGCTCGGCGCGGATGTGACCAAGGCGGCCGAGGGCTTGATCGATTTCACGCCGCCGCCGCACCGCCGCGAACCGGTGGCGAAGCATGATGGTGTCACCTGGATCGACGACTCGAAGGCGACCAACCCCGCGGCGGCGGCGCTGGCGCTCGCGGCCGTTCCGGAGCGCGCCGTCTGGCTCGCCGGCGGCCGCGGCAAGGGACTCGATCTGATCCCGCTCGCCGACGTCGCAACGGCCCGCGTCCGCACCTGCATCTTCTTCGGCGAGGAGGCCGATGCGTTGACGGCGGCGATCGCCGGTCGCATCCCGGTGCAGCGCGTCGCCGATCTCGAAGCCGCCGTCGCGCTGGCCGGACGGCTCGCGCAGCGCGGCGACACCGTCCTGCTCTCGCCCGCCTGCGCGAGTTTCGACCAGTTCCGGAACTACGAGGAGCGCGGCGAGCGGTTCCGGGCGGCGGTCCACGCGTGGATCGCCGCGCATCCGGAGGCGACGGGATGAGCATGGCCGGCACCGTCGCGGGGCAGGCGCACGGCAAGGCCCCGGCACGCCTCGCGGCACCGCATGGCGGCGTGGTGGCCGCCACGGCGGTGCTGGCGTGCGTGGGACTCATCATGGTCTGGAGCACCACGTCGCCCCTCGCGCTCGACGCCCCGGTGCCCCCGCACTTCCTGCGGCACCTCGCCGGGCTCGTCGCGGGAGTCGTGCTGGCGGGGGTCTGCATGCTGCTGCCGCTCTCGGCGTGGCGCCGACTGGCGCTTCCGCTGTGGGCCCTGTGCATCGGACTGCTCGTCCTCACGCTGGTCGCCGGTACGACCGTCAACGGCGCGCAGCGCTGGCTCTCGATCCCGGGGGTCGGCCCGGTGCTGCAACCGGTCGAGCTGGCCAAGTGGGCGACGCTGCTCGCCACGGCGGTGGCCCTCGCGCGAGAGCCGAGCGGAAGACGCCGCAAACGATTCCGGTTGCCGGCCAGCGGCCTCGTGCTGCTGCTCGTCAGCCTGCCGGCGGCGCTGGTGTTTCTCCAGCCTGACACCAAGGGAGCACTGCTGCTGTTGATTCTGGTCGGGCTGCAGCTCTTCGTGTCGGGGACGCCGATCCGCGCGTTCGCGATCCCGATCGGGCTCGCAACGGCCGTGCTGGGCCTCGCGATCACCATGCGCCCGTACGTCATGAGCCGCGTGCTGGCGTTCCTCGATCCGTGGGCCAACGCCCAGGCCTCGGGTTTCCAGCTCGTGCAGTCGTTCGTCGCGTTCGGACGCGGCGGCTTCGCCGGGGTCGGGCTCGGCAATGGGCGCCAGAAGCTCTTCTATCTGCCCGAGGCCCATACCGACTTCGTGCTCTCGGTGGTGGCCGAAGAACTGGGTCTGCTCGGTGTCACGCTGGTCCTCGGCGCGTTCGCCGCACTGCTCGTCGCCGGCGTGCGCATCGCCGCGCGCACGCAGGGCCGCTTCGCGTTCCTGGTGGCCTTCAGCATGACCGCCGTGATCGCGGTGCCCGCCGCCGTCAACGCCGCGGTGGTCATGGGAATGGTGCCACCGACGGGTCTCACGCTGCCGTTCGTCTCGTATGGACGCTCTTCCCTGTTGCTGTCGTTCGCCGCCATCGGGGTCCTGCTCGGCATCAGCCGGCGCGAGGGCGCGCCCCGGGAGCCGGCAACCGACTCATCGATCCTCGCACGGCGAAGTCGGCCGCGATGAGTGCCTTTCGAAGCGGCGAACCGGTCCGCTGGGCGATCGCTGGCGGGGGAACCGGCGGGCACGTCACGATGGCGCTCGCGCTGGCCGAGGAGATCACGGCGACGGGCGATCCGGTGCTCTTCATCGGGTCCGAGCGCGGCCTCGAGGCGCGCCTCGTGCGACCCGCCGGCTTCGAGCTCGTGACGCTCCCGGTCCGGCCCTATGCCGGCCGCGGGCCGATCGCGAAGCTCATGGCCCTGCTCGCCTTCGCCGGCGCGACGATCTCGGCGCTCGGCCTGCTGCGACGTCGCCAGCTCGAGATCGTCCTCTCCGTCGGCGGCTACGCGGCCGCGCCGGCCGCCGCCGCCGCGATCCTGCTGCGCCGGCCGCTCGTGCTCGTCGAGCCGAATGCGATCCCAGGAGGGACCAACCGCGGCATGGCGCGCTTCGCGGCGCGCGTGTTCACGGCGTTCGCGGCAGCCGAGCCGGCGTTCGCCGGACGCGCCCCGGTCGAGACCAGCGGCGCGCCGCTGCGTCGCGCGCTGCGGGATGCCTTTGCCGGTGCCGCCGCGCGCCGCGAACCGGCGGCTCCGTTCCATCTTCTCATCGTGGGCGGCAGCCAGGGCGCGCGACAGCTCAACGACGCGATGCTCGAAGCCCTGCCGGAGCTCGACCCGGAGCGAGTCGAGATCGTTCACCAGACCGGAGCGACGGATCGCGAACGCGTCGCGGACGCCTATCGACGGGCGGGGATCCGGGCGGAGGTCGTGGACTTCGACCCCGCCCTGCCGGCTCGCTACCGATGGGCCGACCTGGCCTTGTGTCGGGCCGGCGCACTGACGGTGGCGGAACTCGCGATCGCCGGGCTCCCGTCACTGCTGGTTCCCTATCCCTACGCGGCGGACGATCACCAGCGTGCCAACGCCCGCGCACTCGAACACGGCGGCGCCGCGCGCCTGCTCGATCCGGCGTGTTTCGATGGCAAGCAACTCGTGAGCGCGCTTTCGGCGCTCTTCGAACGGCCCGACGCGCTGCTCGAGATGAGTCGTCGCGCTCGGGAGCTGGCGCGGCCCGATGCCGCCCGGCACATCGTCGCGACGTGCCGGGCGCTGGTCTCCGGCATCCCTCCGGAGGAGACTCGATGATGTTCCGCCGCATTCAACGCGTGCACTTCGTCGGCATCGGCGGCATCGGCATGTGCGGCATCGCGGAGCTGCTGCACCAGCAGGGGTACCGCGTGTCGGGTTCGGACCTGCGAGAAGGCGCGACGATCGCGCGCCTGCGCAGCCTCGGCGTGCCGGTCGTCATCGGCCACGCCAGTGAACACGTCGGCGACGCGGATGTCGTAGTCTATTCAGCGGCGGTGCGCCGCAGCAATCCGGAGCTGGTCGAGGCCGAGCAGCGCAAGATCCCGGTGATCCCGCGCGCCGAGATGCTCGCCGAGCTGATGCGGCTGAAGGACGGCATCGCCGTCGGCGGCAGCCACGGCAAGACCACCACCACGTCGCTGATCGACCATCTGCTGGCCGCGGCCGGCCTCGATCCCACCGCCGTGATCGGCGGGCGCGTGTTGCATGCGAGCGGCCGCTCCACGACACGCTTCGGCGCCGGCACGCTGCTGGTCGCCGAAGCGGACGAGAGCGATGGCTCGTTCCTGCGCCTCGCTCCGATCATCGCTGTCGTCACCAACATCGATGCCGAGCATCTCGACCACTACGGATCGGCCGAAGCCCTCCACGACGCGTTCGCCGCCTTCGCCAACCGCGTGCCGTTCTGGGGACTCGCGGTCGTGTGTCTCGATCACCCGGGCGTCCAGGCGATCCTGCCCCGGCTGACCCGTCGCGTCACCACCTACGGGCTCTCCCCGCAAGCCGACCTGATGGCAGACGACGCGCGGAGCGACGCGACCGGGATGCATTTCCTGGTGCGCCGACGCGGGGAAGCGCTCGGTTCCGTGCGCGTCGCGCTGGCCGGCGAGCACAACGTGCGCAATGCGCTGGCCGCGCTGGCCGTGGCGCTCGAGCTGGAAGTGCCGTTCGCGATCGCCGCGGAGGCGCTGGCGAGCTTTCCGGGGATCGAACGCCGCTTCGAGAGCAAGGGCGAGGCTGCCGGCGTCCGCATCGTCGATGACTACGGCCACCACCCCGCCGAGATCCGCGCGACGCTCAGTGCGGCGCGCAGTCTGCATCCCGGGCGCGTCGTCGTCGTCTTCCAGCCGCATCGCTACACCCGCACGCACCTGTTGCTCGAGGACTTCAGCACGGCTTTCCACCAGGCCGATGTCCTGTGGGTCACCGAGATCTACGCGGCGGGCGAGGACAAGATCCCGGGGGTCGACGGACAGGTGCTGGCCGATGCGGTCCGCGCGCACGGCCAGCGCGACGTGCGCTTCACCCCGGACCTCGAAGAGCTCCCGGCCGTGCTGGCGAAGGCGCTCGAGCCGGGCGACCTGCTGATCACGCTCGGCGCCGGCAACATCTCGGCATTGGGCCCGCGCGTGCTGCGAGCGCTCGCCGGAGAATCCTCTTGATCGCCCCGGCCGCTCGCGCAGCCATCGCGACGCTGCTCGGACCGCGCATCGCCTTCGATGCCCCGCTGGCTCGCCATACCTCGTTGGGTGTCGGGGGTCCGGCCGACGCCCTCGCCCTCCCCCAGGACCTCGAGGAGCTGGCGGCCCTGGTCGCTCTCGCAGCAGAGCACGGGGTGCCGCTCCACGTGCTGGGCGGCGGCTTCAACACGCTCGTGCTCGATGGCGGAGTCGACGGCATCGTCGTCCGGACGCAGCGCCTGCGTGCGCTGACCCTCGAAGCCGACGCCGTGACGCTGCGCGCCGAGGCCGGCGTCTCGCACTCGCAGGTGGTCCGTCTGTGCGCCGAACAGGGACTTTCCGGTCTGGAGTTCGGCGCCGGCGTGCCCGGGACCGTCGGCGGCTGGATCACCATGAACGCCGGCGTGCCGGACGCCGAGACCGGCGCGGTCGTCCGTGAGGTCGAGATCGCCGGACCCGGCGCCGAGCGCTGCGTGCGTTCGCGAGCGGAGATGGATTTCGGCTATCGCACCGCCCGCGGTCTCGCTGCGGGAGCCGTGGTGCTGGCGGCGCGCTTCACGCTGCGATCCGGCGATCGCGCGCGGGTTCGTGCCGAGATCGACCGTCACCTCGCCCACCGCCGCACGACCCAGCCGGTCGATCAGCCCTCGTTCGGCTCGGTGTTCAAGAACCCGCCCGGCGCACACGCGGGGGCACTGATCGAGCGCGCCGGCCTGAAGGGGCTGCAGGTCGGCGGGGCCCAGATCTCACCGCGCCATGCGAACTTCATCGTGAACCGCGGCGGCGCCACGGCGGCCGACGTCCTGGCGCTGATCGCGCGCGCGCAGGCCGTCGTCTCCGCCGCCACGGGGATCGTCCTCGAGCCGGAGGTGCGGATCGTCGGCCGACCGGCGGCGGCCGGCCCGACGGAAGAACAGAGGGCCGTCTCGACTGAAGAACAGAGGGCCGTCTCGACTGAAGAACAGAGGGCGTTGCGGTGCCGATGACGCTCTGGCGACGACGGCGGAGCGAGGATCTGCGGCCGACGTGGGAGCAGCGTCAGGCGGCGCTCGAGAGCTTGCGCTCGCAGCTTCACCGCCAGGGGGCGGCGGCTCGTCGACGCTCGCTGATGTGGCGCCTGACGCCGGCGGCCGTGCTGCTGGCCTTCGTCGGCGGCATGTTGGCGGCGGGGCCTCTGCAAACCGTCGCCATCGCCGCGATTCCTTCCGCCTTCGAGGTGCGGCGTCTCGAGCTGCTCGGAGCCGAGCGCTTCGGCCCCGGCGAGATCGCGCGCCTGGCGCGAAGCCCGGTCGGCGCGACGCCGTCCGCTGACCAGCCCGCAGAGCTTCTCGGCCGGATCGCCCGCCATCCGTGGGTGGCCGAGGCCCGGGGCGTTCGCGTCACCCCCGCAACCGTCGTCGTGCGAATCGTCGAACGGGTACCGGCGGCGATCTGGGTCCGCGGGCCCGACGACACGCTGCTGATCGATGCGGCCGGGACACCGTTTGCCGTCGCCCACGGCGAGCCCCTGCCCCATCTGCTCCTGCGCGGCCCACTCCCCCAGGACCCGGCTCCTCGTGGCCGCGGAACCGATCCGTGTCAGCTCGAGCGGGGCTGCACGCCGGATCCGCGCCTCGCCACCGGCGTCGCGCTGGCCCGCCGCATCGAGAATGCGGGATTCCCGACGCCGCAGATCCTGCTCGACGAATCGGAGCCGCACGCAGCGCCGGTGCTGCATCTGCCCGGCGTCACGCCGCGGGTGCTGCTCGGCGACGGCGACCCGACGATTGCGCTGGCGCATCTGGCCCGCGTACTCACGACCGTCCCGGCCAGTCACGAGGCCGGTGAGATCGACCTGCGTTTCGCAGGACAGGTGGTGTTGCGACCGGCCCTTCCCGAGCTCGGGGAGGACCACGAGGCGTCTGCGGAACCGACCCCGCAGAGGCCCGAAACCGAACGCCGCGCGGGCTGATGCCGGCGGCTTCACCAGGGGGGAGGAACAGATGGCGCGCAAAGAGAACCTGATCGTCGGACTCGACATCGGCACGACGAAGATCGGCGTCGTCGTGGCGGAACAAGGCGCGGATCGCGTCGATGTCATCGGCATCGGTACGCATCCGTCGCGCGGATTGCGCAAGGGCGTCGTGGTGGACATCGACGCCACCGTCGAGTCGATCAAGAAGGCGGTGGAAGAAGCGGAGCTGATGGGTGACTGCGAGATCAGCTCCGTCTACGCGGGCATCGCCGGCGGTCACATCCGCGGCTTCAACTCCCATGGCATCGTGGCGGTGAAGGACCGCGAGGTCTCCGAAGGGGACGTGCGCCGGGTGATCGACGCGGCCAAGGCCGTCGCGATCCCGATGGACCGGGAAGTGATCCACGTGATCCCGCAGGAGTTCGTGGTCGACGACCAGGACGGAATCCGCGAGCCGCTCGGCATGAGCGGCGTGCGGCTCGAGGCGAAGATCCACATCGTCACGGCTGCCGTCACGAGCGCCCAGAACATCGTCAAGTGCGCCAACCGGGCCGGCCTGAACGTGGTCGATATCGTGCTCGAGCCGCTGGCGTCGGCCGAAGCGGTGCTCTCCCGCGACGAACGAGACCTCGGCGTGTGCCTGATCGACATCGGCGGCGGAACCACCGACCTGGCCGTCTTTTCCGATGGCGCGATCACGCACACGTCCGTTCTGGCGCTGGGCGGCAATCACGTCTCCAACGACATCGCCGTCGGCTTGCGCACACCCTTCGAGGAGGCCGAGCGCATCAAGAAGAAGTTCGGCGTGGCCTCCGCGCGACTCCTGGGCAGCGACGGCATCCTGACCGTTCCCAGTGTCGGTGGGCGCCGACCTCGTGAAGTGTCTCGCAAACTGCTGTGCGAGATCATCGAGCCGCGCATGGAGGAGATCCTCTCGCTGGCGCGCGGAGAGCTCAGCAAGGCGAATCTGGAGGATCGGATTCCGTGCGGGGTCGTGCTCTCGGGCGGCTGCTCGGCGCTGACCGGCGTCGCCGAACTCGCCGAGGAGATCTTCGAGGCGCCGGTGCGGCTCGGAGCCCCGCAGAACATCGGCGGCCTGCAGGACGTCGTCCGCGACCCGATGTACGCGACCGGGGTCGGGCTGGTCCTGTACGGAGCCAATCAGGACCGTGGTCCCAGCCGCTTCCGGATCCGCGACGAGTCGATCTTCCGGCGCGTCCGCCAGCGCATGCGTGAGTGGTTCTACGGGGAGTTCGACTGAGAGAGAGCCGTCGAGGCGATCCGATCGCCGCCCTGCCGGCTCGCAAATCCGGCAGCGAAGCTGCTGCTTTCTCGAATGTTTCGTGTACAATGCGGCGACCATAACGCCGCGACGGACCAAGGGGGGTGAGTCATGGCGCGCAATCGTGATCCGCGCATTTCCGGCTCGGGCAACTCGGGCTCGGGCAACTCGGGCTCGGGCAACCAGCGACCGGGCGATCGGGAGTTCCGGACGGCGAACCCGTCCCAGAACCAGGCCTCGGATCGGGTCGCCACAGATCTGGACCGCAGCTGGACCGAGCAGCCGCCCGCCGAGGCGGCTGAATCGGGACCCGCCCAGGCACTCGAACTGCTCGAGATCGGCCCCGATGACGGCAGCACGGATCTGCTCGAGTTCGAGAGCCCGTCGAAGCTCCAGGCGGTCATCAAGGTCGTGGGCGTCGGCGGCGGCGGGGGCAACGCTCTCAACACGATGATCTCCGGCGGTCTCGCCGGCGTCGAGTTCATCGCCGCCAACACGGACAACCAGGCGCTCCAGCACAGCCTGGCTCCGCTCCGACTCCAGCTCGGCAGCGAGGTGACGCGCGGCCTTGGCTGCGGCGCCAACCCGGAAAAAGGACGCGAGGCCGCGCTCGAGGCCCGCGATCGCATCCGGGAACTGCTGATCGGGTCCGACATGGTCTTCGTGACCGCGGGCCTCGGCGGCGGCACCGGCACCGGCGCGGCGCCGATCATCGCCGAGGTCGCCCGCGAGGTCGGAGCCCTCACCGTGGCGGTCGTGACCAAGCCGTTCACGTTCGAAGGCAAGCCGCGCTCCAAGCACGCCGAACGCGGCCTCGACGAGCTGCACCGCGTCGTCGACACGCTGATCACGATCCCGAACCAGCGGCTGCTGACCGTCGCCGGCAAGAGCGCCCGCATGCAGGACGCCTTCCGGCTGGCGGACGACGTGCTGCTCGGCGCCGTGCGCGGGATCTCGGACCTGATCACCGGTCACGGTCTGATCAATCTCGATTTCAACGACGTGCGCACGATCATGAACGAGATGGGGATGGCTCTGATGGGGACCGGCATCGGCCGCGGCGAGAGCCGGGCCGCCGATGCGGCCCGCGCGGCGATCTCCAACCCTCTGCTCGAGGACCTCTCGATGCAGGGCGCGCGCGGGGTGCTGATCAACTTCACCGGCGGGCCCGACATGACCCTCTTCGAAGTCGAAGAGGCGGCGAAGGTGATCCAGGACGCCTCCCACGAGGACGCCAACATCATCTTCGGTGCGGTGATCGACGAGACGCTCGACCAGGCCGGCGAGATGCGGGTGACGGTGATCGCCACCGGTCTCGACGATGGTCGGATCGGACGGGGGCGCGACGAGCACGACTTCACGCCGAACGTGCGGCCGCTGCGCCGGGATTCCGAGGGATCGCGGGCGCCGGCGCCGGTCGCCTCGGCGGAGGCCGCCCCAGCGTCCGACGCCGTCGAGCCGGTCGGAGACTGGGGCACGGGCCTGCCGCCGGCCGCTCCGGTCGACTCCTTCGCCTCGCCGTTCGACGAGGAGTACGACGTGCCGGCCTTCCTGCGCAAGAAGGGCGGCCAGGGCGACGACAAGACGGACCGCGAGGTTCCGGCCTTCCTGCGCCGCTCGGCCGACTGACGGCGAGCGAGGCTTCGTTGGAGGAAGGACGGCTCCGCGTCGAGCGACACGACGCTGTGGCGCTGATCGTCTTCGAGGATCCCGAACGCCGCAACGCGATGACGGAGGCGATGGGCCGCGCCCTCGCCTCCGTCCTCGTTCAGCTCGGCAGCGACGACGGCGTGCGCGCGGTCGTGCTGACGGGAGCCGGCAGCGCGTTCTCGGCCGGCGGGGATCTCGCGATGATCGAAGCGAAGGCCCGCGCCGGCCGCACCACCCCCGGCGAGCCGACCCGCAGCGCCCACCGCTCGTTCATGCGCGGCTTCTACGAGCTGTTCCTGTCGGTTCGCGACTTGCCGCAACCCAGTCTCGCCGCCATCCAGGGGCCGGCGATCGGCGCCGGCCTGGCGGTCGCGCTCGCGTGTGACCTGCGCATCGCGGCCCGGGACGCCCGGCTCGGGCTCAACTTCACGCGTCTCGGCATCCATCCCGGCATGGGATCCTCGTGGACGCTGCCGCGCCTGGTCGGACCGGCGCATGCCGCCGACCTGCTACTGACCGGCCGCCTCGTCGACGGCGACGAGGCCGCCCGCATCGGCCTCGTGAACCGCGCCGTACCGAGCGACCAGGTGCTGTCCGAGACGCTCGCCGCCGCCGCCGCGATCGCCGCCTGCGCGCCGTTCGCCGTCCGCGGCACCAAGCGGGCCCTGGCCCGCTCCCTCGCGGCGAGCTTCGACGAACAGCTCGACTTCGAGGCCGAACAACAGGCCCTCTGCTACGAGAGCGAGGATCTCGGCGAAGGGCTCGCAGCGACCCGCGAACGGCGGCCGCCGCACTTCACCGGGCGTTGACAGGCTTGCCGAAAATCGGCCGACGATGTTCGGAGGCGGGCGGGAGGAGCACACCCTGCGCCGATGTCCTCGGCGGACGCGCTTCGGCGCTGCGTACGGCTTTGGTACGGCCGCCTCCGGATTTCGGCTCCGGGTGTGCTCCTCCCGCCCGGCGATGCGCGTTCGCCGGTGGCCGATTTTCGGCAAGCCGGTGAGCGAGTGGTCTTCGCGCGCCCTCAAGAAACTGGAGTCCGACGTCGAATGATGGGGCACGGCCGGCTGAGCGGCTCCGGCGGGATCGGAGCGCTCGCATCCGATCCGACTCCCGAGCGCTCGGCGCTCGGACGAAAACCTTGGGGAGGGATCTTGGGTCGCGCGCTTCGCAGTCAACCGCTGTGGCTCACGCTCGGCTACTTCGCCGTCCTCTTGCTGCTCGCGCACGTGTACGCCTGAGCCCCCTTCGAGGGGGCGACGGCGGACACTCAGGCCAGCGCCTCGACGGGGCCCTGGATCTGCGTCGCATCGAAGAAGTACGAGATCTCGACCCGCGCCGTCTCGGGCGCATCCGATCCGTGGACGGCGTTGCGCTCGATGTCGGTGGCCCACTGCGCGCGGACCGTTCCCGGCGCGGCCTTCGTCGGATCCGTCGCGCCCATCAGCTCCCGGTGCCGCGCGATCGCTGCTTCCCCCTCGAGCACGCTGACGACGACCGGGCCGGACGTCATGAACTGCACCAGCGACGCGAAGAACGGCCGCTCCTTGTGCACCGCGTAGAAGCCCCGGGCCTGCAGTTCCGTCAGCCGGACCATCTTGATCGCGAGGGGCCGAAGCCCGGCCGCCTCGAACGTCGCCAGGATGCTGCCGATGGCACCCTTCTCGACGGCGTCGGGCTTGATGATCGACAGCGTGCGCTCGACAGCCATGCGGTCCTCCTGCTCGGGATGAGTTGGGGCGCGCAAGCTAGCAGTTGCGACGGAGCCGACGAGGGGGTCTCACGGCTCCGAGCCGACGCGGAGCACGATCTTGCCGAAGTGCTCGCTGGCCTTCATCACGCGATGGGCCTCGGCCACGGCGTCGAGGGGCAGCACACGGTCGACGACCGGGCGGATTCGCCCGGCCTCGAGATCCGGCCCGAAGCGCCGCCGGAACCCGGCGATGATGGCTGCCTTCTGCTCGACGGGACGCGAACGCAGCGTCGAACCGATGATGGAGAGACGCCGGGCCAGCAGCGCCGCGAGCGACAGCTCGGCCTTCGCACCCCCCATCAGCCCGATCAGCACGAGGCGACCGCCGATCGCGAGCGACGCCAGGTTGTCGGCCAGGTACGACGCCCCGATCGGATCGAGCACGACATCGACGCCGCGACCGCCGCTGGCTTCCGCCACGCGTTCGGCGAACGATTCGCTGCGGTAGTTCACCGCGAGATCGGCGCCGAGGTCCCGGCAGCGCTGGCACTTGGCGTCCGAGCCGGCCGTCACATAGACGTGCGCGCCGGCGGCCCGGCAGAGCTGGATCGCGGCGGTGCCCACGCCGCTGCCGCCGCCGTGGACCAACGCGCTGCCGCCGGCCTCGAGACCCCCGAGCTCGAACAGATTCAGGTAGGCCGTCAGGAAGACCTCGGGCAGCGCCGCGGCCTGCTCGAGCGAAAGGGAGGCGGGCACCGGCATCACCGAGCCGGCATCGACGACGACTTCCTCCGCGTATCCCCCACCGGACAGCAGCGCCATCACGCGGTCGCCGACGCGCCAGCCGGAGACCCCGGCACCGACCTCGCGGACCGTCCCAGCGCACTCGAGGCCGAGGATCGGAGAGGCGTCCGGCGGCGGCGGGTACAGGCCCTGACGCTGGAGCAGGTCGGCTCGATTGATCGCCGTGGCGGCCACGGCGATCCGCAACGCCCCTACTCCGAGAGCCGGTTCCGGGGCCTCGCCGAGGCGCAGCACGCTCTCGTCCCCGGCGCGATCGGTCAAGACTGCCTTCACGGATGCCGAAGCTAACGGAGGTCTGCCGTCATCGCCCCCCGGGAGAAACGGTCCTCTTGAGCGAGATCGGCCTCGTCGCACCGCTCGGCGCTCTCGTCATCGTCGCGTTCCTGTATCTGCGGCGGCTCGACGAGGGCCCGGCAACGACCGTCTGGGGTGCGGCGTGGATCGCGCTGTACGTGACCGGCACGATCGCCGCGCTCGACACCCCCTCGTTCGCGCTGCGCGTGTTCACGCCGGTGCTCGGCTCGCTGTTTCCGGCGTTGCTGCTGGCCGGCGCGCTGATGCTCGGACGCGCTCGCTGGGTCGCCTGGCCGATCGCCGTCGGCGTCGTGATCGGAGCCGTGCGCGCCGCCCTGGTCGCGGCGGATCGCGCCGAGCTGAGCCTCCTGATCGCCGTGCCGTGCGAGCTGCCCCTCTCGGTCGGCGCGGCGGCCGTCGCGTGGCGCGCGGCGCGCGAGCGACCGCGATCGTTCCCGGAACAGCTGATGGGACCTGCGCTGATGCTGCTGGCGCTGGTCAATGCCGCCGATCCGCTGGCACGCCTCGCCGATCTCTCGATGATTCCGCTCGTGCTGTGCTGGCTCACGGCGTCGATGGCCGTGGCGCTGCTCCAGGCCATGACCTTCCTCGAACGGATCCGCGAGCGCGAGCGGAGGCTGCTCGCCGAACGCGAGCTGTTGCATCAGGTCGCGCGCATGGCCTCGTGCGCGCGGGACGAAGCCCCCGAGATCCTGGAGCGGGTCGTCACGGCCGTCGCGTCGCTGGCGACCCTCGACGGCCTCGGGATCTGGCCACTCGAGGCGAACGGAACGCATCTGCACTGCGCCGCGAGGCTGCGCCGGATCGATGACATCCCCGACGTGCTGTCGCGATTGCCGATCGACGACCCGCTCGTCCAGCGCGCGCTCACGAATCCGGAACCCTTGACGATCGTCGATCTGCGCTCCGCAGGGGACACCCTGCGACAACGGGCGATCCAGTGGGGAGTCGGCATCACGGCCGCCGCGCCGCTGCGCGTGAGCGGACGCACGCTCGGCGTGGTGTTCGCCGCGCTGGTGCCGGGTCGATGCTTCGAGGCGAACGACTGCCGACTGCTCGCGAGCCTCGCGCAGGAGATCGCGCTCGTGCTCGCGCACGCGGAGGCGATGGAGCAGCGCGCCCGGCAAGCGGGCGCCGTCGAAGACGAGCGGCGGACGCTGCGCGAGCTGATCGAAGCGGTGCCCGCCGGCATCCTGCTGGCGGACCGTCAGGGACAGATCACGATGCTCTCCCGTCTGGGAGCCGAGCACTACGGGCTGACCGACGCGGCGTCGTGGGTCGGACGCTCGACCGGCGAGGCGTTCGCCCAGTTCGCCCACCGGCTCCGCATCGAGGAGCCGAACCGGCCCTTCCCGCCGTCGACGCCGTTCACGCCGGGTCGGTTCGCAGATCGCGTCTTCGAGCTGCACTTCACGACGCCGCAGGAACGCATCCTCGAGATCGCGCTCCGTGAGCTTCGGCCCGAGGATCCCGAGGCGGCACGCCAGCTCTGGGTGAGTCGAGACGTCACCGAGAAACGGCGATCGGGGAGCGACGGCGGCGAGCCGGGCGAAGCGGACGGCTGAGGCCAGTCCGCCGAGCGAACGACCCCTCTTGGCGCTCCGCCGGCAATCGGGGACCATCGAGGCCGGCCTCGATCGGGTCCGGGATCGCGCTCGCCGCGGCGAGATGCGAGCTGCGCGATCGTGCGGACGACCCGGAGCGACACGCCTGCGCGGGGAGATACGCCATCGCTCGAGTTCCGGGGTTTCAAGGTCCGGGGTTCCAGGATCGAGTGGCCCCGGATCCGGGCTGCCGGCGAGTCGGCGGGATCCGGTGCCGGCGACGCCTGGCGCTGTTGCTGGCCTCTGCCCTCGCGCTCTGCAGCGGAAGCGCCGTCGCCGACGACGAAGATCCCCGCCGCGCGCAGGCCGAGCGGCTGCGCATCGAAGGGCGCTGCGGCGCGGCCCTCCAGATCGCCGCGGAGCTGCGGGCAAGCGGCGTGGCCGACAGCGAACTGCTGATCCTCGAAGGGACCTGCGCGACCCAGCAGCGCCGCTACGAGGACGCCGTCCTGGCGCTGCGCGAGGCGCTGCGCCAGGACCCGGACCACCCCGAGGCCCGGCTGCGGCTCGCGATCGCGCTGTATCACCTCGGTGAGCACGATGCCGCGAGTCGCGAACTCCGGATCGCCGAGAGCCAGCTTGCCGGTCCGAACGCCGAGGCGCTGCTGTACCGAGGTCTGCTGCACTTCGAGGACCAGCGCCATGCCGACGCCGCGAGGGCCCTCGAGAGCGCGCGTCGGCACGACGCGCGCTCCGTCGAGCCGGTGGCGTCGTACTACGCGGCGCTGGCCTGGGCGCGGAGCCGCGAGCGAGCGCGCGCCGAAGCGGCGATCGCCCGCGTGCTGGCCGAATGGCCGGACACGGCCTGGGCTGCGCAGGCGCAGCAGGTGCGCGCGCAGCTCGCCGCCGAGCGACTGCGCCGCTGGGTCCTCGTGCGGGCGGGCTTCGAATACGATGACAACGTGGTCCTGCAGGGGGGCGGGGCTCCGTTGCCGGACGAGATCACGAGCGCGCGCGACGTGCTCGGCACGTGGTCCGCCGAGGCGGGTGCGGAGCTGTGGCGCGGCGAGAGCGGGTCCGCCGGTGTACTCGGCAGCTACAGCGGCAACGCGCATGCCGACATCGACTCGTTCGATCAACATTACCCGGTGTTGGCGATGTGGGTCGATCGCCAGCTCGACGAAGCCACCACGCTGCGACTCGCCGTCGACGGCGGGCACGCATGGGTCGACGGAGAATCGTTCTTCGCCACCGGCCGCACGAGTCTCTCCCTGCTGCACGCGTGGGAGTCCGCCGGCGCCAGCGAACTCTACTTGCGCTTCCGGCTCGACGAGTACTTCGAGAACGGAGAGGATCTCCCGGATGGCACCGGGACGCCGGGGGCTCCGTGCCCACCGCCACCGCCGGGCGCATCGATCCCCACCTGCGGCCCACCGGGCGTCAACGAGCGCCGCGAACGCAACCGCGACGGCCGCTCCGCGGTCGCGGGCCTGCGCCACGAACTCGAGCTGCCGGCGCTGCGCAGCACGCTCCGCGCCGGCTACGAATTCGAACGCTTCGATGCGAGCGGCCGGGAGTATTCCCATGTCGCCCACTCGCTGTCGGGCGGCGTCCTGATCGCCCTCCCGTTCCGCTTTGCGCTGGATGTCTCGGGCGTCGTCACGTGGCGTCCGTTCGACGATCCCAGCACCTTCCCGGATCCCCCGGAACCGTTCGTCGACACGGAGTTCGGGCTCGACGACGACGACCGCGACGAGCGCTACTCGGCCGTCTCGATCTCGCTCGCGCGGCCACTCGGCCGGGGGCTCACGGCGTCGGCGGGCTGGCGCCGCGAGCGGAATCACTCCAACGTCGAGGTGTTCGACTACCGTCGCGAGGTGCTCGGGACGTACCTGACCTGGTCCTGGGGGTACTAACCAGAGTTCGGGGCCTCCAGGGCTCGGGATCTTCGGAGTTCGAGCGTCCGAGGGTCCGAGGGTCCGAGCGTCCGAGGGTTCGAGGAACCGATGCGCCGGAAACCCGCTGGCCATCGCGAGGAGAGCGGATGAGAGAGAATCCCGGGCCGGCAAGCCGCCAAGCTACGCGGAACGCGCTCCGGATCGCCGGCGTCGTCGCCGGCGGATTGCTGCTCTGGGCAACGGCCGCAGCCGCCTCGGAGGCCCGCGGGCAGGTCTGGCAGGTCGCTCCGGCCGGGCCGTGCGCCCGGCTCGATGCGGTCCGCCCGTGTCTCGGCGGCCCGTGCACCGGCGGGACGGCCGTGCGCAGCCGCTTCGACGCAGCGGACGTCTCCGGTCCGGGGCTGGAGCCGGCGCAGGGGGAAACGCCGCCGCCCCGCCCCATCGGTTTCCCCGGCCCCGGTCCGTGTGCGGACCCGAGCAGCCCCTGTGGCTCCCACCAGCCGCTCGGGATCCCGAGCCGTTCGCCGCCCGGCGGCCCGGGGGGCGGTGTCATCGAGCAGCCGGCAACGCCCGGGACCCTCCCGGGGCTCCCCTGACGCTGCGCAAGACCCGACGGAGGATTCCGACGCCGTCCGCGGACCGGTCTGCCGTCGCACGGACCCGAAGCGGGATGACACCTCCGTGAGGAGATGAAACGATCCGGTCGCTTGCGGCCACTCAAGAGGGAACATGACCGAACGGCTGGCAGCCCCGAACGCGGATTGCGCAGCGAGCGACGAGTGTCTTCTCGACGGCATTCGCGATCGCGACAGCGCGTCCTTGCGGCTGTTGTTCCAGCGCTACCACCGCCGAGTGTTCCATTTCGTCCTACGCCGGCTCGGAGATCCCGGGCTGGCCGAGGAGGTCGTCGCGGACGTGTTCTTCGAGGTCTGGCGCAGCATCGAGCACTTCGCCGGAGCGTCGCGGCCCTCCACCTGGATCTTCGGCATCGCGCATTTCAAGTCCGCGAGCGCCCATCGCGACCGCTCCCGACGTAAGCGGGCGTCGGTCGTGCCGACCAATGTGGAGTCGCTCCACGCGGTCGCCGACGATCGCGATGCGCATGACCAGCTGGCCGCGCGGGAGGAACTCCGCCTCGTCCATCGTGTCCTGTCCTCCCTTCCCGAGGACCAGCGAACCGTGCTCGAGCTCGCAGTCATCGAGGGACTCCCGTACGACGAGATCGCCCGGCGCCTCGGACTTCCGGAAGGGACCGTGAAGACACGCGTCTCGCGGGCGCGCGGCAAGCTGCGACGCGGCTTCGAGCGCTTCGGCCGCGAGCAGGGCCCGTCATGAGCGAGCGAATCAACCCGAGCTGTCCGCCGCAGATCCTCGAGTGGATCGCGTGGTACCCGGATGGTGGTCTCAGCGACGCGCAGCGCGGAGCCGTCGAGGTGCATGCCACCCACTGTGCCTCGTGCCGCGAGGACCTCGCCGTGCTGGCCGGGCGCGCAGACACGGACGCGGCACCGGCGGATCCGGATCTGTTGTTCGAGCGGGTGCTCGCGCGCATCGAAGCGGCCGCCGTCGCAACGCCGAGTCGTGTCGCGGCGTCCCGTCCCGGTCCGAACGAAGCCAGTCCGAACGAAGCCGGTCGGACCGAAGTCGGCCCGGCGCGGCGCGCGCCGGCAGGACGCCGGCGAATCCATGACTGGCAGCGCCATGCGGCCATCGTCGCCGCGGGTTTCGCGCTGATCGCGGTGACCGGTGCGCTCGGCTGGCTGGGGCGTGACTGGATGAGCCTGGTCGGCCGCGCCGGCGTGGAGGAGTCGTACCGGACCGCCGCCGCCCGCGAGCCGACGGCCCCCGGCGGGGTTGCGCTCGACGTCGTGTTCCGGAGCGAGGCCTCGGCCGAGCAGATCCAAACGCTTTTGCGCGGCCTCGGCGCAACCATCACGACGGGTCCGACGGAACTCGGTCGCTATCGACTCGTGCTTCCACCCGGGTCGGACGCGCGAGCTGCCGCGGCGCTGCTGCGAGCCGAGGAATCCGGCATCGCTTCGTACGCCGAGCCCGTGCGGCCCTGAGCATGAGGCCGCGGCGCTGGCGCGCGCTCGCCGCGGCCGTGGTGCTCGCGTGCGGCGCTTCTCCGGCTGGCGCGACGGCACCCGTCGCACCGGGAGCCGCGGCGGGCCGCGAGGATCCCGGTTGCGGCCCGATCGGACCGGACGACGCACCGCGCCTCGCGACGGCTCGGGCGGAGCCGGGCGTGGTGCCATCGCAGCGGACGAGTGCCGGCGCCGGGCCTGGCGAGATCGTGCCGCTGGCGTCTCCGGCGCCGGCGCCGGCGCGAGCGGACGGGCTGCCCGGGGAAGCGCTGCTGGTCTTGCCGAAGGGCCCCGACGGCACCGTGCCGACGGACTTCACGCTCGCCGCCGGCGCCCGCGTCGCGGCTTCGTTCTTCAGCCCCGTGCTGTGCGCCACCGTGGTGCGCGTGGTGGGTCCGGCGGACCGCGATCCGGCTGCGCTCGTGGCGATGGCACCGCCCGGTGCCGTCACCGTCCCGAACGATGTCTACCACGGAGCCCAGGCCGACGTGACGCCGTTCGCACCGGAGCGCACGCCGGGCGACGATCCCTACCGCGCACTCCAGTGGGGACTCGAGCGCAGCGGCGCCGAGCAGGCCTGGCCGGTGAGCGACGGACGTGGCGCGCGCATCGCCTTGCTCGACTCCGCGCCCGAAGCCAGCCACCGCGACCTCGCAGGGATCCGCGTCCTGCCGCTGCCGGACGCGCCGGCCACGACGCCGGCGGTGCACGGCTCGCTGATGGCCGGCGTGACCCACGCCGTCGCCGGCAACGGCTTCGGCATCGCCGGCATCGCGCCGGGCGCCGAGCTGCTCGCCATTCCCGTGTGTCAGCCGGCCGCGGCCGGCGGTCCCGGGGACGAGTGTCCGCTGTTCGAGCTGCTGCGCGGCGTCGATCTCGCGTGGGAGCAACGGGCGCAGGTCCTCAACCTGTCGCTGGTCGGCCCGGCGAATCGGCTGCTGCGCAAGGCGATGGACCGCATGGATGGACTCGGTGTCGTCGTCGTGGCGGCGACCGGCAACGAGGGCGTGGCCGAACCGCGCTATCCGGCCGCGTATCCTTCCGTGATCGGTGTCGGCGCGATCGACCGATCCGGCCGCGCCTACGCGCGCGGCAACCGGGGCCCGTCCGTCGAACTGCTGGCGCCGGGCGTCGAGATCCTCTCGACGGTGCCCGGCGGCAGCTTCGCGTTCGGAGACGGCACCAGCCTCGCGGCCGCGCACGTCACCGGCGTCCTGGCGCTCGCGATCGCCGCGCACGGCGACCCGCTCGCGGCCCGGGCGGCGTTCTTCGACGCGGCCCAGGCCCGCAGCGCCTCCCCTGGCAACGAGCCGGCGCCGCTGCCGGCGGCGTGCGAGGTGCTCGCGATCCTCGGCAAGCCCTGCCCCTGACCGGATCGATGCCGGACGGCGTCGATCCGGTCGTGCGTCACTTCACGGAGCCGGTCGGGATCTCGCGGAACGGCTTGTCCTTGTCGACACGGATCTCGGGCGGCAACCGCAGCACGCGCTCGGCGATGATGTTCTTGAGGATCTCGTCGGTGCCGCCGGCGATGCGCAAACCCGGCGTGCCGAGGTACATGCCCTGCCACAGCGCCTCCTGCGGCACGACGCCCCCATCGTCGGCGCCGCCCATCGCACCCTGGAGCTCGAGTGCGAAGTGCGCCATCTCCTGGCCCATCGGTGCGCCGATGGCCTTTCCGATGGAGCCCTCCGGGCCCGGCGTCGCGCCGCGCGAGAGCGCCGACAGCGTCCGGTAGCTGGTGAACTGCAGACCCTTCGACTTGATGTAGAAGTCCGCGAGCTTCTGGCGCACGGCCGAGTCTTCGATCGCCGGACGGCCGTTGCGGCGCGCCTGTTGCGCGAGTTTCAGCAGATCCCGGAAGCGTCCGGCTCCGCCGCCGGCGCCGATCGCGACGCGCTCGTTCATCAGCGTCGTGATCGCGACGCGCCAGCCGTCGCCGACCCCGCCGAGGCGGTTGGCATCCGGCACGCGCACGTCGCTGAAGAACACCTCGTTGAAGCCCTGGCCGCCGTTGATCTGCTTGATCGGCCGGATCTCGATGCCCTTCGCCCGCATGTCGACGATGAAGTACGTGAGTCCGGCGTGCTTGGCGGCGTTCGGATCGGAGCGCGTGACGATCATGCCCCAGTCCGAGAAGTGCGCGCCGGTGCTCCAGATCTTCTGCCCGTTCAGCACCCAGTCAGAGCCGTCGCGAACGGCGCTGGTGCGGAGACCGGCGAGATCGCTGCCGGCATCCGGCTCGCTGAAGAGCTGACACCACACCACCTGCCCGCGCGCCATGTCGCGCAGGTACTTCGCCTTCTGCTCGTCGCTGCCGTGCGCCATGATCGTCGGCCCGAGCATGCCGTGGCCGATCGAGTAGATGTTCGGCGGCGTGTCGAAGCGGGCCTCTTCCTGGCCCCACACCACCGCCTCGAGCCGGCCGAGCCCCTGCCCGCCGTACTCCTTCGGCCAGGTGAGGCACGCCCAACCCTCATCGAACTTCAGCGTCTGCCAGTCCTTGGCCTGCTGGATCACCTCGGCGCTCTCGCGCTCACCGAGCACGTTGGCCGCGATCGCGTCGGGATCCCGGGGTTTCACGTGCTGCGCGAGCCAGGCGCGCGCCTTGGTGCGGAAGGCGGCTTCTTGCGGGGTGTCATTGAAGTCCATGATCGTTCCTCGTTGAAGTGTTCCCGTGGAGCGGAGCGGGCGTCGGGTCGGCGTCAGTCGTCGTGCGGGGAGGAGCCATCGCCCTGCCTCGCGACGAGGCGTGTCACCAGCATGTCCCGCCACGCGCTCGCGGATCCGATCGACGCCGCGAGCCAACGCGCGCGCCGATAGAACAGATGGCAATCGTACTCCCACGTGAAGCCGACACCACCGTAGATCTGGATCATCTCCTGCGCGGCGGTTTCGAACGCGTCGCTCGCGGCAGCGCGGAAGCTGCACGCGGCGAGCGGCAATTCGTCACTGCCGGAGCTCAGCGCCCAGGCCGCGTAGTAGCCGTTCGAACGCGCGATCTCGATCTTCGCGTAGAGGTCGGCGAAGCGGTGCTTGATCGCCTGGAACGACGCGATCGGACGCCCGAACGCGTAGCGGCCGAGCGCGAACTCGCGCGTCAGCTCCATCGCGCGCGTCGCGCCGCCGAGCTGCTCGAAGCCGATCACCACGGCGGCGCGATCGAGCAGCGCCGCGACGCGCTCGGCCCCACCGTCGGCCGCGCCGAGCCGTTCGGCCGGCGTGTCCTCGAACTCGATCTTCGCGAGCGAGCGCGACGGATCGAACGACGTGATCCGGGTGCGGGTCACGCCGGCGGCGCCGAGATCGACGAGCGCCAGCACCGGCCCGCGCTCCCCCTGTGCGACGACCACGGCCACCCCCACCGCCTCCCCGTCGAGCACCGGCAGTTTGGTGCCGCGGAGCTTGCCGTCGGCAAAGCGCACGGTCACCGAGTCGGCGTCGGTCTCGCCCGGCCCCTCCGCCAGCGCGAAGGTTCCGATCGCATCGCCGGCCGCGAGCCGCGGGAGCCACTGCTGCTTCTGCGCGTCGCTGCCGTACGCGAGGATCGCCTCGGTACAGAGGGCGACCGACGACGAGAACGGAATCGGCGCCAGCGAGCGGCCGATCTCCTCGGCGATCAACACCAGCTCGAGATAGCCGAGGCCGGCGCCGCCGTGTTCCTCCGGGATGACCGCACCGAGCCAGCCCATCTCGGCAGCACCCTTCCACAGCGCGGGATCGAGTGCGGCGTCGGCGCTTTCGAGAACCCCGCGGCAGATATCGAGACCGGCGTGCTTGGTGAGGAAATCCCGCGCCGTCTGCTGGACGAACTGCTGGTCCTCGGAAAACTCGAGATTCATCCCGCAACTCCTCTTGACTCGAAAATCAATGTGCGCGCATCATAGCGCGCGGGACGAGGCTGCCAGGGCCTCCGATGCCGGCCCGCGCCGACGGACGGGCCTCCCTCGTGCGCGCTACCAGCGCAGGCGTGGCAAACCAGCCGCTCTCTCCGCATGCGGCCGTCCGGGCCCTCGTACGAACGGATCCGGACGCCGGGCAACCAGCTCTCAGTCAGTGCGTCAACAACGGACGCGGTGCAGACGGAGCCCCGGCCGAGCGCACCTGCTCGTAGACAGGCAGCGGTCCCAACCGGAGATCCTGGCGCAGCCGATCGAGCGGCTGCGACAGCAACGCTTCCCAGTCGAGATCCACGAGCCAGGTCGCGCGACGACCGCGGCGGAAGGCCTCGCGAATCAGCCGGCCCGGTTCCGAGCGCAACCCGGCCCGTCGCAGCACCACCAAGACCATGAAGCCGATCCCGAGGTTCCACGTCTGCGCGAACGTGAATGCCAGGACGGCCGCCTCGCCGAGCAGATCCCGTCCGTAGCCGGCCACCACGTGGAACACGTCGTGCAGGTCACGCAGGCGGTTGCCGAAGATCCGCCGCTCCTCGTCGAGGCCGTCGCGGGGTTCACGGAAGCCGGCCTCACTGGCCGCGATCAGTCCTTGGGCGCTCAGCTCTTCGGACTCGTAGAAGTCGGCGAGCGCCTGCCCGAGGGAGTTCGCCGGCATGGCGCGCAGCTTGCCGAGGTCACCGATCAGATCCACGAGGTTGCGCCGCTCAGCCAGGATCCGGGCGCCGGTGGGGGAACGGCGGAAGCGCCGGTAGAGGCGCTCGCCCGAACCACCCGACATCGCCGCGATGACCTTGAAAGCCTGGGCCGTATCGTCCGGATTCTCGAGCAGCGCGCGCATGGCGGCACGGGCCTCGCGCAGTCGGATGGGGTTGCGAGTACTCATGCGCGACCTCCTGGACCCGACGACGAGTCGCCGGGGGTTCGGTACGGCGGAACCGGGAATCGTCGGGGAACGAGGCGCCCTCTTCGAAACTCCCGGAGCCATGCACTTGCAGGCTCTCAGCACGAGCGCAAACAAGGTATGACGGAAGTCATACCTTGTTTGCGCTGCACGCGCGGCGGGCAACGCGGCGCCGGCGCGACCGAGTCACGGCAACCGCGCTTCGCGGATGTCTTCGATCAGCCGTCGACGAGCGACGCAGCCGTCGCGAACCAGGCGAGTGGCCGGTCTTCCCGCGGCGTCGCCGGGGCTCCGTCCTCCAGCAGATCCAGAGCCTGCCGGCGAACCGTGTTGAAGATCTTCTGCACGCGCTGCATCGTCTCGCGTTCCGAGTAGTGCCGGCCGAGCTGCTCGAGAAAGCCGATGCCGTCCCGGCCCTCCGAGTACTCGCCCAGGTTGCGGCGGTGATAGGCCCCCCGCTCGCTGAGATGCTTCTCGACCTGCACGAACAACGCCGCAAAGTTCGCAAGGGCTCCGAGGACCCGCTTGCGCTGGGCGAGCTGCCTCTTGAGATAGCCGAGGTCGAGATGGCGATCGAACAGGTACGGCGCGAGCCACAGGGCGTAGTAGCAGCCGACGTCCAGATCCCACTTGAGCTTGCAGACTTCGTAGCTCCCGAGGACCGGATACAGCCCCCGGTACAGCTGCAGCGCGGCCTCGAAGCGGAACTGGAGGAACTGCTCGTAGAGCTCGGTGCGTTCGGCCAGCGCTGCGGTGGGCTCGCCGGCCAGATCCCGTGCGATCAGATCCGCGAGGAAGTCGTTCTCGAGTGCAATGAAGTCCGTTCCGGGGCTGTAGAACGGATCGGGAAAGGCAGAGGCTTCGCCGACGAGTCCCCAGCGATCCGGGGACAGGAAGCGGCGGGTTCCGTAGGCGAGATGGCCGGAGCTCTGGGTGGCGATCGGTGTGGCGGATTCGAGCAGCGAGGCAACGGCGCGGTGCTGGCGCAGCCACGCGAGAAAGCCGTCCTGGCTCGCGTGGCGAGGATCGTAATGCGGCTGCTCACAGACGACGCCGATGCTCGTGACGCCCTCCTGCAGCGGGATGAACCAGATCCAATAGCCGCGGTAGACGAAATGCAGCGTCGAGAGCCGGCGCGTCGTGTAGTGCACGCGGCTCCGGAACGAGTCGGGACCCATCTGGTCGATATCGGCGACGCCGCGGAACCAGCCCCAGATGGCTGCGTTGTCGAGCACCGTCTCGTCGACGTGCAGATCGAGCTGCCGGGCCAGGAGCCGGCCGCGACCGCTGGCATCGACGAGCCAGCGCGACGTGAAGCTCCGAGTCCCTTCGGCATCCGACGCGACCAGATGGTGCGGGAGACCGCCCTGCCCCACCTCGATCTTCTCGACGCGGACACCGTGATGGACCTCGACGCCATCCCGCCCGCTCTGCTCGAGCAGGTCCCGCTCGAGGCGGCTGCGATCGATCTGGAACGCGGGATGGAACGGCAGCGACGCAGAGCCGATCTCGCTCATCGCCGGGAGGGCCGCGTCGTGCTCGGCGGTATCGAAGAAGAAGCGCAGCCCGTTCTTCGGGAAGTGCCGGTCGTAGAGCTCGCTGGACAGCCCGAGCCGCCGGATCAAGTAGTGGCTCCCCAGCTCAACGATGGATTCGCCGATGTTGTGGGTATACGCGCTCTTCTTCTCGAAGACCGCGATGCGGAGCCCTGGGTGCGCGCGCGAGAGCTGGCGTGCCAGCAGGCTGCCCGCGAGACCCCCTCCCACGATGGCGACGTCGAGCGGCTGTGCCTGCATGCCCCGGCGAGTGTACGCCGACCGCGGGCCGGGGGGTATCGGCCGAACGGCCGATGCCACGCCGGGGGAACAGCGGTATCTGTCGGCCAGCTTGACGGCCAGATCTCGGGCCGGACCCGGAGTCCGCCCGCTCACGCTCGCTCGCTCACGCTCGCTCACTCAGTTCGGCCGGCTGCTCGGGCCGGCCGGCTGCACGGGCCGGCCGGCGGTCCGTCGTGCCGGAGGAGTCGATGAGAAGACCCGTTCGCCGCGTCGCCATCGTCGGAGCCGGTCCCGCCGGTTCCGCCCTCGCCTTCTACCTGGGCCGCGCCGGCCTTCGCGTGGCCCTCTACGACCGCAAGAGCCGCCCGCCGATCGTCGTCGGCGAGTCCCTGATCCCGGCCACGATCCCGTTCCTGCGCGAACTCGGCATCGAGGACGAGGTGCGGCGCTACAGCACGCTCAAGAACGGCGCCACGTTCGTGCTCGATTCCGACGAGGTGCGGAGCTTCCGCTTCGCCGATGTCCGCAAGGCCCGGACCCGCTATGCCTACAACGTCCCGCGCGATCTCTTCGACGCCTCGCTCGCGAAGGTCGCGGAGCGCTCGGGGGCCCAGATCGTGCGGCAGACCGCGAAGCTGGAACGGGTTCCGGGCAGCGATCGCGTGACGCTGAGCGCGGAGAGCCTCGCCGCGTGCGAGGACTTCCTCGGGGGTCCGCCGGATCTGATCGTCGAGGCTGGGGGCCGGGCGCGTCTGCTGCCGAACCTGCTCGACCTCCCGTCCGAGGCCGGCCGCCGCAAGGACACCGCGCTGTTCGCGCACTGTGGCGGAGTTCCGCAGATCGTCGAGGGCGACGTCCACATCGACCGGCTCGAGCGGGGCTGGAGCTGGCGGATTCCGCTGCCCGGCAAGATGTCGGTCGGGCTCGTGATCGACGGCGACGTCATCAAGAAGTTCGGCGAGAGCAGCGCGGAGCAGTACGACAACTACCTACAGCACGATCCGGTGATCGCGCGCTGGGGCTCTGCGCCTCGGCGTCTCACTCCGGTGTTGAAATTCAGCGCCTATCAGCTCGTGACGACCCGGGCCGTCGGGGATGGCTGGGTGCTGCTCGGGGACAGCTTCGGCTTCGTCGATCCGGTCTTCTCGAGCGGCCTGCTGCTGGCCTTCGACAGCGCCAAACGGCTCTCGACGGCCCTTCTGAGCGGCGGCGGACCCGTCTCTCTCCGTGCCTACGAGAACCACGTGCGCAGCCACCTGCGCGTATGGCACCGCACGATCGAGCACTTCTACAACGGCCGATTCTTCACGTTGTTCCGGGTCGGCCAGGCGGTCCAGACGACGACGCCGGGGCGCCTGGTGAACTTCCATCTGCAGAAGCACATTCCCCGCGTCATCACCGGCGAGGGATCGACGAGCCGCTATAGCGCCTGGCTCGTCGATTTCATGTGCCGTCGCGGACTGCTCGAGAACGACCCGGTCGCGCTCGCGATCCGGTAGCGCCGGCATCCACGCGCCGACGGCGCCTACAGGTACAGCAAGACGTAGAGGACGGGCCACAGCCCGACCGCGAAGTACCAGAGGATCTGCGCGGCCAGGAAAGTGCCGGCGCGCAGGGATCCGTGCGGAGGGACATCGTCTCGGAGCGGATGCAGGCGCCACCAGGCAAAGCCCAGGAAGAGCAGGCCGCCGAGTACCGTCGCCGCGTGCAGCGCCATGATGAGATAGAAGAACTGGCCGTGGTGACTCGGGGTCAGGTCGAGCCCGCGCCGGAGCACGCCGGCCCAGACGACGCCCTGGAAGAACAAGAAGAAGGCGCCGAGCGCGATGGCCGCCAGCATCTGGGGGCCGATCCGGGCTTCCGGGTTCTGCCAGGCGCGAGAGGCCCGGAACACCAGCGCGCCACTGGCCAGCAGTGCAGCACTGTTGAGAAGGGTTTCTCCCCGCGGGAACCACGGCTGCCCGCTCGGCGGCCACGAAGCGCCCGCGGATGCGCGCGTCAGCAGGAATGCGCTCACCATCCCGACGAACATCAGCGCCTGCAGGATCACGATGAGGGAGGTGGCGACGACGGTCCCCGCCACGGGGGTCTTCCGGAGGCTCCGATGCGGCTGCAGCCGGACGACCTTCTGCTCGCTCACGGAAGGCGTCTCCTGGTGAACTCCCGCTTTGGTGCCCGGAGCCGCACGCCTCGACGGCAGGCCCCCGCTCCGGACTGCCCGCAGCCGGACGGAAGGCCGATCACGCGGCGAGAATCTGTGCGCAAGAGGCGGCCCCTCGTCCTGAACGGCCTGAGCTCCGAGCCGCGCGGGAAGCGGGCGGCCGGAGGCCCCGGATGGATAGGACTCGTTGCGCGATCGGCATCCGTCAAACGGCCGATGCGCCCCCCCGCGGTGACATCCTACGATTCGCTCCAAGGCCCACGAGGCCGAGGTGAACGTCACGACGGATTTGTTCTGCCCTGCGTCGCCGCCATGCAGGCGGAGGAGCCAAAAATGAGTAATGCCAGGAGAAACCTAGCTCAGATCCTGCACGACAAGAATACTTGGTGGGTGCACTTTCTGATCGTTGCCACGATCTGCATCGCCGGGCTGCTCTATCTCGGCACGGAGACCTATACCGGAGCGCCGCCGCTCACGGATTTCGAGAACTCCGCCGGGGAGGTCGTGATCTCCAAGGAAGAGATCAAGCACGGGCAGGAGGTCTTCCATCTCCGCGGCCTGATGGGCTACGGCTCGTTCTGGGGCGACGGCGCGGAGCGCGGGCCGGACTTCACCGCCGAGGCCCTGCACCGGATGGCGATGACGATGCGCGCCCACTACACGGAGGCCGCTACGCCGCCGCTCACGGACTACGATACCGACGCGATCGCCGCACGGGTCGTGCGTGAGATCAAGACGAACACGTGGAACGAGCAGGCCGATGTCGTCGTCATCAACGACGCCCAGATCCGCGCCTTCGAGGAGCTGAACCAGCACTACACGCGGATGTTCAATGATCCGAACTACGAGGGCGCCTTCGATCCGATCGGGTACATCAGCGACCCGGAGGATCTCCGCGGCCTCACCGCGTTCTTCTACTGGGGCGCGTGGGTCGCCGGCGCGCAGCGGCCGGGCCAGACCTACAGCTACACCCACAACTGGCCCTACGACGTCGCGGCCGGCAACGTCGCCACCACCGAGACGCTGCTGTGGAGCGTCATCTCGATCTTCGGCCTGTTCGCCGGGATCCTGGTGGTGCTGTACATCTACGGCCAGTTCAAGGAGCAGGGCGATCCGTTCTCCGGCAACGGCACGTCGCTGACGACGAACGATCTCGAGACGGGACGGGTGCGTGCCACCCAGCGCGCCTGTTACAAGTTCTTCGTCTTCTCGATCCTGCTGTTCGGGGCCCAGGTCCTCGCCGGCCTGCTCGCCTCCGCCGACTTCGTCCGGCCGTTCGGCGTGTCGCTCGGCAGCATCATCCCGTTCAACGTCCTGCGCAGCTACCACACGCTGTTCCAGATCTACTGGTTCTTCATGGCGTGGGTCGGCTACACGATCTTCTTCCTGCCCCGGATCTCGAAGGTTCCGGCCGGCCAGTTGACCCTGATCAATCTGCTGTTCGCGATCTCGGTCTTCACCGGCGTCGGCGCCCTCGTCGGCATCTACGCCGGGCAGACCGGCATGATCACCGGCTCACTCGCCTATTGGCTCGGTGGCCAGGGCTGGGAGTTCCTGGAGCTCGGCCGGTTCTTCCAGTACACGCTGCTCGGCTCGTTCGCCCTGTGGATCTTCATCATCTACCGGTCGGTCAAGCCGTGGCTCACGCGGAAGAACATCTGGTCGGTTCCGTCGTGGCTGCTCTACGGCAGCGGCATCATGGTGGCGTTCCTGTTCTTCGGCCTGATGATCTCGCCGGAGCAGAACTTCGCCGTGTCGGACTACTGGCGCTGGATGGTCGTGCACATGTGGGTCGAAGTGACCTTCGAGGTGTTCACGACCGTGATCGTCGGGTACATGCTGGTCCAGATGGGCCTCATCTCCCGGATGATGTGCGAGCGGGTCGTCTTCCTCGCCGTCATGCTGTTCCTGATCACGGCAACGCTCGGCATCTCGCACAACTTCTACTGGATCGCGAAGCCGACGGGCATCATCGCAGTGGGCGGGGTCTTCTCCACCCTCCAGGTGCTGCCGCTGCTGCTGATCACGCTCGACGCCTGGCGGATGCGCTCGGAGGTCGTGAACGCCAAGGGGCACTTCCTCGCGGGTCGACAGGTCTTCCTGATGGAGGGCGTCTGGCTGTTCATCCTGGGCGTGAACTTCTGGAACATCTTCGGTGCGGGGCTGTTCGGTTCGCTGATCAACCTCCCGATCGTCAACTACTACGAGCACGCCACGTACCTCACCGGCAACCACGCGCACGCCGCGATGTTCGGCGTCAAGGGCAACGTCGCCCTGGCCGGCATGCTGTTCTGCGCGCAGCATCTGCTGCCGAAGGGGGCATACAGCGAGAAGCTGGTGAAGACGTCGTTCTGGTCGCTGCAGATCGGTCTCGCGTTGATGATGTTCCTGGACCTGTTCCCGGCCGGGCTCTACCAGCTGATGGTGGTGTTCCGCGAAGGGCTCTGGTTCGCCCGCTCGCACGAGATCGTGACGGGAACCGTGTGGAAGACCCTGACCTACTTCCGCTCGATCGGAGGCACGCTGTTCATCGTGGGCGGCGTCCTTCCGCTGATGTGGTTCTTCGTGTCCCGAGCCGGCCAGCTCAAGGCGGAGACGCCGGAACTCGAGAGCGAAGGCGAGTGGACGGTCTACGAGAAGGACTGGGCGGCGTGAGACGACGCAGCCTAGGATCGGCCTGAAACTCGACCGGGGTTCCCGGGAAGCGCTCCGCGCCTCCCGGGGGCCCCGGTCGAATCTCTTCTGCCTTTGCGCCGGCGGTTTCCGGAACCGGACGCGCGGCGCGGAAGGCGCCCGAACGAGAAGACTCCTGAACGAGAAGCGAGAGAAAGGTTGGTCAGTTGGCAAACATCATCACCGACGAATGCGTGAACTGCGGAGCCTGCGAGAGCGTGTGTCCGGTCGGCGGCATCTCGAGTGATGGAAGCCAGTTCGTCATCGACGCCACCCACTGCACGGAGTGCGTCGGGTTCTACCATACCCAGCAGTGTGCCCGGGTCTGCCCGGTCGACTGCTCGATCATCGACCCGGACAACATCGAGACCGAAGCGGAGCTGTTCGAGCGCGCCAAGAAGCTCAACCCGCCGGGGGCCCCGGAGCTGGTGCTCAGCCCCGACACCTCCCACTTCCAGGCTCACAACCGCACCTTGGGGGGGACGCTGCGCCGCCGGGTGGGCCGCTGGATCCACGGCGCCCGCGGCGATTCCGAACCGTCGGAGTAGTCGGGATCGCCGGCCCCCGAAGCCGCTGCGAGCCGACCTCCGGAACGGTCTCCACCGAACGTTCGCCTCCGGCTTTGGACCTGGGCGTTGGACCTATGATCGGAGTCATGCCGCCGGTCACCGCGAGTGGGCATCGTGTGCCCCATTGGCTATTCCATTCATCACCTACTCCTACCGCCGTCCATCCCCGTCCATCACCGGCGATCGTCGATGATCTTCGGATTTCGAGCCGACGGCCGAGGCACACCGTGGAACTTCGATGCTGAAATACTATCTGTTGGGGTTCACCGTCGTGGGCATCGCCCTCTTCTACGCCTACGTCGCGGATCCCTGCAACAAGCTGGTGCGGATGGAGTTCGCGGAGCGGCATCCCGAGTACCAGATCATCGATTCGGACGCTTATCAGGGATCCCGGGAAACGGTTCGTTGCCGCATCTCCTATCGCAAGCCGGACAGTGACGAAGTTCACCGGCAGGTCTGGTTGTACGTCAACGACGGGAAGGAAGGTTGGCGCTTCTCGAAGGTCGTGGCCGCGAAAACCGACGACGAAACGCCGTAGGCGGCCGGCCGATCCCGTGCTGGCCCCGTTCTTCACACGTTCTCGCCACGACCGGGCCCCGAAGAGCGTCGGCTGGCTACGACCCCGCTTCAACGGCCCGAGCCTGGCCCGCATGCTACGCAGCGTCGACCCCCGCGTGCTGGCGTTCCACGCGGCTTACGAACTGCGCCTTCGGCTCCAGCGCCCGCTTCCGGGGCCACCGCGCCTGTTCCCGACGGCGCTCTATCTCGAGACCTCGAGCTATTGCCGCGGCGCGTGTGCAGACTGCTACGTCCCGGCCGTCGACCGGGCCCGCCACGTCCATCTCGACGTCGCCGTCCTCGACCGCGTGCTCGCCGCCGCCACCCGGCTGCCCCTCGCGTACGTCTGCATCGTCGGTGGGGAACCGCTCGACCCCTCGATCCTCGAGACCAACCTGCGGCTGGTGCGAGACCACCCGCGGACCCGGTTCCTGATCTGCACGAGCGGCGAGCCGGGGATCGGACCCGAACTCGAACGGGAGTTCGCCCGCCTGCGCAATCTGTCGCTGCTGTTCTCGTTCGACGGTCTCGCCGCGACGCACGATGCCATCCGGCCGCGGACCTCCTTCGAGCGAGCCTACGCGTCGCTGGAGGCCTATGGCCGGTCGAGCGGAAATCTGTGCGGCGCGAGCATCACGCTGCGGGCCGAGAACTGGCAGGAGACGACCAGCCGCGCCTTCATCGACCCGCTCAGCGAGGCCGGATGTCACTACTTCGCCTACGCGCCGTGCGAGACTGGGAGCGGCCCGGCGCTCCGCCCCGAGCAGCAGAGCCAAGCCCTCGCCCGGCTCGCCGAGCTCTCGGCGTCGTCCTCCGCGCTGATCTTCGCCCAGCCGCAGGGGCAGTTGCTCGGACGCAAGATCCTGCCGGCACGACGGCTCTACACGCTGGTCGTCGACTACGAGGGCAACGTCTACACGTCCCGACGCGGTCCGCAGTTCGGGAACGTGCACGACGCCGACCTCACGGCGCTGCTCTCGCAGCCGGCTCTGCAGGCCTCGTACGGCGCTCTCGCTACTTGAGCTCCTCGCGGCCGTAGCCAAGGATGTTGCGTGCGATGATGAGGCGCTGGATCTCGCCGGTGCCCTCGTAGATGTCGGTGATCCGGACGTCGCGGAACCACTTCTCGAGCAGGTGCTCGCGCGAGGCGCCCATCGGGCCCACCAGCTCGATGCAGCCCTGGGTGATCTCGCGCACCGCAGCGCCCGCTTTGGCCTTGCAGATCGACGATTCGAGGTTGTTCGGCTGGCCCTGGTCCGAGAGCCAGGCCGCACGCAGCACCGTCAGCATCGCGGCCTCGTAGAGCGCTTCGAGCTCGAGGAAGCGCTGGGCCGCCGCCGACTGGGCGGCGATCCCGGGCCCGGGCTCGACCTGGATGCCGGCCTCGCGCAGCGCGTCGCGCGTGAAGTCGAGCGCCGCTTCCGCGATCCCGAGGCCGATCCCCGCGACCGCCGGCCGGGTCATGTTGAAGGTCTTCATCACGCCGCGGAAGCCGCCGGAGGACTCCTGCGGGATCTCTTCCTTGCCCCCGAGCAGGTTGCCGCGCGGGATCCGACAGTTGTCGAACACGTAGGCGGCGGTGTCGTCGGCCCGGATACCGAGTTTCTTCTCCTTGCCGGACACGATGAAGCCCGGTGCCCCCTTCTCGACCAGGAAGGACTTGATGCCGGCCCGGCCCGCGGACTTGTCGATCGTCGCCCACACGACGACGCCCTGCGCGCGACATCCGGTGGTGACGAAGATCTTCTCGCCGTTCAGCACCCATTCGTCGGTGGCCTCATCGAGCACCGCCGTCATCTGCACGCGCGACGGATCGGAGCCGCAACCCGGCTCGGTGATCGCCATCGCGAGCGTGAGCCCGCCCCACTTCTGCTGCTGCTCGGGCGTTCCGGCCGCGCGCAGCGCCGCGTTGCCGAGCCCGCCCTTGCCGCGCCGCATGCGCACCGAGTAGTCGCCCCAGGTCTGCCCGGCCGTCAGCAGCATGCTCATCACGCCGAGGCCGGTGTCCTCGGGCTCGCGGCCGGCGAACAGGCTCATCGTCGGCGGGAAGTCGCCGGCCTCCGGCAGCTCGTCGGGCGGGAACTCGTCCTCGTGCTCGTCGTAGTGCCGCGCATAGCTGCGGCAGACGAGCGCTTCGCGGCGGACCGCATCGAGAATCTTCTGGTCGTTCGTCGTCAGCATGAAGTCGATCATGAGAGCCTCCTGGCGCTGCTAGAGCGCCACCGTGCCTTCGAGGACGCCGAGGGTCCGGGCGTTGCGATACCAGAGTTCGATGGGATGCTCGCGGATGAAGCCGTGACCGCCGAGCACCTGCACGCCGTCGTCGGCGATCTTCATCGCCTGGCGGGCGCAGTAGCTGCGCGCAAGATGGGCTTCCCGCGTCGCATCGACCCCGTGTTCGAGGCGGCTCGCCGCCTTCCAGGTGAGCCAGCGCATGGCATCGACCTCGATGCGCATGTCCGCCAGCGTGAACGCGATGGCCTGCTTGCGCGCGATCGCCTCGCCGAAGGCCTCGCGGTCCTTCGCGTACGGGATCGCGTACTCCATGACGGCCCGGGAGAGCCCCACCAGCACGGTCCCGAGCGCCGTGCGCGAGAGGTTCACCAGCCGCCGCGCATCGCAGCCCGCGTCGCCGCCGAGCCGGCCAACGGCCGGCAGCTCGACCCGCTCGAGCGCGAGCGATCCCGTCGGCAACCCGTTCAGCCCGAGCTTCTTCTCCGGCTCGGAGATCTCGAGGCCGGCCGCATCGCGCGGGACGATGAAGGCCTGGACCGCTTCGAGGCCGACGCCTTCTCCGGCGCGCGCCAGCACCAGGAAGTGGCTGGCCCGATCGGCCATCGGCACGAAGCACTTGGCGCCGGACAGCACCCAGCCGTCGCCCTTGCGTTCGGCCACCGTGCGCAGGCCGATCGGATCGAAGCACGGACCCGGCTCGACCAGCGCCAGCGACGCCGCGTGGTAGCGGTCGCCACAGAACAGCGGCAGCAGTTCGCGCTGCTGGGCCTCGGTCCCGAACTCGACGACCGGCATCGCGAACAGCGCCGGCGCCAGCGCGGCCAGCGCGAGCCCCGCGTCGCCGCACGCCAGCTCCTCGAGCACCAGCGCGTTGGTGATCGGCGAACGCGCCTCACCGCCCCCCCCGTAGGCCTCGGGGATCTGCGTCGAGACCAGCCCGAGCTGCCAGCTCTGCTCGAGGAAGTCCTCCGGCACGAGGCCCTCTTCTTCGCTCTTGCGCGCGATCGGCCGGACGGCGCTGTGCGCGAACTCGCGCATCGCCTCGCGGACGATCTCCTGCTCTTCGGTGGGTCCGAACGAGATCACGGGGTTCTCCTCTGGGGCTTCCGACGTCCCGGCTCGGCGCGCTCCGCGTGCGCCGCACTCGGACGAGGGATCTGGTGGAAGTAGTGATCGAGAGCTGCGCGGCCGCCCTCCTTGGTCAGCAGACCGCGCTTGATGGCATCCCGGGAATCGAGCAGGCCGAGGGCGACGCCACACCACACCCGCGCCTCCGCCGTGTATCGGACATCGGCGCCGTCGGCGAAGCCGCGCGTCACCGTACAGTGTTGATCGGCGATCCGGATCGTCCAGACGCCACCGCCCGGACCCGAGAGCCGGATCTCGAACACGATGGCGGCGCCGCGCGCGTTCTCGTCGCGCAACAGGAACGGCAGCGATTCGAGGATCGACTGCGCCGACGTCTCGGTGAACGGCCCCACGTCTGCGATGTGCTCCTCCATCGCGTGACGGACCCACCAGCGCGCGATGGCGGCGATGATCGGCTCGAGCGTGCGGCCGCGTGACGTGACGGCGTAGAGCGAACGTCCGCTGCCGCCGCGCGGCGCCTCTCCCACGCCGGTCTCGCCGGCCGGCACGGACTCGACCCAACCCTCTTCGGCGAGCTGACGAAGGCGTGCTGACAGCACCCGCGGGGCGATACCGGTCCGCTGGCGCAGCTCCTGGAAGCCCTTGGCGCCGCCGAGCAGCTGACGCAGCAGCACGAGCGTCCAACGGTCGCCGATCCGCTCGAGCGCCCGCGCGACCGGATCGAAGATCTGACCGGGTCGCGGAACCTCCCGATCGCCGGGGGGTCCCTCTCGGCTGGGTTCTTCGAGGGGTTTCCGATCAGTCACGAGAGAAGTATCTACTTGATACTGACAGCGATGTCAAGAAAGTTTGAGTCGCCTCTCCGCTAAGCTGCAGGGCGACCGGAGCGGGACGGAGGATCGCCGGTGGGCAAACACCGCCCACGGGAGGAAAGTCCGGGCTCCACAGGGCAGGAAGGTCGCTAACGGCGACCCGGGGTGACCCGAGGGAAAGTGCCACAGAAACACACCGCCGATGGCCGGTGAAGCCGCGAGCCTGGTGAGGGTTCGCGGGGGAGGCACAGGCAAGGGTGAAATCGTGGGGTAAGAGCCCACGCACCGTCCGGGTGACCGGCGGTGGGGCAAACCCCTTCCGGAGCAAGCTCGAATAGGGACGCCGCCGAGGGTGACCCGCCCGAGTCTCTCGATGTCGCCTTGCGGCGGCGCCGGGGGGCCGGCGTCCGGGTGAGAGCGCTCGAGCGACGCAGCAATGCGCCGCCTAGACGAATGGTCCTCGCCGGCTCCGCAGCGTCCGGAAACGGGCGCTTCGGCGTCGGAACAGAACCCGGCTTACAGGCTCGCTCCGGTCGCCGATCGCAAGCCGCCCCCGCGACCGCGGGGGCGGCTGCCATCGTATACTCCCGCGCTTCACACCCGCGATCCAGGCCTCGAACCGCTCGGCCGGACCGGCCCGGCCCGGACGTCCGGGCCGACAGCCAGCCGAACGCGACCTCACCCCCAGCAGGAGTCCGGCATGCGCATCGAGACCACCCTTCCCCTCGGCCACTGGCGCACCGTGGCCGCTGCCGCGCAGCGCGCCGAGGCGCTCGGCTTCGACGGCCTCACGACGCCGGAGATCGCCAATGACCCATTCGTGCCGCTGGCGTTCGCTGCGCTCGCCACCGAACGAATCCAGCTCGGCACGGCGATCGCCGTGGCGTTTCCGCGCAGCCCGATGGTCGTCGCGAACCTCGCCTGGGACCTGCAGCGAGAATCGCAGGGGCGCTTCGTGCTGGGTCTCGGTCCGCAGGTCAAGGGGCACAACGAACGCCGCTTCAGCGTGCCGTGGAGCGCGCCGGTCCCGCGACTGCGCGAGTACGTGGAATCACTGCGCGCGATCTGGCGCTGCTGGGAACTCGGCGAGCCGCTCGACTACGAGGGCGAGCACTACCGCTTCACGTTGATGACCCCGGAGTTCTCGCCGCCGGCGACCGGTCTGCCGCCGGTGCCGATCACGATCGCCGCGGTCGGCAAGGACATGATCCGGCTCGCCGGTCGCGTGTGCGACGGCGTCCGCCTGCACGGCTTCTGCACGCGCCGCTATCTCGAGCAGGTCGCGCTGCCCCGCGTCGTCGAAGGCCTCGAGCGTTCGGGACGTGCGCGCGAGCGGTTCGAGGTGTGGGGCGGCGGCTTCATCGCGACCGGCCGAACGCCCGACGAAGTGGCGAAACAGGTCGAGTGGTGCCGCTACCGCGTCGCCTTCTACGGCTCGACCCGCAGCTATGCACCGGTGTTGTCGATCCACGGCTGGGACGATCTGGCCGCCAAGCTCCACGAGATGAGCAAGCGCGGACAGTGGCGCCAGATGGCCGCGCAGATCCCGGACGACGTGCTGCACGAGTTCGCCGCGATCGCTCCGTACGATCAGCTCGTGGGGGCGGTCGAGAAGCGTTTCGGTGGACTCGTCGACTCCGTCGCGATCGGATTCCCCGACGAGACACCCGACGGCCTGGCTCGCGAGATCATCGAGGACCTGCGCCGCATCCCGCAGACGTTCGCCGGCTTCCCGGCGCGCTGGAGCTGAGCGTGGATCACGGAGATCGGCGCCGTGCCGGGCGCCGGCGCAGATTCCGCCGGTAGCAGTGCAGGCGACGGCGCCGGCTCCGGTCGTACCCGCGCCAGCGACTCGCCGGTAGATCCTCCGCCGCAGCCGGCTCGAAGCCGAGCCGTGCGAAGAAGGCGGCGACGCGCGGCTCGGTCGTGAGCGCGAACACGACGCGCAGCTTCTCCGCCCGCGCGCGGCGCAGCGCGAAGTGGACCAGATGCTGGCCCACGCCCTCGCCGAGGAAACGCGTCAACGTGTAGAGGGACGCGATCTCCCCGGCGTCGGGCGCGTCGGGGAACGGCAGCAACGCGCCGATCCCGGCCAGGTGCGTGCCCTCGACGAACGCCCCGAACCCATGCGCCAGCACCTGGTCCACGGCGCGGGCCGGTCGAGGGGCCAGGAACCCTTCGGCGACCCCGCGGCTGATCAAGTCGTCGGCGGCATCGAAATCATCGAGTCCCAGCTCCCGGACGACGACATAGCGCCGGCGCGTGAACAGCGTGCCGGAGCCGGCGTAGGTGAGCAGTTCCTGCTCGACGCCAGCGACATCACACACGTTCACGGCCGGCACGCCGCCGCTCAGCATCGCGTCGATCTCCCCCAGCAACGCGCGACGCCGCGGGGACAGCCGGTGGGGCGCCGCGAGCAGTTCGCGCAGTTCGTCGACGTGGACGAACGAGAGGCGCGCGCCGCGGCGATCCGTGAACCCGCCGCCGGGATCGATCCACACCAGTTTCACGAGGCCGAGCCGCAGCGTGAGTTCGCGAACCCGCCTCGCGAACGGCTCGCGCCCGCCGACCAGCAGGCCCGCACGCGAGGACTGCCGCAAGCGGCGCCATAGCGTCGTCTCGAGCGCCGGGTCCGAAGCGGGAACGATCCGCTCGCCCACCAGCGGCTCGAGGGCGGCGCGGCGCGACGAGATCAGCAGGACCCGCGTCCCGTTCCGGGCGAGCGTTCCGACGACGCCCCCGAGTCCGGACGGATCTCGCAGCAACGGAGACGGACAGGCGATGCCGAGGGTGCGCCCCCGGAACTCCTGGAGGTAGAAGTCGCGCTCGGAGAATCCGGCGCCGTCGCCCGCGTGCGTCACGGGCGCGCAGTGTGGCGGATTCGGCTGGGCTTGCACCCGCCGGCAGCACCCCCGGCCGGAACGGGACCGGATGGAACGATCTGCGGAAGTCCGGGTACTACCCACAGGGAGGCAATTGGCACGAATCGGACCGCGCACGAGCCGGTACGATGCGGCTTTCTTGCTCACACGAGTTCCCGATCCGGGTCCAGATCCCTACGGTGGAGACGAGATCGATCCGATACGACCCGCAATCCTCCAAGAAAAGGCTGCGTGGAGTGACGAGACAGTCACTCTGATGAAAAAAAGTTCTGGAAATCGGCCCCTGATCCGGAGACAATGCCGGGCTGCTCGAGCGCCCCCACCGAACAGCCCGAGGCCAGACTCCGTCAAAGCCTCCGGAACGAACGCAGAACGGGTTCCCGCGCCGCCTCTCCACCGTGCGTGGTCCCGTCCGGCAGACCAGAAGAGGAACGACATTGCCCCCGCGGGAAATCCGCTGGGATCGAACAGGGTCCAGACAGACCGCGCACCACAGATCGACGCCAGGTGAGATCGACGCCAGGTGCGAGCTGGACGCCAGGCGCACCGGGCGCACCGGGCGCACCGGGCGCACCGGGCGCACCGGGCGAATTGGACGCCAGGCGAATTGACGCGAGTCTCGAAGAAGGATCCTGAAGGAGAGGGAGTGAAGCTCGAGGATCGGCAGACGACGGCGATGGTGGACGCCGAAGCCCGCGGGGGGCCGACGGGTGCTACCGCGGCATTCTCTTCGGACGAACTCGATCCGGGTCGCGAACGGCGACCGCTCGAGTCGTACTTCCAAGAGATCGGCGGCACCCGGACGCTGCGGCGCGAGGAGGAGGTCTTCCTCGCCAAGGAGCTCGAGGCGGCGACGCAGGAACTGCGCACCGCCCTCTACATGATCCCGTGCTCGCCGCGCTACGTGGTGACGCGCTGGGATGCGCTGCGCGCGCTGTCCCACACGGGGGCCAAGCTCTCCGAATCGATGGGTGACGAGGAGACCGGCGAGATCGCCGCGCGGGTGGAGCGCGCAGTCAAGAGACTGCGCACACTGCTGGCCGAGCGCGAGCGCCTGGTCAAGCGGCGGGCGGCCCTGCGAACGCTCGAGCGCGTCGACACCAAGGCCGCCGAGGAGCTCGACAAGGCGCAGCTCTCGCTCGCCATGCTGGCCGAGCTGCGCGATCGCGCCGTCGCGCTGGCCGCCGAGATGAAGAAGGAGCGCCGCAGGACCAAGCGACTCGCCGAGTTCGAATTCGAGGCCGGGCTGCCCCGGACCGCGACCCTCGAGCGGGTCAACCGGGTGCTCGACGCGCAGGATCGCCTGACGCGCGTCAAGAACCGCTTCATCGAGCACAACCTGAAGCTCGTCGTCGCGATCGCCAAGGACTACCGGAACCTCGGCCTCTCGTTTCCGGACCTGATCCAGGAGGGGAACCTGGGGCTGATCCGGGCCGTCGAGAAGTTCGATCACCGGCGCGGATTCAAGTTCTCCACCTACGCCGTCTGGTGGATCCGGCAGGCGCTGGTGCGGGCAATCCAGAACCACTCGCGCACGATTCGTCTGCCCTCCCACGTCCACGACCGGCTCCAACGCAGCCAGCGCGTGCGCGCCGAGCTGACCGGCAAGCTCGGTCGCGAACCGACCGCCGCGGAGCTGGCGCCGGCGCTCGGTACCGACATCGAGGCGCTCGAGGCGCTCGACCGGCTCTCGCGCGAAGCGATCTCGCTCGAGTCCTCCGTGGCCGGCACGGAGAAGCGCCTCGAGGAGTTCGTCGCGGACCCGCTGGCGCTGACGCCGGATGGCGGCATCGACGGCGACCGGATGCGCTCCGGCGTCGGGACGCTGATCTCCGGGCTGACGGACCGCGAGCAGCTGATCCTGCGCCTGCGCTACGGCCTCAGCGGCGAAGAAGAGCATACGCTCGAGCAGATCGGGCAGTCGCTGGGCCTGTCGCGCGAGCGCGTCCGGCAGCTGGAATCGCGCGCGCTGAAGAAGCTGCGCGAGACGATGCCGGCGCAACGGCTGCAGCCGATCCTGGAGCCGTAGGCGGCCTGGAGCCGTCGCCTGCTGGGAGCCGTAGGCGCCTCAGCTCGAGGCCGTAGGCAGCGGAGCCCCTCGGCGCCGGCACGCCAGACTCCGAGCGGACGGCCGCAACGCGCGAGCGGCCTCGGTCGCTCAGTTCGGCGCGGGCGCGGGACGCGGCGGCGGCGGGGGTTGCGGCGCGGTTTCGTCTCGAGGTCGCAGCGCGCGCTCGCGCAGCGTCTCGACCGACACCCAGGCCGCCGGCACGATCCACAACGTGAAGGCCGTCGACAGCAGCATCCCGCCGACGACGGCGATGCCGAGCGGCGCCCGCAGATCGCCGCCGGCTCCGACGCCGAGCAGCGCGCCGATCTCCCGATGCCCGCCGAGCGCCACCGGCAGCATGCCGACGCTGGTGGAGAGCGCCGTCATGAGGATCGGCCGGAAGCGCACGCGGGCCGCCTCGAAGCCCGCCTCGGCGATGCCCCGCCCCTCCCGGCGCAGCCGGTTGGCGAACTCGACGATCAGGATCGAGTTCTTCGTCACGAGGCCGACGAGCATGATCATGCCGATCTGGCTGAACAGATTGAGCGTCTGCCCGAAGACCCAGAGCGTCACGAGCGCACCGGTGAACGAGAACGCGACCGAGATCAGGATCGTCAGCGGATGGACGAAGCTCTCGAACTGCGCCGCGAGGACCAGGTAGATGATCACGATCGCGAGCAGGTACGAGAAGACGATCGCCTGCCCCGATTCGAAGAACTGCTCGGACTCGCCGGAGAACGTGGTGCCGTAGCCTCCGGTCCTGGGCAGGACCTCGTCGGCGATCGCCGTGATCCGCTCGAGCGCTTCGCCCTGGCTGGTCGCCGGCCCGAGGTTGCCGGTCACCGTGGCGGCGCGCAGACGATCGAAGTGCGGAACCCCCCGCGCCGCCGTGGTCTCCCGGATCGACGCCACCGAGGAGATCGGAATCAACCGGCCGTCGCGCCCGTGGACGTAGAGCAGCGGGATGTCGCCGGGTCGCGAACGGGCGTCGCGTTCGAGCTGCACGATCACGTCGTAGGTCTGACCCTCCACCTGGAAGGTCGAGACGTCATCCTCGCCGAGCAGCAGCTGCAACGCCGTCGCCAGCTCCCGGACACTGACGCCGAGGTCGCTGGCCCGGTTGCGGTCGATGTCGACGTCGAGCTGCGGCTTGTTGAGCCGTAGATCGCTGCGCACGTTGAACAGGCCGGGGATCTCCTGCTCGGCGCGCCGCGCGATCTCATCCGCATAACCGGCCAGCGGCGCGAGCTCCGGCCCCTGCACCACGAGCGAAACCGGGGCGGCGGTGAAGCCGCGCCCGAGCGAAGGGAACTCGCTCGGAAAGGTCTGGATCCCCGTCACCTTCCACAGCTTCTCCCGCATCTCTCCGACCACTTCGGCGGCCGTCCGGGAGCGCCCCTCGGCGAGCGTGCCGATCACGATGCCTTCGTTGACGAGCCCCGGCGTCCCGAGGCCGAGCGCGATCACCGAGAGCGAGCGCGCGTGCTCCGGCAGCGCGAGCACCAGTTCCTCGACCTCGCGCTGGTAGCGATCCGTGTAGTCGATCGTGGCCCCTTCCGGCGCCTGCGTGAAGACGAAGAAGCCGCCGCGATCGCTGGCCGGAATGAACTCCCGATCGACGACACCACCGAGCAGCATGCCGAGACCCAGCGCGAACCACAGCACACCGACGGCGATCGTGGCGAACCGACGCCGGAAGGTCGGCCGCAGCAGCGCCGCATAGGTCTGCGTGAGCCACTCGGAGCCCTGTTCCAGCCGCCGCTTGATCCCGGTCTCGGTGTGCGCCGGACGCAGCACGCGCGCGCATAGCGCCGGAGAGAGCGTCAGCGCGACGAAGCCGGAAATCGCCACCGCCGCCGCCACCGTCACGCCGAACTCGCCGAACAAGCGGCCGGTGGTGTCCTGCAGGTATGCCAGCGGCAGGAACACCGCCACCACCGCGACCGTCGCCGTCACGACCGCGAAGGAGATCTCGCGCATGCCGCGGATCGCCGCCTCGCGCGGGGGCGTGCCTTCCTCGATCCAACGGCTGATGTTCTCCAGCACGATGATCGCGTCGTCGACGACCAGTCCGATCGACAGCGTGAGCGCCATCAGCGTCAGCACATTGATCGTGAAGCCGGCGAAGTACAGGATCGAGAAGGAGCCGAGGATCGAGACCGGGATCGCCACGGCCGGCACCAGCGTGGCGCGTGCCGTGCGCAGGAACAGCCAGATCACGATCAGCACCAGAACGACCGCTTCGGCCAGCGCATGAAGCACGTCGCTGATCGAGTCCCGAATGAAGGTCGAGCCGTCGAAGGCCACGACCAATTCGACGTCGTCCGGGAGATCCGCCTGCAACTGGGCGACTTCTGCCCGCACGGCGTCCACCACCGCGATCGTGTTGGCCTTCGACAGCTTCACGACGGCGAGTCCCACCGCGGGCTTGCCATCGAAGCGCACGATCTTGCGCTCGGTCTCCGGCCCGATCTCCACGCGCGCCACGTCGCGCAGCCGGACCGGTTGGCCGTCGAAGCTGGCGACGATCAACTCCTGGAATCCCTCCGCGGTGCTGAGCTGCCCCAGCGTGCGGACGGTGAACTCGCGATCCGCGCCCTCGATCCGGCCCGACGGGATGTCCACGTTCTCCCGGCGCAGCGCCTCGGAGACGTCCGCTACGGTGAGCAGGTGCGACGTCAGGCGCTCGTTGTCGATCCAGACGCGCATCGCCATGCGCCGCTCGCCGGAGATCCGGACCAGTCCGACGCCCGGAAGCTTCGCGAGGCGATCCTGCACGCGATCCTCGGCGAGACGCGTGAGTTCGATCGGATCGCGGCCGCCGAACAGCGCCAGCCACACGACCGGGCGGGCGTCGGCATCCTGCTTGGCGACGATCGGCTCGTCGATGTCGACGGGCAGCCGGTTGCGGGCGCGCGCCACGCGATCGCGCACGTCGGCGGCGGCCAGATCCGGATCGCGCGCCAACTCGAACTCGATCGTGATGCTCGAGACCTGCTCCCGCGACATGGAGCTGATGTGCTCGATGCCCTCGATCCCGATCAGTTCGTCCTCGAGCGGCTCCGTGACGGAGGACTCGACGACCTCCGGTGCGGCGCCGGGGAAGATCGTCGTGACCGAGACCACCGGCGCATCGACGTCGGGCAGCTCGCGGTTCGGCAGGCGCAGCAGCGCGATGGCGCCGAGCAGCAGGATCAGCAGGGACAGCACGCTGGCGAAGACCGGCCGCTCGACGCAGATCTCCGAGAGCCTCACGCACCGCCCCGCAGGTCGGACCCGCCGCCGGGGCCGGCGCCGGACGGACCCGGCTGGACCTTCGGCGGCTCCGACACGGCCGGCGCCGGCGCGGCCGTCGCGGCTGCCACCGGCGTGACCTTCGCGCCCGCGCGAACCTTGTGGGTGCCGGCCGTCACGATCCGGTCGCCGGGTTGCAGATCCGCCTCGATCTCGACCCGGTCCGCCTGGCGCACGCCGACCGACACCGACACGCGCTCGGCGTTCTCGTCGGCGCCGATCCGCCACACGAAGAAGCCCCCCGGATCGCTGACCACCGCGTCCTCGGGCACCAGGAATCCGGTGCGTTCGCCCAGTTCGGCCGATACGGTCGCAAACATGCCGGGCGATAGCAGCCGCTCCGCATTCGGCACACGACCCTTGACCAGGATCCGACGCGTCTCCGTGTCGACGGTCGGCGAGATGAAGGTCACGACGCCGGGGAAGCGACGCTCCGGGTACGCAGCGACGGTGAGTTCGAAGTCCGTGCCGACCGTCGCGAGCGGAAGCGCCACCTCGGGGATCGTGAAGGCCAGCTCCATCGGATCGACGGCATCGATCCGTGCGAGCAGGTCATCCGGTGTCACCCGGGCGCCGGGAGAGACCAGGCGGGTGCCGATCACGCCATCGAAGGGGGCCCGGATCCGGGTCCGCTCGAGTTCGGCGCGATAGCGCTCGGCCACCGCCCGTGCGACGGCCAGTTCCGCCCGGTCCCGCGCGAGCTGGATCTCGGCCGCCACGTTCTGACTGGCCAGCCGCTGCGTGCGCTCGAACTCATCCGCGGCCAGCGCGCGCTGCGCTTCGGATTCGTGGACCCGCGCCTGCTGCTCGTCGTCTCGAAGCTGGAACAGCACGGCGCCGGCTTCGACCGTCTGCCCTTCCACGAACTCGATCTTCTCGATGACGCCGGCGATCTCGGCTTTGAGCAATACCGATTCGGCCGCCCGCAGCTCCCCGAGCAGCGCGACGCGCGGGCGGAAGGACTCCGACGCGAGCGTCAGCACCTCGACGGCCGGCGGGCGCGGGCCGTACCCATCCGCGGGAGCGACAGCGTCGCCAGCCGGCTCGCCACTCGAGCATGCGCACACGAGCCCCAGCGCGACCGCCACGGCGGTCGCGAGCGGTTTGACGCAGTGGCGAAGAGGCGCGCGCGGGAGGATCGCCCGGCCGGCGCCCAGCAGAGCCGCGAGGGACACGGACGCAGGCTATCGAAGCGGCGCGGGACTGCCCAGCAGCCAGCGCCTGGACGCGTCGCCGCCGCTCCACACCGGACCGGCGCGCCCGCGGCCCGGGCGGTTATGATCCGGCGCCGCCAGACCGCCGGTGAGGGCCCATGCACCGGTCGGTTGCGAGCCGTCTTGGTCTGCGGGGCCGCTGTGCGGGATCGTCTGCGCGGGGACGGCTCGCGGGAACCGGTGTGCAGGTTCGTAGGTTCGTAGGTTCTGCAGGTTTGCAGGTTGGCAGGAGGTCTGGACCCACTGTGCACGTACTCTGCCTCGACCTCGAGGGCGTCCTGGTCCCGGAGATCTGGATCGGCGTCGCCGAGCGCACGGGACTCGCCGAGCTGCGCATCACCACGCGCGACGAGCCCGACTACGACAAGCTGATGCGGCAGCGCCTCGCGATCCTCGACCGCGAGGGCCTCGGACTGCCGGATCTCCAGCAGGTGATCGACGCGCTCGGCCCGCTGCCCGGCGCGCGCGAGTTCCTCGACTGGGCCCGGGAACGCGTCCAGGTGCTGATCCTGTCCGACACGTTCTACGAGTTCGCGCAGCCGCTGATGCGACAGCTCGGTTGGCCGACGCTGTTCTGCCACCGCCTGCTGATCGGCGCCGGCGGCCGGATCGAGAACTACCGGCTGCGCCAACCCGATCAGAAGCGAGAAGCGGTGCGAGCGCTGCACGGCTTGCGCTTCCGGGTGATCGCCGCTGGCGATTCGTACAACGACACGGCGATGCTCGGGGAGGCGGACGCCGGCATCCTGTTCTCGCCCCCGGAGAACGTGATCCGCGAGTTCCCACAGTTCCCGGTGACGCGCAACTACAGCGAGCTGCGGGACGCCATCGAGGCCGCCCGCGGGAGGCTGCCCGCGTGAGGGTCGCCGCCGCGACCGGGAGCCACACCGGGACGTCCGCGCGGGTCCTGGACGCCGAGCGACGAGCGTGGCGAGAGGACGGATTCTTCGTCCGGTCCGGCGTGTTCTCGGTGCCGGAACTCGAAGCCCTCCGGATCGCCGCCGAGCGAGTCGGGGCCGAGGCGGCGCGTCTGGCGACCCGCGCTGGCCGGGCCTACCAGATCGACGGGAACCGCTACGCCGACGTGGGAGCCGTCACGGTGCAGTACGAGCACGAACCCGGCTCCTCGACGCTGCGCGTCGTCGAACCGTTCCACCACCTGGACCCGCTGTTCGAGCGGCTCGTCGGGGATCCGCGCATCGTCACGCCCATGTGCGACCTGGTCGGAGTGGAGCGGGTGGCGTTGTGGACCGACAAGCTGAACCTCAAGCGAGCGGAACGGGGCTCCGGCTTCCAGTGGCACCAGGACTCGCCGTACTGGGCCCACGCCTGCGAGCATCTCGGCCGGCTCCCGAACGTCATGCTGGCGCTCGATGATGCCGACGAAGAGAACGGCTGCTTGCGCGTCGTGCGCGGCAGCCATCGCCGCGGCGTGCTGTCCGGACGGGAGGGCGAGGGCGTGCTCGGACCGCTGTTCACCGATCCCCGCGCATTCGATGCGGCCGATGCCGTTCCGGCCGTCCTGCGCGCCGGCAGCCTGCTGTTCTTCAGTCCGCACAGCGTGCACGGCTCCGAGCCGAATCACTCGGAGCGTGCGCGCCGTGCCTGCGTGCTCACGTACCAACCGCCCGGCTTCGACATGTTCAAGCAGGTGGGCCGGCGCGAGTGGGCGCGCCCGAGCACCGCGTGACGGCCCTCTCCGACACGATCGTCGTCACCGGGGGCGCCGGCTTCATCGGCTGCAACTTCGTGCGCAGCGCCCTCGCCCATGGCGCGCCGCGGGTGATCGTGCTCGACCTGCTCACCTACGCCGGCAGCCGCGAGAACCTGCGCGAGCTCGACAGCGACCCGCGCCTCGTCTTCGTGCACGGCGACATCGCCGACGCCCCCCTCGTCGCCCGTCTGCTCCGAGAGCACCGCCCGCGCGCCGTCGTCAACTTCGCCGCCGAGAGCCACGTCGACCGCTCGATCGACGGTCCCGCTCCGTTCCTGCTGACCAATGTGATGGGCACGTTCCAGTTGCTCGAAGCCGCGCGGGCGTTCCTCGCCGAGGCCGGAGGCGCCGCGAGCGATCGCTTCCGGTTCCTGCACGTCTCGACGGACGAAGTCTACGGCTCGCTCGGCCGTGACGGCGCCTTCTCCGAGCAGACGCCGTATGCCCCCAACTCCCCGTACTCCGCCTCCAAGGCCGCCGCCGACCACCTGGTGCGCGCCTGGCACCACACCTACGGGCTGCCGGTGCTCGTCACCAACTGCTCGAACAACTACGGACCCCATCAGTTCCCCGAGAAGCTGATCCCGCTGATGTTGCTGAACGCCCTCGACGGAGAACCGCTGCCGATCTACGGCGATGGCGGACACGTGCGCGACTGGCTGCACGTGGAGGATCACTGCGAGGGCATCTGGCTCGTGCTCGAGCGCGGGCGGCTCGGCGAGAAGTACAACATCGGAGGCGACAACGAGCGCACGAACCTCGAGCTGGTGGATCTCCTGTGCGAGCACCTCGAAGCGCTGCGTCCGGCGCGCGACAACGCCGCGCTGCGCGCGAAGGGACGGACCCGTTACACGGACCTCAAGAGCTTCGTCGCCGACCGCCCGGGGCACGATCGCCGCTACGCCATCGATGCCGGCAAGATCCGCCGCGAACTCGGCTGGGCGCCGCACCACGACCTCGCGAGCGGACTCCGTCACACCGTCGAGTGGTACCTGAGCCACACGGACTGGTGCCAGGCGATCGAGCGCGAGCGCTACCAGCGCCAGCGACTGGGGCTCCGCGACGAAAAGGGCTCCTGAAGCCTTCCGCTCTCCGCCCCCCGTCCGTCGCGTCCGGACGTCTTTTACCGAAGTTTCACAGGCCCCGGGCAGCCCCCGTCGAGGCGACTCCTATGCTCGGCACTCCTCGGCCTGCGCCCCGTTCCGGGGCTTCCAGGACACCGAGCCCGTGGAGAATCGATGTCGCTCCCGCTCCCGCAGCCTGCCATCGAGACTGGACTCGACACCACCTCCGTCGCGTCCGTCGCGAACGTCGCGAACGTCGCGAACGTTTCGGATGTCTCGAATGCCTCGGAAATCCCGGCCGCTCTCGAGCCGCCGATGGCAGAGCCGGTGCGCGCGCGCAAACTCTCGCGAGAGACCGAGGATCGCGCGCCGACCGATGTCGACGGTGCGCTGGCGCGCACGGATCACGTCTCGCACGTCGTCTACTGGACGATCCAGATCGCGGCCCTCGGAGCCATCCTGTGGGCCGTCTTCGGCCCGGGCGTCGGTGCGACGGCGCTGGCGCTGTGCGCGGCGACCTTCTTCGCGCGCATGTTCGGAATCACCGCCGGTTATCACCGCTATTTCGCGCACAGGACCTACAAGACCGGTCGCTCGTTCCAGTTCCTGCTCGCGCTGCTCGGTACGGCGTCGACCCAGAAGGGACCGCTGTGGTGGGCGGGTCTACACCGGCGCCATCACCGCTATTCCGACGAGCCCGGCGACGTGCACTCCCCGAAGCAGGGATTCTACTATGCCCACCAGGGCTGGGTGTTCGACCCGCGTTGGAACGCGACGCCGCTCGAGCTGATCCCGGACTTCGCACGCTACCCGGAGCTCCAGTGGCTGAACCGCTGGCATTTCGTGCCCCCCATCGCCCTCGCCGCCGGGTGCTTCGCCCTCGCCGGCTGGTCGGGCCTGCTGTGGGGCTACTGCGTGTCGACGACGCTCCTGTGGCACGCCACGTACACGGTGAACTCCCTGGCGCACCTGTGGGGGACGCGTCGCTACGACACGCCGGACACCAGCCGCAACAACCTCTTGATCGCGCTGCTGACGATGGGCGAGGGTTGGCACAACAACCACCACTACTACATGGCGAGCGCCCGGCAGGGCTTCCGCTGGTGGGAGATCGACGTCACGTACTACTTGCTGCGCGGCCTCGCCGCGATCGGCGTGGTCTGGGATCTGCGCGAGCCACCGGCCGCCGCCCTCGAGGGGCGCCTGCGTTCCGCCGCGGCCGCGGGGCGTTAGCGTCCTGAGGCCGCCGTTGGCCTTCGGACCTTCGAGCCCTCACGGGCTTGCCGGAAATCGGCCACTGGCGAACGCGCACCGCCGGGTGGGAGGAGCACACCCGGAGCCGCAATCCGGAGGCGGCCGTACCAAAGCCGTACGCAGCGCCGAAGCTCGTCCGCCGAGGACATCGGCGCAGGGTGTGCTCCTCCCGCCCGCCTCCGACCATCGTCGGCCGATTTCCGGCAAGTCTGTCAGACGCCTGCCACGCGGTTCTGGAACGCCGGGACGTCCACGATCGTGCCGGTCGCTCGTGCCTGCTCGGCGGCGAAACCGAGCAGGTGGCCCTCGAGCGCCGATCGGCCGAGGCCCTGCAGCGGTTCGCGCGACCCGTCGGCCAGCAGCCCCGTCACGTGCTCCATCAGACCGACGTCGCCGCCGAAGTGGCCGAGCGGGCTTTCGCCCAGCTCGTAGCGCTCGCTCCCGAATACACCGGGCCTTGTCAGTTCGAGGAGACCCGTGTCCAGACGACCGCGCAGCTCGCCGCGGGTGCCGGTCACGCGCAGCGTGCGCTGCTCCTCGGCGGCGAAGCCGTGCAGCGAGAAGCTCGCGGTGAGCCCGCCGGCGAACTCGATCGTCACGGCCTGGTGGTCGAGCACGTCGTTGTCACAGGCGTACACGCAGCGGCCGTAACGCTCCTGTTCGAGCGCCCGGCGACGTGCGGCCCGGCGCGGATCCGCCGAGACGTCGAGCCACGGCCAGAAGCTCGCGAGGTCGTCGTCCGGGCCGAGGTAGAAGCGCACGGCATCGTGGGGGCAGCTCGATTGCGCCGGGCAGCCGTCGCTGCAGCGTGCCGGCGCTCCGACCGGCGCCTGCTCGGCCCGGTAATGGGCGAGTGAGCCGAACGACGCCACGCGCAGCGCCGGCCGGTCTGCGAGCCAGGCCATCAGATCGAGGTCGTGGCAGGACTTGGCGAGCAGGATCGGCGCGGCGACGGCACGATTGCGGAAGCGCCCCCGGACAAAGGAGTGGGTCATGTGCCACGCGGCGACGTGCTCCTTCAGATCCAGGTGCACCAGGGTTCCGAGGGCACCGGACGACACGATCTCGTGTACTTTGCGATAGAACGGCGTGTAGCGGAGCACGTGGCTGATCTGCAGCAGGCATCCGGCTCGTTCGGCAGCCGTGACGACGCGCCAACACTCGGCCGCCGTCGGCGCGATCGGCTTCTCGAGCAGCAGATCGTAGCCGCGCTCGATGGCGGCCAGCGCCGGCGCCACGTGCAGCGTGTCACTGGTGGCGAGGATCGCGAGATCGGCGAGACGGGGCTGCTCGAGGCACGCCGTCCAATCGTCGAAGCACTGCGCCGCCGCGATCCCATGCTCGTCGGCCGTGGCGTGGCGGCGTCCCGCATCGGGTTCGGCGACGGCGACGAGGCACAGCCGCTCCGGGTGCCGGCGCGCCCACGCCGCATACACCGACCGGCCGCGGTTGCCGGCACCGACGAGCACGGCGGTCAGCGGCTTCACGTGCTAGTCCTTCCCGGCGCATGAACGAGTCGAGCGAAGAGTCCCCGAGTCCGGATACCGGAAGCGCGGAGGCCGGAAATCCGGAGGCCGGAAGCGCGGAGGCTGGGAGTCCGGAGGCCGCGCGGGAGGGTGCCGTGCAAAGGAACGGCCCGGCCGAGAGCGGTCTCGAGCGGGCGGTGCGGACGCTGGGCATCGGGAGCTACAGCCGGCATCTCTTCCTCTGCACCCACGGTGACTGCGCCCCGGATGAGCAGGCGCAGGCCTCCTGGCAGTTCCTCAAGCGGCGCCTCCGAGAACTCGGTCTCGAGCGGGCAGCCGGCGGAGTCTACCGGACCCAGGCGAACTGCCTGCGGGTCTGCCAGCAGGGGCCGATCGCCGTCGTCTATCCCGACGGCGTCTGGTACCGCGCCTGCACGCCGGCGAATCTCGAGCGGATCCTGCAGGAGCATCTGATCGGCGGCCGCCCGGTCGCCGCGCTCGCGTTTGCCGGCAATCCGCTGCCGAATCCCGCCCAGCCCCGACCGCCGGGACTCGAGAACCCGTGAAGTCGATCCTGCTGCGCGGCCGGGACACCGTCGAGATCGGCGCAATCGACCAGGGCCACGCCGACGACGTCGCCGTGGCCCTCACCCGCGGCGGCGCACCGAAGCGCTATCCGTACGTCGATCCCAACGAGGACGCGGCCCTGGCCGCCCAGGGGGCGCACGGCTCGCTGATCGCGGTGGCCGACGGTCACTGGGGCGGTCTCGCGGCCGAACGGGCGCTCGAAGCGCTGCTTGCCGACGCGGCGCCGTGGCTCGATGGCGCGCCGCGCGCCGCCGATGCGTGGTACCAGGCGACGCTCGGCGCCCTCGTCGCGATCAACAACGAGGTGATCGCCGCGCGAGACGGGGACGAACGCTCGCGCACCACGCTCTCCTGGGCGCTGGCCAGACCCGCCGAGAACCTGCTGGTCCACGCGTCGCTCGGCGACAGTCATCTGTTCGTGGTCGACCGCATCGTGGCCGCGGAGATCCCCCATGCGCGCAAGGCCACCTTCCTCGGGGCCCGCACGCTGCGTGCGTCCGAGGCCGAGAAGCTCGGGGTGATCGGCGTGCAGCCACTCGATGCGCCGCTCGCGATCGTCGCCGTGACGGACGGGCTGTCGGAGCATGCGATCGGTGTGGCGGATCCCGCCGGCGCCGTCCATGCCGCCGTCGCCGCCGCGGACGGCCACGCGCGCGGAGCCCGGGCGCTGGCCGCCGCGCGCGGCATCGTCGACGCGGCGCTCGCCGCGCATCGCGACCACGACGCCGGCGACAACGTCGCCGTCGTCATCACGTGGCTGGCCCGCTGACCCGGCTGGATCCGGCCCGACTGAATCCCGTGCTGGATCCCATGCCGGATCCCGTGCCCGACGCGCCGGATGCGGGACGCATCCGCCCCCCCCAGCGCGTCAGCCCGGCGCTGGACCGTCCGAGAACAGCGGCGGCCGCCGGTCGAACCACGGCCGCGCCTGTTCGCACTGCGCCGCGAGCCGCAAAAGGCGCGCCTCGTCGCCGAGCCTCCCGCACAGCTGTACGCCGATCGGCAACCCGGCCTCGTTCCAACCCAGCGGCAGCGAGATCGCCGGGGTCCCGGTGGCGTTGAAGAGCTGCGTGAAGCCGACCGTCTGCTCGAGATTGGCGAGCTGCGCCGTGAGATCCGCCGCGTCGAGGGCAAGCGCGCCGAGCGGCAGCGGAGGGGTCGCCATCGTGGGCGTCAGCAGCAGATCGAACTCCTGCAGGAAGCGCCCGAGCTGGCGCCCCAGCGCGTGGATGCCGCGCACGGCGGCCGCGTAGTCGGCGCCGCGCAACGTCCTCCCCAGCGACACCAACACCCACGTGCCCGGCTCGACGTCGTCCTGCCGCAGCTCCCGGCCGAGTTCCGCAGCGCGCTGCTCGAGTACGGACAGCAGGTTCGACGCGATGATGGTGATCGTACTGCGCCGGAAGAGCTCGCGATCGACGGAGAACGGCACGTCCTCGACGTGATGCCCGAGGGATTCGAGCAGCCGGCCGGCGTCCTCGACCGCCGTCGTGCAGTCTGCGTGCACCGGTGCGCCGTTCCAGGTCCGGGTCTGCAGCGCGATCCGGAGCCGTCCCGGGGCCGCACCGACCTCGTCGAGAAAGGCGCGTGCGGGGGCCGGCGCCACGTACGGCGCCCCGATGTCCGGGCCGTGCGTCGCGTCGAGCAGCGCCGCGCAGTCGCGGACGCTGCGCGTCACTGCGTGGACCTGGCTCATGCCGCTCCAGCCCTCGCCGACTTCGGGTCCCATCGGCGTACGGCCGCGGCTCGGCTTGAGGCCGACGAGGCCACAGCACGAAGCGGGGATCCGGATCGATCCGCCGCCGTCGCTGGCATGCGCCCACGGCACGATCCCGCCCGCCACTGCCGCGGCGGCGCCGCCGGACGAGCCGCCCGCCGTGCGCTCGGGATCCCACGGGTTGCGGGTCTTGCCGAACAAGCGGGACTCACTGGTCGTCGTGATGCCGAACTCGGGTGAGTGGGTCTTGCCGAAGAGCACCAGACCCGCGGCCCGAACGCGCACGGTCATCTCGGCGTCGGCGTCCGGGACGAAGTCGGCGAACAGGCTGCAGCCGTTGGTCGCGCGTACGCCCCGCACATTCGCGTACAGATCCTTCATCAGGTACGGAACCCCGCGGAAGGGACCGGCCGGCAGGCCGGCGTCGATCGCTGCCCGCGCCTGCTCGACGATCGGGATCACCACGGCATTCAGCGTGTGATCGCGCTCCGCCATCCGTGTCACGGCGGCGTCGAGCAGCTCGCCGGGCTTGACGTCGCCGCGGGCGACGAGTTCCGCGAGACCCAGGCCGTCATAGCGTTCGTAGTCGTTCATCGGGTCTCCCTCCAGCGCGATGCCGGATCATAGTCGACGACGGCGGGCTCCGCGCCGAAGCCGGTTTCAGCCCGGCCGGCCTCGCAGACGCTCGCGCACGCTCGCGACCTTCTCGTCCATGTGGGCGGGTCGATCGCGGCGCTCGTCCACCTTGATCACGGTGCTCACACGCGCCGCGCCAGCCGCGAAGACGGCTTCCTGCATGCGCAGGATCAGCTCGAAGATCTCGGCCAGATCGCCCTCCAGCGTCGTGAACATCGGGCCGATCTCGAAGCGCACGCGTTGCTGGGCTTCCAGCACGCGCAGCGCCTCGGCGACATAGGCGCCCACACTGACACCGGACCCGGTCGGGGCCACGCTGACGGCGACGATGGCCATGTTCGCTCCTCTCGCGGTCGAAGGGTCCTGCGGTCCGGTGGCTCCGGTGGGCCCGCTGGCGGGCCGTCCTCAGCCTCGCGCATCCTCGCGCTCGAGTCCCGCGATCGGCGGCGTCCACGCCTCGGGGTCGGCCAATGCGGGCGACGGCCGCCCCCAGCAGCCGCGCCGTCGCACCCCTTCGAAATGGCTCGCCACCAGCCGGTGGACCAGGTTCATCTTGGGCAGCAGGCCATGGAAGCCGCCCAGGAAATCCGCCGCCAACAGCCGATCTCCCAGCTCCCAGCTCCCGAAATCCTCGGGCGCCACGCACACCAGCGACTCGGCCGGCAGGAACTGCGGCTCGGCCCCGCGATACGGCACGGTGCCGTCGCCGGTCAGCACGGCGTCCCCTCCGGCGACCCGCCACTCGTCGAGCTGATCGCGCTGCGTGAGATGCAGCTCCGCGGAGTCGCCACGCTCGCGGATCCGCACCCGCACACGCGTTGCGCGCCCCACGCCGACGACACACAGCCAATCCTCCGCTGCGAGACCGACCGCGCCGAGATCGAGGCGCTCGAGTCGGCGCCGGTGACGCGCGGCCTCGTCGAGCAGGGCTTCGAGCAGCGCCTGCGCCTGCTCGCGACGCCCGGTCGGCTCGAGCCCGTGGCGCCGGATGAACTCGGCGAGCGTCGCGACGACGCTGCGCTGCCAGCGGCCGGGATCGAAGAAGGAGCTGCCGACGACGCGTTCGGCTTCATCGATCAGGCAGCCGCGAAACTTCGGTGCGAGATGGTAGAGCGCCGGTGTCAGGCGCGCGGCCTCGCGATCGCGCGACGACGGCAGCCCGGGACCCAGCTCGGCGAGGCCGGTCGTGATCTTCACGACGGCCTCGAGCGAGCCGCGGAACGGGCTTCCGAGCGACGCCACCTTGCCGACCTGCGCGCCACCGCCACGCGCGAGCAAGCCGGCGATCACGAGCCCGCCCATCGAGTGCCCGACCAGATTGACGCGCGGGTCATCCGCGTAGCCAACCTTGTGGTAGTGCGGCAGCAGCGCGGTGCGCCCGATCACCTCGTCGACGAACTCTGCGAGCTGCGTCTCACTGCGCGCCAGCGGTTGCCGCCAGTCGTAGGCGAACGGGAACACCGGCGTCGGCTGGTCTTCGCGGGGCGAGAGGTCGTGCCGCAGCTCCCGGATCAGCTCTCGGTACGGAAGTCCGAGCACCTGGTCCGCACGCACGCGGGCCGGCTCGCGCAGCTCGTAGCGCCGATCGTCGGGGTGTAGCGTCACCCGCTCGTAGTCCTTGCGCACGAGCGACCAGACGAGCTCCGGATCCACCTGGTATTCGTCGCGCAGGCTGCTGGCGGTGATGCCGGGCACGACGATCACCGGATGGACGAGCCCACCGTGCACGCCGCGACCGGCCCGTCTGGCGGCCATCGGGACCTCCTCGCCTCATACCCGTAGCGGGCGCCGGCAAAGATCGCGAATCAGTGTCGGAATCAGCGTCGGAATCAGTGTCGGAGCGAAGCCGCGTGCACCCGCTGCACGCGGCTTCCGGAGCTCCGCGGTGCGATCACGACGACCGGCCGGACCCCCGTGACCCGTGAGATCCGGCCGGCGAGGCGCGTCAGCGTCGCCTGCGAGCCGCGCGTGCCGCCAGCATCCCAAGCACCAGCGCGGCACCGGCCCGCGACGCCAGCACACCCGGCTCGGGGACGGCGACGATCCGCAACACGAAGCCCGTCGCCGCGAGCTGCGAGATGTCGATCTCCCAGTCGACGGCGCCCGGCACCTCCGGGTCGAGAGCGCCGATCTCGAGCAGATCGGTGGGTGGCAGCGGCGGGGCGGGCGAGAGCCGCGCGAGTTCAGCCTCCGGCGACATCACGGTGACCGGCTCGAAGTCGAAGTTGCGCACCGTGCCGATCGTCTCGAAGCGTGCGCCGCCCGAGAGCTGCAACTCGACCTGGGCAAAGTCGATCTCTTCGCCTTCGACCAGGTACGAATCGTTGAACAGGAACGCCCGGAAGATCAACGTGCCGTTGCTCCGCTCGCCGGCGGAGGTCTGGACCTCGAGTCCGACATTCGCCGCCCCGAGCAGCGACAGATCGAACTCAAGCGTTCCGAGGTCCGAGAAATCGCCACACTCGGCAATGCCCGGGTCGAGGGCGGTGCAGTTGTCGACCTCGGCGGCGCGTACGGCTCCCGCCGCGAGCAGAGCCAGGCTCATCGCGGCGGTCGCAAGATGGACGCGCGCGGCGAGGCCGGGCAAGGTGCACCTCCCTCGAACCCTCAAAGATGCGGGAACTCGTACGGAAGCCGGAGCGGAACCGACAGTTCGACCTGGAAGTCCGGCGCGTCTTCGGTGATGCCGAGCCCGACGTTCAGGTTGACCGTGGTCATCGGACTCATGCGGTAGCTGCCGCCGAGGAAAAGTCGCGCCACGTTGAGATCCGAGCCGACGATCCGGCGACGCTCTCCGTTGGCCTCCTGATACGTGAAGTCCGTGAGGCTGTGCTGAAGCGACATCGTGAGCGCAAGCCGCTCGTTCAGCGCCATCGCGAGGCCGACGCTGTACTCGACCGAGTCCCCGTAGTCGATCGTGCCGACCTGGTTGCCGAAATCGTTCTTGATGTCCCACAGATAGCGGATACTGCCGAAGACCACGGCGGGGTCCAACGTGCGGACGAAGGTCAAACCGCCCGAGAGTCCCCACGTGCCGAGGCCGAGCGGAAGCTCGTTGTCGCCCACCTCGAACGGATCCTTCCCGGTCGGCGCCTTGACCTGCAGGTTCAGCACCGTGTCGGGCCACCAGCGATTCTGATACAGGAGCTGCGAGAAGAGGCCGAACTGGACGTCGCCGATGCCGTTGCCGCTGATGTAATCGAGATCCTGGCGCTGTTCATCGCCGACGTCGCTCGCAAAGCGATCGGTCCGCCACGCATAGGGGATGTTGACTTCGAACTCGAAGCGCCTGTGAAGTCCGTAGCGCAGGTCCACGGCGGGCGAGAAGACATCACGATCGATGCTCTCGACGCCGATGCGGCCGATGAAGATCGCATCGAGGAACTGGACGCCCGAGAGGTCGAGCAGATCGCGAGAGCTGTTCGTGTACTGGAAGCTCGGCTCCACGACGAGCTGGCCAGCCGGAACGAGAACGCCGCCCTGCCGCTCGAGGATCGCGCGTTCGGCCTGGAAGCGGCGCTGCGCCTCCTTCTCCCGGCCGACCTCCGGCGAGCCCTCCGTGCCCTGCCCGGTCGGCTCGGCCTGCGCGACGCGCGGGCCGGCAGCCACCGACGCCGGAGCCCCCGGTGTCGGCGTCCGGACGACCGGAGGCGGCGCCGAGCCCGGCCGCGTCACCGTCTCGCCCCCGAGCCGCTGCTCCACCGCGGCCAGCGCTTCGCGTAGTTCTTCGAGCTGACGCAAAGCCGCGTCGCGACTGCCTTCCAGTTCGGCAACTTTGCGACGGAGCTCCTGGACCTCGGCATCGAGCGGGCCCGACTTCGCAGCGCCGGCGAGCACGGTCACCGCAACGGCTACGGTCACGGTTGCGGTTGCGGTCACCGAAAGGATCCGCCGTACGACACGTTTTTGTTTCACGATTCGATCTTACTCCCGGCGGCTGGTCAGCGTCAAGCAACTAACGAGCAGGGAATCCGAGAATCCGGCTGCGCACGGCATCGACGTTCTGTGCGGTCGCCTCCAGCACGACGAGATTGATCGAGAGCTGGGAGGCGATGTTGTTGGCGTTGCCGGGAACCTGGGTGATCAGGAATGCACCGCGAGCGTTGTCGAAGGCGGGACCGACCTGGGCCTGGACCCGGAAGCCCTCCCCCGTCGCGTTGTCGCGGACGACGACCGGGTTCCTCCCGACGAGTGAGCCGCCCTCGATCGGGGCGGGAGTCCCCCGTTCGCGCCCCCGCGCGCCCTCGAAGCTCAGGCTGCCGGTCTCGCCGTCGAAGCCCACGTCCACCTGCAACCGACCGTCGACCGCTCCGTCCACCTCGGCGAAGCCGGAAAAGGCCACGGAGAAGTAGAAGCCGGCGAACATGCCGCGCAGATCGTCGAGTTCCTCCTCGTGCAGTTCCACGGCGGCGTCGGCCGGGAGGCCGGTGAACGCCTGCAGATCCTCACCGAGCAGATCGGCCGCCTGACCCGGTGGCGCACCGAGAATCACGATGAGCAGGCAGGCCAACCCGCGGACCGACAAGCTACACGACTGCTTGACGCTCATGGTCCTGTCCTTTCCCACCCCATCCTGACTGTCCTTCTGACCGTCTCTTCCCCGACTGTCTATCCGTCTGTTCGTTCCGTCTGTTGGTTCCGCCCTCGTGCTGGCCGTTCGGGCGTTGGGCGGTCGCCGGTTTCGTAGCGCTCGAACGCTAGAACTCCCGGAGGCTGAAGCGGATCTCTCGGAGTGCGAACACATCGAGCTCTCGCACCAGATGGACCGGAGCCGTCCGGTCCGCAACCAGCATCTCGAGCGGCGACGGCGACGTCCCGTCCCGCTCCGCCGCCACGAAGAAGACGATGCCCTCCCAGTCCTCGACGAACTCGTCGAATCCCATCTCGCGCGTGCCGAGCGCCGGATCCGCCAGATACACGATTCCGTCGCGAGCTCCCTTCAACACGACGAAGTGCAGATAGCCACGCGTGTTGATCAACGTGATCGACGGAATCGCGAGCCGCTCGAGGACTTCGGGCTTGATGCGAAAACCCTTGGTCTCGAAGCCGCGCCGGTCGGCATAGTGCTTGAGATCGAGCAGCGAGAATCCCTCGCGCTGGATCCGCTCGACATCGCCGATCTTCAGCATCTCGAGCACGACGTCGGCTTCCTCGATCGGCTCGTCGTAATGGAACTTCAGCAACGTCGCGAGCGCCGCCGCACCGCAGCTGTAGTCGAGTTTCTGCGGCACGATGTTGCGAAAGCGGCGCTCGCGGACGCTTTCGACCTGGGTCCGCAGGGACATGCTCCCGAAGCCAGTCGGGAGATCGTACGCCGCATCGCCCGGCGGCAGCGGCCACATGCATCCGGCCAGCAACCCGGCCCCGGCCAGTGACCAGGCGCCCCCGATCACCAGGCGACGGAGGGAACACGACAGCGCACGAGCCATGGATCGCTTCCTCCGTTGCATTGCCGCGCGAAGCCTCTCGATGCCAGCAGGTCGACCGGGGACGCCGCAGCGCCCCCGGTCTCCTGCCAGAGCCGGCGCGTGACCCGCCGGCTGCTGCCCGAGGACCAGACCGACTGCGCTACTGCGCGAACGGCAGCTCGACGCTGACGCTCAACTGGTTCGTCGTGGCGATGTCCACGACGTTGGCCTGGTTGTTGATCGACCCGGAGGACTGGTTGACCATCGCCACGCCGGCAAAGCCGTCGAAGCTGCCGCCGGTGATCTGGTCGGTCCGAAGCTGGTCGATCACGTCGACGGTGTTGTACGTGTTGAACTGGCCGAGATTGGACTCGCCCAGCGCGTACACCGCCGGCTCTGCGACCGCGATCGAGAGCGCGTTGTTCTGGTTGTTCAGGCTGCCGGCCGCCTGGTTCACGCCGGCGATGCCCGAGCCGTCGATGAACGAGCCCGTGATGTCGTCGGTCAACGTGGCACCGAAGACGTTCACATACTCGTTGCCGAACACCGTCGGCACCTGGCTGATCTCGTTATTCTCCGGAGTCCGCGTGCTCGGATCCCAGCCGTTGATCTGCTGGACCGACACCTGCGCGTGCGCGAACCCGCCACTCTCGGCCTCGGCCCACTCACTCACTTCCGCGCTCTCCGCCGTCCGGATGTTGAGCGGAGTGGTCGTCGGTTCGTCGACGCCCGTCTCGAAGGTTCCGATCGGCACGCCGGGCAGATCGTCGTCGCACGTCGCGCAATCCGCGCGCCGTGTGACGTCGCCGATGCCGTCGCCGTCCGTGTCGAACACGGTGAGCAGGACCGGGCGGCTGCTGGTCGTCTCCGCCGACGGGACCGGCCGGTAGCCGGTGCTGCCGAGCGACGTCGCGGTCGACACCGACACCTCGTTGCCCTGGTTGTTGATGAAACCCGGCGATTGGTTGATCAGCACGATCCCGGAGGCCGTCGCCACCGAGCTGTCGATCGACGCCAGCGCATCGGCGTTCTCGTCCTCGACGAAGTTGAACTGGTTGCGCTGGTTCTTGATGACGTCCTGTTCGGCGACCGCGTCGACGTTCAGGAAATCGAACGTCACGAAGAACGCGAACTTGTAGATGTCGATATACTCGTCGACGTCTACATCCTTCGTCTTGTGGATGTCCGCTCGCACGAAGACATCGGCCTGCACGGCACTGGCCGCGACGACGAACGCCGGCGCGATCAGAGCGGCGAGGATCCGCTTCTGGTAGGTCATGACTTCCCACTCCTCTTGGTTTTGGATCGGACCCGTTGGGGGGCCCAGAGCCCCCTCGCCGGCGGCGCCGTCGCCGGGCCCGTCCCACGAAGATCTCACGAAGATCCCACGCAAATCTCACGAGGATTTCACGAGGATCTCACGAGGATCCCTCGAGGGGTCGGGCCGATAGCAACCGGCTCGCCGTTCCCGAGGCAGAAGCAAACGACGTGCCGGACCCGCCGGCGACGTGTCTCCGGCCTGCACGTCGGCGCTGGCGGCCTTCACACGCGGCCGGGGAGCGGCCGGAGGCCGGCGATGTACGACTTCTCGAACACCGCAAGCGGTCACGCGCGGGTCGAACGCGGCAAGTCCGAGCACTTGCAGACAGAATCCCGCGGATACGCTGTCACGACGACCGGACGCAGGCGGCACGCGGCTTGCTGGTCCGGAGGGACGGTGCGGAGCGTGGAGCGTGGCGTGACTCCGGACGCCGCCGCACAGCAACTCGCAGCAGCTCATTCTCAGCATTCTCCGCAACGGGCAGGAGGCCGACACCGAAAGCGGGCGCCAGGAACCAGGTGTCGGTCCGAAGCATGAGGAGGTCTGCCATGCAGCAGTACGCCACACCGTCTCCGTTCCGGCTTCCGGATCGGGCACCTTGGATCTGGACGGAGACGCCCGATCGGATCTGGACACTGGCTGTCGTCATGGCTCTGCTGCTGCTCGGCGCCGCGGATCCGGCGCGGGGAGGCGACGAGCCGCCAGCAACGCAGCGCGATGCCACGGCGGCCGGGGCCATCGAAGCGCTGCCGCCGGCGGCACCGCCGGCGTCGATGGCGAAGATCGTCGTCCGCAGCGCGATCGACTGGCGCGGCAGCAGCCCCGACGAGAAGCCCAAGACGCTCTATCGCGCCGGGGAGCGCTGGGGCAGGATCGAGCACCCGAAGAACCCGCAGACGGGAGTGCATCCGATCGTGATCGTCGCGTCCCCGGATGCGTGGTTCGTCGACCGCGCGCGGAAGACCGCCGAGCATTTCCGGGATCCCGGACCGACCTATCGCTTCCGGGCGCCGATCGTCGAGCGGACTCCGGATCTGCCGGAAGCGCTCGAAGAACTCGAGTTCGGACGAGAGTTCGCGTTCCTCGACGCCCACGGAGCCACGCGACGCCGCGAGCAGTCGGACCGCAAGAAGGCCGACATCCACAGCGTCGAGCTCGACGGCATCAGCATCGAGGTGTCCACCAAACCGGACAGCCGAAAGCCGCTGGCCATCGTCGTGCGGCGGGATCGGACCGTGCTCGCAGCGTATCGCTACGAGGACTACCGCGAGGGGATCCGGACCGATCCGAAGCTGTTCGCCCCGCCGAAGGGGATCCGCGTCGTGCCGGCCGCGCCGGGCGCGCGGGCGGCTCGCTGAGTTCCGCCGCCGCCCCGCCACGCATCACGACCGCGGAGTCGTCCGCATCCCGGCGCCGGAGCGCCGTGGCGGGTGGCTCGCGGCTGCGGCATGAGCGCCGTCCGCCCGTCCGTGCTGGCGTCGCGGTGTCCGGTCCAGACTACATCGTGTGTCGCGCAGCGGACTCGCGCCCTGGCGTGGGGTGGGATTCCTGTGTGTCCGCACCGGCCGACAGCCGGCGTACGTCTCGGCACAGGCGTTGCAGGTTGGCAAGTCGGTGTCGGATCAGCAGGTGCTTGTGTCCGCCGCGTTGGCGCGGAGCGGTCCGTGCATACGCCGTCGGTCGAGCGCCAGTGGGGACATCAGTCGGACTTCGTTCACATCGTGTGCGAGCACCGGTCGGGCATTCGCTGAGTCTGCGTCGAGTTTGCGGAGTTCTCGTCGAATGCTCGTCGCAAGTCCGACACCCGACTGCCCCGGCCGGTGTCGGCCAACAGGCGACTTCCAAGAAACCGCGCAAGGAGAGAATGGCATGTCGACGTTCCGAACGACCCGCGTATGGCAAACCGGCCGCCAGCTCGGCCGCATCCTGGCCGGCGCCGCCGCGGCCCTGGTCGCCGTGGTGCTGCTGGCACCCAGTGCGGCAAATGCGCAGTGTACGGCGAACATCGTGAAGCAAGCGTTCGAAGGGAGCGATCCGACCGATATCGAGGTCGCTCCCGGCTCATCGGTCGGCCTCGAGTTCACCGTCGAGCGCACGTGCGGGGCCTCCGGCGACCAGGCAGAGCCTGTCCGGGTGTGGGAGACCATGGGTGACGAACTCACGCTGGGGGCCGTGGTTGGCTATCCAGTGCAGGCCGGCGATGACCCCGGCGAGATCACGGCCGTCCTCGGCAACGCCGCTTGCCAGCTTGCCGGTGCTGCGGCCGGCGTGGCGTGCGATCCGTTCGAGCCCTCGCAATGCGTCCTGCCGTGCTTCCTCGGCGCAAATGAAGATGGTGTAGTCGACGACGACACGACCTTCCTCGCGACGCCGGGCCGCGGATTCACCGGCCTGCAGCTCCCGAGTAATCCCAACGGAATTGGTGAACCACGAATCGTCCTACGACCCGATGCAGCTCTGACGGTGACGCAGCAATGTCCGGCGATCGTGCCGCCGAACCTCGAGAGCCTGATCGAAGATCGGGCTACTGTGATCGATTCGAGTGCTTGCCTGCTGACACCGGGGGGATGCAGCGTGAACGAACGCATCGATTTCGACGATGCGACGCTGGTCTGCAAAGGCGTTCCGCCCCCCCGCCGGTCCCTGATTTCCAGTGCTACCCGATCAAGCCGGAGCCGCGCACGCGCTTCCAGCATCGCACGATCGAGATCACCGATCAGTTCGGCACGCGCAGCGCCCGGATCGCGCGGCCGTTCGAACTGTGCGCGCCGGTCAGCAAGGAAGGCGAGGGCATCCAGGATCCCGAAGCGCACCTCACCTGCTACAAGCTCGTGACGCGACAGCGCGACCCGTGGCGGCTGCTCGGCGACATCGACCAGTTCACGCCCGGCAGCGACGGCACGTTCTTCCCGGAGAACCTGATCGTCGGGCGCGGTGCCGAGCTGTGCTTCCCGGCCGTGAAGGACTGCGTGGACGACGACGACCGCAGTTGCGACGTCGCCCTCGAGGACTTGCAGCAGCGCCTCAGCCACTTCCAGTGCTACCAGGCGCGCTCGCTGGCCGAGGATCCGTTCGTTCCGGGCGTGCTCACGCTCGAGGACCAGTTCGGGCTGGCCGACAGCTTCGTCGGCTCGGCGATCAAGCACTGCAACCCGCTCACGGCGAAGGCCGTCGACGGCGGCGGGCTCGAGGAGCTCTCCGTCGCAACGTTCCCGGAGCCGGAGCCGGGCGCCACGGCGTTCTGGGAGGGCGGCGAGGACGTGCACCTCAAGTGCTACGACGTCGACAGCGAGCTGCGGCCGAACAGGACGTCCGTCGAGATCCGCGACCAGCTCCATCCCGACGGCTATCGGGTCCGGGTCGGGCGCCCGCTGCAGCTTTGCGAGCCGGCCGTGAAGGTCCTGCCCGAAGAGCTGGACGACTAACGCCCCGCCGGATCGGGCAGCTTCCGGGCGGCCCGATCCGGCGGCCCCCGCGCTGCCGAGCCCCGCTGTCACCCCCAAGGGATGACAGCGGGGTTTCTGCGTTCACCGCCGCGTCACCCTCACCCCATACGCTGCGCGGCTGCGTAGGGATCGGCCTCCGGCGGCCCCCACCCGGGCCGGCCCGCGTGGTGATCCGGCGCACTTAGCCGGCCGGCCGGACCGCCGCAGACGCGCTCGGACCCGGACGAACCGGGTCGATATTCGAGGGGGGAGAGGGGATGACCGCAAGAGGCATGTGTGCAGGGGCGGCGGTGGCGCTCGCCATCGTCATCGGGGGAGCGGACCGGACCGCCGCCGAACTCGTCGAGCGACCGACACGCGAGACGACGCTGCGGACGACGAGCGACCGGACCGCTTCGACGCGGGCTTCGGACACCGACCGGAGGACGACGTCCCGGACGACCACGTCCCGCACGACGACGCGCGGTCGGAGCCGCACGCTGCCGCGCACGACCCCGACCGGAACGACGCCCATCGCGCCGTCGAACCTGTCGGCGTTCAGTGAGTGCAGCGCCGGCAGCCTGCGCAATCGGCTCACCTGGACGAAGGGCAGCGCGGCGACGTTCGACGTCTTCCGCGACAACAGCAAGCTCACGAGCGGCCGCGCGTGCAACGCCGACACCAGCGGCCGATGCCGCTACACGGACGCCGCCGGCCTGAAGGCAGGCGCCAGCTACCGCTACCGGGTCCACGCCGCCGGCACGTCCCTCTCGAGCAACGACCGGCAGGTGACGGCGCCGTCCACCTGCGCGCCGACACCGCCGCCCCCGACGGCCGGCGGACTGCGGCTCCTCGGATCGACGGCCACGCCGCGCTTCTGGTCGGAGGATCTGCGCGTCGATGCCACGAGCGGCCTCGCCGTCGCGGCCAACCGACTTGGTGGACTCCGGATCCTCGACGTGTCGCAGCCGGCGAGCCCGCGCGAAGTCGGCGCAATCGACCTCCCCGGACTCGAGTCCGACGTCTGGCTGCTGCCGGGCGGCTACGCCTACGTCCCGCAGGTCGATCACCTGGCGATCGTGGATCTGCGCGCGCCGTCGAGCCCGCGCGTCGTCGGCGCCGTGCCGTTCCCGGGACGGCCGCTCGCATTGACCGGCGAGGGCTCGACCATCTACGTGGGCGGCGCGAACGCCGCCTTCACGGCGGGGGTTCTCGTCGCTCTAGACGCCAGCAACATCGCCGCACCGCGTGTGCTCGGCTCACTCGCGGTCCCGCACTCGATCCACGTCGCGGAGGTTCACAACGGGGTGGTCGCAACGGTTGGGCTCGCGAGCGGCGTGGTCGACGCACGGAATCCGGCCGCAATGACGTGGCACTCCCTGTCCACCGGGACCTTCTTCGGAATCGGGTTCTCCGATCGAGAGGTGCTGCTCGCCGGCGGGCAGTCCATGATGTTCGACGTGACCAACCCCGCCGTTCGCGTGCTGTCGTCGTCCGTCAGGCTCCCCGCCAGCGACATCGCCGTATACGCCGGCGACGCGGTGTCGATCCATACGCAGGGCTTCCAGGTGTGGCGTACGGCGCTCTCGAGGCTCCGCGGCCGCGGCTTCGATCGGACGCTCGTCACGCCGGATGCCAAGCTCGAAATCCCGGCACGGCCCACATCGATGGCGCTCGTCGGTGACCTGCTCTACGTCACCGACCAGGCCGGTGGCTTCCACGTGATCGAACTCCTGCCGTAGCGGGATCTCCGGCCGCGTTCCGCGGCTGCAGACGAAACGGGGTGTCGGCGAACGGCCGACACCCCGTTTTGGTTCCGGTCCGTTCCGTTCTGTTCGGGTCTGTTCCGGTCCGTTCGGGTCGGTTCCGGTCTGTTCCGGTTTCTTCCGCTCTGTTCCGCTCCCGCGCCCGTTCCCGGTCCGGTTCCCGTCTCCGCTCGCGTCTCGTTCGGCTGCGCTGCAAGACCCGGCTCCGGGTCCCAGGCCGCGCCGGTCAGGGACGCAGCAGCCCGATCGGCGGCGGGCGCGCGCTGCTCGTCTCGACCTGATTGCGCGGATCGGCGGACGCGAGCGGGCTCGGCAGCTCGACGCTGCGATGCTCGTCCCACAGGATCACGCGCCGGCGTCGCAGCGTGCTGGTTCCGCACACGAGGAAGCGGCCGCGGGCGTCGCGGAGCTCGGCGTCGGAAAGCTCCTGGAAGCCCGACGCATCGGCCCACGGCAGGACACCCGCGACCGCGAAGGCGAAGGCGCCGGGGTCTTCCTGCTCGATCGGCTCCGCCGCGGCGAGCGACGCAGTGACGAGCAGGACGACTGCGGCCGACAGCCCTCGCCCGATCCGGCCCGGAACGATCCGGTCTGGCACAATCCACGCCGGAACGATCCGGCCAAACCCGTAGCGTGCGGCCACGCGCATGTGTTTCATCGTTCGCGTCCCCCCTCCGGCCCGGCGGTGAGGGTCCTCTTCGCGTGCCGCGTACCCTCCACGGCCTGATCAGAAGGAAAAGCAACCTTCGTGCCAGCTTGCCCTCGATAGGCCGTGGAAGCATGGCGGACGCCCCACGACGCATCGACGGCGCGCCGAGCACGCGGCGGCACGGGACGGACGCGAGCCGGCCGGCGACCATCGAGAGCTGTGTCCGGAAACCCGGGGTCCACGGCAGCCGATGGCCCGACACCGCCGATCGGTGTCCAGCGGAGCGGACACCGGCCGCTCTCGGCGTTGTCGTCGTCTCCCGGCGTCGTCACATCCAGGCGTGCCCGTGCGACTCGACACGATTCCGGTGCAGGAGCTCGTAGAGCTGCGTCCGGCTGATCCCGAGCAGCCGTGCGGCCTCGACCTTGTTGCCGGCGGCCCGCTCGAGGGCGGCGCGCAGGCAGGCGACCTCCGCGCTACGGCGGGCGTCGCGCAGCGTGGCGACGGCAGGAACGTGGTCGGGCGCCGAGAGCCCCAGGTCCGACGGCAGGATCAGGGAGCCTTCTGCCAGCACGATGGCGCGCCGGACGCGGTTGATGAGCTCCCGCACGTTGCCGGGCCACGGATGCCGGCGCATCGCCTCGATCGTCTCGCGTGCGTAGGCGCGCGGCGCCTGCTTCGCTTCGCGCGCATAGCGGCGCAGGAAGTACTGCGCCATCAGGACGATGTCATCGCCGCGTGCGCGCAGCGGAGGCATCTCGATCGTCAGCACCGCGAGCCGGAAGTAGAGATCCTCGCGGAACGAGCCGTCCTCGACCATCGCCTGCAGATCCCGGTTGGTCGCGGCCAGCACGCGCACGTCGAGGGCGAAGCCGCCACGGCCGCCGATCCGTTCGATCACGTGGTCCTGCAGGAATCGCAGCAGCTTGACCTGGAGCGACGGCGCCAACTCGCCGACCTCGTCCAGGAACACCGTGCCGCCGTCGGCCGCTTCGAAGCGGCCCTTACGAGACTGGCTCGCGCCGGTGAAGGCGCCCTTCTCATAGCCGAACAGCTCGGACTCGAGGAGGTTCTCGGGAATTGCGCCGCAGTTGATCGTCACCAGCGGACCGGACGCGCGGGCGCTGCGCTCGTGGATCGCGATCGCTGCGAGTTCCTTGCCGGTGCCGCTCTCGCCGGTCATCAGCACCGGCACGTCGAACGCCGATACGCGCCGGATCAGCCCGAAGACGCGCCGCATCGGCTCACTCGTGCCGACCATCTCGAGCGGCTCCGACGTGTCCGGGTCTTCGGCCGCGAGCGCGTCCGCGGCGGGTCGCAGCTCGGACGCCGCGCGCCGGAGCACGGCCACGCGCGCCGCCGCGCGCACGCGCTCCGGCAGCACGGGGAGTTCCCGGGCGTACAGGACGTCCCACGCCCCCGCATCGACGGCATCGGGACCCAGGGCCGTGGCGGCGTCATCGAGCAGCGCGACGACGAGCCGCTGCGACTCGTGCAGACGCTGCACGGCGTCGCGCAGGATCTCGACCGCGTTCTCGGGACCGAGGCCGCGGGCATCGACGATCGCGACGCCGGCCCTGGACGCGTCGTGCGCGAAACCGCGCTCGACGAACTCCGGGTACGCGAGCGTCTCGACCTGGGCGCAGGACGGCAGCAACGGCACGTCTCCGACGTCACATTTTGGTGTACTTAGAACGAGGATTCCGACCGAGAACTCGCTCATCCCGCCCCCGGATGTTGAATGCCGGGTCGTTGGTCTCACGTCTCACGTCTCAGAACTCAGAGCTCAGAGCTCAGAGCTCAGAACTCGGATCTCCGAACCCAGAGAGCTCGGAACTCGAGCTCGGATCGAGACGAGTCTTCCGGGTCCGCGGGAGCGCCAGGAGCCTGGGCCGGAGGGGGGCAGCAGCGGGGGGAAGGGCCGCGGTTCCGGTTCCTAGAGTGGGTCGGCTGGCGATCAAACAAGGTTCCACCGGTTCGAGTATCAAACCATGGTTGGCGGTTCGGACACAAGCGAAAACCAAGCGAGAAAGCCGCCGCCGCGGGCCGACCACAACGGACCGTGTTCGAGATCCCGAACAGCCCGACGCAAAAGCCTTCGAGAGCCGACGGCGCTAGCGCTGTCTCGTGGCCAACGGCGCTAGCGCTGTCTCGTGGCCAACGGCGCTAGCGCCGTCTCGTGGCCGACGGCGCTAGCGCCGTCTCGTGGCCGACGGCGCTAGCGCCGTCTCGTGGCCAACAGTCCCAGTGCGGCTCCGGCAACGACGCCGCTTGCCCATCCATTCGGCTCCGGGACGTCGACGGTCTTTTGCAGCGTGACCGAGAAGCTTTCCCCGGGGCCGAGCACGTGGTCCCACTGGAGAGCCGATTGGAAATCGTCCGGGCCCGGCACCGCGGTGCGGCCGGTGAGGAGGAATGTCGCATTCGCGACGACGAGGGACTCGAGTTCGCAGCAGCGCGCGACGTCGAACCCGTCGGGGGGGCTCCCGTCGATCCACGCCACGCGCGCCGACACCGGACCATCCGTCTGGACGATCTCGCGCCCACTGGGATCCGCGAAGACCAGCCCGTCGATGGCGTCCCCGTCCAGGTCGAAGTCGTGGACGACATAGAGACGCGTCGACACCGACTCGAGATCGGACGTGACGTGGATCGTCTCGTCGACCACGGACGTCGCCCCGTGCTGCAGCGAGAACGCCACGGAGAGGCGCAGCGTCCCGGAGACGAGTTCCACGAAGATGTCGTTCGCCTCGGGATCGACGAGCGCCGCGGTGACGATGACCTCCTGCGGATCCGGGCCAGTGAAGTCCCGGAGCGAAAATCCTTCGAAGAAGAGCTGCTCGCGCCCGGCGACGCGCCAGCGATCGAGTTCGAGCGTGCCCCCGCCCTGTTCGCCGACCCGTACAGCGATCTCGCTGCCTGCGTCCACCAGCACGCATCGATACTCGCTGCCGACCCGGGGGCACTCCGTCGCAGCCGCGGAGGCCGTTTCCGCGCACAGCAGACCGCCCAGCAGCGACGCGGAGGCGAGCAAACAAGGAACAGCGAGCGCCGGACGATGGGGCGACTGGCGCATCCGTGAGAACATCCGACCAGCCCTCCGGCCCCCCGAGACAATGTGCTCCCGCACGCAGGTCGGTGTCAACGAAAGGTTTGTCCGGTCCGAGAGCTTCCGATGACGAGAGCTTCTCAGGCGTGAGAGTGCGGCCGCTGCGGCGGCAGCGGGTCGCGTCCGCGCAGCCTTGCAAGTTCGCGGCGACTGATCCCGAGCAGACGGGCCGCCTCCGCAAGGTCGCCGCGGGCCTGCTGCAGCGCCGCACGCACACAGCGCGCTTCCGCCTGGCGGCGCGCGGCGTAGAGTGTCTGCACACGGCCCGTGGGCCCACTCGGCACGAGCTCGAGATCCTCGGCGCGGATTCGCGCGCGATCGGAGACGAGCGCCGCGTTCCGGACCCGGTGCTCGAGTTCGCGCACATTGCCCGGCCAGTCGTGCGCCAGCATCGCCTCGTCCGCGGTCTTCGTGAAGCCGCGGAGAGGCGTGGGCCGGATCGCGGCGTAGCGCGTCAGGAAGTAGCGGGCGATCAACAGCACGTCGTCCCCGCGCTCGCGCAGCGCGGGCAGCCGGATCGTGAGGACGCGCAGGAGCTCGAACAGGTCCTCGCGAAACCGGCCCTGCCGAACGGCCGGCGCGAGATCGCGCGGAGTCGCGGCGAGAATGCGGACGTCGGCCGGAACGCGCTCGCGACCGCCGGCGCGTTCGCTCATGCCCTCGGTCAGCACGGCAACCAGTTTCTGCTGGAGCGGTACCGGCAGTTCCTCGATCTCGTCGAGGTAGAGAGTCCCCTCCGCCGCCGCCTCGATCTGCCCCGCCGCCGCGCCGCCGCCGCACCGGCACGGTGGCGCCGACCCGAAGAGCTGCGCGTCCAGCAGCGTCGGTGGAAGTGCACCGCAGTCGCTCGTGACGAACGGTCCCTCCGCACGAGGACTGCGATCGTGGATGGCGAGACCCGTCAGGTGCTTGCCGGTCCCGGGCTCGCCGATCAGCAGCACGGGGACACCGAACGGTGCAGAACGACGGATCTGGCTGAAGACGTCGCGGATCCCATGGCTGCTTCCGACCATCTGCAGCGGCGACTCCTCGGGTTGACGAAGGCCCGCTGCGGCGGCGTCCGCACCAGCCGTGCGGCGAAGCCGGCCCAATCGCAGCGCCTGGAGACAGCGGCGCGCCAGCTCCTCCGCGAGCTCCAGGCTGTAGAGCACGTCGATCGCGCCGGCGGCGGCGGCGGCGGCGGCCGGCGCTGCTTCGTCGTCGGCGATGACCAGCACCGGACGGCTCGCATCCGTCGCCCGGATGGCACCGATGTCGCTCGCGACGAGCGCGGCGGCGTCGCGCTCCGGATAGGTCCGCGCGTCGAGCAGCAGTGCATCGACGTCCGACACACGACGGCCGAGACGCCCGGCCAGAAGCTGCTCGTGCGTCGCGACGTCCGCTTCGACGTCCGGCGGGAGCGGCAGCGGACTCGCCCGCTCCGGCGGGTGCGAGTAGCGGAGGATCAGGATCTTCGCGCGGCTCATGGTCGGTACGAGCCGGCCAGCGGGCGGCGGCCCGCGCGAACCTCCGACCTCGCGAGCGACCGGAGCGATCGGATCGCAGCGCCGACTCGTGATCGGGCAGCTCTCGAGGATCGAGCAGATCTCGGAGCTCCATCCAGTCGCGAGGATCGAGTGGCTCTCGAGGCTTCGGGAATCGACGTGGGCATCCATTCGCTCCGGGTGGAGGCGCGAGGCCAGGCGGGCCGATGACCCAACCGGTCCGGAACGCCGCTCGAAGGCGTGCGGGCCCGGCTCGTGCGACTCGCACAGGGCTCTGCGAACCCGTGCAGATCCATGCAAATCCCTTGCCTCCCTCGGCGACCGCCGGAGTGGCGCACGGTTTCGCGACGCACCGTCGCAACGGAGCGCGACCCGCCGCACGTCTCGACCCATCGTTTCTCAGCAGCCGTCGGCTCCGGCGATCGCCGTCGACGTGGCGATGGCAACGCTTCGGTTCGTCCGCTCTTCCGCACCCATGTCGAGCGTGCGTGTCCGGGATTCCGAGCAGATCGGAGCCTTCGAAACGAGAACGAACGGAACGTGTCGGTTCCGTCATGACAAGCACATGTCGCTTACCGCGTGCATCGCATGACACGTCCGAACGAGCACCTTAGCTTCGCGTGCGCTCGGAACCGGAGCAGCGGGGTGCTGGTTTGACGGCGAGTTCGACGGCAAGTTCGAGGGCAAGTTGGAGGGTGAGTTCGAGGGTGGGGTTGGCGGTAAGGTCGGCGGGGAGGTCGGCGGCCAGCTTCACGGCCTCGCGGCTCGTGTCGATTCTCGTCGTGCTGGGCACGTGCGCGTGTTCGAGTGCCGCCATGGCGTACGAGCTGCGGTTCCTCCACGCGGACCCGGCGTCGGTCGTGAGCTACCGGGCCTACTTCGGCTCACGTTCGCGCCACTACGGATCGCCAGTGGACATCGGCCAGGCCTCCGCCGGGAGCGGCAATGTCCTGACGTTGACGTTTCCTTCGTCCCTGCAGACCGCCGCGCCGCTCTACCTCGCGCTCACTGCGGTCGGCCCGTCTGGCCTCGAGAGCGCCCTGTCGAACGAGATCGTCCTGCCGCCGCGTGGACGCGACGACGACGACGACGGCATTCCGAACGACGACGACGGTTCGGGGATCCCCGGGGATGGGCCGTGCACCGCCGGTGCGATGGGCTCGTGCGACGACAACTGCCCGCTGCTCCCGAACGGACCGCTGCTCGGCACCTGCCTCGGCGCCGTCGCGTCGGCCGGCCTGCCGTGCGCGAGCGATGCGGCTTGCGGCGGCGGCTCCGGCTGGTGCTCACGGCGCCAGGAGGATCGGGATCGCGACGGAGTCGGCGACGCGTGCGACCTGTGCGTGGCCATCCGCGATCCGCTCCAGCAGGATCGCGATGGCGACGGGCTCGGGGACCCCTGCGACGCGCACGACGATCGCATCACATCCCCGCCGCCGCCGTCCTCGCCGCCGCCCGACCCCTCGGAGCCGCCCAGCTCGGACCCCCGTACGTCGGGTCCCCGTACGTCGGGTCCCCGCACGTCAGGTCCGCGCACGGCGGAGCCGCCCGGCGTGCGGCCGCCGCGCGATGCAGACTCGAGCCGTCCCACGCGGGGCCGCACGACCCGGGAGCCGCGCGCGACGAACCCGTCGGCGACGCCCGGGCCTGCGCCGCCGCCTGCGCCGGCGTCGGCACCGGCACCGACGCGGCCCAGCCGGGAGCCCGTCGAGCGCGAGAGCACCACGCGCGATCGGATCACACGGGACCGCTGACGAGCGACAGGACTCGTGCCGGCGCGCTCGATCAGAGCGAGAGGTCCGCCAGCAGCGTGCCGAACACCAGCGCGAGGTGGGTGAGCGAGGCGCGGAAGACGCGGCGATCGGCGGCCGCGTCGTCGGCTCGCATCGCCGCGAGGATCCGCGCGACGAAGCCGGCGCCGGCCAGCGCGGCGGCCGCTGCGTAGAGCGGGCCGGCAACGCCGCCCAGCCAGGGCAGCATCGTCACCCCGACGAGGGCGATCGCCCAGCCCAGCATGTGCCGGCGCGCGGCGCGCGGGCCGATCACCGACGGCAGCATCGGGAAGCCGGCGGCTTCGTACTCGCGACGGCGATACAGCGTGATCGCCCACACGTGCGGCGGCTGCCACGTGAAGACGATCGCGAACAACACGAGTCCCCAGATGCCGATCGCGCCATCGGCGGCCGCATCGGCGATCAGCGGGGCCGCGGCGCCGGCGATCCCGCCGGCGACGGTGCTCCAGCGCGAGCGCGGCTTGAGCCAGATCGTGTAGACGCCGAGGTAGTGCACGAGCGTCCCGAACGCGAGCGTCGCGGCGAGCCAGCCGCCAGCCACGCCGAGCACCGCCACGCCGAGCCCGCAGGTCACGAGACCGAAAGCCAGCGCCTCGTGCGGCTCGAGTCGTCCGGTCGGCAGCGGGCGCTCGCAGGTCCGACGCATGCAGGCGTCGCGCTCGCGTTCCCACCACGCGTTCAGCGCGCCCGAACCGCCGCCGAGCAGCACCGTGCCGAGCAGGACGCCGGCGAAGAGACCCGGCGTCGGCATCGCCGCGCCGCCGAGCAGCAGCCCGGCCGGGGCGGTCAGCGCAACGGCGAGAACGATGCGCGGACGCGTCAGCGCGACGTAGTCGGCCGCGCGTCGCACGGCCACGCTCAGTGTGCCCGTCCGCGTCCGCGACAGCGAGGCGAGCGACGCCATCCTCAGTGCCAGACGAAGCCGGTGAGGCGGTCGAAGGTGACCACGCGGCGCGCATTCGCAGCGAAGCTCACCGTCTCCTCCGCCTGGAAGACCCACTCGTCGGGATCGTGCGTGTCGCCGATCGCGACGGCCACGCGGTGCTCGCCGGGCTCGACGGCGAGCCGCTCGACCGCCACGCTGTTCCCGTCTCCCCAGATCCCACTCGGCGAATAGGCGCCGGCGAGCACGGGGCGGCCATCGACCTCGATGCGCAGTTGCACCGGTGCCCGGCGCCGGTCGCAAACCTCCGCCCGGCGCATGTGGACCGGCAGGTCGGCCAGGTCCTCGGCCGACAGCGTGCGACAGTGCTCGCTGACGGCGCCCGGATGCTTGAAGCTCACCACGAGTTCGGCGCCGTCGATGGACGGCGTCGCGTAGCCGAGATCCGCCCCGACGCCGACGAACCCGGAGACGAACACACCGAGCGCCACCGCAGCCGCGGCGGCGGCCGCGAAGTGAGACCGCGAACCGGCCCGTGGCGCGCTCTGGCCGGCGGCGAAGCGCGTGAGCGCCTGGATCAGCGCGCGGCCGCGCAGGCCGGCCAGCGGCTCGATCAGGACGCGCCCGCTCTGCGCAGACTCACGCGAGACTTCCACAGCTCGCTCGCCGGCGAGGCGCTGCAGCAACCACGTGTCGCCCTCGCGGAAGTGACACGCACCCGGCGCGCAGCCGGCCACGGCGACGCCGAGCGCGCCGCGCGCGAGCAGGCGATCGATCGTGAGCGAGTGCACCCAGCCGGCGCACGGCACCGCGAGCCCACGCCAGCCCGGCAGCGCCGCACACGCCCCCGTCTCCGGATCGAATGCGAGTGCCCCGGCGCCGGACTCGGCGCACGTGAAGAGCACGTGGACCGGGCTGCCGGCCGCGGCCGCTTCGCGCACCCACGCCTCGAGCCGACGGCGCTGCGGCGTGAGCGTGAAGCCCTCGAGGTCGGTGCCGATCGACGAACAGGACGCGACGCAGATTCCGCAGGACACACACCGCGCCGGATCGATCTCCGCCTGCTCCGGATAGTTGCGGCCGTCGCTGCGCGGCACCATCGTGATCGCCGTGTACGGGCAGTCCTCGAAGCACTGGCGGCAGGCATTGCAGCGCGCGACGGTCACGAAGGCCTTCGGGAGCCGGCGCCGGCGCATCGACCACGGCACCGTCAGCACCAGCGCACCGCCCACGACGAGCAGCGCCCATAGCGCACCCGCATCGAGCCGGTCGGTCAGCGCGAGCGGCGCCAGGTACCACCAGTCCATGCTGAAGCCCTGGGACACCTCCGTCATGCGGGCGCGGGTCGCCGTCGCGGCGGGGCTCGACAGCGAGAGCCCGAGCAGACAGGCGAGCGTCCAGTAGGTGAGCGGCCGGTTGGTCAGGAAGCGGGGGCGCGCGAGCCGCGTGATGTGCAGCCACAGCGCGAAGACGAGCGCCAGCGGCACCAGCATGTGCACGAAGAACACCACGAAGAAGAGCAGCGAGTTGACGCCCTCGTCGGTGAGGAACGAGCGGCCCATCGGGTCGACGAAGATCGGCAGCACATCGAGCAGCCGCGCCGATCCGACCGCCACGTGCTGGGCGCGCATGTCCCACACGAGCCAGTAGCCGGTCCAGCCGATGAACCACAGCACCGCGAGCGCCGTGATCCCGGTCACCCACGCGAGCCAGCGCGCGCCGGCGAAGCGGCGCTCGACGAAGACGCGCACCGCATGGCAGAGCGCGAAGAACATGGCCAGGTCCGAGCTGTAGCGATGCAGCGAGCGCACCAGACCCGCGCTGAACGGCGCGTCGGCCATCGCCGCGACCGAGTCGTAGGCCCCGTGCACGCTCGGCTGATACCAGAGCAGCAGCACGATGCCGGTCACCGTGGCGACCCCGAGCGACGTGATCGCGACCGCGCCGGCGTGCAGGAAGGGATTCCACGCCACCGGCAGCAGCTTGCCGATCAGCGTGTCGAAGCGCTGGAAGATCCACTCGAGGCGACGCAGCAGCGCGTCGGCACGCACTTCGGGCTCGTGCGGCTCCGCGGGTTCCGAGTGCGACGTCGGCGTCGCTACCGGCGCAATCCGCGTGAGGGGGGCGCCGCCTCGCAGGGGCTCGAGTCGCTCAGCCGTCATGCGTCTCCTCGTCGAGGAGCACCCGCAAGGCCGCCGTCAGCCAGCGCTGCTGCTGCTCGCCGATCGTGAAGCGGTAGGCGACCCGGCCGGCGCGATCGAGCAGCAGGAACAGGTTGGCGTGATCGATCACTCCGGTCTCGGGATTCCGCACGCGCGCCACTTCCATCTGGTCGAGGATGCGCTCGACCTCCGGCGGCGGCCCGGTCACGAGCTGGTACAGCGGCTGCTCGAGGGTGTGCATGCCGGCGAGCTCGGCGAGCACCTCGGGCGAGTCGTGCGCCGGGTCGAGCGTCACCGCCACGACCCGCAGGTCCTCGCGCTGCGCGGCGGGCAGCTCGTCGATGGCGTTGCGAGCCTGGACGAGGATCGTCGGGCAGGTGTGCGGACAGGATGCATAGACCGCCGTCAACACCACGACCTTCCCACGCAGCGCTGCCAGGTCGACCGGCTCCCCGCCCTGATTGGTGAGGCGCAGGGCCGGCGCCGGGTGGGCGGTCCGCAGCTCGCGCTCCGGGAACGGCAGGTCCCCGACCGGCGCCGCCGGCGCGAGCCACGCGAAGCTCGCGACCGCGCCGGCCGCGATCAGGCTCGCCGACGCGGCCGGCCCGACGAGGCGCGCCGGCCGCGCGAGCACCTGCTGCAGCGGCTCCCACCACACCGCGGCGGTCACCGCCGCCAGCATCCACGGAGGGGTCAGCATGCTGATGACGAGCATCACGTCGTAGCGGCCCGTCTCCGGATCCCAGCCGAAACACCAGCGGCGGAAATCGTCAGCGAAGGCGCCGAGTCCCGTCGCGCTCGACGGCAACAAGAACATCGCCATCATGCCGGCCCCGGCCAGCGCCAGCAGCACCAGTGCAAAGACCGGGAACCCGGCCCCGGCCAGGAAGCCCCACGCGGCGTTCTCAGCTGACTTACGCGTCATCCTCGTTCTCCCCCGACGTCGTTCCGGTGGGACTAGCGGACGTGCCAGACGTCCGACAGCCACTTCCAGTTGGCGAAGTAGTAGACCACGAAGCTCAGCAGGAAGATCCCCGTGAGGACCAGCGTGCCGGGCGTGTGGTGCTCGTCCTCGTCACCGGGCCGCGCCACTTCGCCGCCGCTGCGCTCGGTATGCCACGGCTCCATCCCCGCACCGGCATTCGAGCGGCCGAAGAACACGGCGGCGACGACGAGCGCGATGTAGAGGAACAGACCGGTCGCGGCGATCACGCCGCCGATCCCCATCAGCCCGAGCATCACGTGGGCCCCGGAGTCGAAGCCGGTCGCGAACAGCGCGCCACTGAACTCCACGTCCCAGTGACGGCGCGGAACGCCGTAGGAGCCGGCGAACGACATGCCGATCGCGAACAGCGTGATGCCGATGCCGAAGATCCACGGCTGGAGCCGGCACAGCACGCGTGCCGGGAACTCGCGCCGGAATACCAGCGGCACCAGGTAGTAGGTGAGCGCCATGAACGCCAGCGTCGTCCCCCCGACGACGGTCACGTGGAAGTGGCCGGGGATGCGCAGCGTATTGTGGGCCATGATGTTGATCTGCTGCGTGCCGAGCACGACCCCGGTGATGCCGCCGCCGAAGCCGAAGATCACGAGCGACAGGAAGAAGCCCGAGAAGGCCGGATTCTTCCACGGCGCGGCGGTCAGCCAGCCGAAGAGCCCACGTCGGAAACCCTTGCCGCGCATCGCCACTTCGATCGACGCCGGCACCGTGAAGCCGTGCACCATCGACGCCAGCACCGCGAGGTACATCGCGTACGAGGTATTCCAGATCTTCCACGCCGCGCCGACACCGGGATCGGTCAACAGGTGGTGGGCCGACGCCACGTTGATGAACAGGATGTAGAGCAGGAATGCGCCGCGGCAGACCGTTTCCGAGAGCGGCTTCGAGCCTACGCTGAGGGTGCCGATCAGGTACCAGACCGACACCATCGCGCAGACGTTCACCTGCTGCGACATGTGCCCGAGTCCCCACCACGTCGAGCGGTACCAGGACGGATCGACGCCGTCCATCAAGCCCACCGACCACAGGAAGGCCGGGATCATCGCGGCGGCGCCGTGCAGCAGCGTCACCACCGCGATGATCGCGGCGGCGGTGGCGCCGAACACGACGAGCGGGACGGAACCCTCGTAGGTGCCGTCGCGTTTCGCGATGTAGAGCGTGCCGAAGAAGTTGATGACGCCGAGCAGACAGCCGACCGCCACCAGGATGATGCCCAGGTAGAACGCCGGATGCGCCAGCAGCGGCACGTACGACGTCATCAGCACGTCGCTGGTCCCGCTCAGGATGGCGATGTCCACGATGATCGCGCCGGCGATCATCAGGAGGAAGCCCGCCCAGGCCAGCGCCGCCGAGTAGAGGCGGCTGTTCAGCAGCGTGGTGCCGACGAAGTACAGGATCGCGACTTCGAAGTTGAGGATCCAGAAGATCAGCATGTTGAGGCCATGCAGCGTCAGGACCCGGTAGTACCAGGGCGGGTTCAGCAGGTGCACGGCCGGCCAGCGCGTCAGCGCGAGCAGGATCGCGCCGATGCCGCCGATCAGCAGGAACACCACTGCGGCGACGGCGTGCCAGCGCACGAAGCGGCTCGAAACCGCGCAGAGCGGCAGGCCGGTGGTTTCACAGGAGCGCACGGCTCCGGCCAGATGGTTGCCCGCGGGCGTGCGGGCCGGGAGGACGCCGTCGGCGGTGATGGTGGTCACGGGGCTTGCTCCTCGACCAGGATCTGGCCGGTCATCAGGTGATGGCCGATCCCGCAGAACTCGTTGCAGACGATCGAGAACTCGCCGGCGCTCGTCGGCGTGATCGTCAGCACGTGGTCATAGCCGGGCAGGATCTGGAAGTTCATGTTCAACGGCTGTAGCGAGAATCCGTGCTGGAGATCCGTCGACGAGATGTGGATGCGGTAGGTCTGCCCCTTGCGGAGCTTCAGCACCGGATACCACTGCCACATCCGGGCCAGCAGGTAGGCATCTCCACCCGGGGCCGGTTCGGCGATCGGCATGCCCTTCACCTCGCCGACCTTGTGGCTCTCGACGAAGGTGTTGACGCGCGCGGAGAATGCGGCCGGCGTCACCCGGTAGGCTTCACCCGTGCTGTTCTGCTTGCCGAAGAAATACCAGTACGGCATCGCGATGAACATCACGAGGCACCAGATCATCGCGATGCCGATCCAGACGCGTTCGGCGCCGGAGGGCGCCTCGAACCAGTCTTCCGGCGGGGAGTGGATGCTCATCGATTCTCTCCTTGCCGATCAGGGCAATGTGCCCTGCGGCATGCGCAGAACCTCGTACCAGGCCCAGAACGTGTACGACACCGTCGGGATCACGATGCCCAGGAACAACAACCACCACGGGTTGTCCATCAGGCGCTGGATCGGGTGCTTGCGCGGCTCTCTACCGGGCTTCATGCATCACCTCCAAGTGAGACAGGCGCCAGGGTCGGCGCGAGAACGCGACGGCGACGAAGCGAGCGTCGCCACACGCTCGCACCGCCGATGACCAGGAACAGCACGCCTCCGGCCACCGCGACGAAGCCGCCCGCGCCCATCACCACGAGGCCGATGCTCTCGGCGAGGCCGCGCGTCGCCTGCTCGGCCCCGTAGAGCTTGCGGCCCATGCCGTGCGCGCCGGCCAGCGCGAAGCCCGCCGCGAACAGCAGCATGCCGCCGCCGTAGAGCGGCGGCTGCCAGGCGGCGGCGCGGCGCAGCGCACGCGGCGCACCCGGTGCGAGGGCGCCGAGCAGCACGCAGCATCCCGTCATGAAGGCGACGGTGACGGCGCCCACCGACGCGTGATAGTGGGCCGGGACCATCGTATTGGAGCCGCGGATCGCCGCGCCGAGCGCGAAGCCGAGCAGCGAGAGCACGGCGCTCACGACGAAGCCGGCGATGCGAGGATCCGCGAGCGCGGAGGCAGCCAGGCGACCGTCACGGCGCGCGCGGCGCAGCGCGCCGACGCAGAGCACGACGAAGATGCACACGCCCGGCGCGATGCCGAACTGCATCAGCTGCGTGAAGCCGGTGCGGGCGCCGGCCGCGGCGCCGCCCTGGGAAGCGAGCAGCGGCGCGATCGCCCACGGTGCGACCCACACGGCGAACAGTGCCGCAGCACCGGCCGAGCTGACCGGCGGCGTGCCGGTCGCCGATTCGATCAGCAGCAGCCAGACGACCACCATCGCCAGCGCGCACGCCAGCTGCAGCACGTGACCGGTTCCCCAGACCAGGAGCTCGAAATGCGCCTCGGGCCCGAGCCCGGCCGGTTGGCGCGCGCTCGCCACGGCGAAGGTCAGCGCCGCCAGCAGCAGCGCCGCCGCGGCCGCGCGCAGACCGTGCACCGCCGCCGGCGCGCGCCCCGTCGTAGCCGCCGCGCGCGAGGGCAGCAGGTGCGGGCCGCACAGGCTCGCGAGCACGCCGGCGCCGAAGACCAGTTGGCCGAGTTGGAACAGCCAGTGATCGATGGTCGGGATGTAGTTGGCGAGCACGGGCTGGGCGTTCGGCACGCCGGCCCCCAGCATCTGGAGCACGACTCCCAGCGCGGCGATCGACGCCGAGTGTCGGACCAGCGCGTTCGGCGTCTCGGTGCGCGGCAGCAGCAGCAACAGCAGCGCCGCCAGGAACGAGTAGAACCACGCGACCAGCGCCATGTTCACGTGCGCGACCAGGCAGCGTTTGAAGAACAGCGGATCCGTCACCCAGCGATCGAAGGGCGGCATGCGTCCGACCACGACGGCCAGCGCGAACAGACCGGCGAGCACCAGCACGGACAGCGACAGGACCAGCCAGCGCTGGGCGTGCGGCCGACCGGCCAGCCGGCGCTCGAGAGATTGTTCGAGAGGCTGCTCGAGATCGAGCTCGCGGCGCGCCATCCGGGGGCTCCTCGACAGGGGGGAGGGCTCGATCGATAAAAGGATGTTTATCTCTTTTTATCGATCGCGTCTATACTGCCGGCGTGGGTCGCCTCCGCCCACTCCGGCCCGGGCGCCTCGCGACCCCGGAAACCACCTTGGCACCTTGGAAGGCTAGGCAGTTCGCATGGATCGCTTCCTGTCTCAGACCGCCGAGTATGCGCTGCGCGCGATGGCCTGGATGGCGCTGGTCGAACCGGCGGCGCCGGTACTCGCGCGGGAGCTCTCCGAAGGCAGCGGGGTCCCCCCTCATTACCTGGCGAAGATCCTGCGCCGACTCGTTCTGGCCGGGCTGCTGGTGTCGCAGAAGGGCCGCGGCGGCGGCTTCGTGCTGGCGCGGCCGGCCGAGGAGATCCGCTTCCGCGATGTCCTGGCTGCCGTCGATGCCTACCCGAGCGGCGAACGCTGCGTCTTCGGATGGGGCGCCTGCGACGCGCAGCAACCGTGCCCGCTGCACAGCTCCTGGTCGCAGCTCTCCTCGAGCTTCCAGGAATGGAGTGCGGAGATGACGCTCGCGAGCGTGCAGCAGGGTGCGGAACACCCGTCGGCACGGCTGCTGGCCGCGCTGCGCGCGTCCGTCGAGGCTCGCGCCGCCGCACGGCCGGCGCCGCCCGGTCGCCGCCGGCCCTAGCGTCCGGCCTCGGGAGTTCGGCGTCGGATCTTCGCGCCCCCTCGGATGACTCGCCGCACACCGGGATCGCGTCTCTGCGGGCCGCTCGGCTCGGGCGCCGGAGGGCCGGCGCGGTCAGCCCGCCGGCTGCCCGTGCTGCCAGAGAACCTCGCGCTCCGGCTGTCCCCACTCGTTCCAGTGGACGAGCAGGCCGTGCTCGCGTCCGTCCTCGAAGTGGACGCGTGCCCGCGGGCCGCCCGACGGCCAGTAGCGGGTCCATGTGCCATGACGCTGGCCGTCCCGGTACCGGCCCTTCTCGTGGACCCGGCCGTTCGGATGCCAGGAGAGGTATTCGCCGTGACGCTCCCCGCTCGGGATCCGCTCGCACCACATTTCCGTGTCGTCCGGCGGAGGGGCCCCGACCGGCGTCGTTTCCGGGTCGCACGCGACCCGCTCGGGAATCTCATCCGGCGCCGGCCGATCGGACGCCGCGGCCTGCGAGAAGCCGCTGAGCAGCCGGTCGAGCAAGCCACGGAGCACGCCGGCTTCGGGGCCGGACCGCGGCGCCGACGGGGCAGCATCATCCTGTTCCGCGCCGCCGGGCCGAACCCGGAGTTCGCCGACAAGCCCGGTGAGCTGCGCGCGTTCTTCGGGTCCGAGCTTGTCGAACGCATCGTCGAAAGTGCCATCGAAAGTGCCGTCGAGCGTCGGCCCTTCGGCGTCGAGGACGGCGAGGACGGCGCGCACGTTCCGCAGATCTGCCTGCAGACTGACGGCCGCGAGCAGCGACAGCAGCACCGTCAGCGCCAGGCCCGCGCGGTTCGCCCGGACGAGCCCGTCGTGCAGCGCCACATAGGGCAGGACCAACAGGCCGATCCCCGGCACCAGGCACGCGAGACCCACCCAGCCCGAGAGGTCCCGGCGTTCGGCGAGTCGCCACAGCAGCCGTCCCATCCACACGATGACGGAGACGATGTAGAGCACGATGAGCAACGGGAGCAGTACGCCCGCGACTCCGCTGGGCAGGATCCACCCGCTGAAGGCGATCGCGAACCCCGCGCCGGTCACCGCGAGCAGCGTGACGAACGAGGTCTCCACGGCGCGCAGGAACGCGTAGGTCTGGAGGATCGGGACCCAGGAGATCCACGCTGGGATCGCCGACGTCTTGTCCGAGATCGCCTGCAGCGTGTAGCTGGCGACCGCCATGGTGACGAACGAAAGCGCGCCGTAGGCGGCGACGAGCATCAGTCCATAGCGGTCGAGCAGGTCGAGCAGACCGGACCACTCGGGCATGGTGCTCCTCCTCTCGACAGGATCCTTCGGTGCCGCGGGCGCGGATCCTGAGCGCACGGCGGCGGAGTGCGGAGGGGACGCACGCCGGGCCATGAGGCTGGGTTGTCGGGACCGCGACGGTGCGTTGCGGGCAGAAAACAGTACGGTGGGAAATCGAGGGCTCGAAGACTCGCCCTCGCAGCGAGAGAAGGAGGCGTTCCGGATGCCGAACTGGCGACGCGCGGGGAGCGGCGGCCTCCTGGTCGCGGCTCTCGCTCTCGGTATCGGTACCGGGATCGGCCTCGCGGCGACCGGAGCCGCCTCCGCACCCGGGGAGGCAACCTGCGCCGGCGATCCCGTGTGCGTCCAGCAGCTCGAAGCGGCGCGCGAGATCTCGAGGACCCTGATGAGTCGCTTGCAGCAGGCGCTGCAGAGCGCGCTCGACAACGGCGACGTTCCCGGTGCGATCGCCGCGTGCAACCAGATGGCGCCGGCGTACACGCAACAGGTGTCGACCGAACGAGGATGGCGCGTGACCCGCGTATCCCGGAAGACGCGCAACCCCTTGCTCGGCACTCCGGATGCGTGGGAGCAGGGCATCCTCGAGCGTTTCGACGAAGCGTCAGCCGGTGGCGCCGACCCGATGACGCTGGAGGTGGCGGAGATCGTCACGGAGCCGCAGGGCAAGCGGCTCCGGTACATGAAGGCGCTGCCGGTGCAGGCTCCGTGTCTGACGTGTCACGGACCCGCTGCGACGCTGGCCCCCGAGGTCGCCGCGGCCTTGCACGCGCAGTATCCGCACGATCGGGCCACCGGCTACGCGGTGGGCGACGTGCGCGGCGCGCTGTCGGTGAAGATCCCGATCGAGGCAGTGCCAACCGAGGGAACGCCGACCGAGTGACCGTCGGTCGAAGGAACCGCGATCGAAGGAACGCCGACCGAGCGAAGACGTGTGGAGCCTGCCGTCCGCGACTCACTGCGCCGGCCAGAGCAGCGGCAGCAGCAGCGTGACGACGACGAGATTGAGAGCGGTGAGCGGCAGACCGAGCTTCAGGTAGTCGACGAAGCGATAGTCGCCGGGCCCCATCACGAGCACGTTGGCCGGATGGGAGATCGGGCTCAGCAACGTCGCCGACGCCGCGACGGCCACCGCCATCATCGCGGTGCTCGGTGCGATCGCAAAGCCGGCACTCGCCGACAGCGCGATCGGCACCATCAGCACCACGACGACGGTGTTCGGGATGATCACGGTGCCGAGCGCCGTCAGGCCGTACAGCACCGCGACGACCGCCCACGGGCCGTGTCCGGCGACCGGCGCCAGCGCGACGCCGGCAAGCCAGGCGGCCGCGCCGGTCCGGTCCATCGCGATGCCGAGCGGCAGCATGCCCGCGATCAAGAAGATCGAGCGCCAGTCGACCGCCTGGTAGGCCTCCTCCATGCGCAGACAGCGCGTCAGCACCATGCCCGTCGCGCCGCACAACGCCGCCACCGAGATCGGCAACCAGCCGAGTAGCGACGCGCCGACGACCGCGAGCAGCAGGCCCCCAGCCAGCGGCATCTTGCTTCGATCGACCGGGGTCGCCATGACGGGCTGGAGGGCGATCAGATCCGGATCCTCGGCGAGGGCCACGAGCTGCCGGTCCGGGCCGACGAAGAGCAGCGCATCGCCGGCCGCGAGCCGCATCGCATCGAGACTCGAGCGATACGGCCTGCCCTCGCGCCAGATCGCGACCAACTCGACCTGGCGCCGCTCGCGCCAGCGCAGTTCGCCCGCCGTCTTGCCGACCAGCCTCGAGTGCGGATGCAGCACGGCCTCGAGCACCTCGAGGTCCCCCTGGTCGAAGATCCCGAGATACGGCGTGGCATCGCGCTCGATCTCGAGCTGCTGCAGACCGCGCAGCACGTCGAGATCCTCCTCACGACCCTGCAGCAGCAACAGGTCGCCGCCCTCGAGGATCGCCTGGGACTTCGGCATCGGTCGCAGTTCGCCGCCGCGCAGGATCGCGAGCAATCGGAAGTCGAACGCATCGCCGAGCCGGCTCTCGCGCAGCGTGACACCGGATAGTTCCGAACCGACCGGCAGCCGGACCACGAAGAGCCGCTCCTGCAGTTGCCAGGTCGTCTCGAGTTCGGCTTCCGTGACCTCGGCGGCCGACGTGAAGTCGGCCGCACGCTCGAGCTCTGCCAGCCTGGCGCGCCGGCACTGGACGAGCAACACATCGTCGGCCGCGAGCTGCTGCTCGGCGAGCCGCATCCTGCGCACGACGCCGTCGTGCCGGATCGCCAGCACGTTGGCGCCGTGCGCGTCGCGGAACTCGCGATGCCGCAACGTCGAGCCGACCAGCGGCGAATCGGGCGCGATGCGCAGCGCGCACAGCGGGATCTGCTCCGAGAGCAGGCTCTGCAGCAGCGGTGTCTCCCGTTCGATCTCGAGATCGCTCCAGCGGCGCAGGGCGACGAAGCGATCGAGCCGGCCCTGGACGAGCAGCAGATCTCCCGGCGCGAGGATCGTGTCATGGGGCGGAAGCGCCTCGGTGCGACCCGTGCGCGTCAGCGCGATCACGATCAGCCCGGCCACCGAGCCGAGCGCCGCCTCGGCGAGCGTCCGCCCGGCCAGCCGCGACCCGTGCGGGACGCGGATCGCGAAGATTCGCTCCTGCAACCCGTATTGCGCACGCAGATCCTGTTGGCTCCGGGTTCCCTCGTGCGAACCGGTGCCCGGCAGCAGGTGGCGTCCGATGAGCGCGACGAACAGCGTTGCGACGAGCAGCACGGACAGGCCGAGCGGCGTGAAGTCGAGCAGACCGAACGGCGCGAACCCGGCTTCGCGCAGCGCCGTGCTGACCAGCACGTTGGTGGCGGTCGCGACCACCGTCGTGAGCCCGCCGAGCAGGGTTCCGTACGCGAGCGGCATCAGCAGACGCGGCGCCGGGATGCCGGTCTTCCGAGCGAGCCGGACCACCACGGGCAGCAGCAGCGCCACCACGCCGATGCTGTTCATGAAGCCGGACAGCAGACCGGCGGTCCCCATCAGCACGGCGATGACGCGCGCCTCGCTGCGTCCTCCCGCTCCGAGCAGCCAGCGTCCGACCACGTCGGCGATGCCGGCGCGGCTGAGTCCCTCGCTGAGCACGAACATCGATCCCACCGTGATGACCGCGGCGTTGCTGAAACCCGAGACGGCCTCCGCCGCCGACACCAGGCCGGTGATCGCGAGGGACGCGAGCACCAGCAGCGCGACGAGGTCCATCCGGAGCCAGCCGGTCGCGAACAGCAGCAGGGCCGTGGACACGATGGCCAACAAGACCGCGATTTCGACGGTCACGTCAGGTCCAGCCTGTCGAAGGATGGGCGTCAGGCACGTCGTGCGGTCCGCTGCTCCGCATCGTCAGAGCGGCCAGACCAGCAGGATCGTCGGGATGCCAACGACCAGGACCAGCAGCTCGAGGGGCAACCCGAGGCGCCAGTAGTCGCCGAAGTGAAACCCGCCGGGGCCGAGGATCAACGTGCTGTTCTGGTGCCCGATCGGCGTGAGGAACGCACACGACGCCCCGACGGCCACCGCCATCAGGAACGGATCGGCACTCGACTGCAGGCGTTCGGCGGCGCCGATCGCGATCGGACACATCACGGCAGCCGTCGCCGCATTGTTCATGAAATCGGACAGCGTCATGGTGGCGACCAGGATCACCGCCAACGCCGCCACGGCGCTGCCGCGTGTGACGCTCTCGAGCAGGAAGTCCGCGATCAGGGCGGCGGTGCCGGTCGTGGCCATCGCCCCCGCGACCGGGATCAGCGCGCCGAGCAGGACGATCACCGGCCAGTCGATCGTCTCGTACACCTTGCGCGCCGGCACGAGCCGCAGCGCCATCGCCGCCAGCACGCTCGCCGAGAATGCGATCGCGGCCGGCAGCAGCCCGAAGGCCGCGGCTCCGATGGCGCCGGCCAGGACTACCGTCGCGAGCAGCGCCTGCCGGCGGTCGGGGATGTGCAGCGAGCGGTCGGCCAGCGGCACGCAGCCGTACTCGAGTGCGAACTCCGCGAGGGCTTCGGCAGATCCCTGCATCAGCAGCACGTCACCGGCGCGCATCGCGAAGTTGCGCAACCGGTTCATCGAGCGCCGTCCCTGGCGCGACACGGCGAGCAGACTGATGCCGAAGCGCGTGCGCAGGGAGATGTCGGTGGCCGAGCGTCCCTCCAGCGAGGATCCGGGCAGCACGGCGAACTCCGACAGCGAAATCTCCTCGGAGCCGTCGGTCTTGGGCTCGTCTCGTCGCTGCGTCTCGTCGGCTCGTGCCGGCTCGTCGTCCGTCCGATCCGCTTCGCGCACATCCTCCTCGAGTTCGAGGCCGAGCTTCGACAGCACGCTCGACAGGCCGTCCGGCTCGGCCTCGATCACGAGGATGTCGCCGGCGCGCAGCCGGCGGCCCGGCTGCGGGGCCGAGATCCGCAGCTCGCTGCGCACCATCCCGATCACCTGGGCGTCGGCCTCGTCGAGCACCGGCTCGATCTCGCCGACCGTCTTGCCGTCCGTCTTGCTCTTTTCCGGGACCCGCACTTCCGTCAGATAGGCGCCGGTCTCGAACCCCCCGATGTCGGTGCGCTCCCGCCGCGGCACCAGCCGCCAGCCGACCAGAACGACGAACAAGACCCCCACCCCGGCAACGGCCGCACCGACCGGCGCGAAGTCGAACATCGCGAAGGTGCCGGCCGAGGTCTCGCCGCGGAAGCCCGAGACGATCAGGTTGGGCGGCGTGCCGATCAGCGTCGTCATGCCGCCGAGAATCGATCCGAACGCCAGCGGCATCAGCACCTGGCCAGGCGGCAGCTCCTGCTTCGCCGCGACCTGGATCGCGACCGGCATCAGCAGCGCCAGCGCGCCCACGTTGTTCATGAAGGCCGACAGCACCGTGCCGAGCCCGGTGAGCGCCGCGATCGAGAGCGTGGGCCCCGCCGAGCCGGGCACCACGCGCTGCGCGAGCGCATCGATCGCGCCGGAGGTCTGCAATCCGCGACTGATCACGAGCACACATGCAACCGTGATCACCGCCGGGTGCCCGAAGCCGGAGAACGCCTGCTCCGCCGGCACGAGGCCGGTGATGACGCACGCGAGCAGCGACGCGAGCGCCACCATGTCGTGACGCCAACGGCCCCGCAGGAAGAGGACGATGGTCGCCCCCAGGATGGCGAGGAAGACGAGCTGGGAAAGGGTCATCCCGTGTCCGGCGACCTCCGGGGGAACCAGGTGGCGGCAGCTTGCGGGACCTGCTGTGCGACTGCCACCTCCGCTCGCGTGTCGGGCTCGCTGCCGCCGGACCGTCGGAGCGCGGCGAGAAGTTCAGCGCCCCGCCAGCAGCTCGACGACACGCTCGGCGATCGCAGGTGCCGCCGTCAGCCCCGGCGACTCGATGCCGATCAGGTTCACGAGCCCCGGTCTTCCGTGCGCCGAACCTTCCTCGATGACGAAGTCGCGGAACGCCTCCCCCGGGCCGGCGAGCTTCGGGCGGATGCCGGCCTGATCCGGGGTCAGCCAGTCGGCGCGCAACCCCGGCAGGAAGCGACCGGCGGCGGCCGCGAAGGCGGTGGCCTTCGCGGGATCGACGTCGTAGCGGATCGCCTCGACGTACTCGGCATCCGGACCGAGCCGCATCCGACCGCCGAGATCGAGCGTCACGTGCACGCCGAGACCAGCACCGCTCGGCACCGGGTACACCAGCCGCTCGACGCGGAGCGGCGCGCCGGGGGACACGGCGAACCAGTCGCCCTTGCACGGATGCTGCCGCCAGCCGCACGCGTCGATGTCGATGTTGGCGAGCGCCGCGATCCGGTCACTCGCAAGACCCGCCGCGTTCACGACGGCCGCACACGCCAGCACCGCGTGTCCGCCGTCCGGCTCGAGTACGCCGACCCGCCAGCCCGTTCCGTCGGACTCGAGGGACACGACTTCGTGACGCAGCGCGAGCACCGCATCGTGCGCCTCGGCCTCGGCCAGCCACGACACGCACAGCGCGTGCGCATCGAGGATGCCGGTCGCCGGCGAGTGCAGCGCCGCCACCGCCTGCACCGCCGGCTCGAGGCGCCGCACCGCATCGCCATCGAGCAGCGCGAGGCCGGGGGCGCCGTTCGCCGTGCCGAGCGCGTGGAGCCGCTCGAGGACCGGGAGTTCGGCCGGCTCGACGGCGACCACGAGCTTGCCGAGCTGCCGATGCGGAAGACCGAGCCGCGTGCAGCGCGCGACCAGCTGCTCGCGCCCGGCGACGCACAGCCGCGCCTTCCACGAGCCTTCCGGGTAGTAGAGACCTGCGTGGAGGACCTGGGAGTTGCGGCTCGTCGTGCCGCGTGCGATGCCGGCCTCGTGCTCGAGGATCACGACGGAACGCCCGCGGCGCGCCAGCGCGGCGGCGACCGCGAGTCCGACGGCTCCGGCCCCGACGATCGCGACATCGAACTCCGGCCGCATCGATGCGATCTCCGGTCGTGGAGGGGTGAGCGGGACGGGCTAGAACGGCGCCGGGCCGAACGCGCCCTCGTGGCGCGCGCGGATCTCCGCGAGGTCGGCGCACACGGACTGCGTGCCACGCTGCTCGACGGCCAGCGCCCCCATCAGGCTGCCGATCCGCGCCGCCGTCGCGAGCGGCAGGCCGCGTTCCATGCCGAACAACAGGCCCGAGCGGTACGCATCGCCGCAGCCAGTGGGGTCCACGATCTGCCCGGCCGGCACCGGTGGGACGTCGGTCCGTGTCTCGCCCTCGAACAGCGTCGAGCCCTCGGCTCCGCGCGTCACGATGACGGCTTCGGCGCGCTTGCAGAGTTCGGCCTCCGGCAGTCCGGTGCGGTCGAGCGTCACCGCCCACTCGTAGTCGTTGACGATGTAGACGCGCGCGCCTTCCAGCATCGCCAGCAGGCTCGGCCCGTCGAAGTTGATCAGCTGCTGGCCGGGGTCGATCACGGTCGGGATGCCGGCCGCCTTGAGTGCCGCGGCGTGCTGGCGCATCGCCAGGTTGTCGTCGGGACCCACCAGCGCGAGGCGGGCCTCCGGCACGAAACGTTCGAGGCGCAGCGTGCTGGCGCGCTCCATCGCGCCGGGATGGAATGCGACGATCTGGTTGTCGTCGAGATCGGTCGTGATGAAGCACTGCGCGGTATAGTGATCGTCGAAGACGGTGATGCCGTCGCGGCGGATCCCGCAGGCATCGAACCAGTCGGCGTAGGGTCCGAAGTCCCGCCCCGCCGCGGCGACGACCAGCGGATCTCCGCCGAGCAGCCGAATGCCGTAGGCGATGTTACCAGCGCAGCCGCCGAAGCACTGATCGAGAGTCGGCACGTGGAAGCTGACCGAGAGGATGTGCAGCTTGTCCGGCAGGATGTGGTTCTTGAAGCGGTCCTGGAAGACCATGATGCGGTCGATGGCCAGCGAGCCCGTGATCAAGATCGACATCCGCGACACCTCCGAGCGGCGCAGTCTCGCCAGCAATGTCCCCCCGGTCAACCAAGCCCGGTCTTGGCGAATCCGGTCTTGGGGATGAAGGGCTCTCGCGCCGGGTTTCGCTCCGCGTCTCGCTCGGGGTCGAGCTCGGGGTTTCGCGCGGGGTCGAGTTCGTGATCTCGGGGGCGAGCGCCGGATCGGGTTTCGCGTGGCGTCGTGGGTCGAAGCGGGCGCCGCCGCCGGGCCGGTCGGCCCGGCGGGACCGGGCACGCGGCGCCGAGCATCGGTAGACTGCCGGCGTGCGCATCTGCGAACTCTACGGTTCCGGCGACCCGGTCATCTCCTTCGAGTTCTTCCCGCCGAAGACGGAGGCAGGCTATGGCGGCCTGTACCGTGCGATCGCCGAGCTGAAACAGCTCGACCCCGGCTTCGTGTCGGTGACGTGGGGCGCCGGCGGCTCGACGCGCCGCCGCACCGCCGAGCTGGTGCTGCAGATCCAGCGTGAGCTCGGGCTCACCGCGATGGCGCACATGACCTGTGTCGGCTCGCCGGCGGACGAGCTCGCCGAAGTGCTGGAAGGGCTCGCCAGCGCCGGCATCGAGAACGTGCTGGCGTTGCGCGGGGATCCGCCGCGCGACCAGCCGGACTTCCGCGCCCCACCCGGCGGCTTCCAGTATGCCAACGAGCTGGTCGCCTTCATCCGCGCGCACTGGCCGCTGTGCATCGGCGGCGCCTGCTACCCGGAAACCCATCCCGAAGCCGAAAGCCCCGACGCCGACCTCGCGAACCTCGAGCGCAAGGTCGAGGCCGGCGCTTCGTTCCTGATCACGCAGCTCTTCTTCGAGCCCGAACACTACTTCCGCTTCGTCGCCCGCGCGCGCGCGGCGGGCATCGACGTCCCGATCGTGCCAGGCATCATGCCGGTGATCTCGGTCGCGAACGCGCGGCGGATGGCGAAACTGTGCGGCGCCGAGATTCCGGCCGCGCTGGAAGCCGAGCTGGAAGCCGCCGGCGACGACGAGACGGCGACGCTCGATCTCGGTGTCGCCTGGGCCACGGAACAGTGTCGGACGCTGCTGGCGGGTGGCGCACCGGGCCTGCACTTCTACACGCTGAACCGCTCGCCGGCCACGCGCCGCGTGCACGAGAACCTGTTCGGACGATGAACCCGGCGGCCGCGCGCAGACTGCGCATCGCCGTCCTGCTGTCCGGCGAAGGCACCAGCCTCGAGAACCTGTGTGAACGGATCGATGCCGGCGCCGTGCCGGCCGAGGTGGTGCTGGTGATCGCGTCGCGGCCGGACGCGGGCGGATTGCGCCGTGCCGAACGGCGCGGGATTCCGGCCGTCGCGATCCCGCGCCGCGCCTTCCCGGACGCGCACGCATTCAACGACGCGCTGCACGCCGAGCTCGACAAGCACGACATCGACCTGGTGGCGCTGCTCGGCTTCCTGTCGATCTTCGAGCTACGCGGCCGCTGGGAGCGTCGCTGTCTCAACGTGCACCCATCGCTGATTCCGGCCTTCTGCGGGCCGGGCATGTACGGCCACCGCGTCCACGAAGCGGTGCTGGCGGCCGGCGCCGACGTCTCCGGCGCCACCGTGCACTTCGCCGACGACCACTACGACACCGGTCCGATCCTGCTGCAGGAAAGCGTCCCGGTGCGCGCGGACGACACGCCGGACACGCTCGCCGCACGCGTTCAGGCCGCCGAGCGCCGGCTGCTGCCCGAGGCGATCCGGTTGATCGCCGAAGGCCGCGTGCAGATCATCGATCGGCGTGTGCAGATCGATCGCGACGAGCCTGCCCCGGCACCGCGCCACGGATCGTCGTAGCAGCCGCCACCGCGGCCCCCGGCGGTCGCCGATGACCGCTCGCACCCCCCGGCGTCACGCCGTGCGGCTGCGCTGTTCGATCAGCTCGATCTGGTAGCCGTCGGGATCTTCGACGAATGCGATCACCGTCGTGCCGTGCTGCATCGGCCCCGGTTCGCGCGTGATCTTCACCCCCTTGGCGCGCAGCGCATCACAGGTGGCATGGATGTCGTCGACGCCGATCGCGAGGTGGCCGAAGCCGGTTCCGATCTCGTATTGGCGACCGTCCCAGTTGTGCGTCAGTTCGAGGACGGTCCCCGTGGCCTCGCCTTGATAGCCGACGAAGGCCAGCGTGAACTTGCCACCGGGGTAGTCCTGGCGACGCAGCAGCTTCATGCCGAGACCGTCGCAGTAGAAGCCCAGGGCGGCATCGAGATCTCGGACCCGGAGCATGGTGTGGAGCAGGCGCATGGCGGGAGTCTAGAACGACTGGCCCGACTTGCTTCGCCAGCCTTGGCGCTGGCAGTTCCGGGGGGCTCTCGGCGGCTCCCGGGACGGCGGCGGGACCGCCGGGAGGGGGTGATTGACGGATAGCGAAAATAGAGCGAAAATGATTCCATGAGTCACTCTTCCGCACCGCTCGCCGCCCTCACCCGCCTCCACCCCGCCCTCCGCACCGGCAGCCGGCTGGCCGAGGAGCTCGCCCAACAGCAGCGCGAGGCCCGGCTCGCGACCGGTCTCGGCGCCGTCGACGGCCTGCTCGGCGGCGGCTTTCCGCGCGGACGCCTGTCCGAGATCACCGGCCCGCTCTCGTCGGGACGCACGTCGCTCGCGATGGCGCTTGCCGCGGCGGCCACCCGAGCCGGCGAGGTCGTGGCCTGGATCGATCCGGCCGACGCACTCGATCCCGCCTCGCTCGACGCAGCCGGTGTCGCGGCGAGCCGACTGCTCTGGGTCCGCCCACCCGGCGCCCGGGACGCCCTGCACTGCGCCGAACGTCTGCTGTTGGCGCGCGGCTTCGCCCTCGTCGTGCTCGATCTCGCCGGCGGAGCGGACGTGGAGACCGGGAACCGACGGGCAGCGCGCGCCCGGCCCGGACAATCTGGAGGACTCACGGACGCCCGCTCGTCCGCGTGGCTTCGTCTCACGCGCTGCGCCGCGGCCAGCGCCACGGCGTTGGTGCTGCTGGGGCGCGAACCGGTCGCCGGATCCTTCGCTGCGCTGGCCGTCGACCTGCATGCCACGCGGCGGCGCTTCGCCGAGCGTCCGGCCTGGCTCGAGGGCCTCGAGACCCGCGTCGCGCTGCACCGGCATCGCTTCGGATCCACGGAGGGCTTTGCCCCCGTCTGCTGGAAGGTCCCCCCCGTTGCGCCCGATCCTATGGACATGGAAATGGATATGGCGATGGACTTGGACCGTCTGGACCCGTCCTGCCGCATCGCTCCGTGATGCGGCGGCGTCGCTTCCCGAGCCCGGCGAGCGCGAACGCCGCAAGGATCGTCTGCAGGACCGGCCCGGGCTCCGGGACCGGCAGCGCCGCGTCGGGCGTCACGAGGAAGTCGAGCAACCCGCTGGTCGTCTGCACGTCCACCGCGGCGGTGAACGGCGCCAGCCCTTCGGCCTCGAAGCGAACCTCGACGGGACCGGCGGCGAGCATCGGAATCGCATAGCCGCCGCCCGCGGCAGTCACGGCGAAGTACGGCCCGGTCGATGGCATCACGACGACGTCTTCGAGGCCTTCGCCGGGGTCGTAGAGCCCATCTTCATCGAGATCCTCCCAGACCGTGCCGACCAGGAAGCGGTTGTGGTGGTCCGGCCAGGACGTGCTGGCGCGCGCGTAGTTGCCGGTCACCACCGACGGGCCGACCCACGTGTCCAGGTCCAGCTCCGGCACGGCCGCGAGACCGACGTTCGTGTAGTCGCCGTCCATGCTCATGATCGCCTTGCGATGCCCGCGGCCGGTCTGCATGCCGGTGCCGTCGTTGCCGCCCCAATCGATGTTGAACGCGGCATGACCGTAGAGCGGCTCCCGGGAGAACGCGAACACGTTGCCGCGCATGCCCGAGGCCCGGAACCCGGCCTCGGTCACGCGATCGAATTGCCCGTTGTGATCCTGGGCGTCGCGGGCGATCAGGTCGAGCGAGTGAGCCCGCGCCGCCTCGTACAGCCGCACATCGAAGGCGGCCGGCGGTGTCGGCGCGATCGCAGCGAACTCCTGGCGCAGCACGTCGAGATCGACATGAAAGGACGAGATGGCGCGCTGGACCCCGGGATCCCCGGTGGCGGCGAGGAAGAGGCCCTCGGCCAGCGGATCGCGACGCGCGCGGTTCATCAGCCACAGGTACGCCTGCTCGGCGCCGTCGGGATGCGTGCCATCGGCGGTCTTGTGCAGCAACCATTCGGTGACGGAGTCCGGGCTGGCGGCCTCCAGCGCGCTGCGCGCCTGCGGTACGAGCGGCGGCGCCGGCTCCTCTCCGGCTCCCCCCTCGAACACCGGAGGATCCGGCGCCGGAAACGCCTGGCCGTGTGCCGGAGACGGCACGAGGCCGCACGCGAACCACGCGGCCAGGACGCCACACAGGCAAGACCGCGACATCGCCAGATCCTTTCTCGCTGTTCGGGCGGAGAGCGACGCTCGGGCAGGAACTCTCGGACACGATCGGTGCGCAGCCTTCTGGATCGCTCGGCCGGCGTAGGCGCATGGTGACGGATATCACCAGAACCCGTGACGGGATGGACCGGAGCCGTCGTGTGGCGTGCCTGTTGACTCCGGATCTGCCGGTCGCCGCGGTGCTGCGTGCCGAACCGGAGCTGGTGGGCCGGCCACTGGCCGTCGTCTCGGAGCCGGGGCCTCGCGCCGCCGTGCTGGCCCGCTCTCCGGCCGCCGCACGTGCCGGCGTACGAACCGGCGACGCGCTCGCCCATGCGCGCTCGGTCTGCCCGGAGCTGTGTGTGCGCGTGACGTCTCCGGCCCGCGAGCACGCAGCCCGATTGACACTTCTCGATGTCGCTTTATCGGTCGCACCCCGCGCGGCGCTGGCGCCGCCGCGCAGCGCCGGCCCGCACGCCGGCGAAGCCGTCGTCCACCTCGATGTCTCCGGCACCCGGCGCGTGTTCGTGAGCGAGGCGGCGCTGGCCGACACCCTGGTGATGCGCGCCGCGACGCTCGGCCTCCCGGCTGCCGCCGCGGTGGCGAGCACGCGCGCCATCGCAGAGCTGGCGGCGCGCGATCTCGTCTCCGGCCGGCGCGCCGGCGAACAGGCCGGCGAGCAGATCGGCGCAAGAACCGATGTGCGAGCCGGCGAGGGGCTCGGTGCGACGCGCGTGCTGGCGCCCGGCGCCGAGGCCGACTTCCTCGCTCCACTGCCGGTCGATCGGCTCGATCTCGGCGACGGGCTCGCCACGACGCTCGCGCGCTTCGGGATTCGCCGGACCGGTGCGCTGCTGGCGCTGCCGCCGGCCGCGCTGGCCACCCGCCTCGGTGCCGATGCGGCCGCGCTGCTGGCCACCTTGCGCGCTGGCGCGAACGAGCCCCCGCTGCCGGTTCCGCGCGACCTGCGCCTCGAAGAAGCTGTCGATCTCGACGCGCCGATCGATCGCCTCGAGCCGCTCGGCTTCGTTCTGCACGGTCTGCTCTCGCGGCTGCTCGGCCGGCTCGCGGTCCGCCATCTCGCCTGCGCGGAACTCGAGCTGACGCTGCGGCTCAGCGCCGCGCCGGAGGGTGCGACGGGGCGCGGCGGTTGCGACGTGCGTCGGCTCCAACTCGCTGCGCCGGCCGGCGATCCGCGCCTGTGGCTGCGCCGCGTGCAGACCGCCCTCACCACCGACCCTCCGGCGGCGGCGATCGCCGGTTGCGCGCTGGCTGCCGAGGGCGTGCCGTTCCGGCACGACCAGCTCGACCTGTTCCGCCCCGCCGGTCCCGCGCCATCCGCCCTCGGCGCGCTGCTGGCCGAGCTCGAGGCCCTGTGCGGACCCGAGCGCATCGGCACCCCCCATGTGCCCGAGGATCCGCGTCCGGGCGCCTTCGGACTCCGGCCGTTCCCACAGGACTCGCTCTCGCGACCGGCTGCAGCACAGCCGGCGAACGATGCGGGCGCAGATGGCTTCTCCCCCCGCTCGCTCGCCGTGCGTGCATTCCGGCCGCCGTTGCCGGCCGAAGTTCGGATCCGCGCCGGGCAGCCGATCTGGCTGCGCAGCGCCCTCGCACACGGAGACATCGTCTCCTGCGCCGGCCCCTGGCGGACCACCGGCGGCTGGTGGTCCGAGGATCGCCGCTTCGCCTTCGATTCCTTCGACGTCGCCACGAGTAACGGGCTGCTGGTGCGTTTGCGCTACGACCACATCCGCCGCGCCTGGGAGATCGATGCGCTCTACGACTGACGACGGCCGGCCGCGACACGCCACGGCGGACCGCGATCTCCCGCACTCGGCCACGCTCGACCACACGCGGCCGCGTTCGGCCACATCGGGCCGCTACGTTCGCACTCGGCCGCGTTCGGTCGCGTTCGGTCGCCTGGCCGCGCTGGCCACGACGCGATGACCGAATGTCACGAAAATGCGGTGTCGTGCGCGTGACCCTTGCTCGCGGGGTGGTTCCCGGGCTATACGCCCACCATGCCGACCCTCCGCCCCCGCCGCTCGGACCTTCGTCGTTCGGACTCCCCCCACTCGGACCTGCCCGGCCGCGCCCGTCGCGACGCTCCGGTGCTCTTCTTCAAGAGCTTCCTCGAGCGGCCGAAGGAAGTCGGCTCGGTGATCCCGAGCTCGCGTTTCCTCGAGCGGCGCGTCGCGCGCGCCGCCCGGCTCGACACGGCGAAGATCGTCGTCGAACTCGGACCCGGCACCGGAGGCACCACGCGCGCCCTGCTGCGGCACCTGGCGCCGGACGCACATCTCGTCGCCATCGAGATCAACCCGCGCCTCGCCGAGCAGGTGCGTACGCGCATTTCCGACCCACGTCTTTCGGTGTACACGGGATCCGCTGCGGACATCGACGACGCGTTGCGCTCCCAGAACCTCGGTGCCCCCGATGTCGTCGTGTCGGGGATTCCGTTCTCGACGATGCCGAAGTCGCTGGCGCTCGAAATCCTGCGCTCGGTGCGCGACGCGCTGGCGCCCGGAGGACTCTTCGTCGCCTATCAGGTGCGCGACCGCGTGAAGGTGCTCGGGCGCATGGTGTTCGGTGAACCGCGCAGCCAGCTCGAGATCCGGAACGTGCCGCCGATGCGCGTCTACCGCTTCGCCAAGCCCTAGGCGCAGGCCGAAGGGGGAAGACCCGAGGCCGGCCGTCCGCAGGCCGGCGCGAGGCCCACGTTCCACAGGCTGCGTCCACAGGCTGCGTTCCGCGGTCCGTTGCGGTCCGGACGACGGGACGGGCGGCGGCGGCCGCCGGCGCGCCGCTACTCGTCGTCGACTGCGGCGTCTCGCGGCGCTTCGCCGCGCTTGGCTTGGAGCGAGAGGCCCGCCCGCACGGCCTCCTCCTGACCGCCGCGCACGACCGCCCGCGCGCCGAAGCGCGAGACGATGGCATCGAGCGCTTGATTGAGGCGCGCCGCCCGCTGCTGCTCCGGCGCCGGCGCGAACAGCCCGAGCTGTGCGCCGGCGCCCTCGGCATCGGCCGGCACCAGCCCCGAGGCGCCGACGCCGAGCAGACGCACGGCGACGGACGGCGTCCGCGCGAGTAGCCGGCGCGCCTCGCGCGCCAGCACGGCGCCATCGTCGCTCGGCTCCGCGAGCGTGGCCCGCCGCGTCACGATCGGATAGCCACGGGGGCCGGCACTCCGGCGTCGCGCCAGCTTCACCTTCAGCACGATCGTGCGGGCGCGCCAACCGTCGCGCCGCAGCCGGCGTGCCACCGACTCCGCATGATCGAGCAGGACGGCCGCGAGCCGTTCGCGATCGGCGACGTCTTCCGCGAAGGTGTTCTCTTCGCTGTACGAGACGGGCTCGCGATCCGGCTCGACCGCCCGGGCATCTTCGCCGCGGGCCAACGCGGCGACGTGGGCGCCGAGCGACTCCCCGAGAACGCGCACCAGAAGCTCGGGCGCCGCACGGGCGAGTTCGCCGATCGTCCGGAGCCCGGCGCGGTGCAGCTTCTGTTCGGCGACGGGGCCGACACCCCATAGCCGCGCAACCGGCAGCGGGGCCAGGAACGCTGGGACGGCGTCCGCCGGGATCTCGAGCAAGCCGTCGGGCTTCGCCTCGTCGCTGGCGATCTTCGCGACGGTCTTGCTCGGCGCGATCCCGACCGACACCGCCAGACCGACCTCGGCGCGAACCGCCCGGCGCAGCGCCTCACCCGCCACGCGCGCCGGGCCGAGTAGCCGCTCGCTGCCGCCGAGGTCGAGGAACGCCTCGTCGAGCGACAAGCCTTCGACCTGCGGCGAGAAGCGGCGGAAGATCGCGAACACCTGCCGCGAGACGGCGGCGTACTTCTTCATGTCCCCGCGCAGGAAGATGCCGTCCGGGCAGCGACGGCGCGCCTCGAAGCCCGGCATCGCGGAGTGCACGCCGTAGCGCCGCGCCTCGTAGCTGGCGGCCGACACCACGCCGCGTGGTCCGGTCCCCCCGACGAGGACCGGCTTGCCGCGCAGCTCCGGACGGTCGCGCTGTTCCACCGACGCGTAGAACGCGTCGAGATCGGCGTGCAGGATGACGCGGGGAACCGTCACGGCCGGAGCGTACCGGACGCCCGGCCCTCGGGCGCGCGGCGAGCGGGAACGCGCAGCCGCGGCGGGTGCGGCGGGTGCGGCGGCGCCGCGATCCAGCCGAGCCCAGTCGGCGCCGAGTCGGTATCGTCATCGGCATGCACAAAGCCGCCGCACCCGCCGACCCCACTGCTGCCGACGCCGCCGCTGATGCGCCCGCGGCGGCGGCCGGTCCGGCCGCCGGCATCCGATGGGATCTGTCGGACCTCTACGCCGGTCCCGACGATCCGAACATCGAGCGCGACCTCGACGTGGCGCTGGCCGCTGCCCGGGGCTTCGCCGAGCGCTTCCGCGGCCGGATCGCCGAGCTCGATGCCGCCGGCCTCGCCGCGGCGCTCGACGAACTCGAGCGCTTCGAGGAGCCAGCCCACCGCGCCGCCGCCTATGCACAGCTGCTGTTCGCCGGCGACACCGCGGCGCCGCGCCACGGCGCGCTGCTGCAGCGCGTGCAGGAGCGCGGCAGCGAGATCCGCAACGTGCTGGTGTTCTTCGAACTCGAGTGGGTCGCCCTCGCGGACGCCCGCGCTGCGGCGCTGCTCGGCGATCCCGCCCTCGCCCGTCGCCGGCACCTGCTCGCGACGATGCGGCGCTATCGGCCGCACCTGCTGAGCGAGCCTGAGGAAAAGCTGCTCGAAGAGACGGCCAACACGGGTTCGCGCGCCTTCATGCGCTTCTTCGACGAGTCGCTCGGCGCATTGCGCTTCCGCTACGACGGTCCCGATGGCTCGGTCGAGAAGAGCGAAGAGGAGCTGCTCTCGCTGCTCTACGAGCCGGACCGAACCGTGCGCCGCCTCGCCGCCGACGCGCTGACGCGCGGCCTGCGCGAACACGCCCGGCCGTTCACCTTCGTCTTCAACACGCTGGTGCAGGACAAGGCGATCCGCGACCGCTTGCGTCACTACCCGGATCCGGCCACCGAGCGCCATCTCGCCAACGAGATCGAGCCTGCCACCGTCGCCGCGCTGCTCGAGGCCTGCGAAGCCCGATACGACCTGGTGCAACGCTATTACCGGCTGAAGCGCCGGCTGCTCGGCGTCGACGAACTCTTCGACTACGACCGCTATGCGCCGATCGCCGCCGCCGAGGGTCGGCGCACGTGGGAGTCGGCGCGCCGGGCCGTGCTCGACGCCTATCGCGATTTCGCGCCGGCTCTGGCCGACGCCGCCACGCCGTTCTTCGAGCGGCGCTGGATCGATGCCGAGCTGCGGCCGGGCAAGCGCAGCGGCGCCTTCTCCGCGTCGACCGTCCCGAGCTCACATCCCTACGTGCTGCTCAACTACACCAGCAACCTGCGTGACGTCATGACGCTCGCCCATGAGCTCGGACACGGCGTGCACCAGTTCCTGGCACGTCCGCGCGGCCTCTTCGAGCAGGATACTCCCCTCACGACCGCCGAGACCGCGAGCGTGTTCGGCGAGATACTGGTGTTCCGACGCCTGCTGCGGGAGGAACGGGATCCGGCGATCCGACTCGGACTGCTGTGCGGCAAGCTCGAAGACGCCTTCGCCACGATCTTCCGACAGGTCGTGATGACGCGCTTCGAAGAAGCCCTCCACGCCGCTCGGCGCCGCGAGGGCGAGCTTCCGACCTCGCGCATCAACGAGCTGTGGATGGCCGCCAACCGCCCGATGTTCGGGGACACCGTGCAGTTGCGCGACGAGTACGCGTGGTGGTGGCTGTACGTCCCGCACTTCGTCCATAGCCCGTTCTACTGCTACGCCTACGCGTTCGGCGAGCTGCTGGCGCTGGCGCTGGTGCGCCGCTACGACGAAGAGGGCGCCACCTTCGTGCCGCGCTACCTCGACATGCTCGCCGCCGGTGGCTCCGAAGCGCCGCGCGACATCGTCGCGCGCACCGGCCTCGACATCGCCGAGCCGGCATTCTGGAGCCGCGGCCTGTCGCTGCTCGAGGAACTCCTAGCCGAGGCGGAAGCCGCCGTCGCCGCCCTGCCGTCGCCGTCCTGACGACGTGAGGACGGCCCGTCGTCAAGAAAGGGGTCGGGTTCGTTTCGTCAACTTTTCCCTTTGGGAAAAGTTGACGAAACGAACCCGACCCCTTTCTTGACGATCGACGAGCCCGTTCTTTGACGCCGAGCTGCGGACTCAGCTCGCCTCGTCTGCCAGCGCTTCGCGTGCGGTCGCCAGCTCGCGGCGTTTGACGGAGTCGACCTTCGGATAGGCGAGCTCGAGCTCCTCCAGCGTATCGATCACCGCCGCCGCCACGGCCAGCCGCGTGAACCACTTGTTGTCGGCCGGCACCACGTACCACGGCGCCTCCTTCGTCGTGGTGTTGCGGATCATCTCTTCGTACGCGTGTTGGTACGCCTCCCAGTGCGCGCGTTCCTGCACGTCCGCCAGCGAGAACTTCCAGTGCTTCTCCGGCTCGTCGAGCCGGGAGAGGAAGCGCCGTTTCTGTTCCTCGCGCGAGACGTGCAGGAAGAACTTCCGGATCACCGTACCGTTGCGGGTCAGATAGCGCTCGTGAGCATTGATGTCGGTGAAGCGCTGCTCCCAGATCTGCTTCGTCACCAGCTTCGACGGTGGCTTCTGCTTGGCCAGCAGCTCCGGATGCACACGCACGACCAGCACTTCCTCGTAGTACGAGCGGTTGAAGATCCCGATCCGGCCGCGCTCCGGCAGACGGCGCGCGCTGCGCCACAGGAAGTCGTGATCGAGCTCCTCGGCGGACGGCTGCTTGAACGACACGACTTGGCAGCCCTGTGGATTCACGCCGGACATCACGTGCTTGATCGTCGAGTCCTTGCCGGCGGCGTCCATCGCCTGGAAGATCAGCAATACGGACCAGCGATCCTGCGCGTAGAGCATCTCCTGGAGTTCGGTGAGCCGCTCGATGCCTCGCTGCAGCAGCTCGCCGGCCTGCTGCCGGGAACGCAGCCGCCAGGTGTCGGCCGGATCGATCTGCGACAACCGGAAGCTCTTCGGCTTCGTCACCCGGAAGCGATCGGCGAAGCGACTTGCGCGGATCTTCTTCGCCGGCACGTCAGCAGCAGTTGCGCCGCTGCGCGGCGCGCTCCTCGAGCGCGCGGCGCGCCGTCGTGGCGTCGCGCAGTTCGGCGCTCGGCGGCGCGCCGGGGGTCCCGGGCAGGCCGGCGAAGCCGCGCAAGAAGTCGCCGAGACCGCGCCCGAGTCTCTGCAGCGCCGCCCGCAGTCGGTGTCGTCGATTCATCCGCCGGCCTCCTCGGCTGACGTCGGCGCCAGCCCGTGCACCCTCTCCGTGGCGTGTCGCTCACGCCACCAGACGCGAGCCGCGTCGATCACGACGACGGCGACCAGCACCATGAAGAGCGCAGTCGCCGCGGCATCGAGGCGATTGTTGAAGATCACACTCTGGGTCGCGGCGATCTGCTCGGCGGCCACGCGGCCCGCCGCGAGTTCGGCGGCGAGCGCGTCGGCCTGCGCGAGGAAGCCGATGCGCCGGTCCGGGTGGAAGAGCTTCTGCCAACCCGCCGTCATCGTCACGCTCAACAGCCACAGCAGCGGAAGCCCGGTGACGAACGCGAAGCGTGCGCGCCCGACCTTCACCAGGATCGTCGTCGTCGCCGCGAGCGCCGTCGCCGCCAGCAACTGGTTGCCGATCCCGAACAGCGGCCACAGCGAGTTGATGCCGCCCAGCGGATCGACGACGCCTTGGTACAGGAAATACCCCCATGCCGCGACGATCGCGCCGGAGGACAGCACCGTCGCCGCCAGGGACTCCGTGCGGCCGAGCGGCTTCCAGACGTTGCCGAGCAGGTCTTGCAGCATGAAGCGCCCGACGCGCGTGCCGGTGTCGAGCGTCGTCAGGATGAAGAACGCCTCGAACATGATCGCGAAGTGGTACCAGAGCGCCTTCATGGTCGGGCCGCCCAGCACGCTCGCAAAGATCTCCGCCATGCCGACGGCGAAGCTCGGCGCGCCGCCGGTACGCGAGAGCAGCGTCGACTCGCCGACCTGCGCCGTCAGCACCTCGAACGCGGCTGGATCGAACGCAAAGCCCCAGCCTCGGATGGCCGCGGCGGCGGTCTCGACGCTGCCGCCGAGCGCCGCGGTCGGCGCGTTGATCGCGAAGTAGAAGCCGGGATCCATCACGGCCGCCGACAGCAGCGCCATGATCGCGACGAACGACTCCATCAGCATCGCGCCGTAACCGACGATGCGCGCATCGCTCTCGCGATCGAGCAGCTTCGGCGTCGTGCCGCTCGCGATCAGCGCGTGGAAGCCGGAGACAGCCCCGCACGCGATCGTGATGAACGCGAATGGGAACAGGCTCCCGGCGAAGATCGGCCCGCTACCGTCGATGAAGCGCGTCAGCGCCGGCAGCTTCACGTCCGGCTGCGCCCACAGGATCCCGAGCGCCAGCAGGATCACCGTGCCGATCTTGATGAACGCGGAGAGGTAGTCGCGCGGCGCCATCAGGATCCACACCGGCAGCACGGCGGCGGCGAAGCCATAGGCCATGATCGCGAACGCGAGCGACTCGCGGTCGAGGTCGAAGAACGGCCGCAGCCACGCCGTCTGCTGGACGACGCCGCCGCCCCACACCGACAGCAGCACCAGCGCGATGCCGCCGGCCGTCGCCTCGAGCACACGACCGGGGCGCAGCCGGGTCATGTAGAGCCCCATCGCCATCGCGATCGGGATCGTCGCGGCGATCGTGGACGTGGCCCACGGGCTGCCGAACATCGCGTTCACGACCACCAGCCCGAGCACGGCGATCAGGATGATCATGATCGCCAGCACGCCCACCAAGGCCGCGGCGCCGCCCACCGGCCCGATCTCGTCGCGCACGATCTGGCCCAGCGAGCGGCCGTTCCGGCGCATCGACCCGACCAGCACGGTGAAGTCCTGGACGGCGCCGCCGAGCACCACGCCGATCAGGATGTAAAGCGTGCCGGGCAGATAGCCGAACTGGGCGGCCAGGATCGGTCCGACCAGCGGACCGGGGCCGGAGATCGCCGCGAAGTGGTGGCCGAACACCACCCAGCGGTGGGTCGGGAGGAAGTCGCGGTCATCGCGCAGACGGTGGGCCGGCGTGCGCCGCGCATCGTCGATCATCAGCACGCGGGCCGCCAGGAAGGCCGAATAGAAGCGATAGCCGATCGCGTAGCTGCACAGCGCGGCGACCAGGAACCACGTGCTCGACAGCGCTTCGCCGCGTGTCGTCGCCACCACGGCGAGCGAGCCGGCGCCGAGCAGGGCAACGGCGATCCACAGCGCGAGAGTGATGGCGGAGCGCGGCAGGATCCGGGGCATGCGAAAAACGATGGTAGCCACGACCCAGCGGACGTGGTACCCGATGGCGCAGGGGGATGAGGGGTGCCGAAGGTCCGTCCGACCAGCCTCCGTGGAACCAGCCGGGAGCGTTGGGCGACGAAGCTCGGGCTCGTGCTCGCGCTGGCCGGCAATGCCATCGGGCTCGGCAACTTCCTGCGTTTCCCGCGGCAGGCGGCGCTCAACGGCGGCGGCGCGTTCCTGATCCCGTACTTCATCTGCCTGCTGGCGATCGGAATTCCGCTGATGTGGGTCGAGTGCTCGATCGGCCGCTTCGGTGGTCGCCACGGGCGCGGCCACACCGCCAGCATGTTCGACCTGTTGTGGCGCCACCCCGCCGCCAAGTTCATCGGGGCACTGGGCCTGTTCATCCCGTTCACGATCTGCTGCTACTACGCCTACGTCACGTCCTGGTGCCTCGCCTTCTCGTTCTTCTCGGCGACCGGCGCGTACTTCGATCTCGACACGCCGGCCGAGATCGGGCGCTTCCTGGCCGGCTTCCAGGGCAGCGAGCGCAACGAATACTTCTCCGGTCTCGCCCCGGCGTATCTGTTCTTCGCGGTCACCTTCGTCGTCAACATCGCGATCCTGCTCGGCGGTGTCGCGCGCGGCATCGAGCGCCTGGCGCTGTTCGCAATGCCGCTGCTGTTCGTGTTCGCCGTCGTGCTGGTGGTCCGCGTGCTGACGCTGGACCCGCCGCCCGGCGGAGGTCCGGACCAGACCGTGCTCTCCGGCCTCGGCTTCGTCTGGAACCCGGATTTCTCGGCGCTGCGGAAGCCATCGGTGTGGCTCGCGGCCGCCGGCCAGATCTTCTTCACGCTGTCGGTCGGCTGGGGCATCATCCACACCTATGCGTCGTACATCGGGCCGGACGACGACGTCGCGCTCACGGGACTCGCGACGGCGAGCCTCAACGAGGTGGCCGAGGTCGTGCTCGGCGGGACGATCGCACTGACGGCGTCGGTCGTGTTCTTCGGCGTCGTCGCGTCGCACGAGATCGCCGCGGCCGGCTCCTTCGACCTCGGCTTCCAGACGATGCCGCTGGTGCTCGAGCAGCTCCCGGGCGGCCGCGTGTTCGGCACGCTGTGGTTCGGCCTGCTGTTCTTCGCCGGCCTCACGTCGGCGGTGGCCCTGCTGCAGCCGCTGATCGCGATGCTACGCGAGGATTTCGGGCTGCCGCGCCCGCGTGCGGTCCTGCTGACCGGCGTGCTGCTGTTCGTCGGCACACAGCCGGTGATCTTCTTCTTGCAGCATGGCTTCCTCGACCAGCTCGACTTCTGGGCCGGCAGCTTCGGCCTGCTGGTCTTCGGCTTTCTCGAGATCCTGATCTTCACCCGGATCCTCGGCATCGAGAGCGGTTGGCGGGAGATCACGCACGGGGCCCGGATCACCGTGCCGCGCGTGTTCCGGTTCGTGATCGCCTGGGTGACGCCGCTCGGCCTCGGCGCAATCCTGCTCTCGTGGACGGCCACTGAGCTGGTGCCGGCGTTGTCTCTCGACGGGCTCACCGCCGAGGACCGCCCCTACGTGCTCGGCTCGTGGGCGATGATGGTCGCCCTGCTGGGCGGCTTCTGCGTCGCCATTCACTACGGGCTGCGCCGGCGCACCCGGAACGGTGCGGGGGACGACACGTGACGATCGCCGGCTGGATCTTCCTCGGCGTGGCGTGGAGCGTCGTCATCGGGCTCGCCGCGTTCTGCATCGCGAAGACGATCCGCGAGGGCTGACGCACCACCGGCACCACCGACACCACCGGGAAGAGCCGCTACGTTCGGCGCTCGGAGGAAACGGATGCCGGGAGACGCCGCGCCGCACCGCGCCGAAGCACGCCTCGACGCCGCGCTGGACGCCTGGGTGGGCCTCGTCGAGCGGCATGCGCGGCTCGTGGTCTGGAGCGTGCTCGCAGTGACGATGCTGTCACTCGGCTGGGCCGCGACGCATCTCGGCGTCAACTCGGACAACATCCGCCTGCTCGGCGAGGACCTGCCGGTACGGCAGCGCCACGACGAGTTCGCCCGGCTCTTCCCGAACCTCACCAACGCGCTGCTGGTCGTCATCGACGGCCCGACGCCGGCCGCCACGCGCCGGGCCGCCGACGCGCTGGCGCCCCGGCTGGCGTCGCGGCCCGAGCTCTTCCGCGACGTCTTCCGGCCCGGCAGCGGCGCGTTCTTCGAACGCAACGGTCTGCTGTATCGCTCGCCGGAAGAGCTCGAGGTGCTCGGCGACCAGATCGCCGAGGTCCAGCCGTTCCTGGTCGCGCTCGAGCGTGAGCCGACGATCGCAACGCTGACGTCGTTCGTGCAGGCGGGCCTCGAGCGCTTCGATCCGGCGGCGACCGATCCCGACACCTGGACCGCCGTACTCGACCGGATCTCGCACGCCACCGTCACGGTGTACGAGGAGTATCCCGTCGTGGTCTCGTGGGATGAGTTGCTGCTGCGCGGCTCCGCGCTCGAGACCCGGACCCGGGAAGTGCTGGTCGTCGAGCCGGTGCTCGACTTCGACTCCGTGCTGCCGGCCGCCGAGCCGATGGCGGCACTGCGCGAGATCGCCGCCGACACGAGCTCACCCGGAGTCCGTGTCCGCATCACCGGGAATCCCGCCCTCAATCACGAGGAGATGCTCGCCCTCGTGTGGGACGTCGGCGTCCTCGGACTCGTCTCGTTCGCGATCGTCGCGGGCGTCCTGTGGCTGGCGCTGCACTCGTGGCGACTGCTGCTCGCCGCGCTGGCCACGCTGCTGGCGGGCCTCGTGTGGACGACCGCACTGGCCTCGCTCACCGTCGGCCATCTCAACCTGGTGTCGCTGACCTTCGCCGTACTGTACATCGGGCTCGGCATCGACTTCGCGATCCACCTGCTGATGCACTACGGCGAGCAGCGCCGCCGCGGCATCGCGCACCGAGCGGCGCTGCGCGGAGCGACGCGCCTGTCCGGGAGTTCCCTCGCGCTGTGCGCGCTCACGACCTCGATCGGCTTCTACGCCTTCCTGCCGACCGATTACCTCGGCGTCGCCGAGCTCGGCCTGATCGCCGGCAGCGGCATGCTGGTGATCCTGTTCCACACCCTCACGTTCCTGCCGGCGCTGCTCTCGTCGTGGCTCGAGCCGCCGCCGGATGCCGAAGTCCGTGACGGGCTGCGGCTCCCCGCCGCGTGGTCCCGCCACCTCGCACGGCACCCGGCCGCCGTGCGCCGCACCGCCGCCGTGGCGGCCGTGGCCGCCCTGTTCGCGCTGCCGGCGCTGCGCTTCGATCCCAACGTCGTCGACCTCCGCAACCCGGAGACCGAATCCGTCCAGACGTTTCGCGATCTCGTCGCCGGCGGCGGCGCGGCGACGCCGTGGTATGCCGACGTCCTCGCGCCGGATCTCGCCAGTGCCGAGGAGCTCGCGACGCAGCTGCGGGCCGTCCCCGGCGTCGCGCGAACCGTCACGTTCGCCGACTACGTGCCGGCCGAGCAGGACGTGAAGCGCGCGCTGCTCGCCGACATCGTGCTGCTGATCGATCCGATCAGCGCGCCCGGCGGAGCCTTGCCACCGCGGGCGGTCGATCCGCACGAACAGGTGGCAGCGCTGCGCGAGCTGTACGAAGCACTCGACGCCGAGTGGCTCGTCGCGGATCCGACCCCGCTCGGCGCCAGCGCGCGGAAGCTGCGCGCCGAACTCGGCGAGTTCCTCGCACGTAGCGCGCGCGATCCCGATCCCGCCCCCGAACTCGCACGTCTCGAGGCCACGCTGCTCGGCGCGCTGCCGAGACAGATCGATCGCCTGCGCGCCGCGCTCGAGCCCGAGCCGGTGACCGCTGCGGACCTGCCGCACGAGGTCCGGGCGCGCATGCTGGCCCGCGACGGCCGCGCGCGGATCCAGGTCTTCCCGAGCGAGGATCTGCGTGATCCCGGCGCCCTCGCGCGCTTCGCCGACGCCGTCCAGAGCGTCGCCCCCGAGGCCACCGGGATGCCGATCGATCTCGTCGGCTTCGGACGCGTGATCTCGCGCTCGCTCGTCGAGGCGCTGCTCGCCGCAAGCGTGCTGATCGCCCTGCTCGTCCTCGCGCTGTGGCGGCGACCGGGCGACGTCGGACTGGTGCTGCTGCCGCTGCTGCTCGCCGGCCTGCTGGTGGCCGCGACGATGGTGCTGCTCGGCCTCGCCTTCAACTTCGTCAACGTCATCGTGCTGCCGCTGCTACTCGGCATCGGCGTCGACAGCGGCATCCACCTGGTGCACCGGGCGCGTGCGGATCAGGCGCTCCGGGGCGCCCTCGACGAGGTCTCGCTGCTCGGCTCGACGACCGCGCGTGCGGTCTTCTTCAGCTTCGCGACGACGATGGCGAGCTTCGGCACGCTGGCCTTCTCGCGCCATCGCGGCATCGCGAGCCTCGGCCTGCTGTTGGCGCTCGGCATGGCGATCACGATGGCCTGCAACCTGCTCGTGTTGCCGGCCTGGATCGAGTGGCGGTGGCGGAAGCCGGCCGGCACCGAGCGCTGATCGGAAGCGCGGAGACTTCTGGCTAGTCGAGCCAGCGGACCGCGTCGGTCGCCGCGCGCATGCCGGACGTCAACGCCATCTCGGTGTACGGCCCGATCAGGTAGTCGCCGGCGAAGGCGAGCCGCGGCGAGCGCTCCCGGCGTGCGCCGAAGCGGGCGAGGCGCGGCAGATAGCCGGCGTAGAACTGCGGCAGCATCGGGTCCCAGCGATGGACCGCGTGGGCGATCGGTTCGATCCGCCCGACCGGTGTGCGCGCGAGCGCGGCGAGCACGAACGCGACGATCGCGTCGTCCGGTGCGTCCCAGTGCTGCGCCGCCGCCGCCGCCGTCAACGACACATTGAAGAGACCGGCGCCGGCCGGCGCGACGCCGCGCTTGGCGTGGTCGACCGCCAGGCCGTAGAGCCCGAGGCCACCGTGCTCTGCGTGCTCGCGGCGCGGGAACGCCACGCCGTAGCCCGGGATCGTCGCCGGGGCGCGGTCCGTCATCAGGAAGCACAGGATGCCGCGTCCGTAGCGGACCGAGGAGAAGAACGACCGCTCCTCCGGCGTCAGCGTCGCGCACACGCCGGAAACCAGGCTGCCCGGCAGCGCCACGACGGCGGCATCGGCCAGCACGCGGCTCTCGCGACCGCTGCCGGCGCTTCGATACGTGATGCGCGCGCCGCCGTCGCCGGTCTCGACCGCCATCACCTCGCAGCCGGTGCGGACCGGCACCTGCTCAGCCAACGTCCGCGGCAGCAGCCCGAGTCCGCCGTCGAACGCCTCGAGTCGGAAGCCCGACAGCACGAAGCGCATCGCCAGCAGCGCGAAGGTCCCGGAGAGTTCCTCGGGCTCGCTGTCGAACGTCGACGAGAAGGCCGGCGCGAACAGGAACTCGGCCGCCTCTTCGCCGACGACGCGGCGCAGATAGGCGCTCATGTCCTCGCGATCGAGCGCTGCCGCGCGCTCCGGGTGATACGGATCGAGCTCGCGCCGGCCGCGCCACAGCTCGAACAGCAGGCGCGGCAGCCGGGCTTTGGTGCGCAGCGACAACAGATCCGAGCGCAGGAACGCCGCCAGCGACTCGTAGTCGCCGGCGTGCCATCGGCCCGCGCGCAGGATCGCATTGTGCGCGGGGTGGATCCGCTGCAGGCGCGACGAGAGGCCGAGCGCCTCGGCGACGCTTCGCAGATTGGTGTAGCCGCTTGCAACGAACTGCGCGCCGCGGTCCACGACGAACGCGCCGCGCGGCGTCGTCACCCGCTCGCTGCGCATCCGCCCGCCGGGCGTCGCCTCGCGCTCCAGCACCTCGACGTCGTGCCCGGCGCGCTGGAGCCGCCACGCACAGGTGAGCCCCGCGATCCCGCCCCCGACGATCGAGATCGATGCCATGCCGCGAATCCTACTCGGCCCGGCGACGGCCTTCCACGACGGGGACGGCCGAAGCCGAACGGCCGCCGATCGCCCAGGGGTACATCGCACATCGGCACATCGGTACACCGGACTGGGAGCGACCCGGTGCTAGGCTCCTCGCGATGGCCGAGCGAACGGATCCCAGGGCGCTGAAGAAGTGGCTGATCCTCGCCGCGATCGTCTACTTCCTGTTTCCGTACGACCTGCTTCCCGACGTCCTCGGCCTGCCCGGACGCATCGACGACGTGTTGCTGGTGGCATGGCTCGCGTGGGTGTACCGGAGTCGTACGAAGCAAGCGTCCGCCGCCGGGCACGAAGGCGGAGCCGAGGCCGGGCACGAGGCGCAGCACGAGGCACGGCACCGGCGCGAGTCGGCGGCGGCCGGGCCGCGGGACGCGAAGGCGCTCGATCCGTACGCCGTCCTCGGGATTGCACCCTCGGCGTCTCGCGAGGCCATCCAGTCCGCCTACCGGGCGCGGATGCACGAGTACCATCCGGACAAGGTCGCGCACCTCGGCGAGGAGCTGCAGAAGCTGGCGCACGAGAAGACCCAGCAGATCCAGCGCGCGTATCAGCAGCTGCGGGAATGACGGAAGCCCGGAGACCAGGAACGGCGGCCGGGCGGGGCGCATTGCCTTCTGGCGAAACTCTGGCGAAACTCCCGCCATGCCCCCTCCCCGCTCCGCCGACTCTGCCGGCTCCGCTGATTCCGCCGACTACGTCGAGCTGCGCTGCGCGAGCGCTTTCTCGTTCCTGGCCGGCGCGTCGAACCCCGAGGATCTGGCGGAGCGGGCCGTCCGGACGGGGCATCGCGCGCTCGCGCTCGCCGATCAGGGCGGCCTGTACGGGATTCCGCGCTTCCATCAGGCCGCGCAGGCCGCCGGGCTCGACGCGATCGTCGGCGCACGCATCCGGGTCGCCGACCGGCCGGACGGTCCGACGGTCGGTGGGGCAGTCGGTGGGGCGGCTGACAGGCCAGCGGACAGAACGGCCGGCGGAGCGGCCAGCGGGGCGGAGCTGCTGCTGCTGGTCGAGACACCGCGCGGGTATCGGCATCTTTCGCGGCTGCTGACCGTCGCGCACGCGAAGGGCGGCAAGCACGCACCGTGCTTCGTCACGTGGAACGAACTCGAGGAGCACGCCGGGGATCTGGTGGCGCTGTTGCGCGGCGATGCGTCGCTGCGTGTCGCGGCGCTCGATCGCGTGCACGCGCTGTTCGGCGCCGCGCGCTGTGGCGTCGATGTCTCACGCCATCTCGACCGGCCGCTCGAGGCCGCCGCGCGGCGCGCGGCGGCGCTGGCCGAGGCGCACGGCGTGACGGTGCTCGCCAGCAACGACGTCCGGCACGCGCAGGCGTCGGACCGCCCGCTGCTCGACGTCCTCACCTGCCTGCACGAGAAGACCTCCCTCGATGGCGCCGGACGCCGGCTCGCGCCGAACGCCGAGCGGCACCTGAAGACACCGGCCGAGATGGCGCGGCTGTTCGCCGACCATCCGGAGCGGCTGCGCGCCACGCGTGCGTTCGCCGAGCGCTGCACGTTCCGGCTCGGCGATCTCGGCTACCGCTTCCCGACCTTTCCGACCCCAGGCGGTGTCTCGCAGCAGCAGCATCTGCGCGCGCTCACGTTCGCCGGCGCACGCGGCCGCTACGGGCATCCGCTACGCGCCCGTGTGCGCCGCCAGCTCGAGCACGAACTGGCGGTGATCGGCAAGCTCGGCCTCGCCGGCTACTTCCTGATCGTCGAGGACATCGTGCGCTTCGCCCGCACGCGCGGCATGCTCGCGCAGGGGCGCGGCTCCGCCGCCAACAGCGCCGTCTGCTATGCGCTCGGCATCACCGCCGTCGATCCCGTCGGCATGGAGCTGCTGTTCGAGCGTTTCCTCTCCGAAGAGCGCGGCGAATGGCCGGACATCGACATCGATCTACCGTCGGGCGCGCAGCGGGAGTCGGTGATCCAGTACGTGTTCACACGCTATGGGCCCGGTACGAACACGGGCGCACCGCCGGCAGGTCAGTCGGCAGGTCTGCTGGCCGGATCTTCGCCCACCATCGGCACCGGCGCCGCGATGACGGCGAACGTCATCACGTGGCGTACGCGGCTCGCCGTGCGCGAACTCGGCAAGGTGCTCGACCTCGAGCCGGACACGATCCACCGGCTTGCGAAGCTGCTCCACACGCTCGACCACCGCGAGGACCTCGACGGCACCCAGGCGCTGCTGCGCCAGGGCGGCGTCGATCCCGGCGCGCCGCGCGTGCGCGCGCTGCTGGCGCTGGTGGACCGCGTGCGCGGGTTGCCGCGCCATCTCGGGCAACACTCCGGCGGCGTCGTCATCGCCGCCGGCCGACTCGACGACGTGGTGCCGATCGAGCCGGCCGCGATGCCGGGCCGGCACGTACTCCAGTGGGACAAAGAGGACTGCGCGGACCTCGGCATCATCAAGATCGACCTGCTCGGCCTCGGCATGCTGAATGCGCTCGAGCGCACCATCGAGCTGGTGCGCACGCACGAGGGGCTCGCGATCGACCTCGCCCGGCTGCCGGCCGACGACCCCGCCACCTGGGCGATGATCCAGTGCGCCGACACGATGGGCACGTTCCAGATCGAGAGCCGCGCGCAGATGGCGACGCTGCCGCGCATGAAGCCGGCCTGCTTCTACGATCTGGTCGTCGAGATCGCGATCATCCGGCCCGGGCCGATCGTCGGCAAGCTGGTGCATCCGTACCTGGCGCGGCGCACCGGACGCGAGCCGGTCTGCTATCCGCATCCGTCGCTCGAGCCGATCCTGCGCCGCACGCTCGGAGTGCCGCTGTTCCAGGAGCAGCTACTGCGGATCGCGATGACGGCGGCCGGCTTCAGCGGCGGCGAGGCGGAGGAGCTGCGCCGGGCGATGGGCGCCAAGCGCTCGCGCGAGCGCATGGAGCGGCTCGAGCAGCGGCTGCGCGAGGGCATGACCGCGCGCGGACTCGACGGCGCGGCGCAGGACGACATCGTGCGCGGCATCACGTCGTTCGCGCTGTACGGCTTTCCGGAATCGCACGCGGCGAGCTTTGCCGGCATCGCGTGGGCGTCGGCCTGGCTCAAGCAGCACCACCCGGCGGCGTTCCTCGCCGGCCTGCTCGACGCATGGCCGATGGGCTTCTACGCGCCGGCGTCGCTGGTGCAGGACGCCCAGCGCCACGACGTCGTGGTCCGCCCGATCGACGTCGCGCGGTCGGGCTGGCGCTGCACGCTCGAGCGGACCCGCTCGGGTGACGGTTCGGGCGACGGTTCGGACGGCCGTTCGCTCGCGGTGCGGCTGCCGCTGCGCTTCGTTCGCGGGCTGCGCGAGGAGAGCGCGCGCCGGCTCGAGCAGGCGCGTGCCGAACGCGCCTTCGCGCACGTCGCCGATCTCGCGCAGCGTGCGGCGTTGGCGCGCGAGGAGTTGCTCGCGCTCGCCGAACTCGGCGCACTGGCCAGCATCGACCCGGCGGCCCGGACGCGGCGCGCCGCGCTGTGGCAGGTCTCCGCGCTCGAGCAGGATCCGCGCTCGCTGTTCGCCGGCACGCCGCCGAACGCCGGGTCAGAGGAGTCGGCCACGTCGGTTGCGTCGGTTGCGTCGGTTGCGTCGACAGACGGCTCGACCCCGGCCTGCGCGCCGAGCGCGCCAACTTCGCCGAGTGCGCCAAGCTCGCCGAGCGGACCGAGCGGGCCGAGTTCGCCGCTGCCGGAGATGTCGCCGCTCGAGGCGACCCTCGCGGACTACCGTGCGAGCGGCATCTCGACCGGCCCGCACGTCGTCGCGCATCTGCGGGCGGCGCTGCGTGCGCGCGGCGTGCGGTCCGCCGCGGAACTGCGCAACGCGCCGGATGGCTGCCGCGTCCGCACGGCTGGCCACGTGATCGTCCGACAGCGCCCCGGCTCGGCCCGCGGCATGTGCTTCCTCACGCTCGAGGACGAGACCGGCACGTCGAACGCCGTCCTGACGCCGCCCTGTTATCGGCGCTTTCGAGCAACGCTGCACACGGCGCTGCTCGTCGAGATCGCGGGGCGGCTCGAGAACCGTGACGGCGTGGTGCATCTGCGGGTGGAGGAGATGACTCCTCTCGGTGTGGGAACCGAGCAAGCGGACCGCGTAGCCGATTCCCGCGCGGCATTGCCCCGGTCATATGATTATCGGTGATGATGGTCGGCGATGATGAGCGGTGACGATGGCCGGCGATGATGGTCGGTGCTAGAGCCGGGAGGAGGCGGCTCAGTTCGTGGCGCTGGCTTCGCGGTCGGCGAGGCTGCGTCGCGATCCGACGGTGCGCGTGATCGCGACGACGAGGCCGAGGCCGAACACCGTCGCGAGGAAGCCGAACCCGATCAGACCGGCCGTCGAACCGTCGTCGAGCGAACGGCGGACGAGATGCACGAACAGGCTGAGCAGCGCGCCGTAGAAGCCGGCCGTCCCGAGCCAGGCCATCGTGTTGCGCGCCGGGCCCGGGCGCTGGAACGAGACCGACAGCCACGCGATCGTCACGACGGCGATGGCGCCGATCGCGAACCAGCCGAGCGGGCCGAGCGCAGAGATCTCGAACGCGGGCATGCCAACCTCCCAGGACTCTGTGACGACAGGGCTCCGTGGCCCCCGAGACCCCGTAGCTCCGTAGCTCC